>NZ_JAKRKC020000001.1:0-600000 GCF_022664455.2 Actinomadura luzonensis
GTGGATCGCGGGGACCAGGATGTGGCTGGGGAAGTCGTCGCCGAGCTGCACGATCAGCTCGGCGAGGTCGGTCTCGTACGCGGTGATGCCCGCGGCGGCCAGCGCCTGGTTGAGCTCGATCTCCTGGGTGGCCATCGACTTGACCTTGACGACCTCGCGCTCGCCGGTGGCCTGGACCAGCTCGGTCACGATGCGGTTGGCCTCGGCGGCGTCGCGCGCCCAGTGGACGGTGCCGCCGGCGTCCTGCACGGCGCGTTCGAGCTGGACCAGGTAGCGGTCGAGGTTGCGGAGCGTGTGGTCCTTGATGGCCTTGCCGGCGGCGCGCAGCTCCGCCCAGTCGGGCAGCTCGCCGACGACGCTCGCGCGCTTGCCGCGGATGGTGTGGGTGGCCTTGCGGAGGTTGTAGCGAAGCTGCGAGTTCTGGACGGCCTGCTGAGAGTTTTTCGGGAAATTTCCGGGCATGCCGAGGAATGTCGCGCTCATTGGCTCTCCTCCGTGGACGCCAGGATCTCCGCCAGGTGCATCGTCCGCACCCCCGTCTTCTGCCGACGCAGCGTGCCGCCGATGTGCATGAGGCACGAGTTGTCGGCCGCGCACAGCACCTCGGCGCCGGTGTCCATGATGTTGCGGGTCTTGTCCGCGCCCATCGCCGCCGAGACCGCCGGGTTCTTCACCGCGAACGTGCCGCCGAACCCGCAGCACTCCTCGGCCCCCGGCAGCGGCACCAGCTCCAGGCCGCGCACGTGGGCGAGCAGCCGGGCCGGGCGGTCGCCGAGGCGCAGGCCGCGCAGCGAGTGGCAGGTCGGGTGGTAGGTGACGCGGTGCGGGAAGTACGCGCCGACGTCCTCGACCTTCAGCACGTCGAGCAGGAACTCCGTCAGCTCGTACACCTTGGGCGCGACCTCGGCGATCGCCGCGGCCCCCTTGCTGCCCGGCCTGGCCAGCTTGGGGTACTGCTCGCGCACCATGGCCGCGCACGAGCCGGACGGGGCCACCACGGCGTCGTACCCGGCGAAGACCTCGGTGAAGTGGCGCGCGAGCCGCACGCCCTCCGCGCGGTAGCCCGTGTTGACGTGCATCTGGCCGCAGCACGTCTGGGCGGCCGGGAAGTCCACCTCGCAGCCGAGCCGGCGCAGCAGGGACACCACGGCCTTGCCGGTGCCGGGGAAGAGCGTGTCGTTCACGCACGTGATGAACAGGGCGACTCGCACGGCTCTCCTCTCGAAAGGTATGGTCTGACCACAATATGGTCAGACCATAGCAGGGAGGTCCGGTTGGACGGCAGTGGGTGGCGTCCGGTGAAGCGCACCCGGACATTTGAGGACGTTCTGGCTCAGATCGAACGGCGGATCGCCGAGGACGGCCTCACCGCCGGCGACCGCCTGCCCGCCGAACGGCAGCTCGCCGAGCAGCTGGGGGTCAGCCGCTCCTCCGTCCGCGAGGCGCTGCGCGTGCTGGAGACGCTGGGCGTGGTGTCCTCCCAGGTCGGCCGCGGCCCGGACGCGGGCGCGGTGCTGACCGCGCGCCCCGACTCGGCGCTGACCGACCTGCTGCGCCTGCACCTCGGCCTGGCCACCCTCGAACTGCGCGAGGTCATCGACACCCGGCACCTGATCGAGCGGTGGGCCGCCGCCCGCGCGGCCGCCGGCCGGGCCGGCACCGAGTCCCTGGCCGCCGCGCTCGCCGGCATGGACGCCGCCCGCTCCGCCGAGGAGTTCGTGGAGCACGACATCGCCTTCCACTGCGCGATCGCCGACGCCTCCGGCAACCGCCTGGTCGCCGCCATCATGCGCTCGCTCAGGGACGCGATGCGCAGGTTCTCGGTCGAGGCGGTCGAACGCCTCGGCGACACCGCGATCCTGCGCGCCGGCCACCTGCGCATCCTGGCCGCCGTCGAGGCGGGCGACCCCGGCGAGGCCGCCGCGGCCGTCTCCGAGCACCTGGCCGACGCCTACCCGGCGCTCTTCCCTCACTGACGCGCGTCGGCCTGCCGGCAGCTCGCCCCCGAGCAGGCCACCAGCGCGTTCAGCCGCGCCTCCAGCCCTGCCATCAGCGTCGCGTCGGCCGCGGAGGCCAGGTTGACCAGCTGGTACGGATCCTTCTGCAGGTCGTAGAGCTGCTTCTCGCCGGTGTCGTAGCGGACGAAGGTGTAGCGCTCGGTGCGCAGCGCCTGGTAGGCGGGCACCGGCGTCTGGCGGGCCGACGAGCGGTTGACGGGCCGGTTGAACTCGATCAGCGCGTTGTGCCGCCACGCCGCCGGCCTGGCCCCCTTGAGCAGCGGCACCAGCGACCGCCCCTCCGCGAACGCGGGCAGCGCGGCCCCGCCCAGCTCGGCGACGGTGGGCGCGAGGTCCACGGTGGCGGCCATCTGGGTGATCGTGGAGCCGCGCCGGACGCCGGGGCCGCGCACCACCAGCGGGACCTTGATCGCCTCCTCGAACGGCGTGGTCTTGCCCTGCGGCAGCCGGTGCGTGCCCAGGTGGAAGCCGTTGTCGGAGGTGAACAGGAGGTAGGTGTCGTCGAGGTGCCCGCTCGCGCGGAGGGCGTCGACGACGGTGCCGACCAGGTCGTCCACGCCGAGCATGGCGCGCAGCCGGGCCCGGTGGCGGCGGTCGACCGCCTCGATCTGCTCCTGCGACAGCGGGAGCCGGCTGCGCAGCCACAGCGGCTCGCGGCTGACGTCGGCCTGGTTGAACGACGGCGTGCGGGGCGCGCTGAGCTGCGGGAACGCCTCCTCGTGCCGCCAGGCGGCGTTGGCCGGGTTGTGCGGCGCGATCGGCGCGAGGTAGAGGAAGAACGGCTTGCCCGAGCTCTCGATGAAGGCGCGGCTCTTGTCGGCGAGCACGTCCGACAGGTAGTCCTCGCGGCCCCAGCCGTGCTCGGTCAGGCCGCCGTTCTCGTTGAGGCGGTAGCCGTACTCCTCGTAGAGGTTGGTGACGGGGACCGCCCATTCGTCCCAGCCGGGCGGCACGTACGTCTCGCCGGCGGTGCGCCCCGGGTAGTGGTTGAGGAACTTGCCCATGAGGGCGGTGCGGTAGCCGGCCGCCTGCATCCACGTGCCGATCGTGGAACGTTCCAGGCCGGAGGTGTGGAACCGGTCGAAGCCGCCCTCGGGCGCGGTGTTGGTCAGCACGCCGTGGCTGTGGACGTACTGGGAGCGCAGGATCGACGCGCGCGACGGGCAGCACCAGGAGTTCGTCACGAAGAACCGGTCGAACGAGGCGCCCTGGCGGACGAGCTGGCGCTGGATGTTCGGGAAGTACGCCAGCGTGCCGGCCTCCAGGTCGTCCACGACGATGAGGACGACGTTCGGCCGGGACGCACTCGCGGCCACCATGGGCTCGGCCGCCGGCAGCAGAAGCAGCAGGAGGCAGGCTACGCGACAGAGACCTTTGAGCACGGACTGTGACTTCCCCGGAAGATCCTCCATTGACACCCGGCCCGGCCGCGGCCGTAATAGAACTTAATTCCGGAGGTGTCACATGAAGCTCGGGCTCCAGTTGGGCTACTGGCAGCGCAACGCCGACGACGCGACCGCATCCGTGCTGGCGGCCGAGCGTCTCGGCTACGACTCGGTGTGGACGGCCGAGGCGTACGGCAGCGACGCGTTCACCCCGCTCGCCTGGTACGGGGCGCGTACCAGCCGCATCAAGCTCGGCACGTCGGTCGCGCAGCTCTCGGCCAGGCCGCCCGTCACGACCGCCATGACCGCCATGACCCTCGACGCGCTCACCGGCGGCCGGCTGATACTCGGCGTCGGCGCCTCCGGGCCGCAGGTGGTGGAGGGCTGGTACGGCCAGCCGTTCGCCCGCCCGCTGGCCAGGACCCGCGAGTACGTCGAGATCATGCGCAAGGTCTGGCGCCGCGAGGAGCCGGTGACCGCCGGTGGCCCCCACTACCCGCTGCCGCTGCCCGGCGGCCTCGGCAAGCCGCTCAAGCTCATCACCCACCCGCTGCGCCCCGACATCCCCGTCTACCTGGGCGCGGAGGGCCCCAGGAACGTCGCCCTGGCCGCCGAGGTCGCCCAGGGCTGGCTGCCGTTGTTCGCCTTCCCCGACAAGATCGAGGAGATGTACGGCGACGCGCTGGCCGGGGCGCCCGCGGGCTTCGAGATCGCCGCCATGGTCACGGTCGTCATCTCCGACGACGTGCGGGCCGCGCTCAACGGCGTCAAGCTCATGCTGGCCCTCTACATCGGCGGCATGGGCGCCCGCCACCGCAACTTCCACGCCGACATCATCGGCCGCATGGGCTACGCCGAGGCCGCCGAGCACATCCAGTCCCTCTACCTCGCCGGCCGCAAGGACGAGGCGTTCCAGGCGATCCCCGACGAGCTGGCCGACGGCATCTCGCTCGTCGGCCCGCCCGGCCGCATCAGGGAGCGCCTGGAGCTGTGGCGCAAGAGCCCGGTGACGAGCCTGCTCGTCATGGGCCCGCGCGACGAGCCCACGCTCAGGCAGGTGCGCGACCTCGTCCTGGGCTAGTCGGGACGCGGGGCGGGGTCGGAGGTGACCGACCTCAGCAGCGGCCTGCTCAGCGCCCCCGCCCCGATCACCCCGCCGAACCCGAGCGCCACGCAGGCCACCAGCGTGACCACCCCGGCCGTGCTCACCCCGCCGATCATGAACGGCGTCGCGCAGAACGCCCCCACCAGGATCGCGCCGCCGCCCATCACCGCCAGCGGGATCAGCGTCTCGGCCCGCCTGGCCCGGTCCAGCACCTCCAGCGGGGTGCCGGCCAGCCGCAGCAGCCCGTACGTCTGCCGCCGGTCCAGCACCGACGAGGCGGCCGTGATGCCCGCGCTGGCGATCGCCACCAGGAACGACACCGCCAGCACCACGACCGTGCCCACGCGCACGTCGGCCAGGATCTGGACGCCGAAGCGCTGCTCGTCGTCCTCCGTCGTCGGGGTGCGACCGGGGACGAGCCCGGCGAGCGCGGTGCGCGCCCGGTCCAGCGTCTCCGCGCCGGGCTCTCCCTGGAACGCGGCCACGACGGTCTGCTTGACGACCTTGACCCCGGCCGGCACCCCGGCCGCCGCCAGCCGCTCGCGGGCCTGCCCGGCGAGCTGCTCCACCTGCCCGGCGGGCGCGAGCACGCGGAGCTGCGGCGGCCCGCCGTCCCCGGCGAACGCCCCGGGGCTGAGCAGGCCGAGGAAGCCCGCCACGAACCCGGTCAGCGCCACCCCGCTCACCGTCCGCCAGGCCGAGCGCGGGTCGTCCACCAGCCGGCGTCCGGCCAGCAGCGGCGCGGGGCCGCGCGCGGTCCGCGCGGTGATCCTGCCGATGAGGCCCACCACCCACGGCCCGGCCAGGTTGAGACAGAGGAAGGCCAGGCCGAGCGCCACGGCGACGATCGCCACGCTCGTCCCCCTGGTCAGCATCGGGAAGGCGGCCAGCACCGCGAGCAGCGCCACCACGCGGACGAACCGCATGCCGGGCGGCGTCTCCCGCTTGGCCACGCCGAGCGGGCTCACCACGACCCGCCGCAGCCCCGCCACCGCCGACAGCCCCACCAGCAGCGGCACCGCCACCAGCACCCCCGCGAGGACGAGCGCGCCGGGGAACAGGTCCGCGACGAACCAGCCGCCGCCCTGGATCGGGATGCCCGCCAGCAGCGGCACCGCCAGCGCGAACACCACCGCCCCGGCCAGCGCGCCCGCCAGCGCGACGAGCACCGCCTCGGCCACCGTCATCCGCACCACCTGGCCCGGCGTCGCGCCGACCAGCCGGAGCGCGGCCAGCCGCCGGTCCCGCCTGGCCACCGTGAGCCGGGCCGCCGCGCCCCCGAACACCAGCAGCGGCACGACCATGAGCACGCTCGCGATGACCGCGAGCACCTTGTACGCCTCGGAGTCCTCGCTCGGCGTGCCGGCCAGGCTCGCGACCTTGACCGGCGGCTTGCCGACGATCCAGTCGTCGCTGCGCCGCGCGGTCATGGCGGGCGCGTCCGGCTCCTGGCCGGTGACCGCGACCAGCTCGCCGGGGAACACGAGGGCCTCGTCGCCGAGCGTGCCGGCGACCTTGGGGTAGCGCGCGCCCAGCTCGGCGGCGGGCAGCTCGCGGACCAGCTCGGCGAGGGCGGGCGACAGCCACGTCTCCCCCGGCCGCGGGAAGCGCGGCAGCCCGGGCGGCGCGGGCACGCCCTCCTTCAACGCGGCGAGGTCCACGACGGTGATCGTCCGGTCGCGCACGTAGTCGAAGCGGGACGCCTCCACCGCGACCGCGTCCCCGGCCGCGGCCGGGACCGGGTTGCGCCAGGCGCCGCGCTCGGCCCTGGCGTCGAAGGCGACGTTCGCGGCCACGGCGAACAGCAGCAGCGCCGTGGAGACGGCCACGGCCCCGAGCGTCAGCCAGGTGCCCAGCAGGCCCTTGCGCCCGCCGCCCCTGAGCAGCCGCCAGGTCAGGTCCAGGTTCACGCCGTCGCCCCGCTCATCGTGACGAGCAGGCCGTCGCGGACCTCGACCGTGCGGTCGCACCAGGCGGCCACGTTCGGGTCGTGGGTGACCACGATCAGCGAGGCGCCGTTGTGCCGGGTCGCCTCGGTCAGCAGCCGCATCGTGTCCTGGCCGGTGCGCTGGTCGAGGGCGCCGGTCGGCTCGTCGGCGAACACCACGGCCGGCCCGGTCACCAGCGCCCTGGCGATCGCCACCCGCTGCGCCTGGCCGCCCGACAGCTCGCCCGGCCGCCGCGTCTCCATGCCCTGGAGGCCGAGCGGCGCGAACCACTCGCGGGCCTGCCGCACCGCCTGCGCCCGCGCGACGCCGCCCAGCATGAGCGGCAGCGCCACGTTCTCCTCGGCGGGCAGCTCGGGCAGGAGCTGGCCGAACTGGAAGACGAAGCCGAAGCGGGAGCGGCGCAGCGCGCTGCGCTTGCGCTCCCCCATGGCGTCGATGCGCTGCCCCAGCAGGTGCACCTCGCCCGCGTCCGGCTTCATGATGCCCGCCAGGCAGTGGAGCAGGGTGGACTTGCCCGATCCGCTCGGGCCCATGATGGCCACGGCCTCGCCGGCCCGTACCGCGATGTCCACGCCGCCGAGGGCGACCGTCTGCCCGAACCGTTTGGCGAGGGCCCGTCCAACAAGCACGTCGTTCATGCCCTCAAGCCTCGCGGCGGGCCCCCTGCGGCGGATCGGCCGTGCGGACATCCCGCCTCGGCCGAACGGCCGATCCTCGGCCGGCCGCCCGCGCCGGTAGTCTTCGGGCGGAGACGTCGTTCGGCACGGAGGCCACACATGGTGCGGTTGGAGCGCGGTTCTGGTCGGCTGTACGGCATGATGCTCGCGCTGGCCGCGGTCGTCCTGCTGGTGGATCAGCTCACCAAGCTCTGGGCGGTCGCCGCGCTGTCCGGCGGCGAGCGCGTCGCGGTGCTCCCGCCGCTGATCCACTTCCGGCTGCTGTACAACGCCGGCGCCGCGTTCTCCCTGGGCACCGGCACGACGTGGGTGTTCGCCCTGACGGCGGCGGCCGCGGTGGCCGGCATCCTCCACGTCGCGCGCCGGCTGGCCTCCCCCGGCTGGGCGCTGGTGCTGGGCGTGCTGCTCGGCGGCGCGGTCTCCCACCTGGGCGACCGGCTGTTCCGCGCACCCGGCTTCGCCCAGGGGCACGTCGTCGACTTCATCGACTACGGCCCGTTCGTGGGCAACGTCGCCGACCTCGCGCTCACCTGCGGATGCGCCGCGATGGTGCTGCTCAGCCTGCGCGGGGTGCCGTTCGCCAGGGTGCCGGAGAGCCGATCTGCCTAGAGTTGGGCCGTGACTATTCGGGTTCTCGTCGCCGACGACCAGCAACTGGTGCGGACCGGCTTTCAGATGATCTTGGACGCGCAGCCGGACATGGAGGTCGTCGCGGCCGTCTCCGACGGGGCCGAGGCGGTGGCCGAGGCGCGCCGGCTGCGCCCCGACGTGTGCCTGCTGGACATCAGGATGCCCAAGCTCGACGGCATCGAGGTGACCCGCATCCTGGCCGGCCCCGGGGTGGACAACCCGCTGCGGGTGGTCATCGTCACGACGTTCGACCTCGACGAGTACGTCTACGGCGCGCTGCGCTCGGGCGCGACCGGCTTCCTGCTGAAGGACAGCGGGCCCACGCTGCTCATCGAGGCGGTGCGGGCCGCGGCGGCCGGTGACGCGCTGGTGTCGCCGTCGGTCACCGTACGGCTGCTGCAGCACCTGTCACAGCCCCGGCGGGCCGCGCCGCCGCCCATGAACGACCCGCTGACCGACCGCGAGCTGGACGTCGTGCGGCTGATCGCGCGGGGGCGCACCAACCAGGAGGTGGCCGCCGAGCTGTTCGTGTCGCTGTCGACGGTCAAGACGCATCTCGGCAGCATCTTCGCCAAACTCGGTGTCCGCAATCGGGTAGAAATCGCAGCTTGGGCGTGGGAATCCGGCGTGGTGAGCTGATTAACGGCGGGGTCCCCGGGATACAAGTGAATCAGAACCACAGCGCATGGCCCGGGGGGAGAACATCGTGCGCTACACCCAGGCACCGCCTACCAGAGCCGCTTCCGCCGTCTACGTCACGCTCTCCGCGCAGGTCTTCTCCCTCGCCGCTCTCGTGGTCTTCGAGCAGGCCCGGGGGCGGCAGCTCGCCGCCCAGCTCGCCGCCTTCGGCGGACGGCCCCAAGGGGCCGCCGCGGAGGCCGTCGTGGGCGCGGTCACCGTGTTCGCGGTGCTGATGATGCTGGTGGCGGGCACCTCGATCGCGGCGGGGGCCGCGTACGTCACGTGGCTGGTGCGGGCCAGGCAGGCCAACGACCGGTCGGCGGCGACCGGGCCGGTGGCGGCGGCCTGGCTCATCCCCGGCCTCAACCTGGTGGCGCCCGCGGTGCTGGTGGACCAGGTGTGGCGGGGCACCCGGCCGCCGGCCGGGCAGCGCGGGCGGTGGCTCGCGCTGCTGACCGGGTGGTGGCTGAGCTGGCTGGCCATGCTCGCGCTGGTCACCGTCCGGCTGCCGCTCGACTCCTCCGCCGACGGGCTGACCGGGGTGGGGGTGCCGGAGCTGCTGTTCGCGGCGCTGGCGGCGATGTCGTGCGCGGGCACCGTACGCGAGCTGACCCGGCTGCAGCAGGCCGCCCGCTCCCCCCTGGCCTCCCTCCGCACCCTGTCCGCCAAACCGCACGACTCCACCCCGATCACCCGCCCCACCTGACCACCCGGCCCGTGCGCGACGGTGACGGGGCGGGTCAGGCGGCGGTGGGGCCGGAGCTGCCGGGGCTGGCGTGCCAGAGGCGGCGGGGCGGGGCCGCGACGGCGGGCGCGAGGTCGGAGTAGGGCGACAGGCGGAAGCCGTTGGCGTACTCGACGGGCCGCCCGCCGACCCCCGCCGGCTCCTCCGGCGTCCGGCGCAGCAGGGCGCGGACCGCGTCGACGCCCCGGGAGCGCCACAGGGCGTCCACGTCGGCGAGGTTCCAGCAGTCGACGGCCCGCAGCGACACCGCCCGCACCCCGGTGCGCCGCACCACTCCCTTGGCCAGCATGAGCCACGACCCGAACACGGTCGAGGCGCAGTGCCCCTGCACCGACTCGAAGAAGGTCAGGTCGATCGGCCCGGTGGAGTCCTCCAGGGTGGTGAAGACGACCCGCTGCCCGGAGCGCACGGCCGGGGTCTGGGTGGCCACCTTGACCCCCGCCACCAGCACCTCCGACCCGTTGCGCTGCCGCAGCAGGTCGCGGGCGCGCACCACGCCGAGCAGGTCGAGCAGCTCGTCGTGGAAGCTGATGACGTGCCGGCTGACGTCGATGCCGAGGATCTCCAGCTCGGCCTCGACCATCTCGGCCTCGGTCATCTCGGGCAGCTCGCCCGGCGGCAGGTGCTCGGTGAACCCCAGCGGGAGCTGGGCGGAGGGCTGCGGGGCGGCGGCGGGCCGGGAGGGGCGGGTGTAGCGCTGGGAGGAGCGCGGCCCGGTCCGCACGCCGCTGTCCGACGACCGTTCGAGCGCGCCGATCCGGGCGATCAGGTCGCGCCTGGTCAGCTCGCCGGGCCGCCAGCGCGGCCCGCCCGGGTGCAGGTCGTGCAGCGCGTCCAGGCCGCCGACCTGGACGATCCGCTCGATGACGGGACGCGAGGGCCGGGCGCGGTCCCAGAAGTCGGCCAGCGACGTGTACGGCTGCCCGGCCACCATCCGCTCGACCTCGGCCTCGCTCACCCCCTTGATCGCCGAGAACGGCACCCGCAGCGCGTACCCCTTGCCGATGTCCTCGGCCCGGAACTCCCGCCGCCGGGGCGGCGCCTCCTCCGGGCCGCCGAGCCGCGCGGGCCGCACCCGCACCGGCACGCGCGGCCCGAGCCGTTCCACCCGCCAGTCCTTGCCGGACTTGTTGATGTCGAGCGGCAGGATCTTCACCCCGCACTGCCGGGCCTCGTCGATGATGACCCGCGCGGGGTACATGCCGGGGTCGTGCGTGAGCACCCCGGCGAAGAACGCCGCCGCGTGGTGCCGTTTCAGCCACGCCGACTGGTACGTGGGCAGCGCGAACGCCGCCGCGTGCGCCTTGCAGAACCCGAACCCGCCGAACGCGTCCAGCACCCGCCAGGCCCGGTCGACGGCCGCGTCGTCGAAGCCGTTGGCCCTGGCCAGCGGCACGAACGTGTTGCGCACCCGCTCGCGCCCCTCCGGCGTGCCGAGGGTGCGCCGCAACATCTCGGCGTAGGACAGGTCGCGCCCGGTCATCACCGAGATGATCTTCAGGACCTGCTCGTGGAACACCACGACGCCGTTCGTCTCGCGCAGCGCCTCGCGCAGCCGCTCGTGCGGGTAGTACGCCTGCCGCCACCCCTGCCGGATCTCCAGGTAGGGGGTGATCATGTCGGAGTTGACCGGCCCGGGCCGGAACAGCGAGATGTCCACGATCAGGTCGTGCATCGCCCGCGGCTCCAGCTTGGCCACCAGCTCCCGCTGCCCCGGCGACTCGATCTGGAAGCAGCCGATCGTGCGGGCGGCGCAGATCATGTCGTAGGTCTCCTGGTCGTCGTGCGGGACGTACTGCGCCTCCGGGTCGTCGCCGCGCTGGGTGTCGAGCTCGACGGTGACGCCGTCCACGCGCTCGATCTCGCCCAGCGCGTACGCCAGCGCCGACTGCATCCGCACGCCGAGCACGTCCAGCTTGAGCAGCCCGGCCTCCTCCACGTCGTCCTTGTCGAACTGCGACATGGGGAACTCCAGCAGGCTGCGCTCGACCGGCGTCCGGTCGAGGAGGCCGGCGTTGCCGATGAGCACCCCGCACGGGTGCAGCGCGATGTGCCTGGGCAGCCCGTCGAGCTTCTCCGCCAGCCGGAACACCCGGTCGAGCCCGGCGTCGCCGAGCCGGCTGCCGCGCAGCTCCGGCAGGTCGTCCAGGGACGCGGTGATCTGCCTGGCCCGGATGTGCGGGAACGCCTTGGCGATCGTGTCGATCTCGTGCGGCGGCAGGCCCATCGCGCCCGCGACGTCGCGGATGGCGCTGCGCGCCCGGTAGGTCTCCATCATGGACACGCAGGCCACCCGGTCCTCGCCGTACCGGTCGAAGATCGCCTTGTAGCAGTCGAGGCGGCGGGCGGACTCGACGTCCACGTCGATGTCGGGCAGCCCGACGCGGCCCTCGGACAGGAAGCGCTCCATGAGCAGGCCGTGCTCCATCGGGTTGATCTCGCCGATGCCGATCAGGTAGTTGACCAGGCTGCCCGCGCCCGAGCCGCGGATGGCGCAGCGCACGCCCATGCCGCGGATCATGTCGGTGATGCCGGCCACCGCGATGAAGTAGCCGGACAGCCGCTTGCGCTCGATGATCGCCAGCTCCTCCCTGAGCCGGTCGCGGGCGCCGGCGTCGCGGTCGAGGCCGCGGCGGAGCAGGCCGTCCTCGACGCGGTGGCGCAGCAGCGGCACGGGGTCGCGGCCGATCTCGGGCAGGTGCAGGTCGGGCGGGCTGTTGCGGAGCGCGAGCAGCCGCAGCGGGTCCATCGCGCACGCCTCGGCCAGCCGCCGGGTGGTCAGCAGCAGCCGCCCCACCCGCGCCTGGTCGGCGCCGCAGACCTTGGCCGCCACCTGCCACATCTCCTTGGTGCCCTTGAGGTAGGCGTGCGAGGTCGTGCGCTCCAGGTGACGCGGGTGCAGGGGGACGAGCTGGCGGGCCGCGTCGAGCACGTCGCCCACCTGGTGGTCGGCCGGGTCGAGGTAGCGCACCGCGTTGGTGAGCACGGCGGGCACGCCCATGGACTCGGCCAGGCCGAGCATGCGCACGGCGGTGGTGGCGTCGCGGAAGCCGTACTGGTCGACCAGCTCGATCACCACGCCGGGCACCGCGGCCCGCCACCGGCCGAGCAGCGTCCGCGCGTGCTCGTCGCGCCGCTCGGCGACGGCGCGGCCCACGTCGGAACGGGGGCCGAGCAGCACGACGAGCCCGTCGTCGGCGCCGAACCCGTGGTCGCCGCCCTGCCCGCCGCCGGGCCCGCCGGCCCAGGCGCCGATCAGCTCGCGGGTGACCTGGGGCTTGCCGCGCTCGCCGGCCCGGTGGGCGGCGGTGACCAGGCGGGCGAGCCGCGACCAGCCCTCGCCGCGGGCCAGCACGGTCACGCGGTCCTCGGCGTCGGGCCCGGTGCGGGGGCGCGACGGGCGCATGCCGGGCACCGGGCCCGACGGCGGGGCCTCCAGCGCCAGGTTGACGCCGACGACCGGGGCGATCCCGGCGTCCGCGCACGCCTGGACATGCTTGATCACGCCGTAGAGGCCGTCGCGGTCGGCCAGGGCCAGGATGTCCATGCCGAACTCGGCGGCGCGGCGGGCGAGGGCCTGGGGGAAGGCGGTGCCGTACCGCATGGAGTACGCCGAGCACACGTTGAGGTGCGGGAACGGCGGCGCCATCAGTCCCACGCCCTCAGCAGCAGCCAGCCGTTGCTGGCGGTGTCGTAGCGCAGCTCGTACGAGCCCACCTCGCGGCCGGGCCCGGCCTCCACGCGCCAGAACTGGCGTTCGCCCGGATCGCCCTCGTTCGTCTTCCACCACTCGCGCGCGACCACCCAGTGGTCGAGGACGCGGCGGACGAGGTGGAGCCGGTCGCGCCAGACGAACTGGATGGGCTCCCCGTCCCTCGTCCACACCTCTATCGGATCGCCATAGAGTCTGCTCAAGACGCTTCTCCCCGCGGCTCTGGTCGTGTTCGTGAGCCACCCGGGGGAAGGCGGGCGCTATGAATCGAACATATGTTCTCCGGCCGCGGAACGCAAGTCGAGCGCCTGCCGCACGAGCGGGTTCGCGCCGATCGAGTTGCGGATGCTGAAGGCCACGCTGCCTGCGCGGTAACGGTCGTCGGAGGACTCCACCGGGCGGCCCTCGTGGGTCGTCGTGACGCGGCGCTGGCGCAGCAGCGGGCTGCCCCGGCGCACGCCCAGCAGGCGGGCGTCCTGGGCGCCGGCGGCGACCGCGTCGATCAGGTGCTCGCCGTAGGCGAAGACGAGCCCGACGGCCTCGTACAGGGCCTCGGTGACCGACTCGCAGTCGGCGGGCAGCGCCTCGACGGCCGGGGCCACCCATCCGGCGTACACCGTCCGCTCGACGAGCACCGGCTCGCCCTCCAGCGTGCGCAGCCGCAGCACCTCCAGCACCTCCTCCCCGCCCAGCCGGGCCGACTCGGCGGCGCTCGCCGGGCGGCGGCGCTGCCCGACCACTTGGCCGCCGAAGCGGTGGCCGCCGGCGCGCGCCCACTGCGCGAAGCTGTGCAGCTCGGCGAAGCTCTGGCTGCGCGCCGCGCCGAGCACGATCCGCCTGGCGCCCTGCCGCGAGCCCACCAGCCCCTCGGCGACCAGCACGGCCACCGCCTGGCGCACGGTGCCGCGCGCCGCGCCGTACCGCTCGGCCAGCTCGGCCTCGCTCGGGAGCTGGGAGCCGACCGGGTGCGCGCCGGAGAGGATGCCCTCCCGCAGGTCATCGGCAATCAGTTCATAGCGCGCAACCACCGCCGCTCCCTCCCATTCACGAAAGAGCAACATTCATGCGACTTACTGGTGCTCGCTTGTTTGTACAAGTTCCCCTAGTTTCATGCCATACCCCCAGCACAGTGGAGGCGTCGTGTTCTCACCTCGCGCCCGCGCGGCCGGAGTCGCCGCGATCCTGACCCTAGTGACCACGGCAGTAACCGCGGCGTGCGGCGCCGCCCCCGGCACCCGGCAGACCACCCAGGCGTCGCAGGGCGGGGCGAACGCCGCCACCGCCACCTCCGCCGCCGACCTCGGCGGGCTGGACAAGCTCGTCGAGGCCGCGAAGAAGGAAGGCACCCTGCACGTCATCGCCCTGCCGCCGGACTGGGCGAACTACGGCGAGATCATCGAGAAGTTCCAGGCCAAGTACGGCATCAAGATCGAGAGCGAGACCCCCGACGCGGCCAGCGCCGACGAGATCAACGCCGTCAAGACCCGCAAGGGCCAGGACCGCGCCCCCGACGTGCTCGACCTCGGCCAGTCGTTCGCGATCAGCGGCGCGGCCGAGGGGCTGTTCGCGCCGTACAAGGTGCAGGCGTTCGGCAAGATCCCCGAGGGCCAGAAGGAGGCCACCGGCCTCTGGGTCAACGACTACGGCGGCTACGTGTCGATCGGCTGCGACGCCAAGAAGATCACCACCTGCCCCACGAGCTTCAAGGACCTGCTCAAGCCCGAGTACAAGGGCAAGGTCGCGATGAACGGCAACCCGACCAAGGCCGGCTCGGCCTTCGCCGGCGTGTACGCCGCCGCGCTCGCGAGCGGCGGCTCCTTCGACGACATCCAGCCCGGCATCGACTTCTTCAAGAAGCTCAAGGACGCCGGCAACTACAACCCGGTCGAGACCACCCCCGCCACCATCGAGAAGGGCGAGACCCAGATCAGCATCGACTGGGACTACAACAACGCCGCCTACGCCCCCCAGATGGCCGACAAGGGCATCGACTGGAAGGTGAACGTGCCCTCCGACGGCAGGTACTTCCAGATGTACGCCCAGGCGATCAACAAGGACGCCCCGCACCCGGCCGCCGCCCGCCTCTGGCAGGAGTACCTCTACAGCGCCGAGGGCCAGAACCTGTTCCTCAAGGGCTTCGCCCGTCCCGTGCTGCTGCCCGCCATGACCGCCGACGGCACCGTGGACCAGGCCCTCGCCGGCAAGCTGCCCCAGGTCGAGGGCGAGCCGACGTTCCCCACCAGCCAGCAGGTCGACGCGGCCAAGGCCAAGCTGGCGAGCGGCTGGGACGCCGCGATCTCGGGATGAGCCGCTCCCTCACGGGCGGCCGGCCGGGAGCCCGGTCGCGGGGATGGCTGGGGGCGCTGCCGCTGCTGGCGTTCTTCGCGCTCGTCTTCGGCGTCCCCGCCGCCGCGCTGGCGGCGGGGGCGTTCACCGCGCAGGGGCGGCCGAGCCTGGACAACCTGGCGCTGAGCCTGCGCGGCGGCTACCTGACCGCCCTGCTCGGCAGCGTGAAGCTGTCGGCGGTGGTGGCGCTGGCCGGGGCCGTGCTCGGCACGTTCCTCGCCCACGCCGTCGTGACCTCGCGCTTCCGGCTGCTGCGCGAGGCGGTGCTGACCGCCTCCGGCGTGCTCGCCAACTTCGGCGGGGTGCCGCTGGCGTTCTTCTGGATCGCCACGCTCGGCAACTCCGGCGTGGTCAGCGGGCTGGTCGGGCTGCCGTCGGGCTCGCTGTACACGTTCTGGGGGCTCGCCGTGGTCTACCTGTACTTCTCGATCCCGCTGATGGTGCTGGCCATGGCGCCGGCGCTGGACGGGCTGCGCCCGCAGTGGCGGGAGGCGGCGGCCAACAACGGGGCCACGGCCTGGCACTACTGGCGGTACGTGGGGCTTCCGGTGCTGGCCCCGGCCATGCTGGGCGGGGTGGTGCTGCTGTTCGGCTCGGCCTTCTCCGCCTACGCCACCGCCAACGCCATGGTCGGCACCGTCGTGCCGCTCGTCACCCTCAAGATCGCCGCCGCGCTCACCGGCGACGTGCTGATCGGCTACGAGAACATCGCGCTCGCCCTCAGCCTCGACATGATCGTGGTGGCCGGCCTGGTGATGGCGATCTACCTGCCGCTGCAGAGGAGGACGTCGCGATGGCTGCACTGACCGGGCTGGAGCCGGTCGCCGCCGCCCCCGCCCGCGCGCCCCGGGCCCGGGTCTGGCGCGGGGCCGTGTTCCTGGTGGCCGGGCTCTACTTCCTGGTGCCGCTCGGGGCCTCGCTCTGGTACACGCTCCACTCGCCCGCGGCCGGGGTGTCGTTCGCGCCGTACGCCGAGCTGCTGACCGCCGAGGGGTTCGCCCGCTCGCTGCTGCTGTCGCTGGGGCTCGCGGCGGCCACCATCGCCGTGGTGCTGCTGCTGGCGCTGCCGGCGATGCTCGCGGCGCGGCTGTTCGCGCCGCGGCTGCGGCCGGTCCTGGAGGTGTTGTGCACGCTGCCGCTGGTGGTGCCGCCGATCACGTTCGTGGCGGGGCTGGCGACGTCGCTGCGGACCGGGACCGAGGTGCTGGCGCCGACGCCGTTCTGGGCCACGATCATCGCGGTGCAGGACCCGGGGTTCCCGGTCGTGCTGGTGCTGGCGTACGTGGTGCTGGTGCTGCCGTTCGTGTACCGGTCGCTGGACGCGGGACTGCGCACGATGGACGTGCGCACGCTCGTGGAGGCGGCCCGCAACCTGGGCGCCTCGTGGCCGTACGTGCTGTTCCGGGTGGTCGTGCCCAACCTGCGCTCGGCGCTCGCCAGCGCGTCGTTCCTGACGCTGGCGCTGGTGCTGGGCGAGTACACCGTCGCGAGCCTGCTGGGGTACGAGCCGTTCGCGGTGTGGATCGTGACCGTCTCCGGGTCGCGCGGGCAGCTCTCGGTGGCCGTGTCCATCCTCAGCCTGCTCATCATCTGGCTGCTCCTGCTGGCCGTGTCCACCGTCTTCGGTAGGGAGAGGAAATCATGAGCGGGTCGGCCTCGGTCGAGTTCAGGGGGCTGCGGCGGGTCTTCGGGCGGACGGTCGCGCTCGACGGCCTCGACCTCGTCATCGCGCCCGGCGAGTTCGTCGCCCTGCTCGGGCCGTCGGGCTGCGGCAAGACGACCGCGCTGCGGTGCGTGGCCGGGTTCGAGCGGCCCGACTCCGGCGCGGTGCTCGTGGACGGCAGGGACATCACCGGCGTGCCGGCCAGCAAACGCGACGCCGGCATGGTCTTCCAGTCGTACTCGCTGTTCCCCAACCTGAACGCCCGCGACAACGTCGCCTTCGGCCTGCGCGTGCGCAAGGTGCCCACCGCCACCCGGCGGGCCCGCGCGGACGAGCTGCTGGAGCTGGTCGGCCTGCCCCAGCACGCCGACCGCTACCCGCACCAGCTGTCCGGCGGGCAGCAGCAGCGGGTCGCGCTGGCCCGCGCGCTCGCGCTGGAACCGCGCGTGCTGCTGCTGGACGAGCCCCTGTCGGCGCTGGACGCCAAGGTGCGCGTCACGCTGCGCGAGGAGATCCGGCGGCTCCAGCTCGGCCTCGGCATCACCACGATCTTCGTCACGCACGACCAGGAGGAGGCGCTGTCGGTCGCCGACCGGGTGGCGGTGCTGCGGGACGGGCGGCTGGAGCAGGTGGGGGCGCCCGCCGAGGTGTACGACCGGCCCGCCACGCCGTTCGTCGCGGAGTTCGTCGGCACCATGAACCACCTGGCGGGGCGGATGGACGGAGACCGGGTGCGGGTGCTGGGCCGGCTCCTGCCCGTGGACGGGCCCGCGCCAGGACCCGGTCCGGCGGAGGTGGACGTGCTGGTCCGGCCGGAGGCGGTCCAGGTGACGCCGCTCGCCGCGGGCGGGACCGACGAGGACGGGGACGGCGGGGACGGGGACGGGGGCGAGGTCGCCGAGGTGATCGCGGCCTCCTTCCGCGGCGCGTCCGTCCGCCTGCGGCTCGCCGTGGCCGGCGGCGAGGTGCTGGCCGACGTGCCCGGGCACGAGGCGGTCCGGCTCGGCCCTGGGACGCGCGTCGCGGTGCGGCTCGTGGAACGTCCCGTGCTGGTGGCGGCCCGCACGGTCACGGCGCCCTCCCCCGTCGTGGCCGCCGATGCGGTCTGACCCCGACGCCGTCCTGCTGGACCTGGACGGGACGCTGGTCGACACCGAGGGGCTGTGGTGGGAGGCGGCCGCCGCCGTCGCCGCGTCCCTCGGGCGGCGGCTGACCCGGGCCGACGTCCCGCACGTCCTCGGCCGCACCGCCGCCGACACCGCCGCCCACCTCCTCCCTGGCCCGGCCCCGGACGGCGCCGGGGCGCTGGCCGAGCGGCTGATCGACGACTACGCCGCGCGCCTCGCCGGCGACGTGCCCGTGATGCCGGGCGCGCACGCCCTCCTCACCGGCCTGGCCGCCGCCGCCATCCCGACCGCCCTGGTCAGCGCCTCCCCGCGCCGCGTGGTCGACCTGCTGCTCCCCCGCCTGCGCCACGCGTTCCACCTGGTCATCACGGACGAGGACACGACGCGCGGCAAGCCCCACCCGGACCCGTACCTGGAGGCCGCCCGCCGCCTCGGCGCGGCCCCGGGCCGCTGCGTCGCCATCGAGGACAGCCCGGCCGGCGTCGCGGCGGCCACCGCGGCGAGCTGCCGGGTGCTGGTCGCCGGCCCGTCGGGGCTGCCGTCGCTGGCCCGCGTGCGGGCCTGCCTGGCCGACGGGGCCGGGTGATCGTCCCTGCCGGGAGCAGGGCGGTGTCGGTAAGCTTGCGCGGCGTGAACCACGGTCGAACCTCCCACGTCGGGCGCTACAGGCTGCTGAGCGTGCTGGGGCGGGGCGGCATGGGCACGGTGCACCTCGCCGAGGACCCGACCGGGCAGCGGGTCGCCGTCAAGGTCATCAACCCCGAGCTGACCCAGCACGAGCAGTTCCGCATGCGTTTCCGCAGGGAGGCCGACGCCGCGCGCCGGGTGCGCAGGTTCTGCACGGCGGCGGTGCTGGAGGCCGCGCTCGACGGCGACCAGCTCTACGTCGTCACCGAGTACGTGCCCGGCCCCAACCTGGAGCAGGCGGTACGCGCGTCGGGCCCGCTGCGCGGCTCCAGCCTGGACGCGCTCGCCGTCAGCGTGGCGACCGCGCTGACCGCCATCCACGCGGCCGGGGTCGTGCACCGCGACCTCAAGCCGTCGAACGTGCTGCTGTCCCCCGTCGGCCCGCGGGTGATCGACTTCGGCATCGCGCGCGCCCTCGACACGCTCGGCGGCGTCACCGGCACCGGCGAACTGGTGGGCACGCCCCGGTACATGGCGCCCGAGGTGCTGCGGGGCGAGCCGGTCTCGCCGGCCTGCGACGTGTTCTCGTGGGGGTGCCTGGTGGCGTTCGCGGCGAGCGGGCGGGCGCCGTTCGGCGGCGACACCCTGCCCGCCATCGTCTACCAGGTGCTCAACACCGAGCCCGGCCTCGACGACGTCGAACCCGGGCTGCGCGAGCTGGTCCGGGCCGCTCTCCGCAAGGACCCCGCCGCGCGCCCGACCGCCCAGCAGCTCCTCGACCACCTGGTCGGCCGGCCGGCCGCCGGGCCCGAGCAGGTGTCGCGGACCGTCCAGGCGACGTGGCAGCACGCGGACGGGCCGTTCGCGCCCGCCACGCGGCCCGGCCCGGCCGGCGGCGCGCGGCGCGCGAAGCTGTACGCCGGGCTCGCGGGCGGCGCCGCGCTGCTCGCCGCGGCCGGCGTCGCGGCGTGGGCGCTGCTGTCGCCGAGCGGGCCGCCCGACCTCGACGTCCTGTACGCCGAGGACTTCACGCAGACCTCCGGCGGCTGGAACGGCACCTACGACCCCGACTCCTCGGCCAGTTACGGCTACCGGACGGACGGGACGTACGGGCTGGACGTGGAGCACGGCGGCCAGGAGGAACGCCGGGAGAACGCCCCCGTCCCCTTCCTGGTCGCCACGCCGACCACGACGCCCGACCCGTCGGCCGAGCCCACGCCGATGCTGCCCGCCTCGGTCGTCATCGGCGTCACCGCCGAGGTCAAGAAGGCGTCCGGCGCGGGCGAGTACGGCCTGTACTGCCACGACACGGACGACGACGACACCTACTACGAGTTCGCGCTCGACACCGCCGGCAAAGCCAGGATCCGGCGCGTCGTGGACGGCGCCGGCGGTACCCTCGCCCAGCCGGTGCAGGTGGACGGGCTGCCCGGCAAAGCGGCCAGGATCGTCGCCTCCTGCGAGCAGTCCGGGACGGCGGTGCGGCTCACGCTGTGGGTGAACGGCGAGCGGGTGCACCAGGTGGAGGACCCGAACGGGATCGGCAGCGGGACGCTCGGAGTGTTCGCCCGGACGACGAAGGCCGAGGGGTCGCTGCTGCGGACCACGTTCGACGACTTCGAGCTACGCGGCCCCAAGCCCAACTCCTGACCCCGCCCCTCCCGCCTCGCGCCCTCACGCCCCTCTTCGACGTGCGCCCTTTTGACGTGCGCCCTCTCGACGTGCGCCCTCTCGACGTGGTCCGCTCACCGCTCCCTCCCCCCTCCCCTCAAGCCGGGTCCGCGACGTCACAGGACGCCGGCGCGGGCGGCGGCCAGGGCGGCGTCCGCAGCACGGTCGGCGTCGCGCTCGCTGACCGGCTCGTGCGCCACGAACAGCCGGTAGTAGACGGGGGCGACCGCGACCCGCACCACTTCCCGCACGTCCACCATGTCGGGCAGCTCCCCCCGCGCGACCGCCCGCCGCACGACCTCGGCCGACTGCTCGTGCCGCGCCACGAAGAACTGGTGCAGCGCCCGCGCCGCGGTCTCGTTCTGCATGGCGGCCGCGACGAACGCCGACGACACCGGCCCCAGCTCGGGGTCGTCGAAGCCGGAGCGTACGAGCTGGACGACCCCTCGCAGGTCGCCCTCGACGGTGCCGGTGTCGGGGATCGGCCAGGGCTCGTCCTTGGCCAGCTCCAGCGCGTCGGAGATCAGCCCCTCCACGTTGCCCCAGCGCCGGTAGACGGTGGTCTTGTGCACGCCGGAACGTTCGGCGACCCGCTCGACCGTCAGCCCGGTGTACCCGTGCTCGGCCAGCTCGGCCAGGGTCGCCTGCCGTACGGCGTCGCGCACCCGCGCGCTGCGCCCTCCCGGGCGCTTGCTGCTGCCAGCTTCCAAAGACTACTCCAGTTGCGTTTGCTTCCCCGACTGTGGCAAGCTAAAGCTACCTGAGTAGCGATTGGAGTTCCATCCTGATCCACCTTCGAGGCGTTTCCCGGTCGTACGGCGAGCATGTCGTCCTCGACGACGTGACGGTGTCGGTGAAGGCGGGCGAGCGCGCAGGCGTCGTCGGCGAGAACGGTTCGGGCAAGTCCACCCTGCTCCGGCTCCTGGCGGGCGTCGAACGCCCCGACGACGGCGAGATCACCGTGGGCGACGGCGACGTCCGGGCCCCCCTTGACGTGGGGTACCTCGGCCAGACCCTCGACCTGCCGCCCACCCACACCGTCCAGCAGGCGGTGGACGCCGCCCTCGCCGGTCTCCGCGCCATCGAGCACCGCATGCGCGCCCTGGAGTCGTCCCTGTCCGACGCCTCCACCCGCGACGACGCCACCGCGCCGTCCGGCCACGACACCGCGGCCGCGCTGGCCGAGTACGGCGACCTGCAGACGCTGTACGAGGCCCGCGGCGGCTACGAGGCCGACGCCCGGATGGACAAGGCGTTCCACGGTCTCGGCCTGGCCCACGTCACCCGCGACCGCGTCCTGGGCAGCCTGTCCGGCGGCGAGCAGGCCCGGCTGGCGCTGGCCTGCGTGCTGGCCGCCGCCCCCCGTCTCCTGCTCCTCGACGAGCCCACCAACCACCTCGACGAGGCGGCGCTGACCTGGCTCGAGGGCCGCCTCCGCGAGCACCGCGGCACCGTCGTCGTGGTCTCCCACGACCGCGTCTTCCTCGACCGCGTCGCCACCGCCGTCCTCGAGGTGGAAGGCGCGGCCGTCACCCGCTTCGGCGGCGGCTACCGCGGTTTCCTGGCCGCCAAGGCCGCCGCGCGGGCGCGCTGGGAGCAGTCCTACGCCGACTGGTGCGAGGAGGTGCGCCAGGTGCGCGAGCACGCCGCCACCACCGCCCACCGCGTCGCCGCCGGCGGCCTGATGCGCGACAACAACAAGATGGCCTACGACCGCAACGCGGGCCGCGTGCAGAGCTCGATCTCCAGCCGGGTCCGCAACGCCCACGAGCGGCTGCGCCGCCTCCTGGCCGACCCGGTCCCCCGCCCGCCGTCCCCGCTCCGCTTCCGCGGCGCCTTCACCCACTCGACCCCGGACCAGCCCGCGACGTCCCCGGCCCACCCGGCCCCAGGTCAGCGCACGACGTCCCCCGCCCACCCGGCCCCAGGTCAGCCCACGACGTCCCGCACCCACCCCGCACCGCTGGTCGAGCTCCGCGACCTCCGGATCGCCGGCGGCCGCCTGCGCATCGACCACCTGGCCCTCGCCCCCGGCGAGCGGCTGCTCGTCCGCGGCCCGAACGGCGCGGGCAAGTCCACGCTGCTGCGCGCGCTCGCCGAGCAGGCCGCCCGCGACCACATCAAGGTCGGCCACCTCCCCCAGGAGGTGACCTTCGATCCCGGCCGCACCGTCCTCGACGCCTACGGGCACGGCCACCCCGACGAACGCGAGGCCGCCCTGCTCGACACCGGGCTCTTCGCCCCGCACACGCTCACCCAGAAGACCGGCCACCTGTCGGTCGGGCAGCGGCGCCGGCTCGCGCTGGCCCGCCTGCTGGCCGGCGAGCACGACCTGCTCCTCCTCGACGAGCCGACCAACCACCTCTCGCCGCTCCTGGCCGAGGAGCTGGAGCAGGCACTCGACCACTACCACGGCACGCTCGTCGTGGTGTCGCACGACCGCGCGCTCACCCGCCGCTTCCGCGGCGAGCACCTACACCTCTCGGGGGGACGCACATGTTGACCAAGATCGACGCTGGCACGCCGTACGGGATCACGACCGGCCCGGACGGGGCGCTCTGGTTCACCCTCGTGCACCAGGGCCGCATCGGGCGCCTCCAACCCGGCGGCACGCCCGTGATCCACCAGCTCGACCCGGCGGACGGCCAGCCGACCGTGATCACGCCGGGCCCCGACGGGGCGATGTGGTTCGCGGAGGGCAAGGGGGGCCGCATCGGCCGCATCACCGCCGACGGGCAGGTGACCTCCTTCCCTGCCGACTCCCCGTTCGGCGTCGCCGCGGGGCTCGACGGCGCCATGTGGTTCACCGAGATGCAGCCCGGCCGTATCGGGCGCATCGGCCCGGACGGCGAGCGCTCCGCCTTCGAGATCCCGCTGGACGGCGGCATGCCCGCCTTCATCACCTCCGGGCCGGACGACGCGTTGTGGTTCACCCTCAACCAGGGCAACGCCATCGGCCGCGTCTCCCTGACCGGTGAGATCACCCTTCACCCGCTGCCCACCGAGGGCGCCGCACCGGTGGGGATCACGCTCGGGCCGGACGGGGCGCTGTGGTTCGTGGAGATCGGCGCCGGGCAGGTCGGCCGCATCGACACCAGCGGCAAGATCGACGAGTACCCGCTCCCCGACCGGGCCTCCCGGCCGCACGCGATCGTCGCCGGTCCCGGTGACACCCTGTGGTTCACGCTGTGGGGCACCGACCGCGTCGGCCGCCTCACCGTTCGGGACGGCGCGATCCAGGAGTTCCCGCTCACGTCGTCCGAGGAAGGGCGGGTGGAGCCGCACGGGCTCACGGTCGGTCCCGATGGCGGGGTCTGGGTCGCACTCGAAGCAGGCGCGCTGGCCCGCCTCGCCACCGCCTGACCACACCCGCCCGGCTTCCTGCCACCGGTCCCCACTCCTGACCACCCCGGACGATGACAATCCGAACGGCTGAGGCCACCGCCCCTCACACCACCCCCTCACATCACCGCCCCACGTGACACCGACCCACGGGACACCGCTGCTATGCCGCATGGCGGGGGTGGCGCACGGCAAGGGTGCCGCACGGCGGAAGCGCCCCACGACGGAAGCGCCTCGTGGCCGGATGGGCGCCGTGGCCGGATGGGCGCCGTGGCCGAATGGGCGCCGTGGCCGAATGGGCGCCGTGGCCGAATGGGCGCCGTGGCCGGATGGGCCCCGTGGCCGAATGGGCCCCGTGGCCGAATGGGCCCCGTGGCCGAATGGGCCCCGTGGCCGAATGGGCCCCGTGGCCGAATGGGCCCCATGGCCGAATGGGCCCCATGGCCGGATGGGCCCCATGGCCGGATGGGCCCCGTGGGGTGGCAGGGGGGCGGACGGTGGGGTGGGAGGGGGACCCGGGTGGCGGTCCCGGGCGGAGGCGGAGTTGACTAGGGGGATGCATGCCATCATCGTCTCCGCCCAGGGCGGTCCCGAGGTTCTCGAGTACGTCGAGCGTCCCGACCCCACTCCTGGTGACGGCGAGGTCGTGGTCGACGTCGCCGCCAGCGGGGTCAACTTCATCGACATCTACCACCGCTCCGGCACGTACCCGCTGCCGCTCCCGATCACCATCGGCTCCGAGGGGGCGGGCACCGTCTCGGCCGTCGGGCCCGGCGTCCAGGACGTCGCCGTCGGCGACACCGTGGCGTGGGCCAACGTGCTCGGCAGTTACGCCGAGAAGGCCATCGTTCCGGCCGGGCGGCTGGTGCCAGTGCCTGAGGGCGTGTCGGCCGACGTCGCGGCCGCGACGATGTTGCAGGGCATGACCGCCCACTACCTGACGCACTCCACGCACGAGGTCAAGGAGGGCGACCGGGTCCTCGTCCACGCCGGCGCGGGCGGCATGGGCCAGCTGCTGATCCAGCTCGCCAAGCTGCGCGGGGCCAAGGTGTACACGACGGTCTCGACCGCCGAGAAGGAGAAGCTGGCCCGCGAGGCCGGCGCGGACGAGGTGCTGCGCTACGACGACTTCGCGGAGACGCTGCGCGGCACGATCGACGTCGTGTACGACGGCGTCGGCAAGGCGACGTTCGACGGCGGCCTGGACGTGCTGCGCCCGCGCGGCCTGATGGCCCTGTACGGGGCGGCGAGCGGCCCGGTGCCGCCCCTCGACCCGCAGGTCCTCAACAGGAAGGGCTCGCTCTTCCTCACCCGGCCCACGCTGGTGCACTACATCGCCGAGCGGTCCGAGCTGCTCCAGCGGGCGTCCGACCTGTTCGGCTGGATCGCGGAGGGCAGGCTGCACGTCAACGTCTCGCACCGGTACCCGTTGGCGGAGGCGCGGCAGGCGCACGAGGACCTGGCGGGACGCCGCACCACCGGGAAGCTGCTGCTCATCCCATGACGGGCGCCATGGCCGTTCCCGCCCAGTTCGCGGGGGCGGAGGTGGCGGGGGCCGTGTGGTCGTTCGCGGCCGTGGTGGCGTTGCTGACCGTGACGCCGGGGCTGGACACGGCGCTGGTCCTGCGTACGTCGCTCATGAGCGGCAGGCGGGCGGCCTGGGGCGTGACCTTCGGCATCCAGCTCGGGACGCTCACCTGGGGCGTGCTCACGGCCGCCGGCCTGTCGGCGCTGCTGGCGGCCTCGCAGACCGCGTACACCGTGCTGCGCTGGGCCGGGGCGGCGTACCTGGTGTGGCTGGGGCTGCGCATGCTCCTGGCCCGGCGGGGGCGCCAGGGCGACCCCCAGCCGGAGGAGGCCGAGGGGCCCGGCGGGCAGAAGGGGGAGGGCGGCTTCTGGGCGGCGTTGCGTCGGGGGCTCACCACGAACCTGCTCAACCCCAAGGTCGGGGCGTTCTACGTGGCGATGTTGCCGCAGTTCATCCCGGACGGGGCGCCGCACGCCGTCATGGGCCTGCTGCTGGCCGGCGTGCACGTGGCCGAAGGGCTGCTGTGGAGCGCGCTGCTGATCGGGTTCGCGGCGCTGATGGGCGGCGTGCTGCGGTCGCCGGCGGTGCGGCGCCTCCTCGACCGGTTGTGCGGTGCGGTGATCGTGGGGTTCGGGGTGCGGCTGGCGCTGGCGAGCGACTGACCCGCCGCCAAGGTGACCCGCGCCGGTCATCCCGCTCCCGCCTCGGCGGCGCTTCCTGAGCATTGGGCGTTCGCGGGATGAGCGCTGTCGCCGACCACCACGAATAAAGGGCGCCGTATCACGAGTTCGGGCAATTCGCCGCGGGCAGGAAAATGATAAGCCACCCTCCGTGCGCACGCAGTAGCCAGAACATCTCTTGAGGGCCGCGCTTCCGTCGGTTACCCTCTGGCAGGGGCAAGATTAGCGATACGGGCGCCCTTTGCAGGAAACGCAGGAAGAGTAAGAGTACGGCTTTGCACCCGCTGTACCGCCTCGTTGTCCGACGCATCCCGCGGACGGAACCGAACATATCGCGCGCCCGGCCGACATCAATTCCGGAACACGCCTTTCACCCCGGCAGCCAGCTGCCGGCCGCATTTCTTCGTGATCGATGAATCTCTTACCGGCGCCATCGACAAGGAGAGCACTTGAAAGGTCATCCGTACTCCAAGTTATCCCGCGGAGAACTGGCCCGCCGAAGGTCGGGGGGCATCGCCGTCCTGGCAGCCGTCGCGTTGGCCGCGTCACTGACCACAGCGGCACTCGGCACGGCGTCCGCGGCAGGAACGTCGGCGCCTCCTGCGCAAGCTCCTCCTCAGCCGAAACAACTCACGCAGGCCCGCCAGGAGGCGGCGAGCCAGAAACGGCCTGTGGAGATCGACGCCTGGACCACGGAGACGACGCAGTTCTTCGCGGCGCCGGACGGCAGGACCGTGCAGGCCTATCTCAACACAGGTCCTGTCCGGGTGCGGCGTGGCGGCAAATGGCTGCCCATCGACACGACGCTGGTGGTGGCGAACGGCGTCCTACGCCCGAAGGCGGCCAAGAACGGGCTGCAGTTGTCAGCGGGCGGCAACGGCCCGGTGGCCAAACTCCGGAGCGAGAAGGGCCGCGCCGCCCTGCTGCCGCCGGCCGGCGGACTGAACAAGCCCACGGTCTCGGGCAACACCGCCGTTTATCCCGACGCCTACGGCAAAGGCGTCGATCTGGCGGTCACGGCATCGCCCACCGGATTCACCCAGTCGCTGATCATTCGTGAGCGTCCCGAACGAAAAGCCGCTGTCGAGTTGCCGATGGCGTTGCCCGCCGGCCTGACCTTCAGCGGGGGCCCCGGCGGCCGGCCGCAGCTCAAGGACGGCAAGAAGAAGCTCGTGGACATCACCGGTGTTCCCATGCTCGACGCGGCGGCGGTCGAAGGCGGCCCCGACGACGGCCGGCGGGCCGTCGCGCACGTCACGGCGGCGACGGACTCGGAACTCGTCCTTGCCATGGACGAGGCGTTCCTCGCCGACCCCGCGACGCAGTACCCGGTGACCGTCGAAGCGGGCGGCTCGGAATGGCTGGGAGCCGGACGCGCCATCGACACCTTCGTCTCGAGCGTCCAGTATCCCAACTCCCAAGGCGGCTCGACCTGGCTGAGGGCGGGCAAGTCGAGCAACGGTGGCGAGACCTGGCGCACGTTCATCGGATTCCAGATGGACGCCTCCTTCCAGCTGATGGGGGCGAAGATTCTCAACGCGGACCTGCGGCTGTGGAACTACCGCTCCAATGCCTGCGGCAACGTGGTGGGATCAGGCATCCAGGTGCGGAGGGTGACCGGCGAATGGAATCCGTCGACGATCTCCTGGAGTTCGCAACCGGCCACCACCACCTCCGGCCAGGTCGTCAACCAGGCCGCGTACAGCGACACCTGCTCCTGGGGCGAGGGCGAACTTTACTACTCCATCGAGCCGATCGCGCAGGCGTGGGCGGACGGAGCAGCGGACAACGGACTGCTGCTGCGCGCGGCGAACGAATCCGACGCGACCAACTGGCGTCAGTACCGCTCGGCCGAATACGGCTATTCAGCCGGCACCACGGGGCCACGCGGGCCGGTGCTCTTCGTCGAGTTCGAGCCGTCCACCGAATTCACCTATCTCCAGGCGGACAAGCCCGCGGACCCGCCGTCGCAGGCTGAGATCGATGACATCAAGAGCCGTGAGAGCACGGGCATTCCCACGTATCCAGGCACCGACGACCAGAAGATCCACGATACGTCCGCGACCACCGGCAGCCGGACGGAGGTAGACGCCGACACGCAGGAGACGCCTCCGGACCTGACCCCTGAAGAGCTCACCGACCTCGAGACCCCCGACGAAGGCGAGGGTTACTACTGGGAGCCGGACGACCCGGACGCCCCGACTCCGACACCCACGGTCACACCGACCGGCCCGCCGGACGGTGAAGTGACCGTGGACCTCCCCCTGTCCTCCGCCGCCAGCACCACCAACTGGGGCTACGAGGAACAGGGCATTCCCGAACTGGTCGCGGGGAGCTACGACTGGGAGGACGGCACCTACGACCTGTCCCGCACCTATCTCAAGTTCGACGCGGCGGCCCTGGCCGGCAAGACGGTGAAGAGCGCTCAGCTCAGGCTCCGCAGCCGCTACGGCTACTGTACGGCTGCACAGACCGCCATCAAGGCCTACCGGGTGACCTCCTCCTGGGACGAGGCGACCCTCACCTGGGACTCGCAGCCTCTCACGTCCGCCACCCCCGTGATCACTCCCGACTCGGCCCCGTCGTGTGACGCGACGGCGGACATGAACTGGAACGTCACGCAGATCGCCGCAGGCTGGGCCTCGGGGAGCCCGAACAACGGCATCCAGCTCCGCGCGGATCCGGAGGCTCAGCAGGGCGCGTACGAGCGCTACTTCGATTCGCCGTCATCCGAGCCGGCGGATCTCTTGGCGCCGGTGTTGTCCGTGACGATCGCCGGGTCCTCGTCCACGGCCGGCAGAGCCACGACGACGGCGTCGGCCGCCGCGATCCAGACGGTTCCGCCGTTCGGGGACGGATTCATGACCGAGGCCGAATGCCGCCAGCACGAGGACGAGGCCAGGGACCCGGGCGTGAACGCGGGCGTGTTCTGGCCGGGCGGGTATGCCAAGAACCGCTTCAACTACTGTGCGATCCGGCACGTGGGCATGGCGAAGATGAAATTCGCGTTCCCCGAGATAACGCACTACATCGACGGTGAGGCGGTCATCCGTATCCGGACCTACAATGCCGGGAAGGACAAATACGACCGCCTGTTCCAGGCACGCGTCACGGTGAACCACTTCACCACCAAGGGGCTCGCGTACCCGAGGTACGCGAAAATCACCATCGGCATGAAGCTCGAGGACACGCCAGGGCCGCAACGCTGTCGCATAACAGGCCAGACGCAATACACCTATCACAACTCCGTCTGGCCGAACACCGAAGCCATCTTCAACGTGGAGTCGGTCGACGACAATGATTACGACGACCTCGACGCGGTCGCGATCTGCAAGCCGCGTTTCTGGTCGAAGGTGACGAGCTTGACGGAGAACGTCTCAGCCGCTTCGTACGACACGCTGCCGTCGATCCGCTGCGACAGCGCACATTACATCGTCAGCTCGATCGGCGCCGGCTGCGTCGTGTACCAGAAACCGCCGACGCTCACGTATAAACTGACGGACGGAACTTCGGACCCGAGCGTCCCGTCCAACGACCCGAACTCCACGTACCGATCGGTCGCGGGGCACATCTGGACGGCCTTCAACTTCCCGCTGAAGACCACTCCCTACAGCGCGTCGAAGACCTTCCCCGGCAACGCCGACGCCCGAGGAGGCGCCCAGTTGCCGCTGTACCGCTCGATCAACAGCACCAAGAACAACAAGAGCGGTCGCCTGATACGGGCCGAGTGCGACAAACTCCCTGACTACGACAAGACGATCAGACAGTGCGACGAATACCCCTTCAACTCCACCACGGCCAGCGCGGCCTTCGCGTCCAACTACTCATGGTCAGTGCGTCCGGTGACCAAGAAGGTCAACGAGGGAGGCGGCGGCAGGCTCGGTCGTTTCTATACGAACCAGCGGATACTGGGGCGTGATGGATCCGCCCAACGAGAGTTCAGGAACTGGGATCCCTTCTACGTGAAGGTGCAGCGCCCCGCATAACAGGATCAGGACCGGTATGCCTGGAGCAGACTCCAGGCATACCGGGGGCCTGGACACCATGACGAGCAAGGACGACGGACGCATGTACGAAGATGTGCTCCAGCACTACAGGAGCCTGCTCAAAGCGCATTCCCTGGAGGAGGGCGCGTGCTGGGCCGTCATCAGAGGTCTCACCCGTCCGCTGCCCCTGGAGGAGGTCACCCGTCGGCTCGACGCCGATCCGGCCGGGCTGGAACGGCTCCCCGTCGACGAATGGCCGCAGTTCGACGAGTCACCGGTCTACCTGATCACCACCGACGACGTCGTCATGACCCTCGAACCGCGGGGAGGGCGACTGTCCTCTCCTTTCGTCCTCGCGGAGGTCAGCACCGGCGCTGAGACGTGGAGCGTCTATTGGGACGTCAACCTGCACTCCAGCCTCGCCTACGCGAGGAATGGCCAGGTGGTCACCAGCGATGACTTCCTCTACGAGCCGGTCACCGAGCAGCCCTTCGCCGCCTGGGCCGATCTCCTCGCCGAATGGGTGCGTCCGGGCGAGGACGACGAATCGCAGTACGAGCGGACGCTCGCCCGCCAGTGGGCGGCCGGTATGGCCGTCGTCGAGCTGGCCAGCGGCGTACGCCTGACCGCGCAGGCGCTGCGCGGGCCCGTGCCCGCCATCGTCCACGACCACGAGGACGAGGACGAGGAGTGAAGGGCGGGATCAGTCCTGGGGGCCGGCTGAGGGGCGGTAGCCGTCCGGCCAGTCGAGGAGCCGGGCGCCCAGCACCGCCGTCTCCAGGGTGAAGCGCTGCGTGGGGTCGTCCGGGGAGAAGCCGGTCAGGCGGCGGATGCGCTCCAGCCGGTACGTCACCGCGCGCGGGCTCAGGCGCAGCCGCCGGGCCGCGGCCGTCTGGTTGCCGTGCGCGGCGAAGACCGCCTCCAGCGTCTCCAGCAGCGGCTCGTGCCCGCCCCGGGCGGTGAGCAGCGGGCTGAGGACGCTGGTCACCAGGTCCTCGATGGCGGCGCGGTCGCGGAGGAGCACGGGGAAGACCAGCAGGTCCGCGGCCCGTACGACGTCGGGCTTGAGCGACAGGGCGCCGGCCAGCTCCAGGGCCTGCGCGGCCTCGCGGTAGGAGGTGACCACGCCGCCCGGGCCGCGGTGCGGCCGGCCCACGCCGACGCGCCAGCCGGGCGGGAAGCGGGCGCGTACGTGGTGGGTGAACTCGCCGACGGCGGCCGGCAGGGTGGCGGGGGCCACGCACACCAGGAGGGCGTCGCGGACGGCGACCAGGACGTTGTGCGAGCCGAAGCGGGTGACGAGGGCGCGTTCGATGCGGTCGCGGTCCGGGGCGAGGGGCGCGGCGGGCAGGTTGCCGGCGACGGCCACCACGTACGACTCCGCCAGGCGGAGGCCGAAGTGCTCGGCGCGTTCGGCGAGCCGTTCCGCCCGGCCCTGGAGCAGGTCGTCCACGAACTGGCGGCGGGCCTCCTCCTCGTCGCGGATGGCCGCGAGCTGCGCCTGCTCGTAGCCCTCCATCAGGGCGGAGACGGCGCGGCGCAACGCCGGCAGGACCGGTGCGAGGCCGTCGGCGGCGGCCAGGGCGTCGTCCACGAGAGAGCGGAGCGGGACGCCCTGTTCGGCGGCGCGGTTGCCGGCGGCTCGGCAGGCGTCCAGGGCGCGCCGGTCCGGTAAGCGGCCCGTGGCGGCCGCCTCGGCCAGGAGCCGCCGGTGCCCGGTCAGCAGCCCGGCCGCCGTCAGCTCGGCCGTCAGGTCCGCTGCCAGGTCGGCCGGCGGGTGGATTGCCGGGTCGCCCGTCGCCCCGGTGGCCGGTGGAGGAGGCAGCGAGGGCGGGGCGGGGGTCGGTTCAGGGGGTGGGGGCGTGGTCATCGGCGTACGGGACGGGTCGGGGGGCGAGGCGAGGGATGGGTCGGGGGGCGAGGCGGGGGGCGAGGCGGGGGGTGGGGCGGGCTCGCGATCGCCGCGCCGATCGGCGGACCCGCCGTGGTGGGAGGCGGCGGGTGGGTGCGGGGTGGTCATCACACTCCTACGTCGCGCCGGTCGAAGGCGAGGACCGCGGTGAGCGCGAGCACGGCCGTCGCCCCCGCCAGCACAAGGTAGTCGCCCACCGGCACCCCCTCATAGATGGGCCTCCCCTCCGCGTAGTAGTGGAACGGCGAGACCCACTTCAGCCAGGAGATGGCCGCCACGGACCGGCCCACGGTGACGACCATGTACCCGGCCGCCACCCACACCCCGACCACGGCCGAGGCGACGAGCCGCCGCCCGGTGGCGGCGCCCACGGTCAGCGCGACCGTGCCGAAGAACAGCCCGAGCAGCAGCACGCCGAGGTGCCCGGCGAGGATGCGGTCGAACGGCACCCCGTTCTGCTCGGCCGCGCTCATCCCCCACGCCACCAGCAGCGTCACGGCCGCCACGCCGAGCAGGGCGAGCGCCAGCCCGGCGAGCCGGGCGAGCACGAGCCGCCGGCGGTCCACCGGCAGCGTGACGACGAGCTCCAGCGTCCCGGTCTCCTCGGGCCCGGCGAGCGCCCGGTTGGCCAGCAGCGTCGCGCACGCGATGAACAACATGGGGACGAAGAGCTGGTAGACGACCGTCTGGAGGTAGCCGGCGCCGGAGGTCATGTCCTCCAGGCCGCCCATGAGGTCGCGCAGCGGGCCGGGGAACTTGGCGATCATCGCCGGCCCGTACGTCTCCGGGCTCTGCCGGACGCTGCCGTAGACGGCCAGGTAGAGCGCGATGAAGGCGCCGAGGCCGGCGGTCCACCAGAACACGACCCTACGCTGGTCACGCAGGCTTTTGGCGATCAACGGGCCGATCATCGTGCCGCTCCTCGTCGCTGTAGTAGGTCAGGAAGATCTCTTCGAGGTCGGGTTCGGCGCTCACCAGGTGGACCACGGTGAAGCGGGCCGCGGCCTTGACGAGCGCGTCCGGCCGGCCGTCGATCGTGCAGCGCACGGCGGCGCCCTCGACGCGCAGGTCGCGCACGCCCGGCAGCCCCTCGAACGCGGCCCGCGGGACGGGGGCGTCGAAGTGCAGCTCGACCCGGCGCACCGCCTTCTCGCGCAGCGCCGCGACGTTCTCCACGGCGACGAGCCGGCCGCCGCGGACGATGCCGACCCGGTCGGAGACGCTCTCCACCTCGGCGAGGACGTGCGAGGACATGAGCACGGTCCGCCCCGAGGCGCGCACCTCGCGCACCAGGGCCAGGAACTCCTGCTGCACGAGCGGGTCGAGCCCCATGGTGGGCTCGTCGAGGATGACGAACTCGGGCTCGTGCATGAACGCCTGGATGAGCCCGATCTTCTGCCGGTTGCCCTTGGAGAGCTTGCGCATGGGCACCGACAGGTCGGCGTCGAAGCGCTCGGCGAGGCCGTGGACGCGGGACTCGGGCACGCCCCCGCGCACCCGGGCGAGGAAGCGCAGGTAGTCGATCGCGCGGTCGCGGCTCTCCAGCACCAGGTCGCCCGGCAGGTAGCCGACCCGGGCGCGGGTGGCGGCCTCGCGCGGCGCGCCGCCGAGCACCCGTACCAGGCCGCGGGTCGGCCGGATCACGTCGAGCAGGAGCCTGATGGTGGTGGTCTTGCCGGCGCCGTTGGGGCCGAGGTAGCCGAAGACCTCGCCCGGCTGGATCTCCAGGTCGAGATCCTCCAGTCCCCGGCGTCTGCCGTAGTACTTGGTCAGCCCTTCGGCCTGCACCACTGCTGTCATGGGGGCATCGTCCCGCCGGAGGGGGCGCGGCGTCAGCGGGCGGATCCGGCAGCCTGGCGGGCCGTTCGCTTCCGGGGCGCGGCAACGCCGCGCGCCGGTGGGCTGCGCCGGGCACTGTCCGGCCGGTGAGAGGGTGGAGGGTGTGGAGACGGCGTTCGTGCTCGGTGGCGGCGGCGTGCTCGGCGCGCACGAGGTGGGCATGTTGCAGGCGCTCGACGCGGCGGGCATCCGCCCCGACCTGGTGGTGGGCACGTCCGTGGGCGCGCTCAACGGGGCGGTGATCGCGGCGGGGCCGGGCGAGGCGGTGGAGCGGCTGACCGGGTTGTGGCGTTCCGACGTGGTCCGCACCGCGTTCGCGGGCTCGTGGATGGCGCGGCTGTCGACGCTGGCGCGCACCGGCACCCACCTGCACCCGATCGGGCCGCTGCGCGACCTGCTGGCCGAGACCGTGCGGGCGGGCCGCATCGAGGAACTGGAGGTGCCGTTCCAGTGCGTGGCGGCCTCGGTGGAGCGGGCGGCGGCGCGCTGGTTCACGGGCGGGCCGCTGGTGGAGGCGGTGCTGGCGTCGTGCGCGGTGCCCGGGCTGCTGCCGCCGGTGGTGATCGGTGGCGAGCACTTCTACGACGGCGGGCTGGTGCACAGCATCCCGGTCGGCCGGGCGGTGCAGCTCGGGGCCAAGCGCGTGTACGTGCTGCACGTCGGCCGCATCGAGCGCCCGCTGAGCCCGCCGCGCCGGTTCTGGGAGGTGGGCATGGTGGCGTTCGAGATCGCCCGCCGGCACCGCTTCGCCGAGGACATGGCCAGCCTGCCGGACGGCGTCGAGGTGCACGTGCTGCCCACCGGGGCGACCGAGCCGCTGTCGCCGCTCCGCTACCGCGACGTCTCGCAGGTCTCGGCCTGCATCGACCGGGCCTATCACGCGTCCTCGCGCTATTTGAGCGAGCATGGAGGATGAGGGCAGGGGAGATGGACGACGTCCTAGGAGGCCTGGTTGCTCCCCCCACGCATCCTGCGCAGGCTTGTGCTGGCGCCGCTGGTCATCGTGGTGACCGTGGCGATGCTGGTGACGTTGCCGCTGTGGCTGGTGGTCACGGCGGCCGCCTCGATGCGGCTGCCGCCGCCGCAGCGGCGGGGGCCGCGGTTCGTGTGGTTCGGGGTGGCGTGGCTGACACTGGAGTCGCTGGTGCTCATCGCCTGCCTGTGGTTGTGGGTGGCGGGCGGGGCGCGGCACCAGGAGCGCCACTACGGGCTCGTCACGTGGTTCCTGTCGCGGGTGTACGGGGCCGCGGTGCGCATCTTCCGGCTGCGCCTGGACGTCGAGGAGCCCGCCGGCCGGGGCGGCGTCTCGTCCCGCCCGGTGATCGTGCTGGCCCGGCACGCCGGGCCCGGTGACTCGTTCCTGCTGATCCACCGGCTGCTCGTCACGCACGGGCGGCGGCCCCGCATCGTGATGAAGGCCGTCCTCCAGTACGACCCCACGCTCGACGTGGTGATCAACCGGCTGCCGAACGCGTTCGTGCCGCGCCGCTCCGGCCACCCGCGGACGATCGGCGAGATCCGGCGCCTGGCCGCCACGATGGACGAGCGCGACGCCCTGGTCATCTTCCCCGAGGGCGCGAACTTCAGCCCGCGCCGCCGCCGGGTCGCGATCCGCCGGCTGGAGGCGAAGGGGCTGGCCGAGGAGGCTGAGCGGGCCCGGGGCCTGGAGCACGTGCTGCCGCCCCGCCCGAACGGCGCGCTCGCCGCCATCTCCGCCTGCCCGGCCGCCGACGTGGTGTTCGTGGCGCACACCGGCCTGGACGACCTGGTGACGCTGGGCGACATCTGGCGCAGGCTGCCCTACACCGCGCACATCTCGGCGAAGTGGTGGCTGGTGCCGGCCGCCGAGGTGCCGCGCGGCCGGGCCGAGCGGGTGCGCTGGCTGTACGACAACTGGGCGCGCATCGACGCCTGGATCAGCGAGCAGCGGCTCCCGGTGGGAGGAGCGGGACCTCCGGCGGGCCGTTGCTGATCAGCTCCAGCAGGGCGCCGGTGTCGAGGTGGCGCTCGACGAGGTCGCCGAGCGCGTCCAGCCGGGCCTCCCTGAGCGCGGCGAAGTCGGTGCCGGGCGCGGGGACGAAGTCGCGGCCCGCGCGCGCGGCCACGTCGGCGAGGAAGGCGCGGCGGAAGCCGTCGTTCTCCAGCGCGCCGTGCCAGGTGGTGCCCCACACGTCGCCGGCGCGGCAGCCGTCGAGGAACGGCTCGCCGCCCTCGACCGTGACCCGGCCGTGGTGGATCTCGTACGCGCGAACCGGCTGCCCGTACGCCGTGCCCTCCGGCCGGGCCAGGCGCTTGTCCGGGACGAACTCGGTGCGCACCGGCAGCAGCCCGAGCCCGCCGACCTTGCCGGCGCCGGACTCGACGGTGTCCACGATCTCGCGCCCGAGCATCTGGAACCCGCCGCACACGCCGAGCACGGGCCCGCGGCGCTCGGCGAGGGCGGCGGCGAGGCCGCTCTCGCGCAGCCAGCGGAGGTCGCTCACGGTGGCGCGGGAGCCGGGCAGCACGACGAGGTCGGCGTCGTCCAGCTCGGCGGGGCCGGTGACGAAGCGCACGACGACGCCGGGCTCGGCGGCCAGCGCGTCGAGGTCGGTGAAGTTGGAGATGCGCGGCAGCCGGACGACCGCGACGCGCAGGGTCTGGCGGCCGTGCGGGGGGCGGGCGGCGACGCGGCGGGAGTCGAGGGCGAGGGAGTCCTCGACGTCGAGCCAGAGGCCGTCGAGCCAGGGCAGCACGCCGTACACGCGCCGCCCGGTCAGCTCGCGCAGCATGCGCAGGCCCGGCTCCAGCAGCTCCATCGCGCCGCGGAACTTGTTGACCACGAACCCGGCGACGTGCGCCTGGTCGGCGGCGTCGAGCAGGCCGACGGTGCCGTAGAAGGCGGCGAACACGCCGCCCCTGTCGATGTCGCCGACGACGATGACGGGCAGCCCCGCGGCCCTGGCCAGGCCCATGTTGGCGAGGTCGCCGGCGCGCAGGTTGATCTCGGCGGGGCTGCCGGCGCCCTCGCAGACGACCACGTCGTACGCGGCGCGCAGCCGGGCCAGGGACTCCAGGGCGGCGGTGCGCAGCAGGTCCTTCAGCTCGCCGTACTCCAGGGCGTCGACGTCGGTGAGCGGGCGGCCCATGAGGACGACCTGGCTGCGGCGGTCGCTGCCCGGCTTGAGCAGGACGGGGTTCATGTCGGCGGCCGGCTCCAGCCCGGCGGCCTGCGCCTGCACGGCCTGGGCGCGGCCGATCTCGGCGCCCTCGGGGGTGACGTAGGAGTTGAGCGACATGTTCTGCGCCTTGAAGGGCGCGACGCGCACGCCCTGGCGGGCCAGCCAGCGGCAGATGCCGGCGGTGACGACGCTCTTGCCGGCGTCGGACGTGGTGCCCGCGACGAGCAGTCCCCCCTTGACCATGCGATCACCGTATCGGAGTCACGGCTCAGGAAATTTCCCGGTAACTGCCCATTTACTCAGGCTGTGACTTATGCCACTCTGGCTAGAACCTTCCCCTAGAACGCAATTCTAGATTTACCTACTGAAAGGGTGGGCATGGTCGGGACGTTGGGTACGCCGCGCACCGGCGCCATCGACGTGGCCTCGCGGGCGCCGTTCGGCTGGGCGCCGCTGGTCGTCCTGTTCATCGTCGGACTCGTGGACCGGATCGAGCACAACCTGCTCGCCGGCGTACTCCCCGCCATCCAGAAGGAGTGGGGCTTCAGCGACACGGCCGCCGGCTCGATCCCCACCGCGGCGGCCCTCGCCGCGGCCCTCGTCTCCCTTCCCGCCGGCTACCTGGCCGACCGGCTCAACCGCACGCGGATCATCGCCTTCGTCGTGTTCATCTGGGCCATCGCCACGCTGGGCAGCGGCCTCGCGACCGGGTTCGCCATGTTCTACCTGATGCGGGTGGTGCTGGCGGCGGCCGAGAACATCGACAACCCGGCCTCGGGCAGCCTGCTCGCCGACTACTACCCGCCGGTCAGCCGGGCCAAGGCGTACGGGCTCACCCGGGTCACCACGTACCTGGGCGGCATCGGCACGCTGCTCGGCGGGGTGCTGGCCCAGGCGTTCGGCTGGCGGACGGCGTTCGTCGTCATGGTGATCCCCGGCGTGCTCACGGCCCTGCTGGTGTGGCTGCTGCGCGAGCCGCGCCGCGGCGAGCTGGACCGGCTGGTGGCCTCCGGCAGCGCCATGCCCGGCGGCCCGACGGCGCCGGCGGAGACGCCGCAGGCCGCCGAGCCCGCGCGCAAAGCGCCGTTCTGGCGGCAGTTCCGGCAAATTGTGTCCATCCCCACCCTGGTCATCGTCTGCCTCGGCCTGTCGTTCCTGACGCTGGGGCTGGCCGGGATCTTCTACTGGCTGCCCACGTTCATGGTGCGCACGCTCGGCGTGAGCGTCGGCACGGCCGGCTCGCTGAGCGGCCTCATCACGGTCGCCGGGACGCTGGCCGGCACGCTGCTCGGCTCCTGGCTCGGCCGGCGCTGGCACGGCACCCGCAAGGGCGGCCGGCTGCTGGCCGGGGGCGGCGGCATCACCAGCGGCTCCGTGGTGCTGGCGGGCGCGCTGAGCGTCGAGTCGGCGGGCCTGTTCACCGCCCTGGTGCTGCTGGCCTGCTCGCTGATGTCGATCGCGATCCCCAACATGACGGCCTGCCTGGCCGACGTCATCCCGGCGGCGGCGCGCGGGCTCGGCTTCGCCGTCCTGCAACTGCTCATGACGGCCGGGGGCGCGTTCGGCTCGCTGGTCGTCGGCATCGCCTCCGACTCGCTCGGGTCGCTGCTGGCCGGGATGTACATCCTGGTGGTGCCGATGGTCGTCGGCGGGCTGGTGACGCTGGGCGCGCGGGGCTCCTTCGAGCGGGACGCCGCCCGGGTGCTCGACGCGGCCGCGCGCGGCTGAGCCCGGCGCGACACACGGGTGCGCCCGCCTCCCTACCTGCCGCAGGGGGCGGGCGCATCCGTTCCCGCACGTCGGAGCGCGGGGTCAGCCCTGGGGGCCGCGCCCGTAGCGCTCGCGCTCGGCGGCCGTCGGGTCGCTCTCCGGGGACAGCCGCTCGCGCTCGGCGGCCGTGCGGTCCGTCTGGCGCATCCGCTCCCCGGAGGTCCCGCCGCCACCGCCGTAGCGGCGCTGCACGGCGTCCCTCCCCTTCTCGATGTGCTCGTCGTACTTGTGGCCGGTCCGCTCCTTGGCGAACCTGGAGGCCCGGTCGAGCACCTGGTCGGCCTGCTTGGAGTGCCCGCGGGCCAGGTTCTCGGCCTTCTTCAGCCATTCCCCGATGCGGCTCATCACCATCTCCCCGTTCGTCCGGCTACCTGGGCCCCCTACCCCGCCGAACGGCCTCCTCACTTTCCTGGTGCCGCCCCACGACCCGGCTCGGGGCGGCCTCAGCCCGGGCCGCCGGGAGCGCGCAGGTGCGCCGACGGGACCGGGATGGCGGGGAACGGGTTGTCCGGCAGGAGGATGACCCGGCGCGCCTCGCGGCCCTGGAGGGCGGCGTCGAGGTGCAGCAGGGCCGCGCCGATGCCGGCCGCGCCCACCATGAAGCCGGTGTCCGCGCTGACCTCGCCGGGACGTAGCCGGCGGTAGGCCTGGTACCAGCGGAAGCCCCGCCCGTCGTGGTCGGTGGCCGCGCCGATGAGATGGTGGGCCAGCTTGCGGGCGAAGGCGAGGTACGTGGCGTCCCCGGTCTCGGCCCACAGGCCGACGAACAGCTCCAGCAGCCCGGCCGAGCCGCAGCACTGGCAGGCGACGTTCCAGAAGCCGGGCGTGCGCCCCTCCGGCGCCCCGCTGCGCAGGATGCCGCCCGCCAGCCGCTCCACCCACTCCAGGTGCCCCCGCTCGCCCGTCACCCGGTACAGCTCCTGGAACATCCGGGCCACGCCCGCCGAGCCCGAGCAGAAGCCCAGGTAGTGCAGGCCGCGCTCCTGCGGCACGTGGTGCGGCACCAGCGCGCATCTGTCGGTCACCACGCTCACCTCGCGGACGAAGCCCGCCCCCCGGTTCGCCGCCTCCAGGAAGCCCGGCTCGCCGGTGAGCCCGTACAGGCGGGCCAGCAGGAACGCGGTCCCGGCGGTGCCGGCCAGGAAGCCGGGCGTGACGGCGTCGGCGGGCAGGTCGGGGCAGTCGCCGAAGCGGTGGCCAGGGACGGCGAGCCCGGCGATGCGCTCGCCCGCCGCCACCGCCGTCTCCTCGTAGCGCGGCACGCCGAGGGCGGCGGCGGCCCGCAGCAGCCCGAGCACGATGCCGCCGTCGCCGCGCTGGGCCGGGTCCCCCGTCCAGCCGGGGCCGCCGGCCAGCGGACGGGCGGAGCGCACGACGTGGTCGGCGGCGTCGCGGGCCGCCGACTCCAGCTCCTCGTCGCCGAGCGCCCAGCCGGCCTCGGCGAGCGCCACCACGACGCCGGTCAGGCCGTGGTAGAGCGTCAGGTCGTTCTGGCCGCGCCAGGTGGCGGCGAGCCGGCGCGCCCCGGCCGCGGCGTCCTCCAGGTACGCCTCGTGCCCGGTGGCGGCGGCCAGCTCCAGGAAGAACAGCACGATCCCGGCCGCCCCCGCGTACAGGGAGGCGGGCTCGGGCGTGGTCAGGGCGGAGCGGCCGCGGCCGTCGGGGTTGGCGGCCCACGCGCGGCCGGACGCGTCGTCCTGGGCGGCGCCGCGGATCCACCGGCCGGCCAGGATGGCGGCGGTCAGCGGCGTCTCGGCGCGCTCACTCGGGGAGCGGGTCTTGTCCGAACCCATACTTGAGTATCCCACAACCTTGGTAGGAAAATCGGGCTACTGTTGTGTTGCTCGCAGGAGAACATCGTCCGGAGGGGAAGCGGTGGCACTGCCCGATTTCCTGATCGCCGGCGTGCCGAAGGCCGGCACGACGGCCCTGCACACCGCGTTGCAGCAACATCCGCAACTCTACCTGTCCACGATCAAGGAACCGAAGTTCTTCCTCACCGACGGCCCGCCGCCCGAGCGCGGCGGCCCCGGCGACCTGGAGACCTACCGGGAGCACGTCTGGCGGCGCGCGGACTACGAGGCGTTGTTCGACGACGCGCCCCCGGGCACGCTGACCGGCGAGTCCACCCCTTTCTACCTCTACGACGCGGACGCGGGCCGGCGCATCCGCGCCCTCGTCCCGGACGTGAAGATCATCGTGACGCTGCGCGACCCCGTCGAGCGAGCCCACTCCAACTGGACGCACCTCTGGTCGGCCGGGCTGGAGCCGATCGGCGACCTCGTCCGCGCCTGCGAGGCCGAGCCGGAGCGGATCGCCGCCGGATGGTCGCACTTCTGGCACTACGTCGGCCTCGGCCGCTACGGCGAGCAACTGGCCCGGCTCTTCGAGCTGTTCCCGCGCGAGCAGGTGCTCGTCTTCCGCTACCGGGACCTCGTGGACCGGCCCGCCGACACCCTCGACCGGATCTGCGCCTTCCTCGGCGTGCGGCAGGGGCTGCTCACCGAGATGCCCCGGCAGAACGTGACCGCGCACCCCGACGCGGGCGCCCGGCACACGGTGCTGTCCACGCTGGCCCGCCGCCTGCCCGCCCTGGCCCGGCCGATCGAGGACCTGCTGCAGCACCGCGGCACGGCCCGCCGCCCGCTGTCGTGGGAGCAGCGCCGGCGGCTCATCCCGTACTTCGCCACCGACGTGGCGCTGCTCCAGCGGGTGACGGGCGAGGACTTCAGCGACTGGCTGCGGCCACGGGAACGTTCCGGCGGCCTCGTGGGCGCCCGGCCGCCGGGCCAGCGCCAGTCGCGCAACGGCCGCCGCGGCTGAGCGGCCGCGCGCGCGCCGTCGCCTTACCGCAGCTCGGTGCGCAGCTCGTGGGCGCCGTCCGCGCGGGTGTACTCGTAGTACAGGCGGGTGCCCCCGCCCGGCAGGTCCACGAACTCCAGGTAGCGCAGCCCGCGGCCGTGGTGCGGCGACTCGGCGGCGGGCCGCTCGCCCACCGGGGTCAGCGCCGCCGGGTCGGCGCCCACGGCGATGCCGGTGCGCTCCTCGTAGTTCTCGGCGGCGCTGGCCCGGCCGTCGTAGAAGGCCACCACGCGGTCGCCGTCGAAGCGGACCGCGCTGATCCGGGTGCCGCGCGCGTCCCACAGCCCCGGCCGGCCGCTGAGCGCGGTGCCGTGCCAGGTCCACTCCAGGCCATCCGTGCTGGTGGCGTAGTCGGTGACCATCTGGTCGGCCTCGTCGGGGTCGGCGAGCGGATGGCAGGAGGCCCACAGGTGCCAGACGCCGCCCCGCCGGACGATCACGGTGTCCTTGACGCCGGTCTTCGGGTCGCCGGGCAGGACGGTGGCGCGGGTGCGCGGGTCGAAGGCGGCGGGGTCGGCCGCCTCCAGCACCTCGACCCGCCAGTGCTTGGTGCCGGGGGTGGCGCAGCTCAGGTAGAGCCGCCAGCGCCCGCCGGGCAGGCGGACCAGGGACGGGCGCTCGAGCGACTCGGCGTCCATGGCCTCCCTGGAGACGGTGGCGATCGTCTCGAAGCGCTCGCCGTCCACTGAGCGGGCGATCGCCACCGCGTAGCCGCGGCCCTGCCCGATCGGGCGGCGCAGCCGGTAGGCGAGGTAGACGAACCCGTCGGCGGCGACGGCGCTGGGCGCGCCCGCCCAGTGGCCCTCGCCGGGCGCGGGCGGGCCGATCGCGACGCGCGCGCGCTCGGGGTCGGGCAGGAGGGCGTTCTCGTCGATCGGCATGGGACCGAGCGTAGAGCCTGGCGGGGTGCCGGACATGGCCGCTTACCTCTCCTTGGAGTTTTCCTTATTACCTATAGACTTTACATAGATACGGCCGGCGGCGGCGTCCCGTTCTGTCGGCGGAGGTCCTTACCATACGCGCATGACCCTGCACGGATTCACGCTCACCGCCGACGGCCCGTACGACTTCGGCGCCGCCCTCCGCTTCGTCGAGGACTGGCCGGCCACCAGCGCGCTGCCCTCCGACGGGCGGGCGCTGCGCTTCGCCTACTGCGCGGAGAGCGACTGGCTGCCGATCGGGGTGCGGGTGACGGCGGCGCCCGGCGGGGTCGAGGCGGCCACCACGCGCCCGGCCGGGCCGTCGATCCGGGGCGAGGTGGCGCGCGTCTTCTCCCTCGACACCGACGGCGCCGGCTTCGCCAAGCTCGGCGAGGCCGACCCGGTGCTCGGCGACCTGCAGCGGCGCAGCCCCGGCCTGCGCCCGGTCTGCTTCTGGAGCCCGTGGGAGGCGGCCTGCTGGGCGGTGATCGTGCAGCGCTCGTCGATGCTCATCGCCTCGCGCATCAAGCGGCGCATCGCCGAGCGCTACGGCGCCAGGCTCACCGTCGACGGCCAGGAGTGCCTGGCCTTCCCGCCGCCCGTGTCGCTGCTGGAGGCGGGCGGTCTCGGGCTGCCCGCGCAGAAGGAGGAGTGGGTGCGCGGCCTGGCCAGGGCCGCCCTCGACGGCGTGCTGACCACCGAGCACCTGCGCTCGCTCGCCCCCGAGGAGGCGCTGGCCGAGCTGCGGGCGCTGCCGGGGTTGGGGCCGTTCTCGGCCGGGCTCATCCTGATCCGCGGCGCCGGGGCGCCCGACGCCTTCCCCGGCGACGAGCCGCGGCTGTTCGCCATCCTGCGGGAGGCGTACGGGCTGCCCGAGGACGCCCCGCCCGCCGCCTACCGCGAGCTGGCCGAGACCTGGCGGCCCTACCGCTCCTGGGCGTCCTTCCTGTTCCGCGCCACCTCCTACGGCACCCCCCGCGACTAGGCCGCCGGGTCCACCGGCAGCTCCACGGTGATCGTCAGGCCGCCCTCCTCGCGCGGCCAGCCCGTCACCGTCCCGCCGTGGGCCTCGGCGATCACCTTGACGATCGACAGGCCGAGCCCGCTCCCCCGGTCCGAGCGCAGCCGGTCGCCGTGCAGCCGCCGGAACGGCTCGAAGATCGTCTCCATCTCGTACGGCGGCACCGGCAGCCCCGTGTTGGCCACGATCAGCTCCACCCGGTCGGCGCGGCGCCGGGTCGTGATCCACACCTCGCCCTTGGGGTGGTTGTGCCGGACCGCGTTCTCCACCAGGTTCTGCACCAGCCGCTCGACCAGCACCGCCTCGCCGGTGGTCGGGGCGGGGTCGAGCAGCCGGTGGATGGTCACCTCGCGCTCGGCGGCCTCGGCGGCGGCCTGATCGAGCACGTGCTCGGCGACGTCCGTCAGGTCGAACGGCCGCCGGTCCAGCACCGCCTGCTCGCCCTCCGCGAGCGCCAGCAGGCCGTCGATGAGCCGTTCGTGGCGGGCGTTGACCAGCAGCAACGACTCGCCGAGCCGCTTGACGTCGTCGGTGGCGTCGGGGCGGCGCACCGCGACGTCCACGAGCGTGCGGTTGATGGTCAGCGGGGTGCGCAGCTCGTGCGAGGCGTTGGCGACGAACTTGCGCTGCGCGTCGAACGCGCGGGCCAGCCGGCCGAGCATGGTGTCGAAGACGTCGGCCAGCTCCCTGACCTCCTCGCGCGGGCCGTCGTAGCCGATGCGCTCGGTCAGGTCGTGGCTCTGCGCGACCTGGCGGGCGGTCTCGGTGATCCGCCGGACCGGCCGCAGCGCCCAGCCGCCCGCCCGCCAGCCGAGCGCGAACGCCCCCGCCGTGCCGGCCAGCACGATCAGCCCGCCCGCGTTCCGCACGGCGGCGAGGGTGTCGCGCTGGTAGGCGGCGCGGACCCGCATGGCCTGCCGGCGCGCCACCTCGTAGATGCCGTCGTTCCTGCAGAACCCGTCGTTCTCGACGCAGGCGGGCGTGAGCAGGTCGGTGCGGTACTCCAGGGAGGAGCGCACGACCAGCCACACGCCGGCCACGGCCGGCGCCCCGAGCACCAGGAAGACCACGGCCGCGGCCAGGGCGAAGCGGAGGCGCACGCTCATGGGATGCGGTACCCCGATCCCGGCACGGTCTCGATGACCTGCGGCTCGCCGAGCTTCTTGCGCAGCTTCATCATCGTGGTGCGCACGGTGTTGGTGAACGGGTCGATGTGCTCGTCCCACACCTTCTCCAGCAGCTCCTCGGCGGAGACCACCGCGCCGCGGGCGCGCAGCAGCTCGGCCAGCACGCCGAACTCCTTGCGGGCCAGCGGCACGTACACGCCGTCGCGGAAGACCTGCCGGTGCGCCCAGTCCAGCCGCACCCCGGCCCGCTCCAGCATGGGCGGGTCGGCCTTCCTGGCGCGCCGGCCGAGCGCGTGCACCCGGGCCACCAGCTCCTCGAACGCGAACGGCTTCGGCAGGTAGTCGTCGGCCCCGAGCGACAGCCCGCTGACGCGGGAGCGGACGTCCCCGGCGGCGGTCAGCATGAGCACCCGGACCAGCCACTCCCGCTCGACCACGGTCCGGCACACCTCGTCGCCGTGCACCTGCGGCAGGTCCCGGTCCAGGATCAGCACGTCGTAGTCGTGTACGCCGAGCCGCTCCAGCGCCGACTCCCCGTCGTAGGCGACGTCCACCGCCAGCGCCTCGCCCCGCAGCCCCTCGGCGATCGAGTCGGCGAGCATCCTCTCGTCCTCGGCCACCAGCACCCGCACGCGCGCCCCCTCGCGAGATCCATGAACGGCGACGATCCTCGCCGAACCCACATAACGCCCGCATAACCACTTCTGGTGACGATCAGGTTATCGGCCGCCCGCTGGACTGCCTCCCCTACGGCCGGATCCCCCGGCCCGGCCGCACGGGAGGACCTCCGTGACCATCGCCCCGCCCCGGACCCGCCCGCCCGTCGCGGGTCTCCGCGCGCCGGGCGGGCACCGCCTGTTCGGGTGCGTGCTCGCGACGGCCGCCGCGCTGCGCGTGCTCGTCATGCTGGGCTACGACACCGCGCAGGTCTACTGGTACGACTCCTTCACCTACCTGGACACGGCCGTGCACCTGCGGCCGCAGGGGGCCTTCCACCCGGCCGGGTACTCCTGGTTCCTCTGGGCGCTGCGCCCCTTCCACAGCGTGACGCTGGTGGCCGGGGTGCAGCACGCGATGGGCCTCGGCCTCGGGGTGATGCTGTACGCGCTGCTGCGCCGCCGCTCGCTGCCCGGGTGGGGGGCGGCGCTGGCGACCGTGCCGGTGTTGTTCGCCCCGGCGTTCGCCCGGCTGGAGCACGCCGTGCTGTCCGACCTGCAAGTGATCTTCCTGGTCACGGCCGCGCTGCTGGCGCTCATGTGGCGGCCCGCCGTGCCGTCCGCGCGGGCCGCCGCCGCGGCGGGCCTGCTGCTCGCGCTGGCCGGGCTGACCCGCACCGCCGCCGTGCCGCTGCTCGGCCTGGCCGCCGCCTGGCTGCTGCTGCGCCGCGCGCCCTGGCGGCGGGTGGCCGCGCTGGCGCTGGCGGGCGGCCTGCCGCTGCTGGCCTACGCCGGCTGGTACGCCCAGCACCACGGCCGGTTCGCGCTCAGCGGCTCCGACGGGGTCGCCCTCTGGGCCCGGACCATGACGTTCGCCGACTGCTCGAAGATCCAGCCGCCGCCCCGCCTGGCCGCGCTCTGCCCGAACGGCACCGTCGTGGACGCCGCCTCCGAGTACGTCTGGGCCCCCGGCTCGGCGCTCAACCGCCTGCCCGGCGACCGGTTCTCGCACAACGACGCCGCCAGGTCGTTCGCCCTGGCCGCGATCGCCGCCCAGCCGCTCGACTACCTGCGCGAGGTCGCCAGGGACACGGCGCTGGCCTTCGCCTGGCAGCCGGTCGCCCATCCCAGGCGGGTGTCGCCCGCCGTGACCTTCCCCGTCGGGTCGTGGCCGTTGCCCGAGGAGCACGCCCTCATCGGCCGGGTCCGGGCCGCGTACGACCCGGCCATCCGCGGCATGTCGTCCGTCGAGCCGTACGCGTCGGTGCTGGCGGCCTACCCGTACCCGTGGGCGCTGCACGGCCCGCTGCTGGGGGTGCTGCTGGCGGCGGGCGGGCTCGGCGTGGCGGCGGCGCGCGGGCGGCGGGCGGAGGTGCTGCTGCCGTGGTCGTTCGCGGTGTTCCTGCTGGTGGCGCCGGTGGCCGCGCTCGACTTCGACCACCGGTACGTGCTGCCTGCCGTCCCGCCCGCGTGCCTGGCGGCCGCGCTGGCGATCCGGCGGCCGGCCGTGCGCGGAAGGGGCTAGGGGATCGGCACGCGGGCGCTGGCCAGGGCCGGGCGGCGCATGGCCATCAGCGGGACGCCCAGCCCGTACGTCAGGAAGGCCCCCTCCGGCCGGATCTCGACCACCCGGCACGTCTCGCGCCGCTCCTCGGGCAGCAGGCGGCGGAGCCGCCGCCACACGTCGCCGTCCGGGTCCGGGATCCCGGGGTGCACGATCGCCGTGCCGTGGAAGCTGACGGTGGCCGGCGGGATGGGCGCGAGCAGCGCCAGCAGGCCGCCGCGGTGCACGGGCACGGTGACGGCGACCCGGCCGGAGCGCGCGAGGTGCCGGGCCTTCCAGCTGTCGGCGGCGACGGCCACGTACAGGCGCCGGCCGCCGGTGACGTAGACGACGCCGCTCGATCGCGGCTGCCCGTCCGGCGTGAGGTGGGCGACGGTCGCGAACGACTGCCTGCCCAGCTCCCGCCAGACCTGCTCGGCGGTGAGGCGCGGGCCCTGGGTGGTGGTGGTTACGGACATGACGGATACCTCCCGTACCCCTTGGTAGGGGACGGGCGCGCGGCCAGGTAGAGGCGAACGTCAGCTCTCGCCCGCCGGGTGCGGGTTCTTCCCCCCTCCCCCTCCCCCTCCCCCTCCTCCGACGCACTGGGAGATGACGGAGACCTTGGAGGGCTTGCCGGAGTTGTTCTTGAACATGTAGCGCCACTTGCCGGCGACGGCGCGGCTCTCGATGACGCTGGCGTGGGCGTGCGGGTCGTGCCAGACGTACCCGCCGCCGATGGGGACGCTGCCCGCCGGGCAGGCGGCGCCGGTCACCCTGACCGGCTTGCCCGGGGGCACCGCCACCGGACGGCCGTGCTCCTGCGTCACCGACAACGTGGCCGCCGGGCCCTGGGGACCCGTCAGCCCTCTGGCGCCCTGCGGACCCGCCGGGCCTCTCAGCCCCTGCGCCCCCTTCAGCCCCTGCGGGCCGGCCGGGCCCCGCGCGCCCTGCGGCCCCTTGAGCCCTTGGGGACCGGCCGCGCCCCTGGCCCCTTGAGGACCCGCCGGCCCCTGCGCGCCCCTGAGCCCTTGGACACCCCGAGGACCCGCCGGGCCCGTCGCCCCGACGGGACCCGCCGGGCCTTTCACGCCCTGCACGCCCCGGAGCCCCTGGACACCCCGAGGACCCGCCGGACCGGTCGCCCCGACGGGACCCGCCGGCCCTTTCACGCCCTGCACGCCCCGGAGCCCCTGGACACCCCGAGGACCCGCCGGACCGGTCGCCCCGACGGGACCCGCCGGCCCTTTCACGCCCTGCACGCCCCGGAGCCCCTGGACACCCCGAGGACCCGCCGGACCCGTCGCGCCGACCGGGCCCGCCGGGCCCGCCGGGCCCTTCGCGCCCTGGAAGCCCCGCAGCCCTTGGACGCCCTGCGGGGCCGGCTTCTCCTGCCCTTCCGTTTCACTGGCCTGCCGGGCCCGCGACTCACAGGCCCCTGCCGGGCCTCGCGCCACGGCCGCGGGACCGGCCGGGCCGGACGCCGGGGATCCGGCGGCCCCGCGCCCGCCGGGCCCGTGGCCGGGAGCGCCCCTGCGGGCCCGTCTCGCCGCGCGCCCCGGCGGGTCCGGCGGGCCCCGGCGCCCCTCGCGGGCCCGCGGGCCCCGGGTCGCCCCGCCAGCCCTGGGCCCCGGGGTCGCCCTTGGGGCCCTGCAGTCCTTGCGGGCCCGCCGGTCCCGGGTCGCCTTTGAGTCCCACGGCCCCCGGGTCGCCTTTCGGCCCCGCGACCCCCGGGTCGCCCTTGGGGCCCGCGGCGCCGGGGTCGCCTTTCGCGCCACGGCGCCCGTCGCGGGCGGGCCCATGGCCCGGCGGGACCGGGCGGGCCGGCGAGTCCCCTCGCGCCGGCCGGACCGGCGGGGCCGGTGGCGCCCTGCGGCCCGCCGGGCGGTGGCCCCGATCGGGCCGGCCGGTCCCGCGATCCCCTGAGGGCCCGCCGGTCCTGTCGCCCCGTCAGGCCCGCGGGCCCCGCCCCCCGGCGCCCCGTCGCGGCCGTCCCGCCCGGGGTCGCCGGCGGGCCCCGGCGCTCCCTGCGGCCCGGTGGCGCCCTGCGGCCCTGCGGGGCCCTGCCAGCCGCGGAGTCCCTGCGGGCCCCGCGCCCCGACGGCCCCGTCGCGCCCGGGGATGCCCTGCGGGCCCACCGCGCCGTCCTTGCCGTCCTTGCCCGCCGGCCCGGCGATGCCCTGTGGCCCCACCGCGCCGTCCTTGCCGGGCTTGCCCGCCGGCCCGGTAAGGCCCTGCGGGCCGCGTACGCCGGGCTTCCCTGTCGGGCCCGGCTTGCCCTCCGGGCCGCGCGCGCCGTCCTTGCCCGGCTTGCCCTGCGGGCCCCGCGCGCCGGGCCGCCCCACCGGACCCGGCACGCCCTGCGGCCCACGCGGGCCGCCCTTGCCGGGACGCCCCGGGCCGCGCGGCCGGGTTGCCTGTCGGCCCGGTACGCCCTGGGGCCGCGCGCGCCGGGCTTTCCGTCGGCCCCGGGACGCCCTGCGGGCCGCGCGCGCCGGGCTTGCCTGTCGGCCCCGGTACGCCTCAGGCCGCGCGCCGGGCTTTCCGCCGGCCCGCGCGCGCGCCAGCGGGCGCGCGCGCCGGCTCGCGGGTGGGGCACGTTCCTGCGGCCGCGGGGGCCGTCCTTGCCTGGTTTGCCCTGCGGGCCGGGCATGCCCTTGTGACCGGCGGGGCCGCGGGGCCCGACCGGCCCGCGCGGGCCGGCCGGTCCGCGGGGCCCGACCGGTCCCCGGGGGCCGTGGTGCCCGTCGTGCTCGGGATGCGGCCGGTGAGCTTCGGCGACCGGACCGGGGCCGGGACCGTTCTCGCCCGTGCCCCTGACGCCGGCCCTGTCGACGATCCCGGGTGTTCTCGCGGCCGCGACGGCCGCGATCGTGATCGGCGAGCACGGGATACCGGTCGCTCCCGCCGACAGGACGAGAAAACGGACGAGTACGGTGAATTGCATGCTCACCATGCTCACAACGCCTAAGTTATCGGAACAACCGGCATTTACCCGGTTCCCCTCCAAGAGGCGCAAAAGAAGGACCGGGCAGCTTATACCCACCCCACAAAGCCCCGCACACACCCCCGCAAGCACCGGAAACACGCCAAATAGGACTCGCCCGTGACCAGCGGCGATGCGCGGCGAATTCGCACTCCCGGGATAGGCGAACCAGCCAATCACAACCCGCCGGAAAGCGCCAGAGCGCACCCCCGATTTCACGAAGCACCCGTGGAAGTCCTCGTATTCGGATAACCGAGTTTCGCCGCCCCGCCCGCAGGAAAGGAATCCGAATTCACGGCACACCCGTCCGGCCGCCCCGCCGCAGGGCACAGATCGGACATTCGGGGCGGGTCACGGACGTTCCCAGCGGTATGGTGGAGGACAACGTCAGGAGCGGGCCGGTCCCGTCTCTTCCCAGGGTGCGAACGGGTGACTGCGTGCGGCAGGTCAAGGATGTGCGGCTGGGCGACCACGTCTGCCTGGCCTTCGCCCACGAGGCCGAGCAGCGGGCGGTGGCCGGCGCGTTCGTCTCCGCCGGGCTCGACCGGGGCGAGCGGGTGATGTACTTCACCGACGACCCGGCCCCCGACGGGGTGCGCGACTGGCTGGCCGAGGCGGGCGTCGACGTCTCCGGCGCCGTCGCCTCCGGCCGCCTGGAGGTGCTCACCGCCGCCGACAGCTACCTCGGCCCCGGCCGCTTCGACCCCGACCTGATGATCGCCCTGCTTCGCACGACGGTCGGCGACAGCCTCGCGGCGGGCTTCGCCGGGCTGCGGGTCACCGGGGAGATGAGCTGGGCGCTGCGCGAGCTGCCCGGCGCCGAACGGCTCGAGGACTACGAGCGCCGCGTCACCGGGCTGTTCGCCGAGGGCGACTCCGCGGCGCTGTGCCAGTACGACGCCCGCCGGTTCCCCGCCCACCGGCTGACCGGTCTCCGCTGCTGCCATCCCGGCGAGGTGCGCATGGACGATCTGGCCGACGGCGAGCGCCTGCGCGTGACCCCGTCGTACGAGCCGGGCGGCGAGCTGGTCCTGCGGCTGCGGGGCACCATCGACCGCAACACCGCGCCCGCCTGGCACGCCGTCCTCGACCACGCCGCCGGCGCGGGCGGCGACGTGTGGGTCGACCTGAGCGAGCTGGAGTTCATCGACGTGGCGGGCACGCGCGCGCTGGCCCGCGCCGCCGGGCGGATGAGCGACGGCCACCGCCTGCGGGTGCGGCACGCCTCGGCCGCGCTGCGCAAGGTCCTGCGCCTGACGGGCTGGGACGGCGCCACCGGCCTGAGCATCGAAGGAGGGCTCCCGCCCGTGACCCGGCCATGAGCGCCACGACGACCGGCGCCGACCACGGGGCGCCGCCTCGGCTGGTGCACCACGCGCTGGTGTACGGCAGCGACGGCCACTTCGTGTCGGTGACCGCGCCCTTCTGCCAGGAGGGGCTGGCCGCCGGCGACAAGGTCCTGGCCGTCACCACCGCCGCCAACATCGCCCTGCTGCGGGCCGCGCTGGGCCGCGACGCCGACGACGTCGAGTTCGTCGAGGCCGCCGGCTGGTACGACGCGCCGGGCCGCACGCTCGCCGCCTACGACCGTTACGTGCAGGTCCACCAGGACGGGCGCCGCCGGGTGCGGGTCATCGGCGAGCCGGTCTGGCAGGGGCGCAGCGCGGCCGAGGAGACCGAGTGGATCCGGTACGAGTCGGCACTGAACGCGGCGTTCGCCGGGCAGCCGGCCTGGATCGTGTGCCCGTACGACGAGCGCGTCCTGCCCGGCCGGATCGTCGCCGAGGCCCGCCGCACCCACCCCGCGCTGCTGACCCCCGGCGGCGTGCGGCCGAGCGACGCCTACGTCGAGCCGGAGTCGTTCACCTGCGACGCCGACGCACTCCCGCTCCCCCCGCCGCCCCCTGACCCGCTCGCGGACTTCCCCTTCGACGGCGACCTGCACCTCATGCGCGGGCTGGTGCGGGCGGCGGTCGCCCCGCTCGGGATGTCCGAGGAGCGCGTCGGGCTGCTGCTGCTGGCCGTGAACGAGGTGGTCAGCAACGCGGTCGAGCACGGCGGCGGGCACGGCCGCCTGGTGGTGTGGGCCGAGGGGCCGGTCGTCGTCTGCGACGTGACGGACCCGGGGCGCATGGAGCGGTCCCTGCCCGGTTTCCGCACGCCCGAGCCGACCGCGACACGCGGGTACGGGCTGTGGGTGGTGCGCCGGGTCTGCGACCTGCTGGAGATCCGGACGGGGCCCGCGGGCACCCAGATCCGCCTGCGCCTGTCCCGCGCCTGACGCCCGCGTCAGGCGAGCACCCGCCCGGCCCTCAGCCGGGCGAGGAGGCGCCCCGCCGCTCGGCGAGGGCGAACAGCGCGCAGGCCAGGGCCGCGAGGACGGCGCAGCCCGCGAGGGCCCACCGGTAGCCGAGGGCCTGCGCGACCGTGCCGGCCGCCACGCCGGACACCAGCGAGCCGGCCGTGACCGCGTTGGCGAACAGCGTCGTGGCCCGCCCGGCCGCGCCGGGGAGCGCGTCCTGCACGTACGTGATGCCGAGCGCCCCCACGACGGCGATGGCCACGCCCCGCGCGACCTGGGCGAGCACCAGCGCCAGGACGGTGGTGGCGGCCGCGGCGAGCGCGAAGTACCCGGCGAACAGCGCCATCCCGGCCAGGATCACCCAGCCGTGCCGGCGCCGGGCGGGCAGCAGGAGCAGGGCGAGCGCGGCCGGGATCTCGACCAGCGCGCAGACGCTGAACATCAGGCCCACGTCGCCCGCCGGCCGGCCCAGGTCCTCGGTGACGTAGAGCGGCAGGGCCACGGAGCCGGCGAACATCGCGGTGTGGAACACCATGAACGCGCCGACCGCGGCCCACAGCCCGGACCGCCCCGTCGTGCCGCCGGCGGCCACGGGCGCCGAGGGGGCGCCGGAGGTGGGGTCGGAGGTGGGGGCGGGGCGGGGCGGTGCGGGGAGCAGGAGGACGGCCAGGGTCGTCAGGGCGAGGCCGAGCGCCGTCGCCGGCAACAGGGCGTCGAAGCCCCGCCACGCCATCAGCGCGCCCCCCGCCACCGGCCCGGCCGCCCAGGCCAGCGACCACGCCGAGCGCAGGAGGGGCGTCCCGCCGCCCGGCATCGCCGAGCCGCCCTCCACATGGCCGCGGTGCATGGCGAACAGCTGCGGGAAGGCCGCCTGCTGCGCCCCGAGGAACAGCACCGCCACCACCAGCAGCAGCCAGTACGCCCGCACCCCGGTCAGCAGCAGGTATCCGGCCCCGGCCACCGCCGCGGCCGCCACGGCCGGCCACCGGCTCGGCGCGCGGTCGTAGCGGCGGCCGAGCCAGTGGCTGACGAGCATGCCGCTCACCGCCGTCGCCGAGACGAACACCCCGATCTGGAACGCCGTCAGGTGCGCCCGCCGCGCCCCGAACAGCACCAGGTACGGCCCCGCCATCGACTCGGCGACGCCGAGCAGCAGCACGGCCGCGAGCAACGCGGGGAACGGCCGCCGCGCCGCCAGGAGGGCACGGGCGGCGGGGCCGCCCGTGCCGCCCGTGCCCTTGACCTCCGTCACGCGGCCGCGCTCAGGCGGCCACGACCGGCCGGGACACCTCTCGCCGGCGCTCCTGCCGCTCGCGCCGGTAGAGGATGGCCCGCGCCGCGACGATCACGCACGCCACCCCGAGCAGCAGCCCCCAGGTCACGTCCGTGAAGAAGTGCATCCCCCGGTACATCCGGGAGAACGCCACGATCAGCGGGGCCGCGACGCCCAGCACCCAGATCAGCACCTGGAGCGCCCGGTTGCGGACGTGTGTGCTGAGCACGAGCGCGAGCCCGCAGTAGAACGCGACGGCCGCGCTGACGTGCCCGGACGGGAAGCTGGAGGTGGGCGGGGCGGGGTCGAGGTGCTGCACCGGCGGCCGGTGCCGCCCGACGACCTCGGTGGTGGCGAGGAAGACCAGCGACTGGCTCCACACGGCCACGATCAGGAAGGCCGACTCCAGCCAGCGCTTCCACAGCAGCCGGAAGAGGATCGCGGCGATGGCGGTGAGCGCGACGATGTAGGGGGTGTCGGACAGGCTGGTGCCGTAGTCGGTGAGGGTGTTCCACAGCGACGTGCGGTCGGCCGCGAGGCTGCGGCTCAGGCCCGCCTCGCCGGTGGGCCAGGCCAGGATGGCCTCACCCGCCCCGTACGTCACCGCGGCCATCAGCAGCAGCGGCAATAAGATCGCTCGCGCGTAGTACTTCACGTGCTCAGTCATGTGTCACCTTCACCGATTCGGGTTCCACTCCTTCGGCCACCGGCGAGGCCGGTCTGCGCCCCTGCTCGCGCCGCCACGTCTCGAACGCCGCCGAGGTCGCGGCGATCACCGCCACGCCCAGCACGATCCCGCCGACCACGTCGCTCACGTAGTGCACGCCGAGCGCCACCCGCGTGTAGGCCACGCTGAGCACCGCGAACCAGGCGAGCGCCCAGGCCAGCCGCCGCCCCCACCGGGGCAGCGAGGGCAGCAGGAGCAGGACGACCACGCCCGCGCCGAGCGTCACGTTGACGGCGTGGCCCGACGGGAAGGAGTCGCCCGGCGCGAGCGCGACGGGGTCCGGCAGGTGCGGCCTGGCCCGGGCCACGACGATCTTGAGTGCCAGGCCGAGCAGCCCGCCCACGGTCACGGTGGTGACCGCCCAGGCGGCCAGCCGGGGCGCGCCCCGGTAGAGCAGCCAGGCGGCGTACGCGACGACCGCGATCCGCCAGGGCCACGGCCCGAGCGCGTCGGTCCAGACGATGAGCACCCGGGTCACCCCGGGGTGGGCGAGCGCGTACTCGTGCAGTTCCACGGCGACGCCGCGGTCCAGGTCGTTCAGCGGCATCTTCGCCACGACGAGCAGCAGGGTGAACGGGACCATGATCAGCGCCACGGCGAGACTCGCGACCATCAGCCGCAGCCCCAGGCCGCGATCGGAATTCTTGAGTGCAAGCAGCCGACGCCTCACGTTCTTCCGGCCCTCCCTCGAATGCGCGTCCGCCACGGCTACCCACTCGCGGCGCGGGTAGTCGGAAGGGCATGTCCCCCACCGTGGCGGTGGTAGCGCACCGCAAGAAGACCTTAGGCGCGGGCCTCGACAGGCTCCGCGTGCTCATCACCGAGGAAGGCGTCGCCGACCTGCTCTGGTACGAGGTGCCGAAGAGCAAGAAGGCGCCCAAGAAGGTTCGCAAGGCCCTCAAGGAGGGCGCCGAGCTGGTGTTCGTCTGGGGCGGCGACGGCATGGTGCAACGCTGCGCCGACGCGCTCGCCGACTCCAAGGTGCCGATGGCCATCCTGCCGGCCGGCACCGCGAACCTGTTCGCGAACAACCTCGGCATCCCCATCGACCTGGAGGAGACCGTGCGGATCGGCTTCCACGGGCGGCGCGAGAAGCTGGACCTCGGCGTGCTGAACGGCGAGCACTTCGCCGTGATGGCGGGCGCCGGGTTCGACGCCGAGATGATCGCCGAGACCGACGGGGCGGCCAAGCGGCGGCTCGGCAAGCTCAGCTACGTCAAGGCGGCCGTGCGCGGCGTCGGCGGGCCGCTGGTGCCGATGAAGGTCGACATCGACGGCACGACCTGGTTCGACGGCATGGCGAGCTGCCTGCTGCTGGGCAACGTGAGCACGATCGCGGGCGGCATCGAGGCCTTCGACGACGCCCGGCCGGACGACGGCTGGCTGGACGTGGGCGTCGCGACGGCGAAGGGCCCGGTGCAGTGGGCGCGGGTGCTCGGCCGGATGGCGGCCGGGCGCTCCGACGAGTCGCCGTTCGTGCGGATCACCCGGGCCAGGAAGGTGTCGGCGACGTTCGGCTCGCCGCTGACGTACGAGCTGGACGGCGGCGACCGCGGCAGCGTGACCGCGATCGAGGCCGAGGCGGCCCCCGGCGCGCTCACGCTCTGCCTGCCGCCCGTGACCTGAGCGCTCAGCCCGTCCCGCGCGGGACGCCGAGCGCCAGCAGGGCGGTGTCGTCCTCGACGCCGGGGCCGAGCTCCTCCAGCAGGTCCACCACGGCCTCGACCAGCCGCGCCGGGCCGGCCGGGGCGAGCCGGCGGCCGAAGTCGAGCAGGGCGTCGTCGCCCAGCCGGTCGGGGCCGCCGGGGCCGGCGCGGGCGTCGGTGAGGCCGTCGGTGTAGAGCAGCAGCGTGTCGCCCGGCGCCAGCCGGGCCCGCGCGGTCACGAACTCCGGCTCGGACAGCAGCCCGACCGGCGTGCCGCCGGGCGTGTCCAGGTACTCGGCGGCGCCGTCCGCGCGCAGCAGCAGGGCGGGCGGATGGCCGCCGGCGGCCACCACGACGTCGAACCCGCCGCCCGCGAGCCGGGTCAGCACGCCCGCCAGGGCCGTGCAGTAGCCGCAGTCGGCGCCGTCGCCGCGCTCCTGGAGCGTCTGGTGCAGCGTCTCCAGCATGGCGGCGGGGCCGGGGCCGGGCAGGGCGGCGGCCCGCAGCGTGTAGCGGGCCAGCGAGGTCAGCGCCGCGGCGGCCGGCCCCTTGCCGCACACGTCGCCGAGGAAGAAGCACCAGCGCCCGCCGCCCAGCTCGAACAGGTCGTAGAAGTCGCCGCCGAGGTCGTCGGGGGCGGCGGTGTGGTAGTGCGCGACGGCCTCCAGGCCCGGCACGTCGGGCAACGACGGCGGCAGCAGGCTGCGTTGCAGCGTGGCCAGCACCTTCTGCAGCCGGGCGCGCTCGCGTTCCAGCTCCTGGCGGGCCCGCAGCAGCTCCCGCTCGTACGCGCGCCGGTCGCGGGCGTCGAACAGGGTGGTGCGCACCAGCAGCGGCCGGCCCTGCCGGTCGGGCTTGACCACGGAGGTGGCCAGCACCGGCAGCCGCTCGCCCGCGGCGGTGCGCAGCTCCAGCGCGATGCCGCCGGCCTGGCCCTGCATGCGCAGCAGCGGCGCGTAGTGGGTCTCGTAGTAGATCTTGCCGCCGACGGAGAGCAGGTCGGTGAAGGACAGGCGGCCGACGACCTCCTCGCGCCGGTAGCCGAGCCAGCCGAGCAGCGTGCCGTTGGCCCTGAGGACGGAGCCGTCGAGGAGGGTGGACAGGTAGCCGCAGGGGGCGTGCTCGTAGAGGTCCTCGGCGCTGTCCTCCAGCAGCGACGGGTACGTGAGGTCCGCCGGCCGGCGCTCGTCCGTCATCGCCCGGCGAAGGCCGCGATCGCCACGGCCGTGGCGTCGGGGGCGCTGAGCTGCGGGCAGTGGCCGCTCGCGGGCAGCGTGACCAGGCGGCTGCCGGGGATGGCGGCCCGCACGTACGCCCCCACCTCGCGTGGCGCGATCATGTCGCGCTCGCACTCCAGGATGAGGGTCGGGACGGCGACCGTGCCGAGCTCGCCCCGGCTGTCGGACAGGAACGTGACCCGGGCGAAGGCGCGGGCGATCGCCGGGTCGGTGCGGCAGAAGGCGTTGGTCAGCTCCGCGGCCAGCTCGGGCCGCTCCGGGTTGCCCATGATGGCCGGGGCCATGGCGGCCGACCAGCCGAGGTAGTTGTCCTCCAGCGACTCCAGCAGCTCGTCGATGTCGGCCGCGGTGAAGCCGCCGCGGTAGCCGTCCTCGTCGTCGATGTAGCGGGGCGAGGGCACCAGCAGCACCAGCTTGGCGAACCGCTCGGGCGCGCGAGCGGCGGCCAGCACGCCGACCATGGCGCGCCAGCATGATCACGGGCGCGCCGTCCGGGCCGAGGACCTGGACGTTGTTGCGCTGCCGCACGTCCCCCATAGGGAACAGTGTCGCACTTGACCGGCAAAGCCCAGGCAAGGCCGAGTGACCGGGATCACCCTTATGGGGAGGACTGGACCGACTGGCGTCCTCTGACCTGGGTAGCGGGCGACGCCTGACAGTAGTCGCACATGTCATGCCGCATATCTCATGCCGCCTGTGTCACGGCGGGTGCCGAGGAGTTTCACCATGAGCGAGCCCAACCCGATCAAGTCCGCGGTCGACAAGGTCGTGGACGCCGTCACCGAGCACGGCCACCCGCCGAAGGCCGAGATCCCCGGCGTGCCGAACAGCGAGCCGCCGTCCCTCGATCAGCCCACGGAGCCGCGCGAGCCCCTGCCGCCCAAGCCCGACCAGACGGGCCCGGACACCTTCTCCCCGACCGGTCAGCCGACCGGCGCGGACCAGGCCGCGATGGCGCAGGGCGGAGCGTTCCTGACCAGCGCCCAGGGCGTGCGGCTGCGCGACACCGACCACTCGCTCAAGGCCGGCCCGCGCGGGCCGGTGCTCCTGCAGGACTTCCACCTGCGCGAGAAGATCATGCACTTCGACCACGAGCGCATCCCCGAGCGCGTGGTGCACGCCCGCGGCGCCGCCGCCCACGGCGTCTTCCGCTCCTACGGCACGGCCGCGAACATCACCAGGGCCGCGTTCCTCGCCGAAGGGGTCGAGACGCCGGTCTTCGTGCGCTTCTCCACGGTGCTGGGCTCGCGCGGCTCGGCCGACACCGTACGCGACACGCGCGGGTTCGCGACCAAGTTCTACACCAGCGAAGGCGTGTACGACCTGGTCGGCAACAACATCCCGGTCTTCTTCATCCAGGACGGCATCAAGTTCCCCGACGTCATCCACGCCGGCAAGCCGCACCCGGACCGGGAGATCCCGCAGGCCCAGAGCGCCCACGACACGTTCTGGGACTTCGTCTCCCTGCACACCGAGGCCACCCACCACACGCTGTGGAACATGTCGGACCGGGGCATCCCCCGCTCCTACCGGATGATGGAGGGCTTCGGCGTCCACACCTTCCGCCTGGTGAACGCCGAGGGCGCGACCACGCTGGTGAAGTTCCACTGGAAGCCCAAGCTCGGCGTGCACTCCCTGACGTGGGAGGAGGCGCAGATGATCAGCGGCGTGGACCCGGACTACCACCGCCGCGACCTCGCCGACGCGATCGAGGCGGGCGCGTACCCGCAGTGGGAGCTGGGCGTCCAGGTCTTCCCCGACACCCCTGACCAGATGTTCGAGGGCATCGACCTGCTGGACCCGACGAAGATCGTCCCCGAGGAGCTGGCGCCGGTCCAGCCCATCGGCCTGATGGAGCTCAACCGCAACCCCTCCAACTACTTCGCCGAGACCGAGCAGGTCGCCTTCCACGCCGGGCACCTGGTGCCGGGCATCGACGTCACCGACGACCCGCTGCTGGCCGCCCGGCTGTTCTCCTACCTCGACACCCAGCTCACCCGGCTGGGCGGGCCCAACTTCCCGCAGATCCCCATCAACCGGCCGCACGCCCCGGTCAACGACATGTTGCGGGACGGCTTCCACCAGGACGCGGTGCACCGGGGGGTGGCGCCGTACAAGCCGAACTCGCTGGACGGCGGCTGCCCGTTCCACGCGGGCGCGGGCGAGGGCGCCTACGTCGAGGTGCCGGCGGAGGTGGCGGGGCGCAAGGTGCGCGAGGCGCCCGCCTCCTACGCCGACCACTTCAGCCAGGCGCGGCTGTTCTGGCTGAGCATGTCGCCCGTCGAGCGCGAGCACATCATCGACGCCTACACCTTCGAGCTGGGCAAGTGCTACGAGCAGGCGGTCAAGGAACGGCAGCTCCGGGTGCTGGCCAACATCGACCCGGTGTTGTGCCGGGAGGTGGCCCAAGGGCTCGGGCTGCCCGCGCCTGAGCCGTCCGAGCCGCTGGCCGAGCCGATGCCGAGCCGGGCGCTGTCGCAGGTCGGCCGGGAGTGGCCCGGCGACGGGCGCATCATCGGCATCGTCGCCGACGACTCGTGCGACCTCGCCTCCGTGGGCGCGGTGCGGCAGGCGGTGCTGGCCGCCGGCATGGTGCCGCTGATCATCGCGCCGAAGGGCGGCATGCTGGGGACGCTGCCGGTGCAGCGGACGTTCCTGACCGCCCGCTCGGTCGAGTTCGACGCCCTGCTGCTGGCGGGCGCGCCGATGCCGGGCAAGGACGCCTACGGCGCGCGCGACGCCAAGGCCGGCAACCGCCTGGCGGACGAGGTCGTGGACCCGCGCGTGGTGCTCATGGTCATGGAGGTCTACCGGCACGCCAAGGCCATCGGCGGCTGGGGGACGGCCGTGCGGGCGCTCGCCCAGGCGGGCGTGCCCGAGCAGGCCCCCGGCGTGGTCGTCGGCGACGACGGCGAGGGCGTCCTGCGGGGGGTGATGGGGCTGATGTCCCTGCACCGCGCCTGGGACCGGTTCCCGCCGGCCGCCGACGTGGCCTGACCGCCGCCGGTTCGTCACCATGCGAGGGGCCGCGTGATCCACGCGGCCCCTCGTCGCGCGATTAAGGATCACTGGGGCCGGTAGTCACAGGGCGTGGCGTCGCAAGGAGGTGTTCCGGACTTCTCCCGGGTCTGGGCGATCATCGCTCTGCACGAGAGCTTCGACGAGGCCACGGTGGCCGATCTCGAACGGGAGATCCGGCTCCTCTCCGGGCAGCGGGGGGCACGGCTGATCATCGAGGTGAGCGGGCTGCACTTCCTCGACGGCTACGGCATCGACGTGTTAGTGCTGCTGGCGCACCACATGCGGCGGCAGGGCGGGCTGATGGCCGTGGTCGACGGCCGCGGCCACGCCCGGCACGTGCTGGGCGAGGCCGGCCTGGAGGACCTGCTGCCGCTGTTCCCCAGCGTGTCCGAGGCCATGCTCGCGCTGAGCGGCGGCGAGCCTCCCGCCTGAGCACGGGGCGCGCTCACCCGGCCAGCGCCCGCCTGCCGTACTCCAGCGTGGCCAGCGCCTGAGGGACGTCGCCGAGCTGCCCGGCGAGCAGGTCCAGGGCCGGCAGGAGGGTGGCGGCGGGGACTCCGCGGGCGCTCAGCACGCCCGCCGTCCAGCGCAGGAAGCGGGCGAACAGCTCGGGGTCGCGCACGTACAGCGACATCGCGAGGAAGTCGATGATGTACCCGATGTCCTCCTTGGTGTGCTGGAGCTGCTTCTGGCTGTAGGCGGCCAGCTCGGGGATGCGCTCCCCGAGCTTCCACATCACCGCGCCGGCGAGCTCCTCGGCCGTCGCCCTGACGCGCTCGTACGCCTTGCCGGCCGGCTCCCCGCCGGCCCGCTCCCCTTCGGCCGGTCCGGTCACCGGCGGGCCGGCGGCCAGGAGCCGCGCGGCGGCCCGGCCGTCGGGCGCCCAGCCGTCCGCGCCGAGCAGGCGCGCGTAGCGGCCGTCCGCGCCGAAGGCGGCGCCGCCCGCCAGCACCGGCCGGCCCGCCTCGCGGCAGGCCGCGATGGCCTCGTACGCGGCGGGCAGCCGGGTGGGCAGCGAGGCCGACAGCGTGACCACGTCCGCCTCGGCCTCGTGGGCGTGGATCCGCAGGTACGCCGCCGGCACGTGCGGGCCCAGGTAGGCGACGCGCCAGCCGTCCAGGCGCAGCAGCTCGGCCAGCAGCCGCGCGGGGAAGGCGTGCCACTCGCCGGCCACGCAGGCCACCGCGACGCGGCCCCGCTCGCCGGTGTGCCGGGCGCGGGCGGCCGGATGGCGGACCGCGGCGGCGAGCACCCGCTCGCTGACCCCGGTGACCAGGTGCTCCTGCGCCACGGTCGCGAGGTTGGCCTCCCAGGCGTCGCCGACGCGGGCCTGGACGCCGGCCAGCACGCCGAGCAGCAGGTCCTCGACGGGCAGTCCCGCGTCGAGGGCGGCCAGCGCGACGTCGGACGCGCCGTGGTCGTCGCCGTCCATGGCCGCCGCCCACATGCGGTCGACGAGGTCGGCGTAGTCGTCAGCCATGTGGCCCAACATGACGCGGCGGCGGAGGCGGGTCAAGCCGTTGCCCGGCTTGCCCGCCGATGACCGGATGCCGCGGAATGCCCCGCCGGGTCAGCCCGGGAGTAGCGCGCTGAGCGCGAGGTCGGCGATCCGGGTCAGCTCCTCGTGCGTGCGCCCGCTCGCGGCCTGCACCGCGATCCCGTCGGTGATCGTGTGGACCAGCCGGGCGAGGACCTCGGGGTCCTGGCCGGGGGGCAGGTCGGCGGCCTGCTCGAAGCGCCGCCGCAGCGCGACCTCCCCCGCCTGGCGGCAGGCCAGCGCGGCCCGCCGCGCGGGGGCGGCGTCGGGTCCGCAGGCGTGCACGGTGTTGACGTTGAGGCAGCCGCCGGGGGCGCCGGGGCCGGCGGTCAGCTCGACCGCGCCGCGCACCAGCCGCTCGACGACCTCGCGCGCGGTGGGCGCGTCCAGGGCCTCCGCGGCGAACGCGCCGGGGCCGCCGACGTAGCGCTCCAGCACCTTGGCGAACAGCTCCTCCTTGTTGCCGAACGTCCCGTACAGGCTGGGGCGGTTGATGCCCATCGCCGCGGTCAGGTCCGACAGCGACGTGCCCTCGTAGCCCTGCCGCCAGAAGACCTCCAGCGCCCGGTCGAGTGCGGCGTCGGGGTCGAAGGCCCGGGGCCGGCCGCCTGGCATGCGCGCCTCCTCCGCGAGAATTTTTTACCTATCGGTACGTTACCCCTTGATTCCCGCCCTGTCGCACCCTAGTTTCATACCGGTCGATAAAAAACTCAGGGAGGGCACGTGATCGGAGTCGGAGTGATCGGCGCGAGCGGGTGGGCCGCCGGGTCCCACCTGCCCGCGCTGGCCGGGCTGCCGGAGTACCGGATCGCCGCGGTCGCCACCACCCGGCGGGAGAGCGCGGAGCGGGCTGCCGCCCGGTTCGGCGGGGACGCCTTCGCGGACGCCGCGGAGCTGATCGGCCATCCCGGCGTGGACCTGGTCGTCGTCTCGGTCCGCGCCCCGCTGCACGCCGGGCTGATCAGGGCCGCGCTCGCAGCCGGCCGGCACGTGCTGTCGGAGTGGCCGCTCACCGTGGACCCCGCCGAGGCGACCGCCCTGGCGGAGACCGCCGAGGCGGCCGGCGTGGCACACGCGGTCGCCCTCCAGGGGCACCACTCGCCGGACGCCCGCTTCGTCGCCGACCTCGTGGCCGGCGGGCGGCTCGGCCGGCTGGAGTCGGCCGTCCTGGTGGCCTCGGGCGGGCCGCTCGGCGGCGCGGCCATCGCGCCGGAGCACGCCTGGGGCGCGGACCCGGCGGGCGGCACGAACGTCCTGACCGTCATGGCCGGCCACTTCCTCGCCACGCTGGAGCGCATGGCCGGCCGCCTGACGGAGGTGTCGGCCCGGCTGCCCCGCCTGTACGACGAGGTCGAGGTCGCCGGCGAGGGCCGGACCGTGCCGAACCGGGTGCCGAACCAGGTGCTCCTGCACGGCACGCTCGACGGCGGCGGCACGGCCTCCGTCACGGTGCACGGCTCGTCCGCCGCGCCCGACGGGTTCCTCGTCAAGCTCGTCGGCTCGCGGGCCGTGCTGACCGCCACGCCCGCCCGGCCGGGCTCGTACCTGCACTGGTGCGACTGGGACCTGCGGGTGGACGGGCGGCCGGTCGAGGTGCCCGCCGCCTACCGGACCGTCCCGTTCCACCCGAAGGACGGCCCCGTCGCCAACGTCGCGGCCCTCTACCGCGACCTGGCCGCGGCCGTCGCCGAAGGGCGCGGCCCGCGCCCCGGCTTCCATGACGCGGCCCGCCACCACCGGCTGCTCGCCGCCGTCGAACGCGCCGCCGGACACGGCGGCAAGGAGGAGATCAGATGAACATCCTGCTCATCGGGGCCACCGGCTACATCGGCACGGCGGTGGCCGCCGCCGCCACGGGCGCCGGGCACGCTGGTCGCCGCGCTGGCCCGGCCGGGCGGGCGGGCGCCCGCCGGCCTGCGGTCCGTGCCGGGCGACCTGACCGACCCTGCGTCGCTGACGCGGGCCGCCGCGGGCTTCGACCGCGTGGTCCACGCCGGGCCGCCGCTCGGCGCGGAGACCGACCTCGCGGCCGTGGACGCCCTGGTCGCGGCCGGGGTCCCGGTGGTCTGCACGACCGGCGCGGCCGTGCTCGGCGGCGGGCGGGCCGACGAGGACAGCGTCCCCGACCCGCATCCGCTGGTGTCGTGGCGGGCCGAGGCGGAGCGCCGGGTGCTCGACGCGGGCGGCCAGGTGATCCGGCCCGGCATGGTGTACGGCGACGGCGGCGGCCTCGTCCCCGGCCTGCTGGCCCGCAAGGCCGCCGAGCGCGGCGCCGGGGTCTACATCGGCCCGCCCGGCGTGCGCTGGCCGGTGGTGCACGTCGCGGACCTGGCCGGGCTGTACCTCGCCGTGCTGGAGCGGGCCGCGCCCGGCACCGTCTGGCACGGCGTCGCCGAGACCGTCCGCCTGGACGCGGTGGCGACCGCCCTCGGCGGGGGCCGGGCCGTCTCCTGGCCGCTGGAGGAGGCGCGGGCCGAGCTGGGCGCGCTCGCCGACCTGTTCACCCGCGACCAGGACGTCTCCGCCGAGCGCACGCGGGAGGCGCTCGGCTGGCGTCCGGCGCACACCTCGCTGCTGGACTGGCTGCGCACGCCCGCTCAGGCCGGGTCCACGCCCGCGTAGTCGATCACCAGGTGGCGGGGGCCGCGCAGCACCGCGCTCGGCCGGTACGGCGGCGGGTCGGCGACCAGCCGGGGCGCGCGCAGCCGCCGGACCAGCTCGCCGAGCACGATCTGGGTCTCCAGCCGGGCCAGCGGCGCGCCGAAGCAGTAGTGCGCGCCGCCGCCGAAGCCCAGGTGCTCGTTGCGCGGCCGGTCCAGCAGGAACAGGCCGGGGTCCGGCGTGTGGGCGGGGTCGCGGCTCCCCGCGGCCACGGCCAGCACGACGGGCGAGCCGGCCGGGATCGTGGTGCCGCCCACCTCGATGTCGGCGAGCGCGATCCGCGAGGAGATGAGCTGCACCGGCGGCTCGTAGCGCAGCAGCTCCTCGACCGCCGGGACGATCAGCCCCGGCTCGGCGCGGACCCGGTCCAGCAGGCCGGGGTGGCGCAGGAACGTGAGCAGCCCGTTGGCGATGAGGTTGATCGTCGTCTCGTGCCCGGCGATCAGCAGCAGCACCGCCGTCGCCACGACCTCGCGGTGCGTCATCCCGCCCTCGGGCCCGTGGTAGGTGACGAAACCGGACAACATGTCCGTGCCGGGGGCGCGGCGGCGGTCCTCGGCCAGGCCGGCGAGGTAGTTCTCCAGCTCGGTCAGCACCTCGCGGCGCGCCCGCTCGCGCTCGGCGCGGTCCTGCTCGCCGGGGCCCAGCGTCTCGATGGCCTGGTCGGCCCAGGCGTGGAAGCGCGGCTCGTCCTCCTCGGGCACGCCGAGCAGCCGGCAGATGACCGCGACCGGCAGCGGGTAGGCGACCTCGTCCACGATGTCGGCGCGGCTCCGGCCGGCCAGCCCGTCGATCAGCCGGGTGGCGATGGCCAGCATCTCCGGGCGCAGTTCCTCGACCGTGCGGGCGGCGTGCGGCGGGCCGAAGTGCCGCATCGCCAGGCGGCGCAGCCGGTCGTGCTCGGGCGGGTCGAGGCCGATGAAGGACGGGTCGCGCGGCGCCTCGCCGGCGTCGGAGCCGAGGTTGCGGCGGTCGGAGCTGACCCGGGGGTCGTGCAGCAGCGACACGATCTCCCGGTAGGTGCTGACGACGTACGTGCCGTCCGGCTGCCGCGCGACCGGCGTGTCCCGCAGCCGGTCGAACAGCGGGTACGGGTCGGCGCGCCGCGCCGGGTCGAGGATCTGCTCGAACGGCGAGCTCATGCGGTCCCTCCGGAGTGCAGCAGCGAGGCCCGCCGCTCGGCGGGGTCGTGCCCGGTCACCACGACGGTCGCGCCGGCGGTCGGCACCACCCGCTCGGGCACGCGGGCGGACACCGGCCCGTCGCCGGCCCGCCGGTCCACGTGCCGGAAGTCCGGCGGGAACGGCGCGGCGCCCTCGATGAGGCGCTGGTAGAACTCCAGCCACATGGCCTGGTCGAAGGTGACGGCGGCGGTGACGCGGCCCCGGTAGCCGTAGACGGCGACGAAGCGGCGCTCGGCCGCCGAGCCCTGCGTGATCATGATCTCGTCGGCGAACGTGGGCACCCCCGCCGACTTGATGTTGACCCCGAACTGGCTGGACCAGAACACCGGCGCGGCCAGGTACGGCCAGCGGTGCGCCTGGTCGCTGACCATGTTGTGGGCGGCGATCTCGGCCTGGTCGACCGCGTTGCCCCAGTGCTCCAGGGACATGAACTGGTACTCGTACAGCGGGTGCGGGAAGCGCGCGATGTCGCCGGCGACGAAGACGTCGTCGGTGACCAGGCCGTTGAGGTCCACCGCGCGGCAGCCGGCGTCGCAGGTGACGCCCCACGGGCCGGCGGCCAGGCCGGAGCCCTGCAGCCACTCGACGTTGCGGACCGAGCCGAGCGCGACGACCGCCACGTCGGCCTCGACGGTGGAGCCGTCCGACAGGCGGGCCCCGCGCAGCCGCCCGGCGGGGTCGCCCTCCAGCGCGGCGACGGTGACGCCGCAGCGCAGGTCCACGCCGTGCGCGCGCTGCAGGCCGGCCGCGACCTCGCCGATGACGCCGCCGAGGGCGCTCATGAGCGGGGTGGCGGCGCGCTCGACGACGGTGACGGGCAGGTCCAGCTCGCGGCAGACGGAGGCGATCTCGGAGCCGGTGAACCCGGCGCCGAGGATCAGCACCCGGCGGGGCCCGGCGGCCAGCGCGGCCCGCAGCCGGGCGGCGTCCGCGACGGTGCGGAGCGTGTGCACGCCCTCCAGCGCCGCCTCGGCGGGCTCCGGCCAGGGACGGGCCCGGGTGCCGGTGGCCAGCAGGACGCGGTCGAAGGGCACCTCGCGGCCGTCGGCGAGCAGCACCCGCTTGCCGGCGACGTCGAGGGCGGCGGCCGGGACGCCGCACAACCACTCGGCGCCGGTGTCGCGCAGCCGGGGCAGCAGCGTGTGCCCGGCGGCCACCTGCCCGGTCAGGACCTGCTTGGACAGGGGCGGCCGGTCGTACGGCTCGCCCGCCTCGTCCCCGATGAGGGTGATCGTGCCCTCGAAGCCCTCGCGGCGCAGCACCTCGGCCGCCCGCGCCCCCGCCAGCGAGGCGCCGACGACGACGATCCGGCCCTCCCGCCGGGCCGGCCGCCCCGACGGCGGGCGCCGGGCGGCCCAGTCGAGGTGGATGGCCTGCACGGGGCAGGCGGCCGCGGCCCGCCGGACGTGGTCGTCCTGGTCGGCGGCCGGGTCGAGGTCGTAGAGCAGCGCCTCCTCGCGCATGGTGAAGACGTCAGGGGCGAGGAACACGCACTGCCCGTACCCCTGGCAGCGGGTCAGATCGACGACGACTCTCACGAAGCGGGGACCTACCCGGCGGTTCAGGCGCGGCCCCGGCCCCTTTCCAGGTCTTTGCCGGTCGTGCGGGCAATCGTGGCGTGGGCCACTCCGGCGTTTCCGTCCTGCCCGTCAGGGCACGTGCGGACCCATGGATCATTCGCAGGCGCCGATCTTGCAGGCGCTGGAGGCCTATCACGACAGCGGGCAGCTCCCCTTCACCCCGCCCGGCCACAAGCAGGCCAGAGGCGCCGATCCGAGGGTCGCCGCGGTGCTGGGCGAGGCGGTCTTCCGCGACGACGTCCTGGCGACGGGCGGCCTGGACGACCGCTCGTCCTCGGGCGGCGTCCTGGAGCGGGCCGAGGAGCTGATGGCCGACGCGGTGGGCGCGAAGCAGACGTTCTTCTCCACCTGCGGCAGCTCCCTGTCGGTCAAGGCCGCGATGATGTCGGTGGCCGGGCCGGGCGAGAAGCTGCTCATCGGCAGGGACGCGCACAAGTCGGTGGTGGCGGAGCTGGTGCTGTCCGGCAGCATTCCGGTGTGGGTCGAGTCCCAGTGGGACGAGGACCTGCACCTGGCTCACGCCCCCGCGCCGGGGGCGTTCGCCGCCGCCTTCGACCGGCATCCCGACGCGAAGGGCGCGCTGGTGGTGACGCCCACCCCGTACGGGACGTGCACCGACCTCGCCGCCCTCGCCCGCGTGTGCCACGAGCGCGGCAAGCCGCTGCTGGTGGACGAGGCGTGGGGCGCCCACCTGCCCTTCCACCCCGACCTGCCGACGTGGGCCATGGACGCGGGCGCCGACGTCTGCGTCACCAGCATCCACAAGATGGGCTCGGGCCTGGAGCAGAGCTCGGTCTTCCACCTCCAGGGCGACCTGGTCGCGCCGGAGCTGCTGAAGGAGCGCGCCGACCTGTTCAGCACCACCAGCCCCTCGGTGCTCATCTACGCGGCCCTGGACGGCTGGCGCCGCCAGATGGTCGAGCACGGCCGCGACCTCTACGACCGCGCGCTGAAGCTGGCCGGGCGGGTGCGGGACGAGATCGAGGCCATCGACGGCCTGCACGTGCACGGCCGCGCCGACCTGTGCGGCGAGGGCCGCGCCTGCACCGCCGACCCGATGCAGCTCCTGGTGGACGTCACCGGTCTCGGCACCGGCGGCTACCAGGTCACCGACTGGCTGCGCGAGCACCACCGGATCAACCTCGGCCACTCCGACCACCGCCGGGTCGGCGTGCAGCTCACGCACGCCGACGACGAGGAGACCACCGGCCGGCTGCTGGCCGCGCTGCGGGACCTGAGCGAGCGCGCCGCCGAGCTGCCGCCCGCGCCCCGGATCGAGCTTCCGTCCCCGTCGGAGCTGCGGATGGAGCAGGCCATGCGGCCCCGCGACGCCTTCTTCGCGCGGGTCGAGCACGTGCCCTGGCGGCAGGCCGCCGGCCGGGTCACGGCGGAGATGATCACGCCGTACCCGCCGGGCATCCCCGCCGCGATCCCCGGCGAGCGCCTGACCGAAGAGGTGCTGCGGTACCTGCGGAGCGGGCTGGCGGGCGGGATGGTCATCCCGGACGCGGCCGACACGTCCCTGGACACGGTCCGGGTCGTGGCCGAAGACGATAAGTCCTGATAAGTGGCCTTTTGTGACGTATGGGTAGGGGCGGAGTCATGAGCCATCACACACCCGAGCACGACCCTCGCTCCCGTTTCGAGGACGAGGGCATCCCGGACCTCCAGGACGGCACGCCCGAGCAGCAGTGGGCGGTGGACCCGCAGGAGGCCCCGCTGCCGGCCGACCACCCGGTGGCGGTGAACGACTTCGGCACCACGATCGACGAGCAGATCCAGGGCGAGTCGCTGGACGGCCGCCTCCAGCGCGAGGTGCCAGAGGAGCAGCCGGCGTTCGGGGTGGAGGAGTCCGCCACCGCTGACCGGCTGCCCACCGACCAGGACGACGCGCCCGAGGTCGAGCGGGTCACCGAGGAGAGCGGCCTCGGCGTGGGGTCCGACCTGGACACGAGCTACGAGCGCGACGACGACGTGGACCCGGGGTGGGGCGCGCAGCCCGAGGAGCCGTCCGGCCAGGTGTGGGACGAGCCGCGGCGGGCCGGCCGGCTGGTCGCCCCCGACGAGGGGGCGCACGGCGACACCGAGCCCGACGAGGTCGCGACGGAGGTCGGCCCCGACATGGGCGGCTACAGCGCGGAAGAGGCCGCCATGCGGGTCGAGCCCGAGTAAGGAGGGGGACATGTCCGACGAGGAGCACGAGACGCGCGAGGAGCGCGACAAGCGCCGTGAGCAGGACAAGGGCACGACGTTCGACGCGGAGCTGCACAACATGGGCGGCGACGTCGGCCCGGCCTCGATCCGCGGCTCCAACCCGAGCCCCGGCTCCAAGCCGCGCGACGACGCCGAGCCGAAGGGCGGCTACGCCACGCCCATGGGGTACGTGACCGGCCGCGACGACGAGTGGTCCGCCACGGCGGGCTCCGACGAGAAGGCGGTCGCCGCCCGTACCGACGAGATCGACGACCACGTGGCCACCTACGGCCCGAGCCCGCACCCGATGCCGCCGGACCAGCTCGAACCGCAGGGCGAGGGCGGCGACCCCGGCTTCCGCGTGCGGGGGCCGGTGGACGAGGCCGAGCACGGCATGATCATCGACGACGAGGGCGAGGAGCCCGGCGAGGCGGCCGAGGGGCTGCCCGGCGGCGAGCACATCGGCGCGGGCGTCGACTGGGTGGCCTCCGACGAGGAGGACGACCCGGACGGCGGCTCGGGCCGCACCGACGAGGGCGACGGCGGCTACCTGCCCGGCGAGGGCACCGGAAGGCCGTTCTGAGAAGGGAAGGACATGGCGGACCTGCTGACCGGGGACTTCTACGGGTTCGAGGAGCTGCTCGCCGACGACGAGCGCAAGACGCTGCTGCGGGTGCGGGAGTTCCTGCGCGAGAAGGTCGTGCCCATCGCCAACGACTACTGGGCCCGCGCCGAGTTCCCGACGCACCTGGTGCAGGGGTACGCCGACCTGGGCATCGCCGGGCTCGCCTACGACGAGGTGCCGGGGCCGCGGCCGAGCAGCCTGCTCAGCGGCTTCCTGGCGATGGAGATGGCGCACGCCGACCCGTCGATGGCGACCTTCTTCGGCGTGCACACCGGCCTCGCCATGGGCAGCGTCGCCGCCTGCGGCTCGGCCGAGCAGCGGGAGCGCTGGCTGCCCGCGATGAGCAGGATGGAGAAGATCGGCGCGTTCGCGCTGACCGAGCCGGACGGCGGCTCGGACGTCTCCGGCGGCATGCGCACCACGGCCCGCCGCGAGGGCGACACCTGGGTGCTGGACGGCGCCAAGCGCTGGATCGGCAACGCCACGTTCGCCGACCTCGTCGTGGTGTGGGCCCGCGACCCCGAGGACAAGCACGTCAAGGGGTTCGTGGTGGAGAAGGGCACGCCCGGCTTCACCGCCACCAAGATCGAGAACAAGATGGCGCTGCGCTCGGTGCAGAACGCCGACATCACGCTCGACGGCTGCCGCGTTCCCGAGGCGAACCGGCTGCAGAACGCGCACTCCTTCCGCGACACGGCCGGCATCCTGCGCCGCACCCGCAGCGGCGTCGCCTGGCAGGCGGTCGGCGTGATGCTGGCCGCCTACGAGATCGCCCTCGACTACGCCAAGGAGCGCGAGCAGTTCGGCCGGCCCATCGGCAAGTTCCAGCTCGTGCAGGACCTGCTGGTGCGGATGCTGGGCAACGCCACGGCCTCGCTCGGCATGGTGGTGCGGCTGGCCCAGCTCCAGGACGCCGGCACCTACCGGGACGAGCACTCGGCGCTGGCCAAGGCGTACTGCACGACGCGGATGCGCGAGGTCGTCGGCTGGGCGCGCGAGCTACTGGCGGGCAACGGCATCGTGCTCGACTACGACATCGGCCGCTTCGTGGCCGACGCCGAGGCCCTCTACTCCTACGAGGGCACCCGCGAGATCAACACGCTCATCGTGGGCCGCGCGGTGACGGGGCTGAGCGCCTTCGTCTGATGCGCGGGCGGCCGGCCCTGCGGGGCGGTCAGCACCAGGATGGCCGCCGACAGGAAGGTCAGCGCCACCACCACGAGCAGGACGCAGACCACCTGGCGGGTGCTCACGTGGCAGGCGAAGCGCTGCGGCCCCTGCCGGTTGAGCGCGTCGATGCGGCGGGTGAAGCGGGGATCGCGGCAGCGCAGGTTGCGCTCGATCTCGGCCAGCAGGCGCCGCTCGCGATCGGAGAGGCTCACCGCTCGCTGTCCGCCGGGCCCGTCAGCTCGTCGTCGTCGCGGCGGTGGCGGGTGTGCGGGTAGTGCAGGTCGAAGGCGGGCCGCTCGGAGCGGATCATCGGCATGCTGACGAAGTTGTGCCGGGGCGGCGGGCACGAGGTGGCCCACTCCAGGGAGTTGCCGTAGCCCCAGGGGTCGTCCAGCTCGACGCGGGGCGAGTGCCGGGCGGTCCACCAGACGTTGTAGAGGAACGGCAGCGTCGAGACGCCCAGGACGAACGCGCCGACCGAGGAGATCAGGTGCAGGTCGGTGAAGCCGTCGGCGGCGCTGTAGTCGGCGTAGCGGCGCGGCATCCCGGCCACGCCCAGCCAGTGCTGCACCAGGAACGTGGTGTGGAAACCGATGAACAGCAGCCAGAAGTGCCACTTGCCGATGTGGTCGTTGAGCATCCGGCCGGTCATCTTCGGCCACCAGAAGTAGAACCCGGCGAACATGGCGAACACCACGGTCCCGAACACCACGTAGTGGAAGTGCGCGACGACGAAGTAGGAGTCGTGCAGGTGGAAGTCGAGCGGCGGCGAGCCGAGGATCACCCCGGTCAGGCCGCCGAGCAGGAACGTGATGAGGAACCCGATCGCGAACATCATCGGCGTCTGGAACGTCAGGTGCCCCCGCCACATGGTGCCGATCCAGTTGAAGAACTTCACGCCCGTCGGCACCGCGATGAGGAACGTCAGGAACGAGAAGAACGGCAGCAGCACCTGCCCGGTGGCGAACATGTGGTGCGCCCACACCGTCATCGACAGCCCCGAGATGGCCACGGTCGCGCCCACGAGCCCTATGTAGCCGAAGATCGGCTTGCGGCTGAAGACCGGGATCACCTCGGTGATGATGCCGAAGAACGGCAGCGCGATGATGTAGACCTCGGGGTGCCCGAAGAACCAGAACAGGTGCTGGTAGAGCATGGGGCCGCCGTTGGCGGCGTCGTAGACGTGCGTGCCGAGCTTGCGGTCGGCCTCCAGCGCGAGCAGCGCCGCGGTCAGCACCGGGAACGCCATCAGCACGAGCATGCTGGTCAGCAGCACGTTCCAGGTGAAGATCGACATGCGGAACATGCTGAGCCCGGGCGCGCGCATGCAGATGATCGTGGTGAAGAAGTTGACCGCGCCGAGGATCGTGCCGAGGCCCGACATCGCCAGGCCCATCACCCACAGGTCGCCGCCCTGGCCGACGCTGAACGTGGAGTGCGACAGCGGCGTGTACGCCGTCCAGCCGAAGTCGGGCATGCCGAGGTTGGTGAAGATCGCGCTGAACACGATCAGGCCGCCGAACAGGAACAGCCAGTAGCTGATCGCGTTCAGCCGGGGGAAGGCCACGTCGGGCGAGCCGATCTGCAGCGGCATGATGACGTTGGCGAACCCGGCGAACAGCGGCGTCGCGAACAGCAGCATCATGATCGTGCCGTGCATGGTGAAGAGCTGGTTGTAGGCCTGCTGGCTGACCACCTGCAGCCCCGGCTGGGCCAGCTCGGCGCGGATGATCAGCGCCATGACCCCGGCCAGGGAGAAGAACAGGAACGAGGTGATCAGGTACAGGTAGCCGATCACCTTGTGGTCGGTGGAGGACATCCACCTCGCGATCACCGCCCCCTTGCGGGGGTGACGCGCGGGCGCCAGCGGTGAGGTCAGCGGCTCCTCGCCGGACTTGTACGTCGTCATGGGTGCTCTCCGTCATCCGCGCGCCACGGGTCGAGCATCCGGTACCCGGGCCCCTGGCCGGGAACCTCCTGGTCACCCGGCCTGGCCGAAGTCCTTACGACCGGTTGAGGAGTGCTCGACCGTTTGCAGCTGATGGGAAAGCCAATCCACCACTTTCGCCACGAAACTGATCCGGTTGGCGACCTGGCGGATCTCGTGACCCTCGTCGTCGAAGATCAGCGCCTCGCACGGCAGGCCGAGCGCGCGGGCGGCGGCGAGCACCTGCTCGGCCTCGTACAGGGGGACGTTGGTGTCCGCCGCGCCGTGCACGACCAGGAGCGGGGCCGCCAGCCGGTCGAGGGAGCGCAGCGGCGACAGGGCGCGCAGCAGGTCGCGGTCGGTCTCCGGGTGGCCGTACTCGCCGACGGCGGCCTCGGCGATCCACGGCTCGGTGCGGGCGTAGAAGGTCTCGAAGTCGGCGATGCCGGCCACGTCCACGCCCGCGCGGAACAGGCCCGGGTGGGTGACCAGGGCGGCCAGGGTGAGGTAACCGCCGTACGACCAGCCCGTGCAGGCCAGCCGGCCCGGGTCGGCGAGGCCGCGCGCGACCAGCTCGGCCGCGCAGTCGGCGACGTCCTCGACGGCGCGGAAGCGCAGCGGGCCGTCGTCGGCGCGGCGGAAGGCGCGGCCGTGGCCGCCGGAGCCGCGCACGTTGGGGGCGAACACCCCGATCCCGGCCGCCACCAGGTTCTGGAACAGCGGGTTGAAGGTCGGCCGCTCCTCGTCCTCGGGGCCGCCGTGCAGGTAGAGCGCGTACGGGGCGGGCCCGCTGACGTGCGGCGGCCGGTAGAGCCAGCCGGTCAGCTCCAGCCCGTCGCGGGCGCGGAAGCGCAGGTGCTCGGCCCCGGCCGCGTGCGGCGACGGGCCCGACCCGGCGACCCGCCGGTAGCGGCCCGCCTCCAGGTCGCACACCAGCACGTGGGAGGGCTCCTCTGGGCTCTCCGCGGCGAGCGCGGCCAGGGTGCCGTGCCAGGCGATGCGGGCGGAGGTGACGACGGCGGCGGGCGGCGGCGGCAGCGGGCGCAGCTCGCCCGCCTCCAGGTCGAGGACGTCGAGCTCGCTGCGGCCCGCCCGGTTCCAGACCAGCAGCGCGCGGCGGCCGTCGGCGCTGAGCGCGAACCGGTCCAGCTCGGCGTCCGGCCGCTCGGCCAGCACCTCCGCCTCGCCGGCCCGCCCGTCGAGGGCGGCGTCGAGGGTGACCAGGGCGTCCCGCCGCACGGCCAGCAGGGCGGCGCGGTCACGGCCGGCGTCGGTGAGCAGGTACGCGGTGCGGCCGTCCGGCGACAGCGCGCCGGTGTCCGTCGTGCCGGGCAGGCCGGGCAGCAGCCGCCGCTCCTCGCCGTGCGCCAGGTCCGCCAGGTACATGTGGCGGGCGCCGCGCGGGCCGCGCCGCAGCAGCATCGTCGCGTGGTCGCGGCTGACCCCGGCCGGCCACAGCAGGTGGCCCGCCGCGATCGGCCGGCGCGCCCCAGTGACGGCGTCCACGAGCACGGCGCTGGTCAGGCCGTCGGCGGCGGTCTCGGCGACGAGCAGCGTCTCGCCGCGGCCGGTCCAGCGCACCATCGAGGCACTGCCGCCCGGCGGGGCGGCCAGCGTGCGCAGGTCGCCCCCGTGCGTCTGGACCGCCTCCACCTGCGTGTGCTCGCCGCCGCCCGGCGCGACCAGCACCGCCAGGTGGCCGCCGGTGGGCGCCCAGCTCACGTCCACGACCGGCTGCGGCCCGGTGTCCACCGGCCAGGGCTCGGCGTCCTCGCCGAGCGGCTGGACCCAGACGCGGGGGCTGCCGTCCCGGTCGCTGACGTAGGCGACGGCGCTGTCGTCCGGGGCGAGGGCCGGGGCCAGGCAGCTCTCGGCGGTGAGTCCGGCGGGCGCGGGCAGGCGCGCGAGCCCGCCGAGGTCCGGCGTCGGCGTCATGCGCCGGGTCATACCCCGTGGGCCTGCATCCACAGTTCGAGCAGGCCGAGCTGCCAGAGCGTGTTCACGCCGGTCGTGGTGCGGTCGGCCTCCGGGTCGGCCAGCAGGCGCTCGACGTACTCGGGGCGGAACAGGCCGCGCTCGCGGGCCGCCCGGCTGGTCAGCGCGTCGCGCACCAGCTCCAGGACGGGGCCGTCCACGTGCCGGATGGCGGGCACCGGGAAGTAGCCCTTGGGCCGGTCGATGACGTCGGCGGGCAGCAGGCGGCGGGCGGCGTCCTTCAGCACGCCCTTGCCGCCGTGGGCCAGCTTCAGCTCGGCGGGGCAGGCCGCGGCCAGCTCGACCAGCTCGTGGTCGAGGAACGGCGTGCGGGCCTCCAGGCCGTGGGCCATGGTCATGTTGTCCACCCGTTTGACCGGGTCGTCCACCAGCATGGCGGTGGTCTCCAGGCGCAGCACGGCGTCCAGCGCGGTCTCCGCGCCGGGCCTGGCCAGGTGGGCGCGGACGTAGTCGCCGCTGGCGTCGTGGTCCAGCAGGTGCCCGGGCGCGAGGATGCGGGCCAGCTCGCCGTGCGGGCGGTCGAAGAACTCGCGGGCGTAGACCTCGGCGGCCTGCTCGCGCGGCACGTCCGCGAGCGGCGGGAACCAGCGGTAGCCGGCGAACACCTCGTCGGCCCCCTGCCCGGACTGCACCACCTTGACGTATTTGGCGACCTCCTGCGACAGCAGGTGGAAGGCCACGCAGTCGTGGCTGACCATCGGCTCCGCCATCGCCCGCACCGCCTGCTCCAGGCCGTCCACGAGCCGGCTGTCGGGGATGCGGATGCGGTGGTGGTCGGTGCCGAAGCGCTCGGCGATCAGGTCGGAGTAGGCGAACTCGTCGCCCTTCTCGCCGCCCGCCGGCTCGAAGCCGATGCTGAACGTGGCCAGCCCCTCCTGCCCCTCCTCGGCGAGCAGCGCCACGATCAGGCTGGAGTCCAGGCCGCCGGACAGCAGCACGCCCACCGGCACGTCGGCCACCATGCGGCGGCGCACCGCCGTGCGCAGCGCGTCGAGGACCGCCTGCCGCCACTCGCCGGCGGTGAGGCCGGCGTGCTCGGGCAGCGCGCCGCGGGTGTAGGACGGGTCCCAGTAGCGGTGCTCGCGGCTCGTGCCGTCGGCGTCCACCACCCGTACGGTTGCGGCGGGCAGCTTGCGCACCCCGGCGAGGATGGTCCGCTCCCCCGGCACCAGCGAGTGGAAGGTCATGTAGTGGTGCAGGGCCACCGGGTCCACGGAGGTGTCCACGTCGCCGGCCGCCAGCAGGGCGGGCATGGTCGAGGCGAAGCGCAGCCGGCGGCCGTCCTCGGCCAGGTACATCGGCTTGATGCCGAGCCGGTCGCGGCCGAGCACCAGCCGGCCGGTGTCACGCTCGGCGACGGCGAAGGCGAACATGCCCTTGAAGTGCTCGACGCACGCCGGGCCCCACCGGTGGTAGGCCTTCATCAGCACCTCGGTGTCGGAGGTGGAGAAGAAGGAGTAGCCCTCGCGGCGCAGCTCGTCGCGCAGCTCGCCGTAGTTGTACAGGCAGCCGTTGAAGACCACCGCGAGGCCCAGCTCGCCGTCCACCATCGGCTGGGCCGCCTTCTCCGACAGATCGATGATCTTCAGGCGGCGGTGGCCCAGGGCGATCGGGCCCTGCGACCACAATCCCGAGCCGTCCGGCCCGCGGTCGTGCATCGCCTCCGTCATCCGGTCCACCGCGGCGATGTCCGCCTCGACGCCATCGAAGCGGATCTCGCCGCTCAGCCCGCACATCTACAGGTCCTCCTCGTCGTCAGCACTTGTCGTTCTCAGTACTCGTCGCTCTCGGCACTTGTCGCTCTCAGGCCGCGGGGCGCAGGTCCCGGTCCCAGTCCAGGGCCCGGGTCTCGGCCAGCAGCAGGTCCACCACGTCGCTCAGGCGGCCGCGCCGGGCGTGGGCGGCCCGCTGCCGCGCCGCCGAGCTGCCCCGCGCCAGCGCCCGCCGGGCCAGCGCCGTCACCAGCTCCTGGTCCCCCGCCGCGCGCAGGTGCGGGGCCGCCCGGTCGAGCAGGAGCGCGATCACCTCGGCCGCCGGGCGCGGCACCCCCTTGACCGGATCGACCAGCTCGCCCTCCAGGCCCGAGCGCGCCGCCTGCCAGGTGGCCGCCCGCACCGTGCCCAGGTGCACCCCGGGCTCGCGGCCCGGCTCGCGTTCGAGCTCCGCCAGCTCGGCCAGCTCGGCGGCGACCAGCGCCCGGTACAGGCCGGCGATCAGCACGATGTCCGCCACGCTCGGGCAGGAGTCGCAGATGCGCATCTCGACCGTCGGCAGGTGCTGCGACGGCCGGATGTCGAAGTAGATCATCCCGGCGTCGCTGATGACCCCGGACCGGACCAGCTCCTCGATCATCTCCTGGTACTCGGCGGCCGAGCCGAAGTGCGGGATCGGGCCCGCCGTGGGCCAGCGCTGCCACACCAGGGTGCGGTAGCTGGCGTAGCCGGTGTCGGCGGCGTACCAGAACGGGGAGCTGGCGCTCAGCGCCAGCAGCGGCGGCAGCCACGGCGCGAGCCGGTGCGCGACGGCCACCGCCAGCTCCCGGTCGCGCACCTCGGCGTGCACGTGCATGCCGCAGATGAGCTGCTCGCGGGTGAGCACCTGGAAGTCGGTGAGCATGCGCTCGTAGCGCGCGTCGGGGAAGATCTTGAGCTGGCCCTCGGCCACGAGCTGGGGGCTGCCCGCGGCCATGACGCCGAGGCCGAGCGCGTCGGCCTCGCGGATCAGCGCGGCGCGCATGCCGCACAGGTCCCCGGCCAGCTCGCGGAGGTCGCGGAAGGGCAGGCTGTTGGACTCCACCATCGAGCGCTGCAGCTCGTGCGTGAAGCGGGCAGCGGGCAGCGCCTCCAGCAGCAGCCCCGAGCGGGCGGCCACGTGGCGCGTCCTCAGGTCCACGATGTGGAACTCCTCCTCCACCCCGACTTTGATCGGCCTCCCCCGCTCCGGCACGGTCACCACCCCCGACATACCGCCCCAGAAACGGACACTCCCCCAAAAAAGCCAGGTTTAGCATCGTCCTTTATGGCCTAGACTCCGACGAATGTCCCTGCCCGCTGCCCGGCTGGCCTGGCTGGACGCCCTGCGGGGGCCGGCGGCGCTGGCCGTCACCGCGCACCACGCCGGCTGGACCTTCGTGCCCGCCCTGTACGCCGTCGTGGACGCGCGCATCGACCTCGGCACCTGGGGCGTGTTCGTGTTCTTCCTGGTGAGCGGGTACATCATCCCGGCCTCGCTGGAGCGGCACGGCGACCTGCGGGCCTTCTGGACCGGCCGGGCCTTCCGCCTGCTGCCGCTCCTGCTGGCCGCCTTCTGCGCCGTGCTCCTGCTGGCCGCCGCCGGGCTGCTGCCGCTCGCGCCGGGGCTCGGCTCGCGCCCGCTCCCCCTCGTCGCGCTCGGCAACGTGACGATGCTCCAGGAGCTGCTCGACCTGCCCGCCGTGGTCAACGTGACCTGGACGCTGTCGTACGAGATGGCGTTCTACCTGATGAGCGTGGCCCTGTACGCGCTGGGCCAGGCGCGCAGGTCGGCGCCGATCGCGCTGGCCCTGGCGGTGCTCGCCGTGCCCCTCGGCCTGCTCTTACCACGCGCCGTCGTCGGCCACCGCGACCTGGTCGCGGCGCTGCTCGGCCTGGCCGTGACCGCCGCCGTCGCGGTCACCGCGCTCGGCCGCGGCCGGGCCAGGACGGCGGCCGCCGCCGCGGGCGGGCTGCTCGGTTTGGCGCTGGTGCTCCTCGGCAGCCGGGGCGGCACCTGGCAGGGCGTCATCATCCTGGCGGCCATGTTCGCGGGCACCGCCGTGTACCGGGCCGAGCGCGGCGAGATCCGGTGGCGGGCGGCGGCCGTCGCCGTGGCGGCCGTGGTGGGCTGTGGGATCCCTGCCAAGGACGACCCCGGCTGGGCGCCGGCGCTCGTGCTGGCCTTCGCGGTGTTCGGGCTGGCGTTCGCGCTCCGCGCGCGGGCCTTCCCGCGCTGGCTGACCTGGCTCGGCGTGGTCAGCTTCTCCCTCTACCTGCTGCACCCGATCCTGCTGCGCCTGGTGCCCGCGCTGTGGCTGTACTACCTGGTGCTCATCCCGTTGTGCGCGGTGACGTACCACGTGATCGAGGCCCCGGCGCAGCGCGCGGGCCGCCGCCTGCGCGGGCCGGGACAGCGGGAACTGTCGCCGTGACCTCCTAGATTGTGCCCATGGCCCTCTCCCTCCGCGAGCTGAACCGCGCCACGCTGGCCCGCCAGCTCCTGCTGCGCCGCGAGCCCCTCGACGCCGGCGCCGCGGTCCGCCGCCTGGTCGCGCTCCAGGCGCAGCAGCCCGCCTCGCCCTACCTCGCGCTGTGGAACCGGCTGTCCGGCTTCGACCCGGCCGGGCTCGACGCCGCGTTCGCGGACGGCTCGCTGGTCAAGGCCACGCTCATGCGCATCACCCTGCACGTCGTGCACGCCGACGACCACACCGTCCTGCGCCTCGCCATGCGCGAGACGTTGCGCGCCTCGCGGCTCGGCGACCGGCGCTTCGCCGCGACCGGGCTCACGCCCGAGCAGGCCGACGCGCTGGTGCCCGAGCTGCTGGCCTTCGCCGACCGGCCGCGTACGGGGGCCGAGATCGAGGCGTGGGCCGCGGAGCGGGCGCCGCGGTCGCCGAAGGGCGTGCTGCGGGTGATGCGCTCCATCGCGCCGCTGCTGCATGCGCCGACCGGCGGGGCGTGGTCGTTCGGCCCGCGGCCCTCCTACCTGGCCGCGTCCCCTGACGACAAGCCCGGCGACACCGACGCCTGCCTCCAGGAGCTGGTCCTGCGCTACCTGGAGGCGTTCGGGCCCGCGTCGGTCCTCGACGTGGCCCAGTACGCCATGGTCTACCGGCCCCGGGCGCGGGCCGCCCTGGCGGCGCTGGCCGACCGGCTGGAGCGCCTGGAGGGGCCCGGCGGCACGGAGCTGTTCGACGTCCCCGGGGCGCCGCGCCCGCCCGCCGGCGCCCCCGCGCCGCCCCGGCTCATGGCGATGTGGGACAACGTGCTGCTGGCCTACGCCGACCGCGCCCGCGTCATCCCGCCCGGCTACCGCCAGCTGGTCATCCGCGCCAACGGCGACGTCCTGCCGACGCTCCTCGTCGACGGCCACGTGGCCGGGGTGTGGCGGCCCGTGCCCGACGGCATCGAGGCCACCGCCTTCCACCGCCTGCCCGGCGAGGCGTGGCACGGGCTCGCCGCCGAGGCCAAGGAGCTGCTGGCGCTGCTGGCCGGCCGCGAGCCCGCCGTCTACAGCCGCTACGGCCGCTGGTGGGACGGCCTCCCGGCGGCCGAGGTCCGCGTCCTGCCCGGCTGAGCACGTTTGATCGGGCCGCGGCGGGGCATCGGGCGATCTCCGGGAGGGGTGGGATGGCACGCAGGCTGCTGGCGATGGGCAACCCGGCCGCGGGCGGGGACGACGAGGAGACCCGGCGGGCGGTGCTCGACGTGCTCGCCGACGGGGCCGACGTGGTGTCCCGCGTTCTCGACGGGCCCGGCGACCTGGACCGGGCGCTGGCCGAGCACCCCGACCGCGACCCGGTGGTGCTCGGCGGCGACGGCACCCTGCACCGCGTGGTCGCCGCGCTGCTGGCCCGCGGCGAGCTGGAGCGCCGGCCGGTGGGCCTGATCCCGATGGGCACCGGCAACGACCTGGCCCGCACGCTCGGCATCCCGCTCGACCCGGCCGAGGCCGCGCGGGTGGTGCTGACCGGCGTCGAACGCCCGCTGGACCTGCTCGTCGCCCACGAAGGCGGCGGTGGTGGCGGTGCCGGCATCGTGCTCAACGCCGTGCACGTCGGCGTCGGCGCGGAGGCCAGCCGGCAGGCGACCCCGCTCAAGCCCGTCCTGCGCCGCGCCGCCTACGCCGCCGGCGCCCTGCTCGCGGGGGTGCGCAGCAGGGGCTGGCGGCTGCGGGTGCGGGTGGACGGCCGGCCGGTCGCCGACGGCCGGCGGCGCGTCCTCATGGTGGGGATCGGCAACGGCGCCTCCATCGGCGGCGGCACGCCGCTCGCCCCCGACGCGCGGCCGGACGACGGGCTGGCGGACGTCATCGTCTCCTACGCCGTCTCGCCCGGGGCGCGGCTGGCGTACGGGGTGCTGCTGCGGCTCGGACGGCACCCGCGGCGCGAGGACGTGGCGACGTTCCGCGGGCGCGAGGTGGTGATCGAGGGCGAGCCGGTGCCCGCCAACGCCGACGGCGAGCTGCACCCGCCCGCCGCCCGCCGCTCCTGGACCCTGCGCCCGGCCGCCTGGCGGATCATCGCGCCGCCCCCGTGACCCCTCCCCGCCGCCCTCGTGACTTCTTGCGGGCCGCCCTCGTGACTCCTTGCGGGCCGCCCCCGTAACCCCGTCCGGCCTCGTGGTCGTTGCCGGTCAGACCTCACGCAGGTCGCGGCGCTGCTCGGCGTACCGGGTGGTCTCCACGGCGACCAGCGCGACGAGGACGAGCACCAGCCCCGCCAGCCCGGCCAGCGGCGGCATCATGATCGCCACGGGCAGGCCCACGAGCAGCGCCGCCACGGCGACCAGCCGCGGCAGGCTGAGCACGGCGTGCACCCGCGCCCCGAACAGCACGTGCCCGCCCAGGTACAGCGCGGCCCCGCCGTACAACGCCGGCGCGTAGAAGCCGCCGAGCGCCGCGCCCTCCCCCGCGTGGGCCAGCACGCCCTCCACACCGAGCGCGGTGACGACGATCCCGGCCACGATCGGGAAGTGCCCGTAGGTGTAGGCCTCCACGACCATCTTGACGCGGATCGCGCCGAGCGTGCGCACCAGCCGGTGCTCGGCCGCGAGCGCCACCACGTCGAAGTACAGCCACCACAGGCACAGCGCCACCGCCATGCCGAGGACGGCCGCGGCCAGCAGCGGAGCGCCGATCGCGCTCCCGGCCGCGCCGACCCCGATGGCCGCCACCGACTCCCCGATGGCCAGCAGCACGAACAGCCCGTGCCGCTCGCACCAGTGCGCCGCGCTGTGCACCCGCCAGTTGCCGCGCCGCGAGGTCAGGTACGTGCCCGCCCAGTCCACCCCGAGCGCCGCCGCGAACAGCAGCGTCTGCGTCCAGCCGCCGAGCAGCGCCCCCGCCACCAGCGGCGGCACGCCGGCCAGCAGGGTGGCCCACGACAGCGCGAGCTGGCGCCGCAACCCCTGGTCCTCGCCCGCCGCCACCCCGTAGACGGCGAGGTGCACGACGCGCACCAGCAGGTACGCGCCCACCAGCACGAGCGGCCCGGACAGCCCGCCCGGCGCGTCGTGCCACGCCTCGGGGACGGTCAGCGCGACCACGAACACCGCCGCGGTCGCCACCGCCATCCCCGCCCGGACCACGCCTTCGTCGGCGCGCGCCTGGTTGCCGAGCCAGGTGTAGGCCTCCCACGTCCACCACAGCAGCGCGAGCAGCAGCAAGCCCTGCAGCAGGCCATGGGCGCTGTGCTCGTGCGCCATGAGGGCGGTGACCCGGGTCGCCGCGAAGACGAAGACCAGGTCGAAGAAGAGCTCGAAGGTCGTCGCCCGGTGGTTCTCGCCGGTCGGGCGCGCCGTGCCCGCGAGGCGTGGGCGGCGCCGCGGGTCCCCCTGGTCGGCCATGGCCGGACACTCCTTCCCCCAGATCATCTTGCCGACGGGAAAGGTTATAGGTGCTTATAGGGGGACGTCTTCGCCATTACCCGTTTTCACACGATTCCTTGGCCGCCGTGCGGCTCTTGCCCTCGCCGCCGCTTCGCACGACGATCGTGATCGGCAGACCGGCGCCGGGTCCCCCGGCGGCGAGGGACGGAGGACCGCCCGGCGTGAACGACCACCACGGCGACGCCCGCAAGATCCGGCGCGGGACCTTCCGCGCCACCTGCCCGGTCACCCACGACGCCGACGGCCTGTGGCGGGTCACCGGCTACGCGGCGGCCAGGGCCCTGCTGCGCAGCGACGCCACCGTCCAGGCCGGGCTGGGCGTCGAGACGGTGGCCAGGCTGCCCGCCCGCATCCGCCGCCCCGTCCTCTACCGGGACGGCCCCGAGCACCGCGAGGACCGCCGGCAGACCGCCCGGTTCTTCACCCCCCGCCGGGTGGACGAGCACTACCGCGGCCTCATGACCGAGGCCGCCGAGCGGCAGCTCGCCCGGCTGCGCGCCACGGGCGAGGCGCACCTGTCGGAGCTGAGCTTCGGCGTGGCGATCGAGGTGGCCGCCGCGATCATCGGGCTCACCGCGAGCAGCGCGTCCGGCCTGCGCGAGCGGCTGGAGCGCTTCTTCCCGGAGAAGTTCGGCAGGCCCGGCCTGACCAGCCCGCACGGCCTCTACTGGCTCGTCCGGCAGAACGTCAACTGGCTGCGCGTCTACCTGGCCGACGTCCGCCCGGCGATCCGGGACCACCGCCGCGAGCCGCGCGACGACCTCATCTCGCACCTGCTCGCCGAGGGCTGCAACGACGCCGAGATCCTCGGCGAGTGCCTGACGTTCGCCGCCGCCGGGATGGTGACCACCCGCGAGTTCATGGGCGCCGCGGCCTGGCACCTGTTCACCGACGACGCGCTGCTGGCCCGCTACCGGGCCGCCGCCGAGCCGGAGCGCCTGGCCGTGCTGCGCGAGCTGCTGCGGCTCGAACCCGTGGTGGGCCGGCTGCGCCGCCGCACCACGGCCGCCCTCGACCTGCCCGGCCCGGACGGCACCACGTCCCTGCCGCCGGGGGCCGTGGTCGAGGTGCTGGTGGACGCCGTGAACACCGACGCCCGCGCCGTCGGCGAGCGGCCGCTGTCGGTGTGCCCGGGCCGGGACGTGGACGCGGCACTCTCCTTCGGCGACGGCGCGCACCGCTGCCCGGGCGCGGGGGTCGCGATCCTGGAGACCGACGTGTTCCTGAGCCGCCTGTTCGCGCTGGAGGGGGTGCGGATGGCGGGGCCGCCGCGGGTCACGTTCGCCAACGACATCGGCGGCTACGAGGTCCGCGACCTGCGCGTCACGCTCGGCTGAGGCCACGGGCGAAATGTCCGCCCAGTGTCCGCCCGCCGTCCTGTCCCCGCCCCTTGACCGGGGCGAGAATCGAAGCCGGGAGACGCGCGAACGCGGCGGTGCGGCCGGGTCCGCGGTCAGACCGTCTTGATCGCGCCGCCGTCGATGACGTAGTCGGCGCCGCTGACGCTGGCGGCGTGCGGCGAGGCCAGCCACGTCACCAGGGCGGCGACCTCGTCCGGCTCGATCAGCCTGCCGGTGGTCATGCCGGTGCCGGCCGGCAGGCCGGCCAGGAGCTGCTGCTGGTCCACGCCGAGCGCGGCGGCCAGGGCGGCGCCGTACCCGTCCGGGGACTCCCACAGGGAGGTGCGGATCGCACCGGGGGAGATCGTGTTGACCCGCACCCCCTGTGGGCCGAACTCCTCGGCCAGCGCCTTGCCGAACGCGGTCAGCGCCGCCTTGGCGGTGCTGTAGGTGATCGGCCCGGCGTGCGGCAGGCGGGCGCTGTTGGACGAGATGTTGATCACGTTGCCGCGCCTGCGCAGCAGGCTGGGCAGGGCGGCCCTGGTGGCGCGGACGGCGCTCAGCAGGTTCAGGTCGTGGTCGCGCCGCCAGTGCTCGTCGGTGGAGGTGAGGAACCCGCCGATCCGGCCCTCGCCGCCGTCGCCGCCGCCCACGTTGTTGACCAGCAGGTCGAGCTCGCCCAGCTCGGCCAGGGCCCGCTCGATCATCGCGCCGGGGCCGTCCGGGGTGGACAGGTCGGCGGTCAGCGCGATCGCGCCGGTCTCCTTCAGCTCGGGCGAGACCGTCCGGGCGGCGGCCACCACCCGGACGCCCTCCGCCGCCAGGGCCCGCACGACGGCCAGCCCCAGCCCCCTGCTCGCGCCGGTCACCACAGCGGTCGTGCCGTCGAGTCGCATGTCCATGGTCGTCCCAACTCCTTCGTCAACTGCGTCTTCATCGACACTGGAACCATAAGACCTGCAACACTAATGACGCAAGTCCGTGTGTAGCGGTGACGGTGTCGTATCCTTGTCCAGTGACGAAGGAGACGCCGCCCCGCGCGCTGAGGTCCGACGCCGAACGAACGGTCCGCACGATCCTGGAGGCCGCCGAGCGGGTGCTCAGCAGGAACCCGGCGGCCAGCATGGAGCAGATCGCCGAGGCGGCCGGGGTCGCGCGCACGACCGTGCACCGCCGTTTCGCCTCGCGGGACGCGCTGGTGTCCGCGCTCGCGTCCTGGGCGACCCGCCGCTTCGCCGAGGCCGTGGACGCCGCCAACCCCGAGTCCACGCCGCCGCTCGTCGCGCTCTACCAGATCACCGCGAACGTGCTCCGCGTCAAGATCGACTGGTCGTTCGCCATGGGCCTGGCCCCGGTCGCCGACGAGGCCGTCGCCCGCGTGCACGCCGACATCGAGGAACGCTGCGAGCGACTGTTCGCCAAGGCGCGCGAGGCCGGTGTGCTGCGCGCCGACGTCGATCCCTCCTGGGCCAGGCGCGTCTACTACGCGCTGATCCACGAGGCGGCGCAGTCGCGCGACGGCGACCCCGACGCGCTCGCCACCCGCCTCGTCGACACGCTGCTGCGCGGCGTGGGCACCGGCCAGGCCCTCACGTAGCGCGGCGGCTCACGACCGCCCGGCCGAATGCCCCGGCGGAATGGCCGTAACTCGAACCCCCACTCACCCCCGCACCACACCCGTATCAGCTGGATCAGCAGCCCGAAATATCACAGCCCGCCGATCTCCCCGTGAACGACCCGATCAAGAAGCCCTTCAGCCCCCTCAACCCGATCAACAAAACCGCCCTCCACCTGCACGGACAGCGCAATTCTTCTTGATCGGATTACCCCTCGAACCCCCTCCCGCAAAGATTCTGGTCACAAACATTTCCCGAAATAACCGGTCTATCGCATTGCCATTGACTGGAATTGTTGGAACATATGGGCAGAGTCACTGAGTGAGGTCCAGAGATCGTCAACCGCGAACGGGTTGCGGCGAGGGAAAGGGGCAACGCTCATGCACCAAAGGGCTGTCCGAAACCTGGCCAAGCTCGACACGACGCAGGCGAGAATGACGCGCATTTTCGACGCGGCGGCGGGCGGGAAGAACAACTTCCAGGCGGACAAGGACATGGTGCGCCACTTCGAGCAAGCCGCTCCCGTCCTCACCACCGCCGCTCGCGCCGTCCTGCAGTTCCTGGCCCGGGTCGTCCACCATCTGGCCGCCGTCGAGGGCGTCGACCAGTTCATGATCATCGGCAGCGGCGTGCCCAGCGGCCTCCCGGCCGGCCGCCGCCTGCACGACATCGCCCGCCAGGCCTCGCCCAGCCCCGCCGTCCGCGTCGTGTACGTCGAGAACAACCCCATGGTCGTCACCATGGCCCAGGCCACCATCGAACCGTTCTCCGACCTGGTGCGCGTCGTGGACGGCGACGCCCGCGAGATCGACGACATGCTCGGCGACCGGGTCGTGCAGACCTTCCTGGACTGGGACAGCCCCATAGCGGTGCTCCTGCTGTCCGCCCAGAGCCTGGACGACGAGGAGTACGCGCACTACGTCATCAAGCGGCTGCGCCACACCGCCCCGGCCGGCAGCTTCCTCGCCCTGGTCCACACCACGTTCGACGCCGTGCCCCCGGAGCTGCTCCCCGCCGTCCGCGACGTGCTCGCCATGACGCTCCCGCACCTCGCCATCCGGACGAAGGAGGAGGTCGAGGGTCTGCTGGACGGCCTGGACCTGGTGGACCCCGGCCTGGTCTGGGTCCCCCAGTGGCACCCCGGCACCGGCGACCCCGGCACCGGCGACCCCGGCACCGGCGACGACCTCGCCTGCGCCGACCAGCCGCCCACCTCCGGCAACTACGGCGCGGTGGCCCACATCCCGTGACCCGCCCGGGCGGCCGTCCGGCATGATGGGGTGGGAATTCGGGAGGAAGGAAGCCACCAGGTGCGGCACGAGAAGAATCCCGTGCTCGCGGTGAGCCCAGGGCCGGCGGCGGGCGTGCGCGGGGCGATCGCGGCGAACCTGCGGCGCACCCGGCTGGCGCGCGGGTTCAGCGTCCGGGAGCTGGCCGAGCTGACCGGGGTCAGCAAGGCGCTCATCTCGCAGGTCGAGCGAGGGGTGGCCAATCCCACGATCGAGGTGCTGACGCGGCTGGCCGACGCGCTCGGGCTGACGTTCGCCGAGCTGACGCGGGTGCACCTGGCCGGGCCCGAGGTGATCAGGCGCGGCGAGGGCACGCCGGTGGCGGTGGGCGACACGGTGGTGCGCAGCCTGTTCGCGGCGCCGGACCGGCGGCGGTTCGAGCTGGCCGAGGGCGACCTGCCGCCGCACACGCGCAGCGCCAGGAGCGCGCACGGGCTCGGCTCGGTGGAGCACGCGTACGTGGTGGCGGGCGAGGTCACGGTCGAGACCGCCGACTGGTCGGCGCGCCTCGGCGAGGGCGACGCGATCCGGTTCGCCGCCGAGCTCGACCACGTCTACGTCACCGGCGAGGCGGGTTGCCGGGTGCTGACCCTGCTGTCGTTCAGCGAGGACTGAGGCGGAGGGTCGCCGTCAGCCCGGCCAGCCGGACGAGCCGTCAGGGACGCTGGCCAGCAGCTCCCGCGTGTACGGGTGGGCCGGGTCGTCCAGGACGCGCGCCACCGGCCCGCTCTCGACGCACTCCCCCGCGCGCAGCACGTAGAGGCGGTCGGCGAGCTGCCGCACCACGGCCAGGTCGTGCGTGATGAACAACATGCCCATCGACAGCCGTTCGCGCAGCCCCGCCAGCAGGGTGAGGATCTGGGCCTGGACGGAGACGTCCAGCGCGGAGACCGGCTCGTCGCAGACCAGCAGCCGGGGCTCGCCGGCCACGGCGCGGGCGACGGCGACCCGCTGGCGCTCGCCGCCGGAGAGCTGGGCCGGACGCAGCCCGGCCATGGCCGGGTCCAGGCCGACCAGCTCCAGCAGCGCGGCCACGTCGGGCGGGCGGCCGTCGGCGATCAGGGCCTCCTTGAGCGTCGCGCCGACCGTGCGGGCCGGGTTGAGGGTCGCGTACGGGTCCTGGAAGATCATCTGGGCGGTGCGGCGGGCCTGCCGGACCGCCTCGCGCGGCAGGCGGGCGTAGTCGGAGCAGTCGGCGCCGGCCAGCAGGATCGTGCCGGCGTCCGGGCGTTCCAGGCCGGTGACGCAGCGGGCGAGCGTGGTCTTGCCGGAGCCGGACTCGCCCACCACGGCCACGATCTCGCCGGGGGCCACCGTCAGCCCCACTCCGGCGAGCGCGGGGCGGGCCGCGCCGGGGTAGGTCTTGCGCAGGTCGCGGACGTCGAGCACCGACGCCCTCGGCACGGCGTCCGGGGCGGGCGGGACGACGCCGGGCGGCGGCGGGGGCGCGGCGGGCAGCTCGGCCGCCCGCAGGCACGCCGACGACCGCGTGGCGGTGGAGGGCAGCGGGAGGAGGGCGGGCTCGGTGGTGTGGCACCGCGGCAGCGCGTACGCGCACCGCTCGGCGAAGGCGCACCGGCCGGCGACCGCGTCGTGGGCCGGCACCGTGCCGGGCACGGACGGCACGGCGGCGAGCCGCCGGTCGGCGGGCGGCTCGGCGGCGAGCAGCGCCCGCGTGTACGGATGCCGCTGCTCCACCCGCAGCTCCTCGGCGCGCCCGGTCTCCACCACCCGTCCCGCGTACATGACGACGACCCGCTCGCACATCGAGAACGCCACCCGCAGGTCGTGCGTGATCAGCAGGAACGTCATGCCCCGCTCGCGCTGGATGCGGCGCACGAGCGCGAGCACGTCCCGCTGCGTGGTGGCGTCGAGCGCGGTCGTGGGCTCGTCGGCGAGCAGCACGCGCGGCGCGGCGGCGAGCGCGGCGGCCAGTCCGGCCCGCTGCCGCTGCCCGCCGGAGAGCTGGAACGGGTACCGCCCGGCCGGTTCGCCGTCCAGCCCCACCTCGGCCAGCAGCCGGGGCACCTCCACGCGCCGGTCGGCGCCGCGCGGCAGCCCGTCGGCGATCTGCCTGCCGACCTTGCGCAGGGGGTTGAGCAGCGTGAACGGGTCCTGCATGAGCAGCGAGACGGTGCCGCCGCGCAGCCGCCGCAGCGCCCGCGGGTCGCCGTCCACGCGCTGCCCGGCGAGGCGCACCTCGCCCTCGGCGCTCAGCCCGGCGGGCAGCAGCCCCAGCAGCGCCCGCACGGTCAGCGACTTGCCCGACCCGGACTCGCCGACGACGGCCACCGACTCGCCCGCGCCGGCCGCGAACGACACCCCGGACAGCAGCGTCCGCCCGGTGGCGGGCTGGCGCACGGTGAGGCCGTCCACCCGCAGCATCTCGGCAGGCTCCGTCAGCTCGCGCAGGTCGGCTGTCCCGTGCATGTCAGCGTGCCCTTCCCCGCCGGTCGACGCGCTCGTGCAGCCAGTCGCCGACGACGTTGAGCGCGGCCGCGGTGGCGATGATCGCCAGCCCGGGGGCGATGGCCGCCCACGGGTTGGCGAGGAGCTGGGAGCGGTTGTCGGCGAGGGTCCGGCCCCAGTCCGGCGAGCCGGCGGGCACCCCTAGCCCCAGGAACGACAGCGACGACAGCGACACCAGCGCGTAGGCGAAGTTGACGAAGGCGGCGGCGAGGGTGACCGGGGCCACGTTCGGCCAGATGTGCCTGGTCATGATCCGCCAGGAGGACAGGTTCTTGAGCAGCGCCGCCTCCACGTACGGCCGGTGCCGCTGCTCCAGCACCGCGCCGCGCACGGCCCGCGTGTCGGTGGGCGCGAACAGCACCACGAGCACCGCGACGGCGAGCCCGTACCCGCCGCCCAGCACCCCGGCGACGACGATGGCGACCAGCAGCGCGGGCAGCGAGAACATCAGGTCCGCCCACCGCATGGCGAGCGTGTCCACCCAGCCGCCGAAGTAGCCGGCGACGAGGCCGACGAGGTTGCCGATCAGCAGGGAGCCGGCGGCGACGGCGAGCGCGCCGGGCACGGCGGTGCGGGCGCCCGCGACGAGCAGCTTGAGCACGTCCCGGCCGAGGTCGTCGGTGCCGAGCGGGTGGCCGGGGGCGGGCCCGCCGATGCCGGTCATGAGGTCCTGCGCGGTGGCGTCGGGCACCAGCCAGGGCGCGAACGCGGCGGCGACGCCGACGGCGGCCAGCACGACCAGCGCCACGGCCACGAGCACCGGGACCCGGCGGCGGGCGGTGGGAGACCTGCGGCCGGCCGGGGGCGGGTTCACGCCAGGGTCCACGCCGGGGTTCACGCCGGGGTTCATGCCGGGGCTCCCGAGCCGAGCCGCACCCGCGGGTCCACGAGCGAGTAGCCGACGTCCACCAGCAGGTTGACGGCCGCGATGAGCAGGGTGAGCAGCAGCGCGAGCGCCTGCACGACCGGCACGTCCTTGAACGTCACCGAGTCCACCAGCAGCGACCCCAGCCCCGGCACCGCGAACGTGACCTCGACCAGCACCGTCCCGGCCAGCATGCCGGTGACGACGAGCCCGGCCGCGGTGAGGATCGGCACGAGCGCGTTGCGGAGGGCGTAGCGGAGCACGAGGAGGCCGGACAGGCCGCGGGCCCGCGCGAAGACGACGTAGTCCTGCTCCAGCTCGCGCACCAGCGCGGCCCTGCTGAAGCGGACCAGCAGGCCCACGGCGCCGACGGCGAGCGCGGCGGCGGGCAGCGTGAGGTGCCACACCTGGTCGGCGAGCCCTTCGCCGGTGCCGTAGACGGGGAACCAGCCGAGCCCCAGCGCGAACACGACGAGCAGCAGCAGCCCCACGGCGAACGGCGGCGCCGACAGCCCGGCCACCCCGGCGCTCACCACCAGCCGGTCGAGGGCGCGGCCGCGGCGCAGCGCCCCCAGCACGCCGAGCGGGATGCCGGCGAGGGCCGCGAGCGCGGTGCCGTAGCCGGTGAGGGCGAGCGTGAGCGGCAGCCGCTGCCCGAGCATGCCGGCGACGGGGACGCCGGTCCTGATCGAGGTGCCGAGGTCGCCGCCGAGCACGCCGCCGAGCCAGCGGAGGTACTGGACGGCGACGGGCTCGTTCAGGTGGTAGCGGGCCTGGATGGCGGCGATGGTGTCGGGGGTGGCCGGACGGGTGCCGAGGAGGGTCTGCTGGATCGAGCCGGGGGCCAGGTAGAGCAGCCCGAACACGCCGACGGACAGCAGGAGCACGACGGCGGCCGTGCCGGCGAGCCGCCGCAGCAGGAAGGCTCCCCAGGCGCCGGCGAGGGCCCTGCCCTTCACAACACCCCGCTCTCCGTCAGCCAGCCGATCACGCGCTCGGCCGCGTCCCTGCGGTGGGCGGGTTCGGCCAGCTCGTGGCCCTCCCGAGGGTAGACGACGAGCCGGGTGCGCACGCCCGCCGCCGTGTAGCAGCGGTAGAGCTGTTCTGCCTGGCCGAGGGGGGTGGTGCGGTCGCGTTCGCCGTGCAGGATGAGGGTCGGGGTGGTGCCGCCGGCCGCGTGGTAGACGGGCGAGCGGGCGGCCAGGCGCTCGCGTCCCTGCGGGGTGAACGGGGTGGCGGCGTCGTGGTAGAGCGGGTCGAAACCGGTGGCGAGGTTGCTGGACGTGGCGAAACTCACCCAGTCCGACACTCCGGACATGACGATCGCGGAGCGGAACCTCCGGGTGCGTACCGAGGCCCAGGCGGTGAGGTAGCCGCCGTAGCTGAGACCCATCATCGCCAGCCGGGTGGGGTCGGCGACGCCGGTCCCGATCAGGTGGTCCACGCCGGCGAGCAGGTCCGTCAGGTCCGCCTCGCCGACCTGGCCGATGACGGCGCGGGCGTAGTCCTGGCCGCGTCCGCTGCTGCCGCGCGGGTTGGGCAGCAGGACGGCGGCGCCGGCGTGCGCGAGCGGCACGGCGAGCTGGTTGGACTCGGCGGGCGCGAACGCGCTGGACCACAGCCAGGTCGGCCCGCCGTGCGCGATCACGACCAGCGGCCCGGCCTCCCCGGCAGAGCGCGGCGAGGCGCCCGGGTTCGGCGGGGCGCCTGGGTTCGGCGGGGCGCCCGGGTTCGCCGGGGCGCCCGGGTTCGGCGGGGTGAGGAGGAGGCCGGAGACCTGGAGGCCGTCCGGGGCCGTCCAGGTCAGCTCGCGCTGCGCGACCGCGAGCCGGGCGAGCCCGGCGTTGAGCGCGGTGACCGGCCGCCAGTCGCCCTCCCGCACGTCGGCGACGGCGACCTCGGGCGGCTGGCCGGGCGTCTCCCAGCAGGCGGCGGCCCGCGAGCCGGTCACCGACAACGACGGCTGGCCGTCGCGCCCGCCCAGCGTGCCCCGGGCGGTCCAGCGGGCGAGCACCCGCCCGTCGGCCGCGCCGAGCAGCCCGCCGTGCACGCCGGTGCCGGACCAGCCGGTGAACCAGAGCGTGTCGTCGTCGAGCCAGCCGAGGTCGGTGACGTCGTCCAGGTCGCCCAGCGGCTCGACCGCGCCGGTCGCCAGGTCGGCGCGCAGGACCCGGCCCGAGACGATGGACAGGCCCTCGACGGCGACCGCGTACCGGCCGCCGGGGGCCAGGCGCGGCCGGGCGAGCTGCCACCGGGTCCGGTACACCGTGCGCGGCCCGCTCTCGTCCACCAGGTCGAGGCGGGGGTGGTAGTACCCGGCGGGGGTCTCGTCGTCGGAGGTCACGGCCAGCACGCGCCCCGCGCGCCCGTCGGCGTCCCACACCGTGCGCCCGGGCAGCTCGACGGGGCGCGGCCCGCCGTCGCCGCCGACCGTGAGCCAGGCGAGCCGCCGCAGCCGCTCCCCCGGCCCGAGCACGAACGGGTCCGCCGGGTCCGGCACGCGCAGCCCCAGGTGGCTGCCGTCGCGCTCGCTGCCCGGGTCGGCGGTGCGGACCAGGACCAGGTCGTCGCCGGCGGGCACGAGGTCCTCGATCTCGCCGCGCACCCGGGCCTGCCAGGCGAGCCCGAGGTCGTCGTCCCTGACCTCGACCCGGTCGCCGCCCGCCGCCAGCAGCAGCCGCCCGCCGGGCAGCCACCGGGTCAGCGCGTGCGGGCCCGCGCCGGGCACCGGCCGCAGCGCGCCGTCCGCGTCGCGGACGTGCGCGACGCCGTCGAGGACGCAGGCGACGCGCCGCCCGTCCGGGTGCAGCGCCACCGACTCGGGGAAGCGCATCCCGGCCAGCAGCTCGTGCACCTCCAGCGGCCCGGCCGTGCCCTCCGGCAGCCCCGCCATCAGCGCGCCGTGACCTTGGTCGCCCACGGGCCGACGAAGAAGTACGGCCCGAAGCCCTCGGCGGTGACCCCGGGCCCGAACGCGGTGGCCGCCTCGCCCCACCACAGCGGCTGGTACGGCACGTCGGCGGCGGCCCTGACCAGCGCCTGCCCAAGCAGCTTGCCCCGGGCCGCGTCGTCGGTGCTCGCCTTGGCCTCGTCGAGCAGCCGGGTGACCTCGGGGTTGTCGTACTCGGCGATGTTCGTGCCGTTCTCGCCGGTGGCCGAGCCGTGCAGGAGCTGCTGGGTGTACTCGGCGGGGTCGCCGGTGGTGGCGAAGTACCAGCCGAGGTAGATGCCGGAGGCGTGCTTGCCGAGGTCGGCGATCCACTGCTCCAGCGGCACCTCCTTGACCTCCAGGGCGATGCCGATCTGCTTGAGGTTCTGGGCGAGGGTGAGCGCGGCCCGGCCGAGCTGGGGGCCGCTGCCGGGGTAGGTGAGGGTGTCGCTGAAGCCCTGCGGGGTGGCCGAGCGCGCCAGCTCGGCCTTGGCCTGGGCGAGGTCGAAGCCGACCTGGGGGATGCTCGCGTACAGGCTGCCGACGGCCGCCTGGTCGAGCACGCCGCCCCACTGCGCCGGGTCGGGGATGGTCGCGGCGACCGTGCCGTGGCCGCGCAGCACGCTGCGCACGATGCCCTCGCGGTCCACGGCGTGGGCGACGGCCCGGCGCACGTGCACGTCGTCCCAGGGCTTCTTCGCGGTGTTGAAGGCGAGCGTGACGAGGGAGCGGTCGGCGGCGGTCCTGAGCTGGACGCCGGTGACGGCCTTCCACTGGTCGAGCTGCTCGGCGGGGACGTTGAGCGCGACGTCGGCGGAGCCGCCGCGCATGGCGAGCAGCCGGGTGGACCCCTCGGGAACGAAGTCGATCCTGAGCTGCCGGTACGGGGCCTTGCCGCCCCACCAGCCGTCGTTGCGCTCCAGCGTGACGTGCGAGTCGGGGGCGAACTCGGCCACCTTGTACGGCCCCGTGCCGAGCAGCTTCCCCTCCGGCGTGCCGATCTTCTCGCCGGTCGCCTCGATGAACGCCCGGCTGGTCACCAGCAGGGTGCCGGGCGAGGGCGTCCAGGCGAAGGACGCGTCCGGGCTCTTCAGCCGGATCGTGACCTCGGCGGGGCCGGTGGCCTCGACCGCCCGCACGCCCGCGTAGGCGTAGGCGAAGGCCGTGGTGGAGCCCTTCCTGGCGTGCAGGTTCACGCTGGCGACGACGTCGGCGGCGGTGAGCGGGCTGCCGTCGGAGAAGGTGACGCCGGGGCGGAGCGTGTAGACGTAGGTGGTGGCGTCCTTCCTGGTCCAGGACTCGGCGAGCGACGGCTGGAGGCTGCCGTCCTGGCCGACGCCGACCAGCGCCTCCTGGACGAGCAGGGCCACCACGTAGTTCATGATCCCGGCCTCCTTGCTCGCGTCCAGCGAGGCGATGGAGGAGGGCAGCGCGACGCGCAGCACGTCGGGGGTCCTGGCCTGGCCGCCGCCGCTCTGCGGGGTCTGCCCGCAGGCGGCGAGCAGCCCGGGCAGCGCGGCGAGCCCGCCCGCGAGGACGGACGAGCGCAGGAGGGAACGCCGGGAAACAGGGAGATCGGCCACCCCTGGACCTACTTTCACGTGCACTGTCTACTAGTAGACTCCAATTGGCTCACGAGAGTATTCAATGAGGCCGCCACCCGTCAAACCCCTCAAACCAAAGGGGAAATACATGATCAAGGTCTACAGCGCGCCGGCATCGCGTACGCGGAGGTGGACGTGGACACCGCGCCCGGCGCCACCGACCTCATCGGCGAGCTGAACGGCGGCTCCTGGCTCATCCCCACCGTGGTCTTCCCCGACGGCTCGGCCCTGGTCAACCCGAGCCTGGAGGAGGTCCGCGCCCGCCTCTAGTGATAAAGCCGTCGGCGTGTTACATATCGGACATCAGGCACTCCTGATGGAGGAACACGCATGAAACTCCACATCCTTGACTGCGGAGCGATGAGCTGTGACCTGACCTGGCTGCTTCTCAAGCCGGGCCGCACCATCCGGCCCAGGGACGAGCGCGAGCGTCCCGTCGAGTGGTACCCCTGCACCACGCACGCCGTCCTCGTCGAGACCGCCGAGGGCACCCTGCTCTGGGACACGAGCTGCCCGCGCGACTGGGAGACCCGCTGGAAGCCCACCGGCCTCCAGGAGTTCTTCCCCTACGACCAGGTCACCGAGGAGCAGTACCTCGACGCCCAGCTCGGCCGCCTCGGCGTCGACCCGGCGAACCTCGACTACGTGGTCCTGTCCCACCTGCACTTCGACCACGCCGGCAACGTGCGCCTGTTCGAGGGCACCGGCGCCCGCCTGGTCTGCAACGACAAGGAGAAGGAGTTCGCGCTCGGCTACGCCGGCGCCTTCAACGGCGCGCACCTCAAGGCCGACTACGAGGGCCTCGACTTCGCGACGGTCTCCGGCGACACCGAGATCCTGCCCGGCGTGACGCTCATCGAGGCCCCCGGCCACACGGTGGGCACGATGGCGATGCGGGTGGACCTGCCCGAGACCGGCACCATGATCTTCACCTCCGACGCGGTCTACATGGGCGACTCCTACGGCCCGCCCGCCACCCCGGCCGCCATCGTCAGCGACCTCAGCGCCTGGTACGCCTCCGTCGAGAAGATCCGCACGCTCGCCGAGCGCACCCAGGCCCAGGTGGTCTTCGGCCACGACGCCGCCCAGCTCCGCTCCCTGCGCACCGCGCCCGACGGCTTCTACCGGTGAGGAGAGCCCGATGACCTTCGCCGTTCCCGCCGACCCCGAGTCGGTCTTCACCTACGGCGCCCCCGCGCTGAAGTTCGGCGCGGGCGCCGCCGCCGAGATCGGCTTCGACCTCGCCCAGTACGGCGCCCGCCGGGTCCTGGTCGTCACCGACGCCCGGGTCGCCGCCACCGGCGCGCCCGCCCGCGTCGCCGAGCAGCTCGCCGGCTACGGCATGGAGGCGCACGTCTACGACGGCGTGCACGTCGAGCCCACCGACGAGAGCCTGGAGGCGGCGGCCGCGCACGCCCGCGCGAGCGGCCCCTGGGACGCGTTCGTGGCCGTCGGCGGCGGCTCCAGCATCGACACCGCCAAGGCCGTCAACCTGCTCACCACCAACCCCGGCGCGCTCATCGACTACGTCAACGTGCCCGTCGGCGGCGGCCGGGCCCCGTCCCAGCCGCTCAAGCCGCTGGTGGCGGTGCCGACGACCACCGGCACCGGCTCGGAGTCCACCACGATCTGCGTGCTGGACGTGCTGGAGCTGAAGGTCAAGACCGGCATCAGCCACCCGCGGCTGCGCCCGGCGCTGGCCGTCGTGGACCCCGACCTGACCATGACCCAGCCGGCGGGCGTGACGGCCGCGGCCGGCATGGACATCCTCTGCCACGCCCTGGAGAGCTACACCGCCCGCCCCTACACCTCCTTCGAGCGCAAGCGGCCGGAGCAGCGGGTGCCCTACTGCGGGGCCAACCCCGTCTCCGACATGTGGTCGGAGCAGGCCCTGCGGCTGCTGGCCGGCTCGTTCCGGACTGCGGTGCGCGACGGCGACGACGCGGAGGCGCGGGCCGGGATGGCGATGGCGGCCACGTTCGCCGGGCTCGGCTTCGGCAACGCCGGCGTGCACATCCCGCACGCCAACGCCTACCCCATCGCCGGCCGGGTCAGGGACTTCCACCCCGACGGCTACCCGAAGGACGAGCCGCTGGTGCCGCACGGCATGGCGGTGGCGCTGACCGCGCCGGAGGCGTTCCGGTTCACCTTCGAGGCGTGCCCCGACCGCCATCTGCGGGCGGCCGGGCTCCTCGACCCGGCCGCCGGGGGCGACCCGGCCGGGCGGCTGCCCGCCGTGCTGACGGCGCTCATGCGCGACATCGGCCTGCCGAACGGCATCGGCGGCGTCGGCTACACGGAGGCGGACGTCCCGGACCTGGTGGAGGGGGCGGCGAAGCAGCAGCGGCTGCTGGCCACCGCCCCGCGCCCGGTCGGCGAGGACGACCTCGCCGCCATCCTGACCCGCTCCGTCGAGCTGTGGTGAGGGGACGGCGATGGCGATCTACGAGCTGCGCTGCCCGGACGGGCACCGCTTCGAGGTGATCCAGTCCTTCACCGCGCCGCTGCCGCCCTGCCGGGAGTGCGGCGGCGCGACCGCCAAGGTGCCCTCCCGCTTCGGGGTCCGCGGCCGGGCGGGCGCCCCGCCGCCGCCCGAGCTGATGCCGCAGACCTGGCGCGGCACCTACGACGGGAACCGCGAGTACGTCACCGAGCTGCGCCGCACCGCCGAGGCCCGCCGCGCGCTGGAGGAGCGCCATCCCGAGCTGGCCGGCGACCGGCGGCCCGTGCTGGCCCACGAGGGCCGCTACGAGTCCGCGCCGCTCCGCGCCGGCGACCCTCCCGTCCAGCCGTAGCCTCCTGGGCCGAAGTCCCCGCGGCCAGGGGGCCAAGGACCCTTACCTCCGTCCGGGACGCGTGCCGACGATGGGAGCACGCGCCCCGGCCAGAACGAGGTGAGCCGCATGACCACGACAGCCCGTCCCGGCGACCGGAGGCGCCCGCACGTCCCCCGCGACCCCGTCGAGGACCACACCCTGCGCATGGCCCAGGCCCGCCGCGAGGTGCTGGCCGAGCACACCGGGGTGGTGCCGCGGCACGTCACCGGGCACACGTTCGACCCGGCGGTGCTGAAGGGCAACATCGAGAACTTCATCGGCGTCGCCCAGGTGCCCATCGGCCTGGCCGGCCCGCTGCGGGTCAACGGCGAGCACGCCCGCGGCGACTTCCTGGTGCCGCTCGCGACCACCGAGGGCACGCTCGTGGCCAGCTACAACCGCGGCATGCGGCTGCTGACCGAGAGCGGCGGCGTCACCACGACCGTGGTCGAGGAGTCGATGCAGCGCGGCCCGGTGTTCTCCTTCGCCGACGCCAGGCAGGCGCGGGACTTCGGCGGCTGGGTCGAGGAGCACTTCGAGGACATCAGGCGCGCCGCCGAGGCCACGACCCGGCACGGCCGGCTGCTCGGCATCGGCCAGTACCAGGTGGGCCCGCTCCGCTACCTGCGCTTCAACTACGCCACCGGCGACGCGGCCGGCCAGAACCTGACCGGCCGGGCCACCAGGGCCGCCTGCGAGTGGATCAGGACGGCCTGCCCGGGCGGGCCGGCGTACCTGCTGTCGGGCAACGTCGACACCGACAAGAAGCACTCGCAGATCAACACGCTGCTCACCCGGGGCCGCCGGGTGGTCGCCGAGGCGGTGCTGGACCGGCACGCGCTGCGCGAGCTGATGGGGGTGGAGGCCGCCGAGCTGTACCGCTGGCGGCAGGTCACGATGACCGGCGCGGCGCTGGCCGGCGCGGCGGGCAACGGCGCGCACGCCGCCAACGGGCTGGCCGCGCTGTTCATCGCCACCGGTCAGGACGTCGCCGACGTGGCCGAGTCGCACGCCTCGTTCAGCTACACCCGGCTGCTCGACTCCGGCGACTACTACTGGTCGATCACGCTGCCCGCGCTGATCGTGGCCACCCGCGGCGGCGGCACCGGCCTGCCCACCCAGCGCGAGTGCCTGGAGCTGCTGGGCTGCCTCGGCGACGGCAAGGCGGGGCGGCTCGCGGAGATCTGCGCGGCGACCGTGCTGGCCGGGGAGGTGTCGCTGGCCGCCGCCGTGGTCGGCGACGACTGGGTGGACGCCCACGAACGCCTGGGCCGCAACCGCGCCTGACCCGGAACACGGCGAGGCCGCGCGTACGAGAGGCACGCGCGGCCGTCAGGAGCTACGGGACGTTACGAGATGAGCAGGTCGAAGCCACCGTCAGCGAGGTGGCCCGAGTGGGTGCTCGTGACGTTGACGGCGACCGTGTTGGTCTGGTTGCTGCACTGCGCCGACGGGAAGCGGTAGGCGATGTGCGGCAGCCGGCCCGCGTGGCGCGGCGTGATCTGGATCAGCGCCTCCATCGTGTCCACGTAGTGCGCGACCTGGACGCAGTACTGACCGGTGCCTGAGCGCCAGGACCGGTAGACGTTCTTGCCGTCGACCAGGGAGCCGTCCGGGTCCACGATCGCCGCGGCCCGGGCGAACGGCGCCCTGAGGTCGGCATGCGCGGCGGTGCCGGCGGCGGTGACGAGACCGGCGGCGGCCAGCGCGAGGCAGCCAGCCAGAGCACGACGAAGCATTCGGTTTCCCCCCTTGGGTAACACACGGATAGGAGCCATGACAGAAAGTAGGTTCACCGGGGTGTCCTGGGCGCGAGCCACCCCGCAGCGCAGCGCCAAGGTTTCTTGGCCGAGGCCACATGAACTCGTGGTGGGCTCCCGGCGTCCCCGCTCCCGGCGGATCGCCGTGGTCCGGGCACGCGCGACCGGGGAAATGAGGACGGCGGCCGGTCCTCGCGCGCGCCCTGCTCCCCCGCCGACCGCGCGGCACAGCAACGCGATGGTCAAAGCGGCCGGGCGAGGGGCCCTCAGGCGCCCGGCAGACCCACCCGGACGGGCGCGGCTCCGGCCAGCACCCCGAGCCACCAGTGCCGCCAGGTCTCCGTCAGGCCGTCGGGGGCGAGCACCAGGTAGTAGTCCGGGAGCACGAGCCGGTCCGCGCGCAGGTCGCCGAGCGCGGCCTCGATGGCCACCTCCAGGGCGCCGGTCACGCCCGTGCCGTCGAACCACGCCGTCCAGGCCGCCGCCACGCCGGCCAGGGGGTCGGCGTCGTGCACGACGTACGTGGCCGCGGACCGGGTCGCGATTGCGGCCACCTCGGCCGCCGAGCGCTCGCCGCGGGTGATCGCGCGCACGTTGTGCAGCCCGTCCAGGCCCGCGATCAGCTCGCCGGCCCCCTCGCCCGCCACCACGACCACCGTACTGGTCAATCGCCGCATATCGGGCAGTCTACGACCGGTGGCGGAGGCGGAATGCCCTGCCATGGCCATGTCATGACCAGTGGCTCGAAGGAGCAAGACCTCCCCCTGTAACCGGCCTGCTACGTTCTGCTACATACCGGTCACAGTATGCGCTATTGGGAGTTCCTGTGAAGGTCGCCTGCGTCGGCGGAGGCCCCGCCAGCCTGTACTTCTCGATCGTCATGAAGCGGATGAACCCGTCTCATGAGCTGACCGTGTACGAGCGCAACCCGGCCGGCTCGACCTACGGCTGGGGCGTGACGTACTGGATGCAGCTCCTGGAGAACCTGTACGCCATCGACCCCGACTCCGCCCAGGCCATCCAGGACGACTCCGTCCACTGGAACGACTGGGTGGTCCACATCCACGACCAGGCCACGCTCACCATGGAGCACGGCGACGACGGCTTCGGCATCGGCCGCCGCCGCCTGCTCGACATCCTCACCGAGCGGGCCCGCGACCTCGGCGTGCGCGTGGAGTTCGAGCACGACGTCCCCGGCGAGGACGCGCCCGAGCTGTCCGGGGCCGACCTCGTCGTCGCCGGCGACGGGATCAACAGCGCGCTGCGCGAGCGCCACGCCGGCCACTTCGGCTCGCAGGTCACGCTCGGCCGCAACGTCTACATGTGGCTCGGCACCACCAAGATCTTCGAGTCGTTCGTCTTCTCCTTCGTCGAGACCGCGCACGGCTGGATCTGGTGCTACGGCTACCCGTACGGCAACGAGCACAGCACCTGCGTGGTCGAGTGCGCGCCCGCCACCTGGAGCGGTCTCGGCCTCGACGCGACCGGCGAGGCCGACAGCCTGGCCGTGCTGGAGAAGCTGTTCGCCGACGTGCTCGACGGGCACGCGCTGATCGGCCGCGCGCAGCCCGACGGCAGCGCCCACTGGCTGAACTTCCGCACCCTCACCAACCGCACCTGGCACCGCGGCAACCTGGTCCTGCTCGGCGACGCCGCCCACACCACGCACTACTCCATCGGCGCCGGCACCGCGCTCGCGCTCGGCGACGCCGCCGTCCTCGCCGAGGCCCTGCACACCGAGGCCGACCTGGAGGCGGCGCTCACCCTGTACGAGCGCAGGCGCATCCAGGGCATCCGGCCCACGCAGCGCTCGGCGCGCAACAGCGCCCGCTGGTACGAGGACCTGCCCCGCTACCTGAGCCTGCCGCCCCGGCAGATGGTCGCGCTGCTCGGCCAGCGGCACTCCGGCGCGCTCCCGCACCTCCCGCCGAAGCTCTACTACCGCTACGGCCGGACCGTCGAGGCGCTGCAGGACGGCCTGCACTGGCTGGGCGGCAAGCTCGGCCGCACCCCGACGTGCGACTGCTGCCGCCCCGCGCCGGAGTGACCACGCCGGTCCGTGGGCAGGGGAGGGTGGACCGAGATCGAGAAGCACACCAGCACCCCTGGAGGACGGCCGATGATGTCGACACCTGGCCCGTTCCGTCCCGAAGACCGCAACCGGCCGCCCGTCGTCCCGCAGCGGACGGCCGCCGAACGCGAGATCGCCCGCGTCACCGAGCCGGCCCGGCTGCTGCGGATGAGCGACATGGTCCGCACGCTGCTGGACGAGGCTCAGGGCATGCCCCTGGACGCCGAGGCCCGCGGCCGGCTCAGGCACATCCACCTGCGGGCGGTCGAGGAGGTCGGCGAGTCCGTCGCGCCGGAGCTGCGCGAGGAGCTGGAACGGCTCATGCCCGAGCCGTCCGGCTCGCCCAGCGAGGCGGAGCTGCGCATCCTGCAGGGCCAGCTCGTCGGCTGGCTCGACGGCGTCTTCCAGGGCATCAAGGCGGGGCTGGCGCTCCAGCAGGCGTCCGGCGGGCTGCCCGGCCCGGCGGAGGCGCCCGGCCGCACCCTGCCGGAACGGCCGCCGGGGTCCGGCCCCTATCTGTGACGCGGTCGCGGGGTCAGCCGCGCTCGGCGGCGGGCCAGCCGTGCCCCCAGCCGCCCTGGATCATCGTCTGGAAGGCCCAGCCTGCCTCGGTGCGCACCAGCAGGTCGGCGTAGTGCATCTCCTGCTCCTGCCCCTCGACGGTCATGGTCGCCTCCGTCTCGACCACCACGAGGTTCGGGCTCAGGAAGTGCGGGGTCCTGCGCGAGCGGAGGTCCAGCCCGGCGGTGCCGCCGCCCATGGCCTCCCGCATCGCCTCCAGGTACTCCTCGCGGGTCCACTGGCGGACCGCCGCGTAGCCGCCGGGCACGTCGGTGGCCAGGTTCATCGGGAAGACGGCCAGGTCGGCGAGCCGGTCGAGCGCGCCCTGCTCGGCCAGCGCGTCGTACTCGGCGAACCACGCCTCGACGCTCTTCAGTTCCTCGTCGCTCGGCTGATACATGCGGCCTCCTCCGTCGTTGTCGTACGCCGTACCGTACAGCATACGGCGACGGTGGGCAAAACGAAGGGCGGCGCTCGGCCCTGGAGGATGGGCCGGAGCGCCGCCCGGTTCGGGGGCTTTCAGGTCAGACGTGCGCCTTGACGCGGAACTCGGTCGAGGTGCCGCAGGAGGGGCCGTTCGGGCCGCCGATGCGCACGCCGTTGAAGAAGTCGCGGTAGGCGCTGTAGAAGTTGCCCTTGCCGCGTGGCGCGGTCACCGCCGTGCAGCCGCCCCAGTCGGGCTCCGAGTAGAGGTGGACGTAGGAGTCGGTGCGGTTCCAGTCGGACTTGGCGCGGTCGGCCATGCCGTAGACCGCGAGGTCGGGGGTGTTGGCGTTGATCTCGACGATGTCGCCGGTGCCGTCGAGGCCCGAGAACAGGCAGTAGTAGCCCTCGTGGCAGCGGTCGTAGCCGTCGGCGGCGTGCGCCGGGACGGACAGGAGAGGCAGCGCGAGGGCCGCGATCGGCAGAGTCAGAAGCGGGTGTAACTTCTTGCCCATTTCACCTCATCGGATGAAAGTTTCTTTCGCCGGTGGGGCGAACATACCTGCGGATCTTGCCCGAGAAAAGTCTTGACCTCCGCCCGATTTCGTGCCGCCGCGCGCCCGGCAGGCGTCGCGGCGCCGGCCGGGGGCAGGATGGAGACATGGCGACGCAGAACGGTCCCCATGACGAATGGACCCGCGCGCGGCGAGCGGACGAGGCGCGGGCGCGGGCCCGGCTGGCGGCCGAACGGGCGAGATCCATCGGCGAGCGCATCGCGGAGCTGCGGGCCGCCGCGGTGGCCGGCTGGCTCCAGGGCTCCACCCCCGAGCAGGTGCAGAAGGCCGGTGAGCACGCCGACGAGGCGGCCCGGCACGCCGAGCGCGCCCGGCTGAGCGCCCTCGCCCAGCGCGCCCGCACCACCGCCCCCCACCGGCCCGAGGCCCATCGGCCCGACACCCACGGACCCGAAGGCCACCGGCCTGACGCTCACCGGCCTGACGCTCACCGGCCTGACGCTCACCGGCCTGACGCTCACCGGCCTGACGCTCACCGGCCTGACGCTCACTCGCCTGAGGCTCGTCGGGCGGGCGAGGCGCCCCAGCGGGCCGACGAGCCCCGTCAGGAGTGAGCGGCCGGTCAGCGGGGCGCCTGGGCGAGGCCCGCGCCCAGGTCCTCCTCGTCCGCGTTGTCGTCGAACACCTTGTCCGTCGCGTTCATCAGCAGCGCCCCCGTGACGGCCGCCGCCCTGGCCCCGCCGTCGGCGCGGGCCCGCAGCTCCTCCCACCACAGCGCCGTCACGCCCGCCACGTGCGGGGCCGCCATGCTGGTGCCGCTCTTGGAGGTCAGCCCGCCGCCCGCGCGCGCCGACACCACGTCCACGCCCGGCCCGCTGATCTGCGCGAACGTGTTGGAGAAGTCGGCGACCGCCAGCACCCCCGACTGCTTGCGCCGCACGGCGGCGACGCCGAGCACGCCCTCGGCCGCCGCGGGCAGCTCCGGGCCGACCTCGAAGTCGGGATCCAGCTCGCGATGGCTGGCGTTGCCGTTGGCGGCGAGGACGACCGTGCCCGGCCCGGTGGCCGCCTGGGAGGCCGCCATCCGCATGAGGGCGTCGTACATGCGCAGCGTCGCCCGGTACGCCTGCAGCGCCCGCGACATGGCCAGGAACTCCGGCAGGTCCTGTTCGTCCGCGAGCGTGCGCCAGTAGCGGAAGAAGTCGACGCCGATCGACATCGTGATGAGGTCCGCGCCGTGCTCCAGCGCCCACACCAGGCCCTGGACGATGCCGGTGGTCGAGCCCTTGCCGTCGTCGCCCAGCACCTTGCCGACCAGCGCCCGCTCCACGCCGGGCGCGACGCCGATGCGCATGCCCTCCGTCGTCCGGCCGAAGATCGTGCCCGCGCAGTGGGTGCCGTGGCCGTTCTTGTCGCCCGGGCCGTCACCGGTGAAATCCTGCTCGGTGAGCGTCATCCCGGTGAAGGCGGGATGGGTGGCGTCGATGCCGGTGTCGAGGACGGCGACCAGCGTGCCGGCCCCCGTACGCGAGGACTGCGGCGCGCCGACCGCCTTGACCCCCCAGGTGACCGGCGCGCCCGCCTCCGACTCCGGCAGCGGCGCGGCCGTGGCCTCGGGGCCCTCCGGCAGCACGGTCGGCATCGGCGGGGCCAGCGCGGCCACGGCCGGGTCGCGGCGGAGCCCGGCGAGGTCCTGCTTGGTCAGCTCGGCGACCTCGACGTGCGGCAGGCTCACCGGGCCGGGCTCGCCGAAGCCGGCGCGCTCCTCGAACGGCGCCGCGGTCCTGGTCCTGCCGAGGTCGCGCAGGACGATGAACGTCTCTCTCATGGCCTCCCCCTCTCGTCTTCCTCCGAGAGTGGGGCCGGGGGACGGGACGCGCCTGAGCATCCCCCTACTCAGGTGTCAGCGCCCGCGGGTCTCCGACATGCTGTTGGCGATCAGCTCGTGGTGGCGGACCACCTCGGCGATGATGAAGTTCAGGAACCGCTCGGCGAAGACCGGGTCGAGCCGCGACTCCTCAGCCAGGCTGCGCAGGCGGCGGATCTGCTGCGCCTCACGCTCGGGGTCCGCCGGCGGCAGCCGGTGCTCGGCCTTGAGCCGCCCGACCTCCTGCGTGCACTTGAACCGCTCCGCCAGCAGATGGACCAGGGCGGCGTCCAGGTTGTCGATGCTGGCACGGAGCCGCTGAAGCTCCTCGACGACGGACGCCTCCGGGCGGGGCTGGGAGTTTTCCATGCGCACAGCCTGCCATCACCCGGACGTGACGATCACACCAGGTTCGCGATCAGCCGAAGTCGGTGACGCCGCAGACCTCGCAGCGGTAGAGGGTGCCCCGATGGTCCTCGCCGAACTCGCTCCACCAGTGAGCGTTGCCGGCCAGGTTGGACGGGTCGCCGGAGCAGTACGTCCGGGACCCGATGGGATCGGCGGGGTGGTCGGCGGGAGCCGGGGCGGCAGCCGTGGGCATGGGCGTCTCCAAAGCGAGGGGGCGAAGCCGGGGGCGGCTTCTCAGGGCCGCGTTGACAGGCGTACTTCTGCCCTCAGGAAGACGTTCGAAACCTTTCGAAACATGAGGAGACGCAGGTCACGTTGGTGGCCGTGCGCCACGGACGAGCGCGCCGCCCGGCCTGCCCGCGAGCAGGGCGGCGGGCTCACTCGCCGGGCGGGAAGTCGGCCGAGCGGCTGACCTCGGCCCACTGCTCGGCCTCGGCGGCGCGCCTGTCGGACGAGGCCCGCGCCATCTCGACCGCCTGGACGCCCAGCAGCAGGCGCAGCGGCGGCTCGTCCTCGTCGGCGACGCGGGTGATGATCCGCGCCGCGCGGACCGGGTCGCCGCGCCAGGTGGCGACGGTGCTCTCGCGGTAGCGGTTCATCTCGCCGACCGTCGCCTCGTAGTCCTCGCCCACGGGCAGTGCGGTCATGGACGAGCCGCCCCAGTCGGTGCGGAACCCGCCGGGCTCGATGATGGTGACCTTGACGCCGAGCGGCTTGACCTCGGCGTTCAGCACCTCGGAGAAGCCCTCGACGGCGAACTTGGCGCTCTGGTAGGCGCTCATGCCCGGCGAGCCGCCGACGCGCCCGCCGATGGAGGAGAACTGGATGAAGTGGCCGGAGCGCTGGCGGCGCAGGACCGGCAGGGCCGCCTTGGTGACGTTGACGACGCCGAAGAAGTTCGTCTCGAACTGGGCGCGGAACTCCTCCTCCGGCATCTCCTCGATGCTGGCGCTGGTGGCGTAGCCGGCGTTGTTGACGACGACGTCGAGGCGGCCGAACGCGTCGAGCGCCTGCCGGACGGCGTCCTCGGCGGCCTTGACGTCGGTGACGTCGAGCGCGGCCACGCGGACGCGGTCGCCGTAGCGGCTGACGAGGCCGGCGAGCTGCTCGGGGCGGCGCGCGGTGACGACGGCCCGCCCGCCGCCGTCGAGCACGGCGTGGGCGAGGGCGAGGCCGAAGCCGCGCGAGCTGCCGGTGATGAGCCAGACCTTGGACATGGGACGTCCCCGCTTCCGTGAGCTAACTAAACAGTCATTTAGATGCTGCACCCAGCAGTCGCGGTTGTCAAATAAACGGTTAGTTGGTTTAGGCTGGGGGCATGTCGCAGCAATCCCGGCCGACCAGACCCCGTGACGCCGAGGCGACGCGCGCCCGGCTGCTCCAGGCGGCCACCGAGGAGTTCGCCGCCCACGGCATCGCGGGCGCCCGCGTCGACCGCATCGGCGCGGCGGCCGGCGCCAACAAGGCCCTCATCTACACCTATTTCGGCAACAAGGAGCAGCTCTTCGACGCGGTCATGGACGTGCACGTCACCCGCGTCCTCGACCAGGTGCCCTTCACCCCCGAGGACCTGCCGGGCTACGCGGGCCGCCTGTTCGACTTCCTCCTCGCCAACCCCCACCAGCTCCGCCTGGCCACCTGGCACCGCCTCGAACGCTCCGGCACCGGCCACGAGCCCGGCGGCCTCCGCGACTCCATGCGGCAGAAGACCGAGGCGGTCGCCGCCGCCCAGGCCGGCGGGCAGGTGCCGGACACCCTGGGCCCCGAGGACCTGCTGACCTTCACCCTGGCGCTGGCCAGTGCGTGGACGCCGACCAGCCCGATGGCCCCCGCGTCCGGCCGCGACGCGCGCGAGCACCGCGACGCGGTCGTCGAGGCCGTCCGCCGGCTCGTCGCCGGCTGAAGCCGCCTCCGGCACGCCACCGGGCGGCCGGCCGGCTACAGCCCGCCGGCGCGCGACCCGTCGCCGGGCGCGCGGTAGGCGATCCGCTCGAAGCGCGCCGAGCAGCCCTCCCCCGCCAGGTCCTGCACCCAGAGGCCGACGAAGGCGCCGGTGAAGCCGAAGGCGCGGATCTGGCCGTCGATCCGCTCGTCGGCGTACTCGTCGGACAGGATCGTGGCGTCCAGGTCGGGGCCGTACGCGTCGCCGTGGCCGAAGCGCACCACGGGCCCGTCGAGCTCCACCCGCAGCCGCACCTCGGCCGCGGCCGGCCCGAGCAGCCGCTCGGTGCGCACGCCCCGGTCGCTCGTGGTCAGCACCAGGCCCTCGGTGGTCAGGGCGAGGTAGTGCCAGTTGCGCGAGTTGTAGTAGGCGGTGATGCCCGCCGACTGGTGGACGCCGTCCGGTGTGAACCGCAGGACCGTCTCCAGCGAGCACGTCCGGTCCGTGACGCGTCGGGCGACCAGGCTGGGGGCGCGCAGCCCGTACGGCGACTGCCCGCCGCGGACGGTGAGGCCGTCGGCGTCGGCGCTCACCCAGTCGGGCGAGGCGGGCCGCCGCAGGGTGCTCCAGTTCCTGCTGAAGTCGCTGCTGAAGTCACTGCTGAAGTCACTGCCGGACGCGTCGTCGTCCTCCCACGGGTGCGCGGGCAGCGCGGGCGGCTGCACCTCCACGGCGGGCACGCCGCCCGCGACGCGCGGCCAGCCGTCCTCCCAGACCACGCGCTGCAACGCCGTCTCGCGGCCGAGCACGCACCTGCGGCCCGGGTACGGCCGGGCCACCAGGTGGGCGAGGTACCACTCGCCGTCCTGCGTCCGCACCAGGCAGCCGTGCCCCGCTTTCTGCAGCTCCAGGCCGGGGTCGTGGCGGGAGGTCAGCATCGGGCCGGCGGGGTCCTCCTCGTACGGGCCGGACATCGTGCGGGACCGCAGCACCGTGACCTGGTGGGTGTAGCCGGTGCCGCCCTCGGCCACCATCAGGTAGTACCAGCCGTCGACGTGGTAGAGGTGCGGGCCCTCGGTGGTGTCGCGCTCGGGCAGGATCAGCTCGGGCTTGCCGCCGTGCAGGGGTCGCAGCTCGATGCCGGAGAAGCCGCGGCCGGGCCGGGAGTCGAAGACCATGTAGAGCAGGAAGCTGCGGTCGTCCTCGTGGTAGAGCGCGGCGTCGAAGCCGCGGCCGGTCAGCCGGACCGGGTCGGACCAGGGGCCGTCGATCGCGGGGGCGGTGACCAGGTAGTTGGCGACGTCCTTGTAGCCGAGGGCGTAGTTGTCGCTGACGCTGTAGACGAGGTGGAACAGCCCGTCGTGGTAGGTGAGGTCGGGCGCCCAGACGCCGCCGGAGTCGGGAACGCCGGACAGGTCGAGCAGCCTGCGCTCGGTGAGGATGCCGCCCAGCGGACGCCAGTGCACGAGGTCGCGCGAGTGGTGGACGCGCACGCCGGGATACCACTCGAAGGTCGAGGTGGCGAGGTAGTGGTCCGCGCCCACCCGCAGGATGGACGGGTCGGGGTGGAAGCCGGGCAGGACGGGGTTGCGGATCACGTGGTCTCCTCGGGGCGGGGTGGGCGGTCAGAGGTGGGCGACCGGGATCGCCAGGACGGCATGTTCCCGATCTTTCCGCACATTCCGAGCCCCGGTGGGGGTGCGGGTCGCGGCGGCCTGCCCGGGGTGGGGCCGGAGCAGAAGGCGTTTGAGACTGATTGATGACGGTATGGACTCTTGAGCAGGGAAAATGGAGATCGCCCCGCTTTGGGGGCCTTCCTTCCGGGGGAGGCGAAACAGGCGGTCTCGGCAATCCACGGGGCCGCCGGATCGGGGGAACCCACATGCGCAAGACACTCACCGGACTGGGCCTGGCGTTCTTTCTGACGCTCGCACCGGCCGCCGCGGCCACGGCCGAGACGCCGGTCGCGCCCGTCGCGCACAGCCAGGTCACTCCTGCGCCGCAGGACAACAACAACCGCGCCAACGACGACGGAGGCGGCAAGGCCGGCCTGTGGGGCCTGCTGGGCCTGCTCGGGCTCCTCGGCTTCGCCGGCATGAAGCGCAACCACGAGCGCCACGAGGTCGGCACCGCCGAGAACGTGGGCAACCGCAACATGCGCCGGTAGAGCACCGGCCACGAGGCGAGCCGGCGACGAGGCCGGCGCCCGCCTCCACCCTTCGGGGCCCGCCGTCCGCGGCGGGCCCCGACCCATGTCCCCGGCAGGCCCCTTTGCCGGGACCGACCCGTCTCCCGGGCCGAATTTGGCCGAGCGAAATGTCCTTATTGTGATACTTCGCGGCTTTTGAGGGTATTCGTCTCTTTTGAAGCAAGACGAACAATTCGGGGGAAATCGTCGTGGCACTGCAGACAGAGATCCGTAGCCTGTTCGACTGCCACCTCGTGGGATCGGACGGGCAGTCCATCGGCCAGGTAGGCCAGGTATACCTCAACGACCGCACCGGCGAGCCGGAGTGGGTCACCGTCCGGACCGGTCTGTTCGGCATGAAGCAGACCTTCGTGCCCCTGACCGGCTCGCACCGCAACGGGGAGGAGATCCGCGTCCCCTTCGACAAGGAGAGGATCAAGGACGCGCCGAACATCGACGTGGACGGTCACCTGTCCGTCGAGGAGGAGGCCCAGCTCTACCGGCACTACGGCCTCCAGCCGCCGGGCGCCGTCCCGCAGCAGCGCAGCACCTCGCCCACCGGCGAACGCCGTCCGGACGACGCCAAGGCCCGCGGGATGACCACGCCCGTCACGCCGCCGCCCGCGACCGGGGGCATGGCCGGCACCGGCCCGACCGGCCACCGGCGGGACATGGGCGACATGGAGCGCATGCGCCCCAAGGACGAGATGGGCCGCACCCGCGACATGGGCCGCATGGGGGACATGGGCGATCGCGAGATCGACATGACCACGTCCGAGGAGCAGCTCCGCATCGGCAAGGAGACGGTCGAGACCGGCCGGGTCCGGCTCCGCAAGTACGTCGAGACCGAGAACGTCCAGGAGACGGTGCCGCTCAGCCACGAGGAGGTCGTCATCGAGCGCGAGCCGATCCGCGACGGCGACGTGACCGGCGGCCCGTACGAGATCGGCGAGGACGAGCAGAGCATCACGCTGCACGAGGAGCGCGCGGTGGTCGGCAAGGAGACCCGGCCCGTCGAGCACGTCCACGTGCGCAAGGAGTCCGTCCAGCACGAGGAGACCGTGGGCGGCCAGGTGCGCAAGGAGCACATCGAGGTCGACGAGGACGGCACGACCCGCGACCGCCGGCGGGGCGACGACCGCCCGCCGCTGTAACCGCGCTCGCGCCCAGCGGCACCACGGGCGGGCCTCGCACCCGAGGCCCGCCCGTCGGCGTGCCCGCCGGCGCTAGGCGACCTCGACGATCGGCGCCGGGGGGAAGAGGTCGTCGAACACCACCGCCCGGTCGAAGCGGAGCGCGCGGGCGCGGGCCCGCAGCTCCAGGTCCTGCCGCTCGGCGGCGGACATCTCCAGCACCACCCGGTCGAGGGCGGCGGCCAGGCCCAGGACGTCGCCGGGCGCGACGATGACGGCCGTGTCGCCGACCGCCTCGGCGGTGCCCCCGGTCGTGGTGGTGATGATCGGCCCGCCCCCGGCCAGCATCTTCTCGGCCAGCGCGATGCCGAAGGTCTCCACGAAGTCGGGCTCGGGCTTGGTGGGCAGCGCGTAGGCCGCGCAGCCGTGCATGAGCAGCGCCTTCTCCTGGTCGTCGACGTCGCTGAGGAAGACCACCCGGTCGTCCTCCTCGGCGAGGGCCTGGACGTGCTCCAGCGCCGGGCCGGTGCCCGCGACCACCAGCTTGACCCGTTCGCGGCAGCGCGCCTGGGCGAAGGCCGTGACCAGCTCGTAGACGCCCTTGGCCCGGGTCACCCTGGACAGGAACAGCACGTAGCCGTCGCGTTCCAGCCCGCGGCGGGCCAGCGCCGCGTCCACGTCGTTCTGGTCGAGGTCGAGGAAGGCGGTGGAGTCGATGGGCGGGTAGCTGACGCTGACCCGGCGGCGGCACTGCTCGGCGAAGGAGGTGCCGCAGTGCGCGTCGACCTGCCCGGCCGCGGCGACGATCTCGTCCCTGGTGTAGTCGGAGACCGCCACGACCTCGTCGTTGGCGAGGAACGTGGTGAACAGCGCGGTCGCCGCGCCGAACCGGCCGTCGCGCAGGCACGAGGCGATCACGTTGGTCACGTCGGAGCCGACCGCCTTGGCGACGGTGTGCACGTCGGGCGCGAACCCGGCCGCGCGGGCCGCCGCGACCGCGTCCACGACGACCGAGGTGTGCGGCGCGAGGTACATCGACAGGCACGTGGTCGGCACGCCCTCGGCGAGCAGCTCGACCAGCCGGCCGGTGAGCCCGGCCTGGAAGCGCCCGTCGGGCACCCGGTAGTCGCCGACCGGCTCCGGCCGCTCCACGGTGATGCCGGGGCTGTAGGGCAGCAGCCGGTCCAGCGGCTTGAGCGGCAGCCCGGCCGCCTGCAGCGCCGGGATCGGCCAGGTCAGCAGCCGTACGTCGGTGAACCCACGGGTCAGCGCCACCTCGGCGAGGTTGCGCGCTTCGCCGGAATGGCCGCAGATGACCGGGTCGGCCCTGACCACGATGACGAGACGGCGATGCGGGTGGTTCATCGCGCTACCTCCGGTGAGGCGGTGTTTCGGAAAGGGACGGCGGCCGGATCTCCCGGCCCCAGTCCGACGGCTCCGGGCCGAGCCGGAGCCGGAGGACGCCGCCGCGGTGCACGGTGGCGGCGTCGAGGTGCGTCGCGTGCAGGGGCTCGCCGTCGAGGGTCGCCGACTGCACGTACTGCGGGGGCGGGTCGTGGTCGGGTCCGTCCACGCCGATCGGGGTCTCGCGGTGGCCGCTGGTCTCGACGACGAACTCGCCCTCGCCGGTGCGGAGCACGGCCCGTTCGAACGCGGGCGCGTTGACGAGGAACAGGCTCTGCCCGGCGACCGGGAACAGCCCGATCGAGGCCCACACGTACCAGGAGCTGAGGCCGCCGGAGTCGTCGTTGCCCGGCAGCCCGCCGGGCCCGGTGCCGAACTGCCAGGTCAGCGCCGCGTGCACCACCTCGGCCGTGCGGTCGGGGCGGCCCGCGTAGTGATAGGCCCAGGGCGCCTCCATGTCGGGCTCGTTGTTCAGCCCCTCGAACCGGTTGAGCGCGTAGCCGGCCGCCATCTCCACCGGGTGCGGGCACCGGCCCGGCTGCCGCACCGGCCGCGCGCCGAAGCCGAAGAACCGGTCGAGCTTGTCGACGAACTCCTTGTCGCCGCCCGCCAGGGCGATCCTGGCGGCCATGTCGTGCAGCAGGCGGAAGGAGTAGTTCCACTTGCCGCCCTCGTAGAACTCCGAGTCCCGCAGCAGGCCGGTGTCGCGGTCGAAGGCGTTGGTCCACTGCCGGCCGCGGCGCTCCAGGTCGTCGGCCAGGCGGCGGTCGCCCAGCGCGCGGGCCACCTTCGCGGTGCAGTGGTGGGCGTAGGCGAGGTCGAGGGTGTGCGTGATCGGGTGGACGACGCCGTGCTCGAAGAAGTCCTCGCCGTACATGCGCCGCAGGTCGCCGACCATGTGGACGAGCGCCCAGTTCCAGTCGAGCGCCGTGCGGCCGAGCACGTGCGCGTCGGCCAGCGCCGTGTGCACGAGCGCGCTGCCCTGCCGGAAGAACCGGTCGGCGCCGCGGGCCATCCGGTAGCCGATCGGGAAGTTGCCCTCCTCCTCGGCGACCCTGATCAGCGACTCCAGCAGGTCGGCGGCCCGGTCGGGGACGATCGCGGCCAGCAGCGGGAGCTGCGTCTTGTAGATGTCCCACATGGTGCACACGTCGAACGCGAACGGCCCCGGGCTCGGCCAGAACGGGCTCTCGTCGTCGGCGAAGCACGGCTTGACCAGCGCGTGGTACAGCGACGTGGCGAACACCGTGCGGCGGGCCGGCGTGCCGCCCTCGACCTGGACACGGCCGAGGTGGTCGGCCCAGCGGGCCCGGGTGCGGAGGCGCACGGTGTCGAAGGCGGAGGAGTCGTGCGCGCACTCCCGCTCCAGGTTGTGGCGGGCCTGCTCGCAGCCGCGCAACGAGAACCCGAGCCGCACCTCGACGGTCTGCCCCGCCCTGGCCGGGCCCATGAAGAGCATGCCGAACGGCCGCAGCGTGGTGTGCCGGATGCTGTCGAAGTCGAGGCGGGTGCCGCCGTGGATGAGCCGGCGGTCGTACCAGAGCATCTGCCGCCAGCCGGGGCTGTCGACCTCCAGGTAGACCGACAGCGGGACGCCTTCCATCACCACCGTGCCCTGCGCCCGGCCCTGCCCCATGCTCTCGGCCTGCGCCCGGACCGGGACGGTGCGGCCCAGGTCGATGTCGAGCCCGCCGCAGGACAGGTCGATCACGACGCGGGCGCTGGAGTGCTCGGGGAAGGTGTAGCGGTGGACGGCGATCTTGGCGCCGACGGTCAGCTCGCAGCGGATGCCGGTGTCGAGGGTGGCCGCGTAGTAGCCGGCCTCGGCCACCTCGTCGTGCAGCGGCCACGACTCGTTGAGGTCGTCCAGCGGCTGCACCATGGGGGTGACCCGGACGTAGTTGTAGTACTTGCGGATCGCGCCGGTGCCGGACTGCTGGAAGTGGGTGAAACCGGACGCCTGGAGCCGCTCGAACATCTCCTCGGGCACGCCCTCGGTGTTCTTGGCGTAGCGGCCGTACCCCGTGGGGTAGGCGCCGGAGTAGGCGCAGGCCGAGACCATGCCGAGCGGCGAGGTGGCGCCCGGATGGGTGTTGCCCACCTGCGGTTTCGGCCACCACCAAGTGGCGGCGAGACCGCGTGCCGGAGGCAGGTCGGTGGCCGCTGTGCCGATGAAGGGGTCTACGTTCGCGAGGATGAGCGGAATCTACCCGGCGCGGGGGTGCTCAAAGGTTTCGGCGAGGTGAAATCCTTGTCCAGGACGGGACACGGGCCTGGTACCGCGTCGAGGTTCCGTCGAGGTTCCGTCGACGACCCGTCGACGCCCTGCTCCTACCGTCGTGGGCCATGTCCACCACATCCCGGATCACCGCGGACCCCGCCGCCCCGCCGCCGCCCGCGCCGCCCGAGCCCGCCCCGCCCGAGGACGGCGGCGGCGTCGTCGCGTTCCTCGAACGCCTCGGCTCGATCATCGTCCCCATCGGGGTGGCCCTGTACGCGGTGCTCTACCTCGGCGTCGAGCAGATGTACGGAATCTTCGGCATCAACCCCGAGCAGGCGGGCATCGACCAGTCCGTCCTGCTGGGCCGGCTGTTCGGCACCCTGGTCCTGATGGCGCTGATCGCGCTGCCCGCCTTCGGCCTGCTCGTCGGGTTCCTGTGGCTGGCCGACCGGCTGACGCGGGGCGCGCTCGGCCGGCTGTTCGACGCCGTGCGGCGGCGGCCGTGGATCGCCGCCCTCGCCGCCGCGCTGTGGTGCGGGGCGACCTACTGGGGGCTGTTCAACCTGGTCACCGACCTGACGCTGGGCCTCATGGTCGTCGTGGCGGTGGGGCTCGGCGTGCTGGCGTTCCTGGTGCCGTTCCGGCTGCTGCGCCGCCGGCCGGTCGGGCGGGCCGCCACGAAGGTGCTGATCGGCGCGCTCACCGGCATCGGGGCGGGCTTCCTGCTGATCCTGGCGATGATGCAGGGCGCGGTGGAGGTCCAGGAGACCGGCCAGGCCAACGAGCTGATCAGCTACGTCGGCTTCCAGGACCAGTGGGCGGTGCTGCGCGACGCCGAGAACGACAAGCCCCTCTACGACGGCCGCTGGATGATGCTGCTCGGCGAGAGCGACGGCACCTACGTCTTCTACGACTGCGACAAGCAGGAGACCTTCCGCCGCCCGATGGAGACCACGAACCTGTCCGGCATCCAGCTCGACCCGGCGCGGGAGAAGGGCTTCACCTGCGGCTCGCTGGCCGGGCGCGGCTAGGGCACGCCCGCCTCCTCCGGGACGGCGGCGGCCAGCAGGGCGCGCACGTCGTCGGCGTCCGGCAGGTCCTGCCGGCTGAGCAGCGCCAGCGCCTCGGTGAGGCAGGCGCGGGCCCGGCTGGGCCGGCCCAGCTCGGCGAGCGCCTGGCCGAGCACGGTGAGGGCCTTGCCCCTGATCCACGACTGGTCCGGGTCCACCAGGATGGCCAGCGCCTCCTCGGCGTGGTCCACGGCCTGCCGCGGCCGGCCCATGGCGAGACAGGTGTCGGCCATCCGGCGCAGCGTGATGCCGTCCCAGGTGTGCTGCTTGAGCCGCTGGAACTCCGCGCGTCCCTCCGCGAAGCGCGCCAGCGCCTCCTCGTGCCGTCCGGCCCTGGCCAGCGCGACGGCGAGCTGGTAGGAGATCTGCGGGTTGGGCCGGCCGCCGCCCAGCTCGCGGGTGATGGCGACGGCCGCCTCCCCGACCTCGACGGCCTCGCCGCCCCGGCCGGCCTCGCCCAGCGCGAGCGCCAGGTTGCCGAGGCCGACGGCCTCGTACGAGCGGTGCCCGTGGCCGCGCCAGAGCCCGATCGCCTCGTGGTACAGGGCGATCGCCTCGTCCCACTGCCGCCGGTCGTGCGCGATCATGGCGTGCACGTTGATCGCGCAGGCGTGCTCGACGGCGAACTCGTGGCCGGGATCCAGCCGCCGGACGGCCTCGACCTCGGCGATCGCCTCCTCGCCGGCCTTGCGGGCGTAGAGGATCTCGCCGCGCTTGCGCCGGGCGTAGGTCTCGGCCGCCCGGTCGCCGCGCGAGCTGGCCGCCGCGATGAGGCGGTCCACCGCCTGCTCGTAGCCGAGGGTGTCGGACTCGAAGTCGAAGACCAGGGACATCATGTCGAGCAGCGACACGGCGTCGAGCAGCGCGCCGCCGGGCGTCCCGGCGATCTGGTGGAGCAGGCCGAGCATGTTCCGCTCCTCGGCGGCGCCCCATTCGAGCGCGGCGTCGAGGCCGGCGAAGGCCGGTCCTGGGCGGGTGGTCCTGCGGATCCAGCCGAGCAGCGGGTCGCCCGGGTACATCGCGGCGACGATCCACGCCATCCCGGCGATGTGGAAGCCGAGCAGCCGGTCGAGGGCCGCGCGCCGGGCCTGCTCGCCGTCCTCGGCGTCGAGCCGGGCGCGGGCGAAGAGCTTGAGCAGGTCGTGGTGGCGGTAGCGGCCGGGCGCGGGCGAGTCCATCAGGTGCACGTCGACCAGGCCCTCGCACAGTTCCTCGGCCTCGGCCTCGGGCAGGTCCAGCACGGCGGCCGCGGCCGCGGCGGACAGCTCGGGCGTGTTCGGGGCCGACAGCAGCCGGAACGCCGCCGCGTGCGCCACGTCGAGCTGGTCGTAGCCGAGCCGGAACGTCGCCTCCACGGCCAGGTCGTCCACGCGCAGCTCGGCCAGGCGGCGGCGCTCGTCGGCCATCCGGTCGCGCATCCTGGCCAGGCTCCAGCCGGGCCGCGCCGCGAGCCGCGAGGCCACGATCCTGATCGCCAGCGGCAGGTAGCCGCACGCCTTCATCAGCTCGCGGGCCTCGTCCCACTCGGCCGCCACCCGCGCCTCGCCGACGATCCTGGCCAGCAGGGCCAGCGCCTCGTCCGAGGGCATGGCGGCGAGGTCGAGGTGGTGCGCACCGGCCAGCCCGGCGAGGCGGGCCCGCCCGGTCACCAGGACGGCGCAGCCCGCCGCCCCCGGCAGCAGCGGCCGGACCTGCGCCGGGCTCGCCGCGTTGTCCAGCAGCACCAGAACCCGCCGCCCGGCCAGCACCGACCGGTAGAGCGCGGCCCGCTCCTCCAGGCTGTCGGGGACGGCGCCGGCGTCCACGCCGAGGCAGCGCAGGAACGCGCCCAGCACCGCCCCCGGCTCCAGCGACCTGGGCCCGGCGCCCTGGAGGTCCGCGAAGAGCTGCCCGTCGGGGTAGCCGGCGGCCAGCCGGTGCGCGACGTGGACGGCGAGCGTCGTCTTGCCCATGCCGCCCGCGCCCGCGACGGCCGAGATGACGAGCGCGGAGCCGTTGCCGGCGGCCAGCGCCCGGGTGACGCGCTCGATGTCGGGGCCCCTGCCGGTGAAGTCCGGCATGTCGGCCGGGAGCTGGCGCGGCACCGGCGCCGGGTCCACGGCCGGGCGCGCGCCCGCGGGGTCCGCGCCGAGCCCGGGGTCGGCGGTGATGATCCGGCGGTGCAGCTCCCCCAGCTCCGGCGACGGGTCCAGGCCCAGCTCCTCGGCCAGCAGCTTGCGGGTGTCGGTGAACACCCCGATCGCCTCGGCCTGCCGGCCCGAGCGGTACAGCGCCAGCATGAGCAGCCCGGCCAGCCGTTCCCTGGTCGGGTGGGCGGCGCAGAGCGCGGTCAGCTCGGCGACGACCTCGGCGGGCCGGCCCGCCTCGACGTCCTCGGCGAGCCGCCGCTCCAGCAGGACGAGCCGCCGCTCGGCCAGGTGCGCCCGCTGCGCCAGCGCGTAGCCGCCGTCCAGCCCGGCCAGGGGCTCGCCCTGCCACAGGGCCAGGGCCTCGGCGGGCCGGCCGGCCCTGGCCAGCTCTTCGGAGGCGGTGGCGTCGCAGGTCGCGGCGGGCATGGCGTACCCGTTGCCGACCGAGGTGACGGTGTCCGCGCCGAGCGCGGCGCGCAGCCGGGACACGTACGTGCGCAGGGTGCCCATGGCCGAGCGCGGCGGCCGCTCCCCCCACAGCGCGTCGAGCAACTGGTCGTGGCTGACCGCCCGGCCGCGCGCCAGCAGCAGGACCGCGAGGACCAGCCGCTGCTGGGGCGAGCCGACGTCCAGCTCGGTCGCGCCGCGCCAGGCGCGGACCGGCCCCAGCACCGAGAAGCGCAGCTCAGCATCACTCATCGCGGGCACCACGGCGACGCGCTCGTCCCCTCAGCCGGAAGGTCGCCCGCCGCGGACGCGGAGGCGCTGCCTGAACAAGTCCTGCATCTTAGGGGACGAGGTCCCAACCCATGGGCTAAGTCGGGAATTTGCGAATTGATGCCGCTTTGCCCTGCACTGGGTGGCTTTTGGTTTGCCTTTGACGGTCTGTGGTAGCCGCACGTGACATCAGTCGCACGAGGAGGCATCCAGATGAGCGAGTATCCGACGGGGACCGGGCGACCGGCTTCCCCGCAGGAGGGAACGCTCCAACAGGGCAAGGCCGCCGCCCGCGAGGTCGCCGGCACCGCCGTGGAGCGCACGGCGCAGGTCGCGGACGAGGCCAAGGTCCAGACCCGCCGGGCGCTGGACGAGCTCCGGGACCGGGTGCGCACCCAGTCCGAGCACCAGAGCCACCGCGCCGCCCAGAGCCTGCGCCAGTGGTCGGAGGACCTGACGGCCCTGCACGAGCAGGCCAAGCCGGACTCCCCGGTGACCAACGTCATGCGCCAGGTCGCCGACCAGGGCCAGCGGGCCGCCGACTACCTCGACGAGAACGGCCTGGCCGGCGTCGTCAACGAGGTGCAGAGCTTCGCCCGCCGCCGTCCCGCCGCGTTCCTGGCCGGGGCGCTGGCCGCGGGGTTCCTGGTGGGCCGCATCATGAAGGCCTCCGGCGAGGGCTCGGGCACGACCGCCCGCCGCACCGACGGGCCGTCCCCGCTGCCCGCCGACACCATGCGCGCCACCACCGCGCCCGCCACCCCGCCCGCCACCCCGCCCGCCACCCCGTACGCCGCCCCGCCGGAGTACGCCACCCCGCCGCAGTACGGCGCCCCGCCCGAGCCGTTCGAGACCACGACGGCCGGCGACGCGCTCGGCCGCGAGGAGACCAGGCCGGTGCCGCCGCTCGGCGCGGAAGGGCCCGGGCCGGTGCCGCCGCGCACCGCTCCCCCGGCCTACGGCGCGGGGAGTGACCTGCCGTGACCGCGCACCACGAGGAGCCGACGCTCGGCCAGCTCGTCGGTGAGATCGGCGAGGACATCTCCAAACTGTTCCGCCAGGAGGTGGAGCTGGCCAAGGCCGAGATCCGGCAGGAGGCCGCCAAGGCGGGCAAGGCCGCCGGCATGCTCGGCGGCGCCGGGTTCGCCGGCTACATGGCCGCGCTGCTGCTGACCCTGGCCGTCATGTTCGGCCTGGGCAACGTCATGGACCTGGGCTGGGCGGCACTCATCGTCGCGGTGATCTGGGCGATCGCCGCAGGCGTGCTGTTCGTGACCGGACGCAACCGGATGCGCGAGGTCAACCCCAAGCCCGAGCAGACCATCGAGACGCTCAAGGAGGACGCGCAATGGGCACGCGACCTGAGGAAGTGAGAAGCGAGATCGCGGCCACGCGCGCGGAGCTCGCCGCCGACGTCGACCGGCTGGCCGACCGGACGAGCCCGGCCCGCATCGCGCGGCGCCGTACCGACCGGATGCGGCAGGCCGCGCGCTCGTTCCGCGAGCGCGTCATGGGCACGCCGTCCTACGCCGCCGACCGGACCCGCGCCGGCGCGCACCACGCCGCCGACACGGTGAGCCACGGCGCCCACCAGGCCGCGCAGACGGTCAAGGAGGGCTCGCAGCAGGCGGCGGAGAGCGTCCGGCACGGCGCCCAGCAGGCCGCCGAGGTCGTGCGGTCCGCGCCGGAGCAGGCGATGCGCGGCACCCAGGGCAACCCGCTGGCCGCCGGCCTGATCGCCTTCGGCGCCGGGCTGCTGGCCGCCGCGCTCATCCCACGCACGCAGGCCGAGGAGCAGGCCGTCGGACAGCTCCGCGAGCAGGTCGGCGACGTGCTGGAGCCGGTCAAGGAGGCCGGGCGCGAGACCGCGCAGCAGCTCGGCCAGGACGCCAAGGAAGTGGCGGGCCAGGCCGCGCAGCAGGTGCGGCAGACCGCCTCCGAGGCGGCCGGCGCCACGGCGGACCACGCGCGCGAGCAGGCCCGCCAGGTCAGCGAGCAGAGCCGCGGCAGGTAACCGCCTCCAGACGCACCGGCCCCCTCGCGGGGCCGGTGCGCCGCCCCTCCGACGTAGCTCACCGTGACAGCAGCAAGGCAGGATCCCATGGCCGAACGCCCCACCCGAGACCTCGCCCGCGAGCCGGACGACCGGCAGGCCCCCGACGGGCCCACCGAGATGCACGGACACTCCTGGCTGGGCGTGCTGCGGCGTACCGTGCGGGAGTTCCAGGACGACAAGCTGACGGACTGGGCGGCCGCGCTGACGTACTACGCGATGCTGTCGATCTTCCCCGCGCTGCTGGCCGTGGTGTCGCTGCTCGGGGTCTTCGGCCAGTCGGTGATCGGCCCGCTCATGGAGAGCCTGCGGCCCATGGCTCCCGGCCCGGCCCAGAGCATCCTGCAGCAGGTGCTGCAGGCGTTGCAGGAGCACCGGCAGGCGGCCGGGATCGCCCTGGTGATCAGCGTCGCCGTGGCGCTCTGGTCCGCCTCCGGGTACGTGGGCGCGTTCATGCGCGCCGCGAACGTCATGTACGAGATGCCCGAGGGCCGTCCGGTGTGGAAGACCCTGCCGCTGCGGCTGGGCATCACGACCGTCCTGGTGATCCTCATGGCCGCCGGCGCGGTCGCCGTCGTCTTCACCGGCAACCTCGCCGCGTACGCCGGGCGGCTGCTCGGCATCGGGGACACGGCTATCACCATCTGGAACTTCGCCAAGTGGCCGGTGCTGGTGCTGATCGTCATCGTCGTGCTGGCGCTGCTGTACTGGTCGGCGCCGAACGTCCGGCACCCCGGCTTCCGGTGGATCACGCCCGGCAGCGCGCTGGCCGTGGTGGTGTGGATCCTGGCCTCGGCCGCGTTCGGGTTCTACGTGGCGAACTTCGCCTCCTACGGCAAGACGTACGCCGCCATGGGCGGGGTGATCGTCTTCATGATCTGGCTGTGGCTGTCGAACGTGGCGGTGCTGCTCGGGGTGGAGTTCGACGCGGAGCTGGCCCGGGGGCGGGCGATCGACGCGGGACAGCCGCCCCAGCGGGAGCCGTACGTGGAGCCGCGCGACACCAGAAAGATGAACGAGGACGAACGCCCCTGACCCCTGACCAGGGCCGCCCTGGCCGGGCCGCCCGGTCGGGCCGCCGCCTGTGCCCTATGGCTCGGCCGTCGCCTGTGCCGCACGGCCGGGCCGCCGCGATGCCGCACGACCGCGCCGCCGCCTGTGCCGCATGGCCGGGCCGGCCGCCGCCTGTGTCCCCCGCCCTGCAAGCCGGGGGCAATTCCGGCGCAAGGGGCCGCCTCTACGCTCGGGGCCGTGATCAGACGACTGCTCCTCGGCGGCGCCGCCCTCGCCGCGTACGCGACCATGACGCTCGCGGCGGCCCCTGCCGGCGCCGCCTCCCTCCCCACGGCCGCCACCGGCTCCGCCGCGGCCGCGCCCGCCGCCACCGCCGGCAAGCTGTTCAAGTCGTGGCTGGCCAACGACCGGCGCGCCGCCGCCAAGGTCGCCACCCCGGCCGCCGTCTCGGCCCTCTTCGGCTACGCCTACCGCGCCCCCGACCGCTTCGACGGTTGCTCGGGGAACGTGTGCCGGTTCGTCCACACCAGCGTGCGGGTGCCCGGCGGGCTCGACGGCATCGCGATGGTCGTGTCCGGCTCGAAGGTCACCAAGGTGTACCTGTCGCGACACCTCGTCAAGCCGTCCGCGGTCGCCGGTCACCTCTTCGCCGCCTGGCGGCGGGGCGACCGCTACAGCGGGCTGGAGGTCGCGTCCACGGGCGCGGTGAAGACGCTGTTCCGGACGAAGTTCGACCCGCACGGCGTCGCCTACCACTTCCAGGGCTGCACGAAGGAGCCCAAGGGCTACTCCTGCGCCTGGTCCTACGAGGGCGGCGCGCTGCTGATGCACGTCCGCGGCTCCCGCTCCGCCGGGTACGAGGTCCGCTCGATCAGCTACATCGCCGACTGAATCCAGGTGTGAACGCCTCGGCCCGTGGTAGCCGAACCTGGACAATCAGGACGACACGGGAGGGCTTCATGGCCGAGGCACTGCTGACCGACGAGGAGATCGACACCGCGATGGCGGCGCTGGAGGGCTGGCGGCGCGACGGCGACGCCCTGGTCAAGGACGTGCCGGTGACCCCCGACAGCCACGGCTGGCTGACCGAGGCGGTGATGAACGAGGCCGACGTGCTCGACCACCATCCCGACATCGAGCACACCGGCCAGGGCATGCGCTTCCGGCTGTCCACCCACAGCGCGGGCGGGGTGACGGCCCGTGACGTGGAGCTCGCCGCCCGCATCGACCACGTCCTCGACGGCGCCGCCCCCGACCGCGGCTGACCGTACTGCCCCGAGGCACTGAGCGGCGGCGGCGCCGGCCGACAGCACCCGGAGGACGACACCGGACGGCGGGGATGGCAGGCCGGTGCGTCAGCGATAGACGATCAGCGATCAGGGGTCAGCGGTCATCGGTCAGCGGTCAGCGGGGGATGAAGCCGCGGTAGACCACGCGCCGCCGCCGCAGCACCGGCCACTCCCGGTCCCGGATGCCGCTCAGCACGAGGGCGGTCATCGCACCGGTGAGCACGCTCCCGACGACAAGGGCCATGACGAGCATGAAGACGATCTCCATGACGTTCCTTCCCGAACCCCGCTGTAGTTGAATTCCGTACTAAGTCGCTCCAACCACCCCCACCCCGCCGCTATTCCGCCCCTTCCACCACCCTGTCGGAAATTCTCGCGCATTCGTCCCGGCCCGGTGTCCATCCCCGGCCGGTCCGTTCGTCGTCATTGCGTAAGGTGACCCGAACCGACCCCGACAGGAGTCCGACCATGAAGTACATGCTGATGATCAACAGTGCCGCCACCGAGCCCGAGCCCGGCGCGTTCCCCGCCGAGGGGTGCGAGGTGTCGGACTGGATGGCCTACGACAAGGCCGTCAAGGAGGCGGGGATCTTCGTCGCCGGCAACTCGCTGGCGGACCTGACCACCGCGACCACGGTCCGCGTCGGGCCGGGCGGCGAGCGCACCGTCACGGACGGGCCGTTCGCCGAAACCCGGGAGGTCCTGGGCGGCTACTACGTCATCGACGTGCCCGACCTCGACGTGGCGCTCGACTGGGCGGCCCGCTGCCCGGGGGCGCGCGGCGGCGGCTCGATCGTGGTCCGCCCGGTGGCCGAGTTCTAGCCGACCCGATGGACGCACGGGACGCACGCCCCACCGGCCCCACCCCGAAGCCACCCCCGGAGCAGCCCGGAAAGGCACCGGCGGAGCAGCCCGGGAGGGCGCCGGCGGAGCAGCCGGGGAAGGCACCGGTGGAGGCGGCGCCCGTGGAGGAGCCCACCACGGCGCCGACCCGGACACCCATGCAACCGCTGGCGGTAGCGCCCGTGAAGAAGCCCGCCGCGACGCCGGCCCGGACGCCCATGGAGCCGCAGACGGCAGCGCCCGTGGAGGAGGCGCCCGCCACGACGCCGGCTCGGACACTCATGGAGCCGCAGACGGCAGCGCCCGTGGAGGAGGCGCCCGCCACGACGCCGGCTCGGACACCCACCACGAAGCCGCAGGCGGGGGCGTCCGTGGAGGCGGTCTTCCGGGAGGAGCACGGCCGCCTCCTCGCCGCCCTCGTCCGCCGCTTCGGGGACCTGGACCTGGCCGAGGAGGTGACCGCGGACGCCCTCGAGGCGGCCCTGGTCCACTGGCCGGTGGACGGCGTCCCGGCCAGGCCGGGGGCATGGCTGATGACGACCGCGCGGCGGCGGGCCGTGGACCGGCTCCGGCGCGACCAGGCGTACGCCGCCCGTCTCGCCCTCCTGCACGTGGAGGCCGAGCGGGCGGCCCCCGCCCCGCCCGCCGACGCCGCCGACGCGGACGGCCTGCCCGACGAGCGGCTGCAGCTCTTCTTCACCTGCTCACACCCGGCCCTGGCCGCCGAGGACCGGGGCGCCCTCATGCTGCGCTGCCTGGCCGGGCTGAGCACGCCCGAGGTCGCGCGGGCCTTCCTGGTGCCGGCCCCCACCATGGCCAAGCGGATCGTGCGGGCCAAGAAGAAGATCCGCGAGGCGCGCGTCCCGTTCCGGGTGCCCGACGCGGACGAACTGCCCGAACGGCTGCCCGGCGTGCTCCAGGTGATCTACTCGATCTTCACCGAGGGCTACGCGGCCAGCTCCGGGCCGCACCTGCAACGGCTCGACCTGGCCGAGGAGGCCATCCGGCTGGCCCGGATCCTGCGCCGCCTGCTGCCCGCCGAGCGCGAGGTCGCCGGGCTGCTGGCGTTGCTGCTGCTGATCCACGCCCGGCGGGCGGCCCGCACCGGGCCGGAGGGCGAGCTCGTCCTGCTGGAGGAGCAGGACAGGGGGCGCTGGGACCGGTCGATGATCGAGGAGGGGCTGGCGCTGGTGCCCGTCGCGCTGGCCGGGCCGCCCGGCCCGTACGGCGTGCAGGCCGCCATCGCCGCGCTGCACGACGAGGCGGCGAACGTCGCCACCACCGACTGGCCGCAGATCGTGGCGCTCTACGACGTGCTGCTCGCCCTCGCCCCGTCGCCGGTGGTGGAGCTGAACCGGGCGGCGGCGGTGGCCCTGCGCGACGGGCCGGAGCAGGGCCTGGCCCTGCTCGACGCCCTGGCCGGGGAGCCGCGCCTGCGCGAGTACGCGCCGTACCTGACGGCCCGCGCCGACCTGCTGGAACGGCTCGGCCGGCGGGCGGAGGCGGCGACCGCCTACCGCGAGGCGCTACGCCTGGTGGGCAACGACCCCGAACGCGCCCACCTCCGCCGCCGCCTGTCCGCCCTGGAACCCCCCGACCTCGCCTGACACCTCCTGCCCACCGCCCGACACCCCAGAAACCCCGCCCCCCACCGACACCCCTGCCCTGCCGCCACCCGATGCCCGAGACCCAAACCTCGTCCGACACCCCTGCCCCCCACCGCCACCCGATGCCCGAGACCCAAACCCCGTCCGATACCCCTGCCCCCCACCGCCACTTGACGCCCCAGACCCGGGAGGTGTCGGTCGGGATTGAGGTTTCGGTCGTCGAGTGGTGGCGGGGCAGGGGGTGTCGGTCAGGGGTGCCTCCCCCCACCACCCGACCTTCCCCCACCACCCGACGCCTCAGATACCCTCCACTGTTGACCGGCCCCCCTGACGCCACCGCCCGGTTCGTCGTCACGTCCACGCGAGGCCGCCTCCCCGTCCCGCCGTCACCGCCGCCCATGAGTGCGTCCTCGACCGGAGCGGTGGTCACGTCGTGGACGGAGGATCGTCCGTGGTGCCCGCGAAGGTGGCGCGTACCTCCTCGGGGGTGTGGGCGAGCGCGTCGGGGTCGGGGTTGGCGGGTGTGACGTGCGGTAGGTGGATGACGATGTCGTACGCCGACAGGGCGTCCACCTCGGTGTAGAGGGTGCCGAGGCGTTGCCGCCCGGCGGCGCGGACCAGGGCGGCGTCCGCCGGGGACAGGCGCCGCAGGTCGGTGGCGAAGGGCCCGTCGGCGGTGGCCGCCATGAGCGCGTCGAGGCTGCCCGGCTCCGGCGGCTCCAGGGGCGCGAAGAACCGGCCGCTGCGGAAGTCGGCGTGCGAGGTGGTGAGTACCTGCCCCGTGCCGCAGGTCGTGGCGATGACGAGGTAGCCGGTGCCGAGCCGGTCGGCGAGGTGCAGGCCCATCGGGTCGAACGGCGGCTGGCCGGGCAGGACGCCGGGACCGCGTTGCAGGTGGCCGTTGTGGGCGGCCAGCACGATGCGGTCCTCACGGCGCAGGACCCAGGCGACGGTGTCCGCCATGGCGGCGTCGCGGACGGCGTAGCCGATGCCGTCGGGGGCGCCGCCGGTGAGCTCGCCGATCACCGTGTCGAGGGCGATGGCGAGGCTCAGCGCGTGGCGGGCGCGTTCGTAGGCGTCGGCGCCGGCGCGGGCGGTGAGGTCGAGGCGCCGGGCGATCAAGCGCGCCATGAGGCGGGACAGGCCCGCCGTCAGCGCGTCCTTGCGTTCGCGCGGCAGGGCGGCGAAGGCGGCGACGGCCTGCGGCGCGGAGAAGACGGAGGCCGGCGCGACGGCGGCCACGGTCTCCCGCAGGGCCGGGTCCGGCCGGTACGCGGGGTCGGCGTCGGCGAGGTAGGCGAGCACGGCGTCCAGCGCCGGCAGCGGGGACACGTTGGAGCCGCCCAGGTCGATGCCGTGGAAGCCGACGGGGCGCGCGGCGGTGGCGTTGTGCGCCCGCATCCACCGCAACTGGTCACGGAGCTGCGTCCATACGCCCATCAGCGAGGTCACGCCGTCGGCCTGGACCCGGCCCAGCTCCTCCGGGCCGCCCTCGCCGCGCACCCAGCCGTCGACCGGACGACCCTCGGTGAAGCCGGACTCAAGCGCGTACGCGCTGAACCCGTGCCGCTCGACCAGATAACGCAGCAGACGGTGACGCAGGAGGTAGAACTCGGCGTTGTAGTGGGAGCTCTCCCCGATCGCCACCACGCGCGCGTCGCCGATCGCCTCATCTAGCCAGGCCAGGTCGTCCAGCGGCGCGGACGGGTCCAGCGTCGCCAGCGGGACGACCGCCTCCTTGCTCAGCGCGGCGCTCACCGACTGACCGCCTTCCGGTAGAGCCGCAGGGCCAGCGGCACGAACACGGCCAGCAGCAGGACCGACCAGAGCAGCGACACCGGCACCGCGTGCCGCAGGGGCCAGGCGTCGGGCACGGGCATGGCCGGGCTGGTGTTGCCGAACAGCTCGCGCGCGCCCTGCACCAGCGTGGAGACCGGGTTCCACTCGGCGACCGGCCGGAGCGGCCCGGGCAGGCGGGTGCTGTCGACGAAGGCGTTGGACAGGAAGACGATCGGGAACGACAGGATGGTCGCCACGTTGTTGAACACCTCGGGGGTGCGCAGGGCCAGCGCGACGGTGGCGGTCACCCAGGAGAAGGCGTAGGAGAACAGCACCAGCATGAAGAAGCCGAGCGCGGCCTCGGCGGGCGAGCTGTGCACCCGCCAGCCGACCAGCAGCCCGACAAGCGCCATCGTGACGATGCTGGTCAAGTTCATGATCAGGTCGCTGACGGTCTGGCCGACGAGCACCGCCGAAGGCGCCATCGGCAGTGTGCGGAACCGGTCGAAGATGCCCTTCTGGAGGTCCTGGGTCAGGGTGTAGCCGGTGATCTGGGCGCTGCTGACGATCGTCATGACGAAGATGCCGGGCAGCAGGTACTCGCCGTACGACATGCCGGGCAGGCTGATCATGCTGCCGAAGACGTAGGTGAACAGCAGCACGAACACGACCGGCAGCATGATCACGCCGCCCAGCAGGTCGGGCACGCGGCGGATCTTCAGCGCGTTGCGCTTGGTGATGGTGACGCCGTCGGCGACGGCGAGACGCAGGGCGTTCATCGTACGCTCTCCTCGATCTTGTCGTCGGCACCGTGCCCGGTGAGGGTCAGGAACACGTCGTCCAGCGTGGGCCGGCGCAGACCGGCGTCGCGCACGGCGATCCGCTCGGCCGCCAGGTGGCCGAGCGCCTTGGTCAGCGCGGCCGCGCCGCCTGCGACCGGGACGGTCACCCGGAGCGCGGCGATGTCGACCTGGATCTCCTCGACGGCGAGCGGCGCCAGCGTGCGCGCGGTGCTCTCCAGGTCGGCGCGGCTGGTCACCGACAGCTCGATGCGGTCGCCGCCGACCTGGTCCTTCAGCTCGTCGGCGGTGCCGAGCGCGATCACCCGGCCGTGGTCGACCACCGCGACGCGGTCGGCGAGCCGGTCGGCCTCCTCCATGTACTGAGTGGTGAGCAGCACGGTGGTGCCCTCGGCCACGAGCTCGGTGATGGTGGCCCACAGGCTCGCCCGGGCGCGCGGGTCGAGGCCGGTGGTGGGCTCGTCGAGGAACAACACAGGCGGCTGGGCGACCAGCGCGCCGGCCAGGTCGAGCCGTCGCCGCATGCCGCCCGACCAGCCCTGCACCGGCCGGTCGGCGGCCCCGGTGAGGTCGAAGCGCTCCAGCAGCTCGCGGGCGCGCTGCCGGCTGCGCCGGACGCCGAGGTGGTAGAGGCGGCCGACCATCTCCAGGTTCTCGGCGCCGGTGAGGTGGTCGTCCACGGCGGCGTACTGGCCGGAGGCGCCGATGCGGGCACGCAGCCGGCGGGCGTCGCGCACGACGTCCAACCCGGCCACCTCGGCGTGACCCGCGTCGGGCTGGAGTAACGTCGTCAGGATCCGCACGGTGGTGGTCTTGCCCGCGCCGTTGGGGCCGAGCAGCCCGAACACCGTGCCCTCGGGGACGCTCAGCTCCAGCCCGTCGAGGGCGGTGACGTCGCCGTACTTCTTGACCAAGCCGGTGGCCTTGATCGCGTCGGACATGGGGGTCTCCCTGGTCGATGGGTCAGGAACGGCGGATGCGGATGTCGCCGTAGGCGGTGTGGGCCCGCACCTCGACGACGTCCTCGGAGGAGCCGGGGCCTTCGGTGGAGTCGAGGCCGACGTCCACCAGCCCGTAGCGCGAGCTGACGTCGAGCCAGGCGGCGCTGCCCTCGCGGATGCCGAGGTCGAGGCCGCCGCCGGTGGTCTCCATGACGACCGCGCCGCGGGCCACCTCGCCGATGCGCACGCTGCCGTAGGCGGTCTTGGCGGCGACGCCGGCCCGCGCGCGGTCGACGGTGATGTCGCCGTAGGCGGAGTTGAGGCGCAGCTCGCCGGTGACCTCGCCGATGCGGAGCTGGCCATGAGAGGTCTTGACGACTGCCGGGCCGTCGACCGTGCCGACCCGGATGTCGCCGTTGGTGGTGGTGATCTCGGCGAAGCCGGCGGCCCGGTCGAGCGAGACGTGACCGTGGGCGGTCTTCAGCCGCACCCGGCCGGCCTGCTCGACGCTGATGTCGCCGTAGGAGGTGGCGAACGCCAGATCGCCGAGCGGGCCGTGACAGTAGAGGCCCTTGGCGGTCTTGGCCTCGACGCGGGAGCCGGCCGGCAGGTGGACCGTCACCTCGACCGAGCCCTCCCAGCCGAGCAGCAGGGAACGGGCCCAGGTGGCGGGCGACTCGACCAGCTTGTCGAGCGACAGGCTCCAGCCGGAGTCGGAGCCGCCGCGGTCGAGGCGGACGAGCAGCCGGCCGCCCGCGTAATCGATCTGTGTGTGCCGGGCGGCCTGCACGTCGGCGTCGTCGAACTCGTCGGACGGGCGGACCTCGACGACGGTGTCGGCGCGCTCGCCCGCGTGGATGCGGATGGTGGCGCCCGCCACGTCGATGAGGGCGTGGATGGGCTCTGGGGTGTCGAAGGTGGGCATCGCGGTTTCCCCGTCGTGGTCGGGCTCGTGGTCAGGTTCGTGAACGGACATCGTCATCACCGCACCCAGCCCCTGTGGCACCCGCCGCCGGGCTGGGACCGCGAGGGCCCGCCGAAGCGCCGACCGGGACGTCGACCGAAACGCTGGCTGGAACGCGGCTCGAAACGCTGGTCAGGACGCTGACCGGGACCTTGGTCGGAGCGCTGGCCGGAGCGGCGGTCGCCGCGGCGGCCTGGCTCGCCGCCGTCGAGCGTGGCGGCGACGGCGCGGACCAGCCAGGCGTTGACCGACAGCCCCTCACGCGCGGCCGCCTCGTCCAGGCGCGGCTTGAGGTGCTCGGGCACCCGGAGCGAGATCCGGGCGGTGCCGCCCTCGTCGCCCTCGGGCGACCCGGGGCGGGCGGCCATCGGCGTCGCGTCGCCCTCGGGCCACCCAGGGCGGACGATCGGCGGCGGCACGCCGCCCTCTGGTCGCTCAAAGCGGCCGGCCGGCGACCTCTCGTCGCTTTCCTCTTCCTCCGCGTACGCGCCGCCATCGTGGTGCAGCGGTGGCGTCACGACGAAGCCGACGTCGCGCCCGACGAGGCGCACCTCGACGCAGCCGGGGGCGAGGTCACGGGTGATCTCGTCGGCGGCGGTGGACACCGCCTCCAGCAGCGCGAGCCTGACGGCCGGTTCGAGCGCGGCGGTGAGGCGCACGGTCAGCGCGTGCGCCTCCTCGCCGCGCGCCCCCGCGGCGACCGTCAGCTCGCGGCGGAGGTGGTCGATGTACGGCGCCAGATCCATGACGCCACTATGACACCATGATGGCGTCATCGCAATCCACAATCTGTGGCAGGATGACACCACCGCCTCCGCCCGTCGGGCCGGAGGAGGACCGGCCCGGTGAAGGGAGTTCCGTGCACGAGTACCACCACCTGCTCGAACGCCACGGGGTGACGTGGGGCGAGGAGCTGATCCCCTACGTCGGCGAGGTGCGCACCAGCGCGTACCTGATGAACGGCCCCGACTACTGGAGCGCCTGCCTCCGCCAGCTCGGCGACGGCGCCACCCGCCGTGACCTCGACTCCCGCATGGGCGAGCTCGATCTCGACCGCGTGGTGCGCGACGCGCTCGACGGCGCGGTCCCGGACAACCTGGCGGTCCTGCGCCTCACCCCCGCCGGCCCTCAGCTGGCGGCCGTGACGCTGGCGGTGCTGGGCGACGCCCCGCTGCGCACCACCCTCCTGCTGGACTCCCGCCTGCCGGAGCAGACCACCGTGACCGTGGACGGCGTCGCGCACGTCGTGCCGCCGGGCGGAGCGCGGCTGGTGCCGATCACCAGCGCCGCGACCGTGATCGCCGGAGCTGCCTTGGATCTCGGCCCGCTCACCAGGCGCGTTCCAGCCGCGCGGCTGCGGCTGCGCGCCGGGTTCCCGTGCAGGTGGAGCGTCACCGGCCGGGGCGGGCAGGGCTGGTACCCGCACCGCGCGGTCCACGCCCTCGACGCCCACCTGCGGCCGTACTTCCACGGCGACGACCTGGAGCTCGACGTCCCCGCCGAGCCGCTGACGGTGTCAGTGACGCGCGGCATGGAGTACGGCACCGCCACCGCCCAGGTGACCCCCGCGCCGGGCCGGCAGGTGACCGTCGAGCTGACTCCCGGGCGGCTGTACGACGCCGCCGCGCGCGGCTGGTACGGCGGCGACCTGCACGTCCACCTCAACTGGATGGGCGACGAGCCCGCCACCCCCGCCCGGGCCGCCGCCGCCCAGCACGGCGAGGACCTGCACGTGCTCAACCTGGTCGCCGGGAACGTGGCGGGCGAGCGGGTCTACGACCGCGAGGCGCTGGAGGAGCACGCCGGGCGCGACCTGCCCTGGTCGGACGCCACCCACGTCGCCCGCTTCGGCGTCGAGTACCGCAACGACCTGCTCGGGCACGTCACCGGCTTCGGCCCGACCGGCGTGCCCGCCCGCTTCCACAGCGGCTTCGGCGACGACCCCGACGCGTGGCCCAACGCCGACGCGCTCGCCGAGCTGCGCGCCCTCGGCGCGCTCACCGGCTACGGCCACCCGTTCCACACCGACCTGACCGACACCGACCCGCCGGAGCGGGCGGTCGCCGCCGGACGCAACTGCTCCGCCAGAGAGCTGGTGGTGGACGCCGCGCTCGGCCTGGTGGACGGCCTCGACGTGATCAACCACTCCTCCGTACGGGCGACCGCCGTCGTCTACCGGCGGTTGATCGGGGCCGGCAACCGGCTGGCGGCGACCGCTGGGACGGACGCCGTCCTGTCCATCTCGCGGCGCGGCACGGCGTCCAGCCCGCCCGGCTGGGCGCGGGTCTACGCCCGACTCGACGGGCCGCTCACCGCCTCCTCCTTCGCCGATGCCGTCCGGCGGGGGCGGACGTTCGCCACCACCGGCCCCTGGCTCGAACTCGACGTGGGCGGCCACGGGCCGGGCGACACACTGCGCGCGGCCAGGGGCGAGACCGTCACGGTCACCGCGGCGACGGTCGGGCCCGAGGTCGAATGGCTGCAGCTCAGGACCGCCGGCGGCGTGCTCGCCGAGGGCGGCCCCGGGCGGCTCACGGCCGAGCTGACCGTGGACGGGCCGACGTACGTGGTGGCCGTGGCGGGCGGCGGGCCGCATCCCCGGGCGCTGCACCCCGCCGGCGCGTACGCGCACACCAGCCCCGTCTACCTGGGGGAGCCGGTGGTGCGGCGGGCCGACGTCGCGTGGTGCCTGCGGTGGCTCGGCCTGCTGGAGGAGCTGCTGGACGTGGACGGCCGGTTCACCTCCCGTGAGCAGCGCGACGCCCACCGGGAGCTGCACGAACGGGCCCGCCAGGTGTACCTGGACCGACTCCGTCACGCCCCCTGAGACCCGCCGACGAGGCCACCCTTGTCACGCACCCTCGACCCATCCACGAGACCGCCCCCACGTCCTGAACCCACCGACGAGGCCGCCCCACCGCGTCCTGGACCGACGGGGAGACCGCCCCCAGCGAGTCCTGAACCTACGACGGGACCGCCCCACCGCGTCCCGAACTCACCCACGAGACCACCCCACCGCGTCCTGAACCCACGGGGAGACCGCCCCCAGCGAGTCCTGAACCCACGACGGGACCGCCCCACCGCGTCCCGAACTCACCCACGAGACCGCCCCACCGCGTCCTGAACCCACGGGGAGACCGCCTCCACCGCGTCCTGAACCCACCGACGAGACCGACGCCAGCCCCTGACGGTGGCCCGGCTACTGCCGGTTGGTGCCGGTTGGTGCCGGTCGGGTGGTCGGCGGCGGTTCTGGCGGTCGTTCCGTCGTCATCGGGAGTGGGCGGGTGCTGGGGGTTACTGCTGGCCGGCGCGGCGGGCCGGGGTCGGGGGTGGGCCGGCGGTTCCGTCGGTGAAGCGGCCGGGGCGAAAGGCGGCCAGCAGTGCGGACTCCTCGCCGTACAGTTCCCCGGCGACCTCCCGTCCCAGCAGTGGGGCGAGCGTCACCCCGCTGTGGGTGGCCACCGTGTACACGCGGCGCGCCGGATCGGCGAAGCCCGCGACCGTCAGTCCGTCGCCGGGCAGGGAGCGATGCCCGACCACCGCCCGCTCGGCCTCGGCGCCCTCGGCGGCGGGCAGCACCGCGGACAGCCGGGCCAGGATGTCCTGCCGCACGTCGTCCGGCACCGGCACGCCCGGCTCAGCCCGTCCATCCAGGCCCAGCGCTTGGACGACGAGCCGGCCGGCTCCGTCGGGGCGCAGGTTGAGCCGGTCGGTGGTGATCATCCGCGACAGGCGGGCGGGCACCGGCGTCGTGGTGACCAGGAAGCCGTTGGTGAGCTGTCCGGCGCGGGCCGGGTCCAGCATGGGCACGTACGCGCCGGCCAGCGCCGCGACCCCCTGCGTCCAGCGCCCGGCGCAGGTCACGACCGCGTCGGCCGCGTACGTGCCCCCGCCCGCCACGCCCACCCGCACCCCCGGCTCGGCCGCCTCGATCGCCGTGACCTCGGCCCCGCACACCACCTCCGCACCGGCGTCGCGCGCCTCGCCCAGCAGCCGTGCGATCAGCCGCATCGGATGCACGTGCCCCTCCTCCGGGAAGAACGCGTACACGGCGCCGGGCGGCGACACCAGGTCGGGCTCCAGCTCGCGGGCCCGCCGCGCGGTCACCCGCTCCACCGGGTAGCCCGCCGACTCCAAGCGTGTCACCCGGGACTCCAGCAGCTCCTTGTGCTGGTGACTCACCGCGCATTCGAGGTGCCCGGTCGGGAAGAACCACTCACCCGGCAGGTCGTGGTGCGCCCGGACGGCGGCGTGGTTGAGGTGGAAGTACGCCTCAGGCAGTTTGTTGTTGGCGTTGACCCAGGCCATGGAGGTGGCCGAGGTGCCAGCTCCGGGCGTCCGCGCCTCCAGGACGGTGACCTGCGCGCCGCGCCGGGTCAGCCCGGCCGCGACCGCCGCTCCCACCACTCCCGCGCCGATGACGACGACTCGCAACGCCGTCCTCCTTCCGGTCCGCGATCGGGCACGACCGGGACGCGGTCGGTGCGCGATCGGTGCGCCGTCGGGGCGCATCGCCAGCATGCCATGCGGAATACCGGTTGCCCGGGCGGCACAAGGGCCGAATCATGGGGCTTTGTGGTGCGACTGGCGTTCGGCGTGACGACGGGGCGGGACCAGCGGGTCTGGGACGCCTCCGGCCATGCCGTGGCTGATGTCGCCGGTCTGAACGTACTGGCCGATGACGACGGACGAATCGCCGACGACGGGGGCACGGGCCCCGGCGGCTGGACGGGCATCGGTGGGTGGACAGAACCGGGTGAGCGGGCGGAACCGGGTGGGCCGGCGGGCGACGGTGGGCTGACCGGTGGCCAAGGACGAGCGGGGGTTGAGGGGCGGGGCGGGCGGTCAGGTGGGCTGCGGGGTGCTCGGCAGGCTGGTGCGCCCGTCGTGGTCGGGCCGGCGGGTGCCGATCCAGGGCCTGCCCTCGCCGGATTGGCCCGGCTGCTCGCGGCTCCCGGCGGCCTCATCGCCGCGGGTGCCGGGGTTGATCTGGGTGGCGGGTTCGTCTCGGGGCGGCTGGCCGGGGCTCGGGGTGATCGGCGCGACGCGGTGCTGGTGGCGTTGCGCGTCCTCGGGCTGGACGGGCTGCCTCGGCTGGGCGAGCGGGCGGGCGTGCTGACGGCGTTGTTCGGGGTGGAGGCCACCAAGCGGGTGGCCGCCGCGGCGAACCGCGCCATCGCAGACGGGCGCTGGGCGGCGCTGCAGCTCGCCTCGGCCGCCAGTGCCCTGCTGGGAGCGGAACAACTCGAACGCGTCCTCGCCCTCGGCACCGCGCCCGATCCCGCGGCCACCGCAACGCCCGACGTCACGCCGGGTCACGCGGCCGACGTCACGCCCCGGCCTCCGGCCGGCGCCGCACTCGACCGCCCCGCCGACGGCACGCCGGGTCACGCGGCCGGCGGGGCCGAGCGGGCGGTCGAGGTGGCGCCTGAGCCGCACGCCATGCCGTCCGCGCTGGCCGCGCACCTCCAGCAGTTGCTCGCCCCGCTCCCCCGCCACCGCCGCCTCGCCCCCCTCCTCGACCTGTGGCGTCAGGTGGCGGCCCGGCAGGAGGCGGCCCGGCGGACGGCGCGGCGTCTGGCGACGCAGGGCAGGCAGAGCAGGCTGGAGGAGCTGGCCCGGCGGCGCGACGCGCACGAGGACGCGATCATCGTCGAGCAGGTCCGCCGCGACCTGGGCCGTGTGCCGAGCCTCGCCGACGCCGCCCGCTGGACCCCGCACCCCTGGCACTGGACGAACCGGATGATGCGCGCCATGCACGACGCCATGGCGGCGACCGTCCTGCTCCGCACCGCCGCGGCCGTCGCCGACCACGGCGTCCGGGAAGGGCTGGCCCGCTCCGCCGCGCAGCTCCGCGCCGCCGCCGCGCTGATGGACGCGGCCGAGGCGGGGGCGGCCGCGCGCCGCGTTCCGGGGCTGGCCGGGCTGCCCGCGCGGCCCGGCTGCTACGTCCGCGACCTGGCCCGCCGGCTGGACGCGCCGAACGAGCAGTACGTCCGCCAGAGGCTCGCCAGGGCCGCCGACTACGCGGGCGTCGCGCTGGACGCGGTCAGCGAGGTGATCATCGAGGCGGGCGACGCCCTGGCCGCCTGGTCGTCGACCGGGATGCGCGCCTGGCGGGACGCGGTCGGCTACACGGCGGAGCGTCCGCCGTCCGAATGGCTGCAGCCCCCGGTCCCCTCCGGTGACCCGCCGGTGCTGGCCGAGCGCGCGACCGAGCGGCCCCCGCAGGAGGTCGAGACGGCCGGCGACCTGCTCTGGTACGGCGAGCTGGGCGACGCGCTGGCCCGGCTCCACGGCCACGAACGGGCGGAGATCGGCTTCCAGCACCCGTACCCGTACGTGGATCACCTGCCGGAGCCGGACACCGGCCTCGTGCCGCGCCTGGACACGATCTCCTCGGCCCTGGCCGGGGCCGCGCAGCTCGTGTCGCTGGGCGCGCGGCCGTCCTCCCGCCACTGCGCGAGCTGGCACGACCTGACGGACGCGCTGGTCAAGGGGGTGGAGGCCATGTACGCGCCGTCCGGCGGCTTCCTGCTGCCCGGGCCGCTGGCCGCCGTGGACGGCACGACGATCCCGGGCACGGAGCTGCGGGTGGAGTGCGCCCGCGAGCCGCGCGCGCTCGCCCGCTGGTCGTCGTACATGGGCAACTGCATCGCGAGCCCCTACTACGTCGAGGACGCCACGAAGGGCCTGTGCGCGTTGCTGGCGCTGCGCGGCCCGGACGGCGCGATCGTGGCGAACGCGGAGATCCGGCGGCGCGGCCGGCGCGAGGGCTGGCAGGTCGCCGAGCTGCGCGCCCGGTTCAACGCCGACCTGGACGCCGAGCGGGCGCAACGGCTGCGGGACTGGGTGGCCACGCTGCCGCCGGAGCCGGTCGCGCTGCCGGAGCAGGACGCCTTGCCGCCGGCGGAGCCGCCCGCGCGGGAACGCGCGCCGGGGCGCAAGGCGTCCCACCGGGCCGGGCGCGCGTTCGACGAGCTGCACGGGGTGCTGGCGGACCTGGCCGAACGCGAGCTGTCCCGCCCGGCCGCCGTCGCCGCCCTGGACACCCTCCGCGTCCTGGACACCCTCCGCGGTCCGGACGGGTCCCGCCGTCCGCGCGGCGCCGCCCGGCGGGACCGGTCCGCTACCGCTGGACACGCGGCTCCGCCCGCAGGCGACCGCCAAACCGCCGGTGGCGAAGTCGCCACGCCCGCAGGTGACCGCCACACCGCCGGTGGCGGAGTCACGACGCCCGCAGGCGACCGCCACCACGCCGGTGGCGGAGTCACGACGCCCGCAGACGACCGCCACCACGCCGGTGGCGGAGTCACGACGCCGGCGAGGGATCACCGCTCCGCCGGTGGCCGGGACGTGCTCGTGGCGCTGCGCAGGCTGCCGTCCCCCGGCCGGCTGGACCGGGCCTGCCTCGCCGCGCTCCCCGTGACGGGCCTGCCCGTGTTGTGGCAGGCCACAGGGGTGCGCCCGCTCGCCCGGGCACTCGACGCGCTCGACCCGGAGCTGCGTGCCCGCCACGACCAGCTCGGCCTGTTGTTGTCGGACGCGCCGCTGCCGGGGTCGCTGCGCAAGCTCTCCCGGCACGGCGCGATCGCGTCCGCCCGGTCGATGGAGCTGGTCGGCCGCCGGGTCCGGGCGGCGCTCGGCCGTCTCGCCCGGGACGCCGACCCGGTCCTGGCCCGTCAGGTCGCGCGCGATCCGGGCCGGGACGTGTTGTGCGCGCTGGTGGTCGCCGTGACCTGCTGGGACGTGTCAGAGCCGACGGTCCCGGTCACCGGTCCTGGCGAGTCGGCGGTGCCGGGGTATCCGCGTTCCGACCTGGAGGATCCGGCGGGCCCGTGGCGGCGCGCGCTCGCGGGGGCCGGGGAGCTGGGCGCGGACGTGGACGCGTTCCGTGACCGGGTGGCGGCCGGTGGCCTGCGCGTGCCGGCGGCGTGGCTCGGCACGGGCGGCTGGCCCGCCCTCTGGCAGCGCGCCTGCCGCGCGACCACCACAACCACCACGACCACGACCACGCCAGCGGGACATCGCGCCTCGTAACGGCCGATCCCCCGCCAGGCACCCCCCTCCGGCGGCTCCGCACCGGACCCGGCCGGACCACCCCCTTGCTTCTTCTTATCCATGAGGATAAATTTATCCGCATGGATAACAACCCCTGGAGTGCCGTCCGCGCCCTCTTCCTGGCCGTCCTCGTCCTCTCGATCGCCACGCTCGCCGTCGCCGCCGTCGTCGGCGGCACCTGGGTGGTGTGGCTGCGCGGCGGCGCGGTGGCCGTGGCCGCCGCCTGGCTCGTCGCCCTCGCCGGCCAGGCCGCGCGCGGCCGCCGGCCGGCCTACGTCCGTATCAGGTTCGTCAGCCTCGCCGCGCCCGTCGGCGTCGTGATCATCCTGCTCGCGCCCGACAGCGGCTATCCCGGCTGGATGAAGGCCGAGCAGGCGGTGGTCGGCGTCCTGGTCGCCGCCGTGGCGTTCCTCGTCAACCGGCGCAGCGTGCGCGAGGCGTTCCCCAAGCGTGGCAAGCTGTCATGACATGGAGATCGCCGGGACGCGCCGCGCGGCGGCCAGCGAGGCCCGCAAGGCCCAGATCGCCTCCGCCACGATCGCCGTGCTCGCCGAGCGCGGCTACGCGGAGACCACGTTCGAGGCCATCTGCGCGCACGCCGGCCTCAGCAGCAAACGGCTGATCACCTACCACTTCTCCAGCAAGGACCAGCTCCTGGAGGCCGTGGTCCGCCAGGTCGTCGCCGACGCCGCCGCCTTCATGCGCCCGGCGCTGGAGGCCGCCGAGGGCGCCCGCGCGCAGCTCGCGGCCTTCATCAGGGCCAACATCGCCTTCATCGCCGCCCACCCCGCGCACGTGCGGGCCGTGCAGCAGATCGCCCACAACCAGGCGCCCGTCGGCGGCGACGAGCAGGACGCCGCGACCGCCCGGCTGGCGGCGCTGTTCGCCGACGGGCAGCGCACGGGGGCCTTCAGGGAGTTCGACGGCCCGATCATGGCGACGGCCCTGCGCGCCGCCATCGACGCCGTCGCCGACCGCGTGGTCAACGGCCTCGACCCGGGCCGCTGCGCCGACGAGCTGGTCGAGCTCTTCGACCGGGCGACCCGCGCCGACGGCTGAAACCCGCCGGACCGCGGGCAGAGCGCTGTCAGCGCCGTGACAGCGGCGGCGGCCAGGGTTCCTTCCATGAGCCGGACGGCGAGAGGCGCCGCCGGCCAGGAGCCCAGGAGGAGCATCATGTCGCTGTCGGAGTTCGTGGCGCAGGCCGCCGGCAAGTACGGCGTCCCCGGCGCCGCCGCCGGGATCCTCGCGGACGGCCGCGAGATCCACGCCGCCCACGGTGTGACCAGCGTGGACAACCCGCTCCCCGTGGACGCCGGGACGCTGTTCCACCTGGCCTCGGTGACCAAGACCTTCACCGCGACCGCGCTGGTCCGCCTGGCCGCCGAGGGCCGGGTGGACCTGGCCGCGCCGGTGCGCCGCTACGTCCCCGAGCTGCGGCTGGCCGACGCGGACAGCGCCGCCCGGATCACCGTGCTGAACCTGCTCAACCACACCTCCGGCCTCGAATGGAACCTGCTGGACGGCGACGACGAGGACGGCTCGCTGGCCGCCTTCGTCGCCCGGCTGGAGGAGCTGCCGCTGATCGCGCCGCCCGGCGTCCGGGCCTCCTACAGCCAGGCCGGCTACAACCTGGCCGGCCGGGTGATCGAGCGCGTCACCGGGCTGCCGTTCGCCAAGGCCGTCGCCTCGCTGGTGCTGGAGCCGGCCGGGCTGCCGGGCACCTTCTTCGACCTGGACGAGGTCGTGGTGCGCCGCTTCGCCGCGGGCCACGACCGGGCCGCGGACGGCTCGCTGCGGGTCACCCGGCCGTGGAAGGCGTGGCCGGCCGGCTCGCGCGCCAACGACCCGGGCGGCGGCGCCGCCTCCTCGGTCCGCGACCTGCTGCGGTGGGCCGCCTTCCACCTGCGCGACGGAGAGGGCGTGCTGCCCGCGGGCCGGCTGCGGGAGATGCGGGAGCCGACGGTCGCGCTGCGGGCCAGCTCGCTCGGCGACGCCTTCGGCGTGTGCTGGTTCGTCAAGGACATCGGCGGCGTCCGCACGGTCGGGCACGGCGGGTCGGGCAACGGCCAGTTCGCCGAGCTGCTGCTCGTGCCCGAGCACGACTTCGCCGTCGTCTCGCTGGCCAACGCGGGGCCGGACGGCTACCTGTTCAACCAGGAGGTGGTCCGCTGGGCGCTGGAGCACCACCTCGGCGTGGTGGAGCGCGAGCCCGAGCCGGCCCCGTACGACGCCGCGCGGGCGCGCGAGGTCGCCGGCCACTACGAGATCGACGCGATGAACCTGGACCTCGCCACCGACGGCGCCCGGCTCACCCTGGAGGTCGGGATCAAGCCGGAGATCCGCCGCGCCTCGGACACCGAGATGCCCGCCGACTACCCTCCGGCCGCCATCGGCTTCCTGCCCGGCGGGGACGGCGACGAGTACGTCATCACCGAGGGCGGCCTGAAGGGCCAGCGCGGCTTCTTCACCCGCGACGAGCGCGGCGCGGTGGTCGGGGTGGACCTCGCCGGGCGGCTGTTCGGCCGCACGGCGGGCGCCTGAGTGTCAGCCGAGCCGGATCACGTTCCACGAGACCGGCGGCAGCAGCACCGTCAGCGGGTCCTGCTCGACGTCGGGGTTGGGGCGGGGGGCGACCCGGCCGGGGTCGTCGGCGGTGTTGCGGGCGTAGGGGTCGGGCCCGGCGAGGGTGGTGGCCTCGACGATCCGGGGAGCGCCGAGCGCGCGGGCGTCGAGCCGCAGGGACAGCGGCCGGTCGGTGGAGCGGTTGATCGCGAAGACCGTGGTCCCCGCGTCCGGGTCGTGGGTGGCCACGGCGTGCAGCAGCGGCGCCTCGCCGTACTCGGCGGTCTCGTACGCCGGGCAGACCGGCTCGACGCGCAGCACGTCGCCGGCGGCGTACCGGCTGGCCTGGGCGAACGGGTGGAAGGTGGTCTGCGTCCAGGCCCGGCCGCCCGGCTCGGTCACGATCGGCGCGATCACGTTGACGAGCTGGGCCAGCGAGGCGGCGCGCACCCGGTCGCTGTTGCGCAGGAGGGTGATCAGCAGGCCGCCGACGGCGACCGCGTCGGCCAGGCTGTAGTGGTCCTCCAGCAGCGGCGGCGCGACCGGCCAGTCGGTGGGCGGCGCGGCGTCCTGGAAGCGGGACAGGTACCAGACGTTCCACTCGTCGAAGGAGATGTCGATCTTCTTGCGGGACTTCAGCTTCGCGCCCACGTGGTCGGCGGTGGCCGCCACCGAGCCGATGAAGTACTCCATGTCGCTCGCGCAGGCGAGGAAGCTGCCGAGGTCGCCGTTCTTCTCCTCGTAGTAGGCGTGGCAGGAGATGTAGTCGACGACGTCGTAGGTCTCGGTCAGGACCTCGGCCTCCCAGGAGCCGAACGTCGGCATGGACGAGCCGGAGCTGCCGCAGGCGACCAGCTCCAGGCCGGGGTCCAGCATGCGCATGGCGCGGGCGGTCTCGGCGGCCAGCCGGCCGTACTCGCGGGCGGTCTTGTGGCCGGTCTGCCAGGGGCCGTCCAGCTCGTTGCCGAGGCACCACATGCGAATGCCGTACGGCTCCTTGGCGCCGCCCGCGATGCGCCGCTCCGACAGCGTCGTGCCGGACGGGTGGTTGCAGTACTCCAGCAGGTCGAGGGCGGCCTCGATGCCGCGGGTGCCGAGGTTGACGGCCATCATCGGCTCCACGCCGGCCTTGCCGCACCAGCGCAGGAACTCGTCCACGCCGACCTCGTTGGTCTCGGTGCTGTGCCAGGCGAGGTCGAGGCGGCGCGGGCGCTGCTCGCGCGGCCCCACGCCGTCCTCCCAGCGGTAGCCGGAGACGAAGTTGCCGCCCGGGTAGCGGACCGTGGACACGCCGAGCCGCCGGGTCAGCTCCAGCACGTCGCCGCGGAAGCCGTCCTCGTCGGCGGTGGGGTGGCCGGGCTCGTAGATGCCGGTGTAGACGCACCGGCCGAGGTGCTCGACGAAGGCGCCGAAGGTGCGCCGCCGCACCGGGGCCACGCGGAAGGCGGGATCGATCGTGAGGTGTGCCGTGTGCACTGCTGGCTCCTGGGGGTCCGATCGTCGGGGTGCTTGTTAACGTTCTCATAAGGGACGCGACCCCGGCTGCCCCCGCCGCCCGCTGAGGGTCCGGTGACCTTTCCCGCCGGCGGCGGGAGGGGTCACCGGGTGCGGGCGACGAGGAGGGCGATGTCGTCCTCCGCCGGGCGGTCGCGCAACATGCTGCGCACGACGTGGGAGCAGAAGACCTCCAGCGGCAGCGGGGCGCGGGCGAGCGCGGCGCCGAGCCGGTCGATGCCCGCCTCGATGTCGGCCTCGCGGGTCTCGATGAGGCCGTCGGTGTAGAGCGCGATCACGCTGCCCGCGGCCAGCTCCACCTCCAGCGCCTCGAAGGCGCCGACGCCCAGGCCGACGGGGGTGCCGCTGGGCGGGCGGGGGAAGGTGACCGCGCCGTCCGGGGCGACGACGGCGGGCGGCGGGTGGCCGGCCGTGGCCATCGAGCAGCGCCGGGTGGCGGGGTCGTAGACGGCGTAGAGGCAGGTGGCTCCCGTCGCGTCGAACGGCAGGCCGCTGGTGTCGTCCTCCTCGGCCAGCCGGACGACCAGGTCGTCCAGGCGGGCCAGCACCTCCCCCGGCGGCAGGTCCAGGTACGCCAGCGTGCGGACGGCGGTGCGCATCCGCCCCATGGTGGCCGCGGCGTCGATGCCGTGCCCGGTCACGTCCCCGACGACCAGCGCGACCCGGCCGCCGGGCAGCGGGATCGTGTCGAACCAGTCGCCGCCGACGCCGCCGCTCGACGGCAGGTAGCGCGAGGCCACCTCGACCGCGCCGCCGCCGGACAGCCGGCGCGGCAGGAGGGTGCGTTGCAGGGCGAGGGCGGCGGTGCGCTCGCGGGTGTAGCGGCGGGCGTTGTCCAGGCTGAGCGCGGCCCGCGCGCACAGCTCCTCGGCGAGCAGGAGGTCGTCCCGGGTGAACGGCGCCCGGTTGTCGGTGCGGACGAACACGGTGACGCCCAGGATCTCGCCCCGCGCCTTCAGCGGCACGACGATCAGCGTGTGCATCCCGGTGGCGTGGATGACCTGGGCCCGCTCGGGGTCCTGGCCCAGCCAGCCGTCCGGCGAGGTGTCCAGCACGGGCTCGAAGTGGGACTCGCCGGTGGCCAGGACCTCGGTGAACGGCGACGACGGCGGCACGAACACCGCCTGCCCGCGCGGCCACAACGACTCCGGCGTCCCCTCGTGGATCGAGGCCACGCCCGCGCGCCGGAACACCGGCACCCTCGACTCGGTGCCGGCCAGCCGTTGCAGGGGCTCGGCGTCCGGCAGGACGGACTCGGCCAGGTCCACGGTGACGTAGTCGGCGAGGACGGGCACCGCGAGGTCGGCCATCTCCTGCGCGGTGCGGCGCACGTCGAGCGTGCTGCCGATGCGCACGCTGGCCTCGCGGAGCACGGCCAGGCGCTCGCGGGCCTTGCTGCGGCTGATGTCGAGCACCATCGAGCACACGCCGACGGGACGGCCGTCCACGCCGTCGAGGCGGAACAGCGAGGCCGACAGGGTGCGCACGTCACGCCCGCCGGGGGCGGTCCAGCGGGCCTCGCGGTCGATCTGCGGCACGCCGTCCGACAGGACCGCCCGCATCGCCTCCTGCACCGCGCGGGTGTCGGCCCCGGGGACGGGGTCGGTCAGCGCGCGGCCGACCCCGTAGTGCGGGAAGACCGGCTCCAGGCGCCTGGCCGCGTCGTTGCGCCAGACGCAGCGCAGGTCGCGGTCCCAGATGGCGATCGCGACGGGGGCGCGGGACAGCAGCGGCTCCACGACGGAGCAGGTCTGGGTGGCGGCGCCGGCGGCCACCGGGGTCAGCGCGACCAGCCAGGAGCCCGGCCCGTCCGGCGTGCCCAGCCGGGTGCCCTCGGCGTGCACGAGGACCCGGCGGCCGTCGTCGCGGCGGGCCTCCAGCAGCCCGGACCAGCGGTCCGGTGCCGTCCCCTCGCCCTCCTGCCGGTCGGGCGGGAGCGGGAAGGGGCCGGTGGCGTGGTGACCGAGGAGGTCCTGCGCGGCCGGCGTCCAACCGGTCACCGCGCCGCCGACGTCGACCACGACGACGGCGGGCGGCGGCTGTTCCGGTGCGCTTCCGATGGTGGTCATGGCGCGATCCGTCCCTGCGGCGAGTGACCTTTTCGACCCAGGAGCCCAGGATATGCGGCTTTGACCTGGGATGATTCTGGCGCAGTGCTGGTCCCGGCATAGAAGGCTCAAAGCCGCAGCAGGCTGTCCCAGCCGTCGGGGCTGAGCGCGTACGCCGCCACGCTGCCCGTGGCGAACCGCCGCCAGGCCGCCGGCCGCGCCAGGACCAGCCCGGAGGCGCCCGCCACCAGCAGCGCGGCGCGCGGGTCGGGGCCGGGCGTCAGCTCCTCGGCGCTGCCCGCGTACGCGCCCCGGCGCAGCAGCGCGGCGGCCAGCTCGCGGAGGACGGCGCGGCGGCTGCCGGTGTGCTCGGCCGCGCCCAGCACCGCGAGCAGGAGCTGGTGGGTGGCCACTCCGGCGCGGCCCGCCGGCTGCGGCGAGGGGGCCAGGCCGCGGGCGAGCTCCAGCAGCGGCGACAGCAGGTCGACCCCGGACAGCAGGGCGTTGACCGGCTCGACCAGGCGCGGGTTGACGTCGATGAACACCGGGCCGCCGGGGGTCAGGATGACGTCGGCCGACAGCGCGCCGTGCCAGCCGAGCCCGCCGCCGAGCCGCCGCAGGTGCGCCGCGACCTCGGGCAGGCGCAGGCCGAGCTTGTGGCTCGCGCCGCCCCGGGCGCCTTCCCCGGTGCGGCGGCAGGCGTGGAAGGCGACCAGCTCGCCGTCGGCGAACACCGTCTGCACCATCGCGAGCGGCCCCCGCGCCTCCTGCTGGATCAGCAGGCGCTCGCCCGGCGGCCAGGTCACGCCCGCCAGGTCGCCGGGCCCGGCGAGGCGGGTGACGCCGCTGGAGGCCGTGCCGATCGGCCGCTTGAGGTAGGCGGGGAAGGCGGTCCACCCGGCGGCCTCGCGGGCGCCCGCCACGACCCGCGACGGCGGCTGCGGCACCTCGGCCGCCCGCAGCGCGGCGTACGCCGACACCTTGTCCTGCACGGCGGCCAGCGCGGCGAACGGCGGCACCACGGTCGCCACCCCCCGATCGCCCAGCCGGGCGGCGGCCGCCGACAGCACGCTCACCTGCTCCTGCGTGGGCAGCAGCACGTCGAAGCCGCCCTCGTCGTAGGCGTCCAGGGCCGCCTCCAGCCAGGCGAACGGGCCGGCGCCGAAGGCGGGCACCCGGCGCACCCGGCGGACGTGGCGGGTGAAGGCGCACAGGCACCAGGGATCGGGGGACAGCGCCTCGACCTGATGGCCCGCCCGCGACAGCACCGTGGCGCACTGCCGCGAGGTCAGCCCCGACCCGTCGGACAACAGGATCCGCATGACGCCTCCCGTTTGTATATGACATAAGCTTATCCCATATACTTACCCCATGGGACGCCCCGCGCAGATCGACCGGGCCGCCGTCGTCGCGGCGGCGATGGCCGTCGCCGACGAGCACGGCCTGGCCGCGCTCACCATGCCGGCCGTCGCCGGCCGCCTCGGGGTCACCGCGATGGCCCTGTACCGGCACGTCGCGAACAAGGAGGACCTGCTCGACGCGCTCGTGGAGGCGCTGCTGCCGGCCCCGCCGCCGGACACCGCGGCCCTGCCCTGGCGGCAGCGGCTGGAGGCGCTGGCGGGCGCGGTCCGCGACAGCGCGGCCCGCCATCCGGCGGTCTTCCCGCTCCTGCTGCAGCGCCCGGCGGCGACCGAGCGGGCCCGCCGGGCCCGTGACGGCGTGGTGTCCGCGCTGCGCGAGGCCGGGCTGGGGCCCGAGGCGGCGGCTCGCGCCGAACGCCTGATCAGCACCGCCGTCCTGGGCTTCGCCGCGAGCGAGGCGGCCGGCCGCTTCGCCCACCACGACCAGCGGGTGCGCGACGAGGACTTCGCCTGCCTCCTGGAGGCCATCGGCTCACTGCTCCCGCCCGCCTGAAGCGCCCCGGCGTCGGCCGCCCGCCTGACGGCCCCACCCCGCCGCCGCCCGCTCAGCGGGCCGGCACGCCCCCGGACGCCGCCCGCCGGCCCGTCCATCTCCTGGCCAGCCGTTGCCCCGGCAGCTCCACGAAGCGGTGGCTGAGCCAGCTCAGCGGCAGCAGCAGCGCGAGCACCAGCACGCCGACGCCGACCTGCGCCGCCGTCGGCGCCCACCGCATCTCCCCCACCACCTCCATGAGGACCAGCAGCAGCGGCAGGTGCACCAGGTAGAGCGAGTAGCTGATCACGCCGAGGCGGGTCAGCGCGGCCGGCACCCGCCGCCCGCGCAGCGCCCGGGCGGCGGCGAAGGTGGCCGCGGCCAGCACGACGGTGAGGACCCAGCGCGCCGGCTGCACCCACCACCAGCCGGCGCTGAGCGCCCACAGCGGCGTCGCGGCCACCAGCGCCGCCGCGACGCCGACCGGCCACAGCCGGCCCTGGCCGCGTTCCCACCGGTGGATCGCCGTGCCGGCGAACATGACCGCGAGGAGCGCCGCCCCGAACCACGGCACCCGGCTGCTGAGCAGCAGCAGCCCCAGCGCCATCAGCCCCAGCGCCACGCTGGCGCCCCGCACCGCCCGCCCGCTCAGCACGCAGGCCAGCCCGGCGGCGAACCCGCCGAGCGACACCCACGACACCCAGCCGCCCGACAGCGGGGCCGCCGCCCACGCCGCCCCGGTCACCGCCGCGGCCACCGCGAACACCACCGGCAACGCGCCCCGCCCGTCGCGCACGCCGAGCACGAACAGTGCCGCCGCCAGCAGGTAGAACACCATCTCGTACGACAGCGTCCACATGGTGTTGAGCACGCCGCCGACGCCGACGACGTCCAGCAGCATCGTGGCGTGCGCGGCCACCGCCGAGCCGTCGCGCGGCACCTCCTCGCGCACCTCGATCCACGGCGACAGCGCCAGCGTCAGCCCGATCACCGCCACGTACAGCGGGTACAGCCGGAACGCGCGCCCCGCCCAGAACGCCCGCACGTCCCCGTGCCGCTCCAGCGAGTACGGGATGATGTAGCCGCTGACCAGGAAGAACACCAGCACCCCGTACGTGCCGAGGTTGAAGGCCGTGGGCCGGAGCCAGGGCAGGGCCCAGGTCGTCAGGTGCTCGCCCACCACGGCGAGGGCGCCGATCCCGCGCAGCGCGTCCAGCCAGTCGAGGCGGCTCGTCCCTTTCCGAGCGATATGAGCGGGTTCGGCGGCCATGGGGGTCAACGTATCGGATGCCGGGAGCGTCAGGGGTTCTCCACGGGCAGCCCGAACGCCGACAACTTCTGCTCGTGGTGCTCGACCATGCCGAGCCGCCGGTAGAAGGCGTGGCTGCCGGGGCCCTCCGGCGTCGACTCGTGGTCGGTGGTCAGCATGAAGTAGCGGCAGTGCGCGTACCGGCGCATCAGGTGCTCCAGCAGCCGCCGGCCGATGCCCTTGCCGTGGTGGCCCTGCTCGACCAGCAGCTCCTGGACGTAGCAGACGATCTCGTCGTCCGACACCGTGCGCGCCAGGCCGAGCAGCCGCCCGGTGTCGTCCCTGGCCGTGACGACCAGGTGCGACTTCTCCAGGGCGCGCCGGAGCCTCGGCAGGTCGGCGGTCCAGACGTCCCAGCCGACGGAGTCGTAGAGGTCGAAGAGCTCGCCGTCGTCGAACGAGGTCTCCTCAGCGATGATCACCACCCGCAGCACTCTAGTGCCGCCCGCGCCACCGGCCGGCGAACCGGAAGCGGATCGTCCGGAATATCTCCTAAGGTGAGGTCCCATGGCCGAGTTTCGCGAGCAGGACCTCGCGGGAGCGCGCGTCGAGCGCGTCAACCTCCGCGGGGCCGACCTCACCCGCGTGGACCTGCGGGACGCCACGCTGCGGAGGGTCGATCTGACCGGCGCCGACCTCCGCGCCGCCCTCCTCCTGCGCACCCGCCTGCGCGGCGTCGAGCTGGTCGACGTCGAGATCAGCGGCGAGCTGCGCAACGTCACGGTGAACGGCGTCGACATCGCGCCGCTCGTCGAGGCCGAGCTGAACCGCCGCATGCCCCAGCGGGCCAGGATGCGCCCGGACGACCCCGCCGGGTTCCGCGAGGCGTGGGCGATCCTGGAGCGGCTGTGGGAGGGGACGCTCACGCGGGCGCGCGCGTTGCCCGAGGCGGCGCTGCACCGCAGCGTGGACGGCGAGTGGTCCTTCATCCAGACGCTGCGGCACCTCGGCTTCGCCTCCGCCGCCTGGGCGGGCCGGATGGTGCTCGGCGACCCCGCGCCCTGGCATCCGCTGGACCTGCCCTGGGACGAGGCGCCCCGCTGGGACGACATCCCGTGGGAGCGCGAGCTGCGCCCCTCGCTGGAGGAGGTGCTCGCGGTGCGGCGCGAGCGGCAGGCGATGGTGCGCGACCTCGTCGGCTCGCTCACCGCCGGACGCCTCGCCGCCACGGTGACGCGGACCGGCCCCGGCTGGCCGCAACTGGAGGACTTCCCGGTCAAGGAGTGCCTCCACATCATCCTCAACGAGGAATGGGAACATCGGCTCTACGCCGAGCGCGATCTGAACGTACTGGAGAAAGAGGACTGACCGTGGACATCCTGCTCATCGCCGGCCTGTGGCTCGACCGCTCGGCGTGGGACGAGGTCGTGCCCGCGCTGGAGGAGCTCGGCCACCGCGCGGTGCCCGTCGCCCTGCCCGGCCAGGGCGACGGCGCGACCGGCGCCACGCTCGACGACCAGGTGGCCGCGGTGCTCGCCGCCGTGGACGCGGCCGACGGCAGGCCGCTGGTGGCCGGGCACTCGGCCGCGAGCACCCTGGCCTGGCTGGCCGCCGACGCCCGGCCCGAGCGGGTGGCCAAGGTGGCGCTGATCGGCGGCTTCCCGGCCGCCGACGGAGCCGCCTACGCCGACTTCTTCGAGGTCACCGGCGGCGTCATGCCCTTCCCGGGCTGGGACCCGTTCGACGGGCCGGACTCCGCCGACCTCGACGAGCGGGCCAGGGCCGGCTTCGCGGCCGCCGCGATCCCCGTCCCCGAGGGCGTGGCCAGGGGCGTGGTGCGGCTGCGCGACGCGCGGCGCTTCGACGTGCCGGTCCTCGTCGTGTGTCCCGAGTTCACCCCCGAGCAGGCCAGGGCGTGGATCGCGGCCGGTGACGTGCCCGAGCTGGCCAAGGCCTCGGACGTCGGGTTCGCCGACCTCGACTCGGGGCACTGGCCGATGCTGACCAGGCCGCGCGAGCTCGCCCGGCTGCTCGCCGAGGCGGCCGGGCAGGGCTGAGCTCAGCCGCCCGGTCGCCCCGCCAGGGCGGCCGCCACCGAACGGGCCTGCTCGGGTGAAATTTCATAACGTGTCCACATTCAATACAGCGTTTTCCGCATTTGTCGGTTTACGCTCCCCGGCATGCATGCCAAGTCCCGGGTCCCGGCGATCCTCGCAGCGGCCGGCGTCCTCGCCGGCTCGATCGCCGCACTGCCCGCACCCTCCATGGCCGCCACCCCAGGAACCGTGGTCATCAGCCAGGTCTACGGCGGCGGCGGCAATTCCGGCGCCCCCCTGACCAACGACTACGTCGAGCTGTTCAACCGCAGCGACGCCCCCGTCCCGCTGGACGGCTGGTCGGTGCAGTACACCAGCGCCACCGGCACCGGGAACTTCGCCGCCAACAGGACCGCGCTCTCCGGCACCCTGGCCCCCGGCCAGTACCACCTCCTCCAGCTCGCGGCGGGCAGCACGCCCAGCGGCGCGCTCCCCCAGCCCGACGGCACCGGCACCCTCAACCTGAGCGGCACCGCGGGCAAGGTCGCGCTGGTCCGCTCGGCCGACGGCCTGGCCTGCAACGGCTCCTCCACCCCCTGCGCGGACGACCAGCTCGCGCTGATCGCCGACCTGGTCGGCTACGGCACCGCGAACTTCGCCGAGGGCGCCCCGGCCCCGGCCCTCACCAACGCCACCGCCGCCGTCCGCAAGGGCGGCGGCTGCGCCGACACCGACGACAACGCCGCCGACTTCGAGGCTGCGGCCCCCGCCCCGCGCAACAGCGCCACCACCCCGGCCCCCTGCGCGGGCGGCGACACCCCGACGCCGACGCCGACCCCCACCCCGACCCCGACGCCCACGCCCACGCCCACCGAGAGCTGCGACACCCCGGCCACGCACCAGATCTCCCAGGTCCAGGGCAGCGGCGAGACCAGCCCCCTCGCCGGTCAGAACGTCCGCGTCGAGGGCGTCGTCACGGGCTCCTTCCAGGGCAGCGGCGGCCTCGGCGGCTTCGCCGTGCAGTCCCTCACCCCGGACGCCGACCCGGCGACCTCCGAGGGCCTGTTCGTCTACAGCTCCTCCCCGGTCAAGGCGGGCGACCTGGTCCGCGTCTCCGGCAAGGCGACCGAGTACAACGGCCTCACCGAGATCTCCCCGGCCACCGCGGTGAACGTCTGCGGCACCGGCGCGGTCAAGCCGGCCAAGCTGCGCCTGCCGCTGAAGAAGGACGTCGCCTACGAGCGCTACGAGAACATGCTCGTGACCTTCCCCGACGACCTGACCGCGTCCGAGCTGTACAACCTGGGCCGCTACGGCGAGATCCTGCTCTCCGCGGGCGGCCGGCTCTGGCAGCCGACGGACCGCGCCGGCGTCGACCCCGCCAAGGACGCGCGGCGCACGATCCTGCTGGACGACGGCTCGAACACGCAGAACCCGCCCACGCTGCCGTACCACACCGAGGGCTCGCCCACGGTGCGCGTCGGTGACGAGGTCGAGGACCTGACCGGCGTCCTCACCTACAGCTTCGACGTCTACCGCGTCCAGCCGACGCGGCCGGTGGTCTTCGAGGCCGAGAACCCGCGTCCCGCCCGGTCGGAGCGGGTCGGCGGCGACGTCCGGGTGGCCGGCCTGAACACCCTCAACTGGTTCACCACGCTCGGCTCCCGGGGCGCCACCACCGCCGCCGAGCGCGACCGCCAGCTCGCCAAGCTGGTCGCGAACATCACCACGCTCGACCCCGCCGTCGCGGGGCTGATGGAGGTCGAGCGCAACAACGACGTGGCGCTGAACGCCCTGGTGGACGCGCTCAACGCCAAGGCCGGCGCGGGCACGTACCAGGCGATCACCCACCCGAACCCGGGCACCGACCTCATCCAGACCGCGCTGATCTACCAGCCGGCCAAGGTCACGCCGGTCGGCGCGGCCCGGTCGTCGGCCGACCCGATCTTCAACCGGCCGCCGCTGGTGCAGACCTTCACCAAGGCCGGCCGGCGCGGCGGCGAGACGTTCACCGTCGTGGTCAACCACTTCAAGTCCAAGGGCTGCACCGACTCCGACGGCCCCGCCACGGGCCCCGACGCCGACCAGGGCGACGGGCAGAGCTGCTACAACGCCAAGCGCGTCAAGCAGGCGCAGGCCGTGCTGTCGCTGCTCGGCGGGCTGCGGCTGAAGAACGTGCTGCTGCTCGGCGACCTCAACGCCTACGGCGAGGAGGACCCGATCCACACCCTGGAGGACGCCGGGCTGACCAGCCTCAGCAAGAAGTACGTCCGCAAGGACGACCGCTACAGCTACGTCTTCGACGGCCTGTCCGGCGAGCTGGACCACGCCCTGGCCGACAAGGGCGCGCGCAAACTGGTGACGGGCGCCACGATCTGGCACGTCAACGCCGACGAGGGCCGGTTCATGGACTACAACACCGAGTTCAACCCGCCCTACCTGTACGCGCCGGACCCGTTCCGCTCCTCCGACCACGACCCGCTGCTGGTGGGCCTGGACCTCTGACGCCCGGCTCCCGTCCCTGACGGCCGCGGCGGGCCCCGCCCCCGCCGCGGCCGTCCCCGTCCTCGCTCTCCGGCGGGATGGCCTTCTTTCCGGGTACGTATTACGGTGACAGTTCACCGCCCAAGGGAGTCGTGGCGTGCGGGTAGTGACGTACGACATCAAGTCGGTCCGGCCCGAGCTGCCGGTGCCGCTCGCGCCCGCCGGGGGTCTGGCGGAGTTCGCCGGGCGGTGGTTGTCGGGGCTGCGCGGGCCCGCCTTCTCCCGCGCCCGGCGGGCGAACGCGGCATGGGCGGCCGTCGCCGCCGCGCTGGGCCTGGCCGGCACGCTGCTGCCCGGCCCGTGGCGGGTCGCCCTCGTCGGCTGCGCCACCACGCTGGCGCTCGTGCTCCTGGTCCGGGCGGTCGCGCTGGTGGCGTTCGAGCGCCGGCAGCGGGATTTCGAGCCGCGCTGGCTGGACGCGCAGAGCGAGCTGCTGCGGAGGCACACCTTCGAGGTCGTCCGGTTCCGCCTGCACGAGCCGGACGGCCGCCGCACCTACGACCTGGACGACCCCCGCGACGTGGACGAGCTGCTGGCCCGCCAGGAGCGGGAGAGGTCGTCGGGCGGCGCGGGCTCGCGGGCCGGCGTGCAGTTCCTCTACCGGGCGGGCGGCACCGAGGGCGGCATCGAGGGCGTCGCCGAAGTGGTCAGGGACCTGGCCGAGCTGCGGCTCCTGCCGGGGCGGGCCGGGCGCGGCTGGGCGTGGATCCGCTTCCCCGAGGCCCGCTACCTGCGCCGGCCGGGGGCGCGGCCCGCCCAGCGGGTCTACTGGACGTTGTCCGGGCCCGCCGAGGTGGCGGTGGCCGGGTCACCCGCCGGGGCCGGCTCCGGCGCGGCCGCCGTGCCGGGCAGCACCGGCCGGGCGAGGTGATACTGCAACAGCCGGTGGCGGAACTCGTAGAAGCCGCTGTACTGCCGTAACACCCCGCGCTCGCGGGCCTCCTGCAGGAACGTCATGAGCCGCAGCGGCGCGAGCCCGCGGGCCGCCAGCCACACCCGGGTGGTGATGAACTGCCCCCACGCGCTGGACCCGTGCGCCATGAGCCCGAGCCCGGCGGCGCTGAGGCCGCAGCCGGCGATGGCGCCGAGCAGCGCGAGCACCGCGGGCGGCAGGCTCATGACGGGCAGCGCGGCCAGCTCGGGACGGTGCCCGTCCTTCAGCGCCCCGCCCAGGTAGGCGCCGGTGAGCGCGCCGGGCACGCCGCCGGCGACCCAGGCGGCCAGCACCGCCGCCCGGTCGCTGGCCAGCAGGGAGCGCGGGGTGACCGCCTCCAGGGGGTCGGTGGGCGTGCTGACGTACCGGGCCATGGCGAAGGTGAGCCCGCTCAGCGCGCCGCCGACGACCACGTAGAACGGCGAGTCGTAGAGGAACCACACGATCACGGCGCAGGCGGCGCCGCCGGTCAGCCCGAAGCCGAGCGTCCTGGCCAGGGCGAACGTCGTCGCCCTCGCGGCGCTGCGGAACGCCGGGCGGGCCCGGCTCGGGTCGTCCTGCGGCAGGAGCGAGACGATGAACGAGCCCAGCCCGCCCGCCGACGCCCCGATCCAGAAGCCCAGCCACGGCCGGCCGAAGACGCTGAAGTACGCGGCGGCCAGCGCGGCGCAGGAGACGGTGGCGATGACGAACGCCGTCACGACGAACACCGGCCGCGGCACCGCGCGCTGCAGCCGCCACCAGGCCAGCCGCCCGGCCCCGTCCACCTGGGTGGCCAGGAACTCCAGGTAGCGGCGGGCCTTCTCGCCGCCGACCGGCGGGCGCGTGTCGTCCGGCCTGGGCGCGAACGCCTTGGCGACCAGGGCGCCCAGCAGGTGGCGGCGGATCCGGTCGGCGGCGTCGGGGCCCGTCGCCTCCAGCAGCTCCGGCGGGACCGGCTCGCCGCCGCGGGCGACCGCGAGCGAGAGCATCAACGGCGTGCTCAGCGCCTCGGCCACCGGCCCGTCCGGGTGCGCGGCCAGCTTCGCGACGAGCGGCTCCAGCCGGTCGTCGCCGCGTTCCAGGAGGTAGGCCCGGGCGTCGGCGGCCGGCACCGGCTGCAGCCTGACGACCAGCACCCTGCGCAGCACGCGGCCCGCGTTGACCGCCTCGAACTCGGCCGAGCGGCAGCTCAGCACGAACGAGCGGCCCTCGGTCTCCTCCTCGACGCGGGCCAGGGCCGCGGTCTGGCCGCTCAGCTCGTCGAGGCCGTCGAGGACCGGCAGGACGTGGTGGCGGGCCAGGTGGGCGGCCACCCGCCTGCCGTGGCGTTCGTCGTCCACCACCGGGTAGGCGGTGAGCAGCTCCTCGGCCATCCACTCGTACAGCGGGACCGCGGGCCGCCACGACGCGAGCTGGAACAGCACCGGCACGAGCGGGACGTCGTCGCCCAGCTCCAGCGTCAGCAGCACGCAGGCCGACGTCTTGCCCGCGCCGAGGTCGCCCGTCACCACGAGCCTGGTCGGCTCACCGGCGCGGGCGTGCGCGGCGAAAGCGCCGGCCAGGGCGTCCAGGGTGCCCTCGTCCCGCACCGTGGCGGCGAGCCTGGCGTGCGGATCGGAGCCGGGGGCGGCGCGCCAGCGCAGCTCGGCCCGCTCGCCCGCGTACAGGCCGCGGAACGTCCGCTCCTCCTCCCACTGCCGGGCGACCCCGGCCCGCAGGGCGGGGACGCGCTGGCGCGCCGCCTCCTCCAGGCTGGGCGGCGGCCGGTCGCGCACCTGCATCAGCCACGGCAGCACCGCGGCCAGCACGCCCACGAACACCGGGATCACGCCGGTCCACATCTCCTGCGGCTTGATCGTGCCGTTGCCGGTGTAGACCCAGGCCACGACCACCGTCGCGATCATGATGAGGACGAGGACGACCAGGATGGCGCCGATCGTCGACCTACGGAACCTCACGTCCGGCCCCTTCCGAGCGTGCGGGCGGGAGCGCGTCGTCCCCCCTGACGAACACGGCCAGCCCGGCGGAGCGGGCCGCCGCCCGGCGCAGCAGGCGGCCGACCAGCGGCAGCCTGCGCGCCATCACGGCTTTCAGCAGCAGGACGTAGATCATGCCGCAGTACGGGCGGGCCGCCTTCGCGCCGTAGGCGTCCACCAGCCGGGGCCGCAGCTCGCGCATGCGGCGGGCGACGTCGGACAGGGTCAGCGCGCCGGTGGAGGCGAGGGTCCGCACGCCGTTCCGCCGGTCGAGGTCGACGTCCATGCAGTCGTCGAGCGACTGGAACGCCTCGCCGAGCGCCATGACCAGCTCGCGCTCCCGCCGGCCCAGATCGGGTCTCACCAGGCTGCACAGGGTCAGGTTGGCCAGGGCGCCCTTGCCCCGGGTGATCTTCTCCAGCACGTCGCGGGGCAGGCCGGGCTCCCGCTGCCTGCGGGACTGGCACTGGAAGCCGTGCAGCTCGGCGAGCGCCAGGAACGGGCCGGCGTCCGCCAGCGGGTGCAGCCGGTGGGCGATCCGGTAGCACAGCTCGGCGAGCAGGCGTTCCAGGTCGCCGGCGGGCGCGAAGGGCCTGGCCTGGAAGAGGTCGCTCAGCCGGTCGTCCAGCGCCGGGTCGTCGCCGCCGTCCATGAGGTCGTCGTACAGCCTGGTGACGGCGCCGGCCAGGGCGGCCACCTCCATGGGCTCGCCGCGGCCGGTCATGCGCGCGTAGCTGAGCACCGCGTACCCGATCTTCAGGCTCATCTCGCGCAGCGCCTTGCGCGCCCGCCGCCGCTCGCCCGGGTCGCGGACGATCTCGTCCACCAGGGGCGCCACGAGCGCGTCGAACACGCCCGCCAGCCTGCCCACGGTCCGGTACGCGAAAGCGGCCGTGGCAGGCAGCCCGGCCGCCAGCCGCACGCCGCGCATCAGAGCCACGAAATCAGCGAACGCCTGCCCCATCCCCGCTCCCCGCCCCTGTCGAACCTGAGAGTGACACAGGCGCGACGCGAGGTAAAGCGCGGCGACCTCCGTTCACGGTCGAGGTGACCGGGTTCTCCCCTGACCCCGGGGCGCGCGGCGAGGAGGACGCGCGCGCCGTGTCGGGAACACCCTGTACGTCCTCGAAGGCGTCGCCGCCGGGGCCGAGGAGTGGATCAGGCGGCGGTTCACCTCCGGGTCACCAGGATGCCGTCGTCGTCGGAGAACAGCTCGGCGCCCGGGTGGAAGGTGGCGCCGCCGAAGGTGACCGGGACGTCGCGTTCGCCGGTGCCCTGCTTGCCGCTCTTGCGGGGGTTCGAGCCGAGCGCCTTGACGCCCAGGTCGAGCTCGCGCAGGGCGGCGACGTCGCGGACGGCGCCGTTGATCACGACGCCGGCCCAGCCGTTCGTGACGGCGAGGCCCGCGATGACGTCGCCCATCAGCGCGGCCCGCAGCGAGCCGCCGCCGTCCACCACCAGCACGCGGCCCTCCCCCGGCTCGCCGAGCACCGACTTCAGCAGCGCGTTGTCCTCGTGGCAGCGCACGGTCACGATCGGGCCCGCGAAGGCGGGGCGGCCGCCGTACTGGCGCAGTTGCAGCTCGCAGGAGTCGAGCTGGTCGCCGCGCTCGTCGTACAGGTCGGCGGTGACGATGGTCATGATGGAGCCCTTTCTACGGATCGACGGGTAGCCGCCGGGCGGCGACGCCGGCCCAGCCGAGGCTGAGCGCGGTCACGAGCAGGACGCCGGCGGCGCCGAGGCCGGCGGCCATGAGCCCGGCGGCGCCCGGGATGACGAGCTGGCCGGTACGGTTGCCGACCAGCCGCAGCGACATGGCCCGCCCCCGCATCCCGGGCGGCGCGGACTCGGCCAGCCACGACATCGTCAGCGGCTGCCCCGCGCCCAGGCCGAAGCCCGCGACGGCGAGCAGCGCCGCCAGCGTCCACAGCGGCATCGGCACGGGGGTGAGCAGCATGGCGACGGCCGCGCCGAGCGTGCTGACGACCAGCAGCCGCCGCCGGCCCACCGCCTGGGCCAGCCGGCCGAGGAACAGGCGCGAGGCCATGGACGCCAGGCCGCGCAGGGTGAGCAGCAGGCCGACGGCGCTCGCGGTCAGCCCCAGCTCGGTGCCGAGCGCGGGCAGGTAGGTGAGGGTGATGTCGACCGCGGCCAGCACCACGCAGCTGGTCAGCAGGGCGTGCAGGAGCCCGGGCAGGCGCAGCAGCGTCCGCAGGTCGCCGCCCTCGACGGCGGCGCGGCCGGCCTGGTGGCTCGGGAGCAGCACCGCCAGCCCGATGAGCAGCACCGCCAGGCCGCAGGAGGCGGCGAAGATGCGGCCGGTGTCGGGGATCGCGCCCCGCCCGCCGAACGCCGTGATCAGCAGCGGGCCCGCGGCCTGGCCGAGCGACGCGGCGAAGGCGTAGTGGCCGAAGGCGGTGTCGTGGCGGCCCTGCTCGGTGGTGTTGGCGACCAGCGCCTGCTGGGCGATGACGCTGCCGAGGTGCCCGGTGCCGAGCAGCACCCCGGCCGCGACCAGCCCGACGACGGCGTGGCCGAGCGTGGCGAACGCCACCGCCGCGCCGGCCAGCAGGACCGCGCCCGCCACCGCCATGCGGCGCTCGCCGTACCGGTCGGCGGCGTGCCCGGCGGGCAGCGCCACCAGCAGCGGCGCGAGCGCGAAGCTGGCGCCCAGCACGCCGAGCAGCGCGGGCGGGACGTCCAGCTCGATCGCCCGGTAGGACATGGTGGGCCGCAGCACGAACGTGATCACCTGCGTGCCGGCCGAGTGGGCCAGCAGCACGGCGTGCCGGTACCGCGTGCTCATGATCCCCTGACTGTCGCCACCGACACCGCGACTACCCGAAGTCGGCCGCCGTCATGCCCGCCGGGTGGCCGGGCGGCCACTGCACGAGCTCGATCCGGTAGCCGTCGGGGTCGGTCAGCCAGGACGTCCGCATCCCCTCCCCGAGGTCCGCCGGCGGCTCGGCCGCGACGCCCTTGGCCGCCAGCCCGGCGATCGTGGCGTCGAGGTCGTCCACCTGGACGACGAGGTGGTTGACGGCGCCGGTGTCCTTGACCGGCCGCGCGGCGTCGTGCACGAGTTCGAGGCTGACGAACGGGTCGTCGGGCAGCTTCAGCATGGTCAGGCTGCCGAACCCGGTCTCGGGGACGAAGCCGAGCTGAACGTACCCGAGCGCGGTGTAGAAGGCGAGCGAACGTTCCCGGTCGGTGACCCGCAGGCCGAGGTGCAGCATCCGCATGGGTCGGCAGAGTAGTGCCCGGCGGGCGGCGGGCACCAGCGCCGCCGGCCGGCGGGCGATGAACTGGCCGGCCTGGTCCACGGCGCTGGTCGCGCCGAGCGCGGCCGGCTGGAGCGGCCGGGCCGGTCTCACGTCGCCGCGAACAGGGTGACGATCTCGGCGATCCGCCCGTCGGTGACGCTGATGACGTCGAGGCCGCGCACGGCCGGCGCGCCCTCGGGCCCGAAGGCCCAGGCGAGGGCGCCCCGGCCGGCGCTCGCGTAACGCGGGCCGTCCTCGGCGAAGACGAACTCCGGCGGCACCCGGTCGAGCAGCCGCCGCGCCTTCTCCTCCAGGGCGTCCCGGCCGCGCGTGACGCCCTCCGGGTCGGTGAACACGACGTCCTCGGCGTAGATCTCGTCGATCGCCGCGCGGCGGGCCGCGGCGTCCCGGTTGCCGAAGACGTCGTGCAGGTTCGCGGCGAGCAGTTCGGGCACGGTGCGCATGATGGCTCCTCTCCTGGCAGGGGGTCAGATCTGGCTCGCGCCGCCGTCCACGTAGATCTCGGCTCCGGTCATGAACGTGCTGGCGTCGGAGGCGAGGAAGACGACCGCGTCGGCGACCTCCTCAGGACGGCCGAGCCGGTTCATCGGGACGCCGGCCGCGAGGCCCTTGAGCAGCTGCTCCGCGCCCTCGGCGTCGGGCGCGAGGCCGCTCAGGCCCGGCGTCCCGATCGGTCCGGGGGCGATGCTGTTGACCCGGACGTCGCGGCCCACCAGCTCGGCCGCCCAGCTCCGGGTGAAGGAGCGGAGGGCCGCCTTGCTGGCGGCGTAGACGCTGAAGGCCGCCGCGCCCTTCACGTCGATGTTGGAGCTGGTCAGCACGATCGAGGCGCCGCGGTTGAGCAGCGGCAGCACCGCCTGCACGGTGAACAGGGTGCCGCCGACGTTGGTGTTGAAGGTGTCGGCGTAGTGCTGCCAGGTGATGTCGCCGAGCGCGGCGAACTCGCCGCCGCCGGCGTTGGCGAACACGATGTCCAGTCCCTCGCCGCGGTCCCGGATCGCCGCGGCGACGCGGTCGAGGTCGGCCAGGTCGGACACGTCGGCCCGGACGCCGGCGGCGTTCGCCCCCAGCTCGGCGACGGCGGCGTCGAGCGCGTCCTGGCGGCGGCCGGTGAGGAAGACGTACGCGCCCTCGGCGGCGAGGCGGCGGGCCGCCGCGAGGCCGATGCCGGCGGTGGCGCCGGTGACGAGAGCGGTCTTGCCGGTGAGCTGTCCCATGGTGGTTACTCCGCCTTCTATATCTGTATCGTTCGGTCCATAAAACCGTAGCACGCTCCCGGATATTTCTGGACCGATCGGTTAGAATGAGGGGATGGCGAAGAAGATCCGGGAGCGTGGCCGCCCGCGCGGCTTCGATGCCGACGCGGCCCTCGACCGGGCGATCGAGGTGTTCTGGCGCCAGGGATACGAGGGCGCCTCGCTCACCGACCTCACCGACGCCATGGGCGTCAACCGGTCGAGCATGTACGCCGCGTACGGCAACAAGGAGGACCTGTTCCGCCGGGCCGTCGCCCGCTACGCCGAGGCCGACATGGCGTACGCGCGCGAGGCGCTCGCCGAGCCCACCGCCTACCGCGTCATCGAGAGGTTCCTGCGCGCCAACGCCGACGCGCTCACCCGGCCCGACCGCCCGGCGGGCTGTTTATCGGTCCAGGGCGGCCTGTCCGCCGGCAGCGACGGCGGCAGCGTCGCCCGCTTCCTGGCCGCGAGCCGGCTGGCCGGCGAGCGGGCGCTGGCCGAGCGCCTGGCCCGCGCGGTCGAGGAGGGCGACCTGCCGCCCGGGACCGACCCGGCGGCCCTCGCCCGGTACGTCATGGTCGTCAGCGAGGGCAACGCGGTGCACGCCGCGGCCGGTGTGGACCGGGCGGGCCTGCACGCCACCGTGGACCTCGCCCTGCGGGCCGTCCCGGCGAACGCCGCACCTCAGGACGGCGACGCCTGACCCGGCGCCGCCCGCCCCCTCCCCCGCACGTTTGCCGCGCCTCGTGGGCGGCATGGGATGATCGTGCTGGGGAGGCGGGGTGCGGGAGCGGGCATGGGGCTGGATATTCACGAGTACCTGAGCGTGCTCTCCGAGGTGTCCTCGGCCATGACCAGCAGTCTGGACGCCGACACGGCGCTGCGCAGGCTGTGCCGGATCCTCGTGCCGCGGATGGCCGACTGGTGCGCCGCCGACCTGGTCGAGGGAGACTCCATCCGTCGGGTCAGCGTGGCGGCGAGCGGGGCGGGGCGGCGGCCCGCGTACCTGACCGACAAGGTGGGGCCGCTGCCGCGCGAGACGGAGGAGCTTCTCCGGCGGCTCCTCCGCGCCACGGACCCGCTGCTGATCCGCGCCACCCCCACCGCGCCGCAACAGGAGGCGCCGGAGCAGGAGGCGCCGCTGCGGCTGCCGGCCGGGGGCTCCGCGATCGTCGCCCCGCTGCGCGTGCGCGGCAACGCGCTCGGCGCGCTGACCCTCGCCCGCCTCGGCCCCGGCGCCCCTCTCACGGACGCGGACCTGCCGCTCGTGACGGACCTGGCCCACCGCGCCGCCCTCGCCGTGGACAACACCCGCCTGTACGGCATGCAGCACGAGATGGCCACGAGGCTCCAGCACGCCATGCTGCCGCGGCTGCCCGACCTCGGCCCGCTGCGGCTGGCCGCGGCCTACTTGCCCGCGCGGGAGTCGTCCCAGGTGGGAGGCGACTGGTACGACGCCTTCCGGCTCTCCGACGGCACCCCGGCCCTGGTGATCGGCGACGTCGAGGGGCACGACATCGCGGCCGCCACCCAGATGGGCGAGGTCCGCAACATGCTGCGCGCCCTGGCCTTCGACGGACGCGAGGAGCCGAGCGCCACCGTGTCCCGGCTCGACCGGGCGCTCGCCGGGGTCGGCGGGCGGCTGCTCACCACCATGGTGCTGGCCCGCGTGGAGGGGCCCGCCGCCGGCCGCTGGCGGATGCGCTGGACCAACGCCGGCCATCCCGGGCCGCTGCTGATCACCCGTGACGGCGGCACCGGCTTCCTGGAGGAGGGCCGCTCGGCGCTGCTGGGCCTCGACCCCGCCCTGTCGCGGGCCGACGCCGTGACGGCGCTCCCGCCCGGCTCGACGGTCCTGTTCTACACCGACGGGCTGATCGAGCGCCGCACGGAGCCGCTGGAGCGCGGCATGACCCGGCTGCGCAGGCGGGCGGGCGCGCTCGCGGGGGCCGACGCCCAGACGTACTGCGACGAGCTGATCGCCCTCGCCGGCGCCGCCAACGAGGACGACCTCGCGCTGCTGGCACTCCAGCTTCCGGAGGAGCCGGGCTGATCACGCCACCGGATGTGTTAGCCTGGTGAGCGTTGCAGTTATGGTACCCATAATGACTTTATGCGCGCCTGACGTAGTGTTCTACAGGCGCGCTTTTTGTTTTCCGGCATTTCCGGGTGGGCTCATCGCGGCGGCACGGGATTTCACGAGGTGTGATTTCTCAAGTTTTCGGCACTGTCAGAAGGAGATCGACATGGCCACCGGTACCGTCAAGTGGTTCAATTCGGAAAAGGGCTTCGGCTTCATCGCGCAGGACGGCGGCGGCGCCGACGTCTTCGCGCACTACTCCAACATCGTCTCGAACGGCGGCTACCGTGAGCTGACCGAGGGTCAGAAGGTCGCCTTCGACGTCGTGCAGGGCCAGAAGGGCCCGCAGGCGGAGAACATCGTCGCCGCCTGACCTGGCACATCACGGGAGCCGGGTCCGGGCGGTCGCCCTGGGCCCGGTCTCCGGCCAGGACCGGCAGATTCGCCCCCGGGCTCGATTTATCCGCCGGTCAGGCGCATACTTGCACAATGAGACGCACTTCGCCGGCCGTCCGGCGACGCCCGCCGGGCAGCCCCTTCAGCACTCCGGATATTCCTCCCCCACCGGTCGAGCAGTATGCGACCGGCGACCGGGTGAGCCACGACAAATACGGCCTCGGGCGGGTTCTCGCGGTCGACCAGGATGACACCGTTCTCGTCGATTTCGGCGTCGAGACGTACCGCATCGCCTCGCCGTACGCGAAACTCGTGAAGCTGTGACGAGCGCCGCTCCGCCTCCGGTGCTCGCCTGATCCCCCTTCAGCGAGCAGGATGGTCCAGCGGGACGACGGCTCCCGGCCGCGCGCGTCGTCGCGCGCCGCCGAGCAGCCCGTCCCCACCCGCGGGCCGGCCCCGACGCCGGCCGGCTCTGCGACGATCCGGAGGCCCCATCATCAGCGAGCCCAGCGCACCCACCGCACCCACAGCACGCCGTCGCGTCGTCGAGACCGCGACCTTCGGCAGGGGCGACCGGCCCCACCACGACGCGGCCCGATGGACGTGCCCCCACGGGCGGCACGTCGGCCAGGGCTGCGTGACGTGCTACCGCGCCGCGGTCAAGCCCGACCCGGCCCTGCCGCTGTGGGCGGCCGTGGTGTGGTTCACCTCGCCCCGGCCGATTCCGATCAAGGTGCTGCACGAGGTGCACCACCACGACCGTCACTTCGCCCTCGACCAGCCCTCGACTCCCCTGGTGTTCCTGCTCACGGGGCAGGCGCGCGCGGCTCAGGGGGTGGAGGCCGTGGCGTGCCTGGTCGGCTTCCTCCTGCAGAGCCGGGGCACGGTCGACGACTTCACCGTGACGGAGGTCCGCGCCACCCGCTTCTGACGCCCCCGCCGGGTCAGGGCACGAGCACGACGCGGTCGCCGGTCTCGGCGGTCCACGCCCGCGCGACCTCGGCGAGGGGCACGGCGCGGGCCCGTACGTCGATCGCGCCCGCGGCCACCGCGGCGGCCAGCTCCGGCAGCTCGGCGATGAAGTCGCGCGCCGGGACCGAGCCGATGCCGCTGCCGACGATCCGCAGCCGGGCGGCGCGCAGCGCCATGGAGGGGACGGGCGCGGCCGGGCCGGCGACCGAGCCGATCTGGATCCAGGTGAGCGGCCGGCCGCGGTCGGCGCGGGCGGTGAGCATCGGGATCATGGCGCCGGCGGCGGGCTCGCCCCACACGTAGTCGATGACCACGTCGACGTCGGCCGCCTGCTCGGCCTCGTCGAAGGTGATCGTCTCGTCGGCGCCGAGCGCGGTCAGCTCCTTCAGCCGGGTGGTGTCGCGGCCGGCGGCGATGACCTGGGCGGCGCCGAACAGCTTGGCGATCTGGACCGCCATGCGGCCGGCGTTCCCGGTGGCGCCGAGGACGAGGACGCGCTGCCCGGCCTGGAAGGCGATCCGGCGGCGCAGCGCGACCCAGGACGACATGGCCGGGTTCATCGCGGCGGCGATCCGTACGGGGTCGATGCCGTCGGGCAGGATCACGCTGCGGCGCGGGTCGATGAGGGTGCGCTCGGCGAACGTCCCGAGGGGCGTGTCGTCCATGACCACGTAGCGGAGGTTGCCCTCCTGGTCGCGGACCACGCCGTCCATGCCGGGGACCAGCGGGTAGACGCCGCCGCTGGAGTAGTGGCCCCCGGTCGCCCGGCCCCTGGTCAGGTGGTGCAGTCCGGCCGCGAGGACCTCGACGACCTGCTCGCCGGGGTGGCCCGCGGCGGGGTCGGGGTGGTCGCGATAGACCGGCGGGGCGTCGGGCGCGGTGATGACGGCGGCGTGCATGGTGGCCTCCTGGAGAAGGTTTGTTTTACCAACTATCTCCATGATGGTTGGGAATACAAACCATGTCAACAGGTTGGTTGGTATTACCAACCAGATCCGGCTACGCTGACGGCATGACCGCCGACGACGCCATGGACGCCCTCGTCAGGACCACCTTCGAGGTGGCGGGCGTGCTGACCCGCGTCGCCGGCGAGCACGACCTGTCGCTCACCCAGCTACGCGTGCTCGGCATCCTCCGCGACCGCCGCGCCCGCGTCACCGAGCTGGCCGCCTACCTCGGCCTGGACAAGTCCACGCTGTCCGGCCTCATCGACCGGGGCCAGCGCCGAGGGCTGCTGGCGCGCGGCAAGAACCCCGGCGACGGCCGGGTCGTCGAGGTGTACATGACCGAGGAAGGGCACGAACTGGCCGAACGCGTGCGGGAGGAGATCCGCCGCGCCCTGGCCCCCAGGACCGGCCGCCTCGACCCCGGCCAGCTCGACCACCTCGCCGAGCTGCTCGAACTCGTCCTGCCCCGCCCGTAGCGGCTCAGGTCACCAGGCCCCTGCGGTAGGCGTACACGACGGCCTGCACGCGGTCGCGCAGGCCGAGCTTGGTCAGGATGCGCGACACGTACGTCTTCACGGTCTCCTGGCTGATCACCAGGGTGGCCGCGATCTCGCTGTTGGACAGTCCGTCGGCGATCAGGCGCAGCACCTCCAGCTCGCGCGGGGTCAGCGCCGGGTCGTCCGGCGTGCCCTCGGCGGGGCGGATGCGGGAGGCGTACCTGCCGACGAGCTGCCGCGTCACCTCGGGCGCCAGCAGCGCCGCGCCCGCCGCGACGGTACGGATGCCGTGCAGGAGCTGCGCCGGCGGGGCGTCCTTGAGCAGGAACCCGCTCGCGCCGGCGCGCAGCGCCTCGTAGACGTACTCGTCCAGGTTGAACGTCGTCACCACGAGCACCTTGACCGGCTGCTCCACCCCGGCGCCGGCCAGCAGGCGGGTCGCCTCGATGCCGTCGAGCACCGGCATCCGCACGTCCATCACCACGATGTCGGGGCGCAGTCTGCGGGCGAGCTCCACCGCGGCCCGCCCGTCACCGCACTCGCCCACCACCTCCAGGTCGGGCTGCGCGTCGATGATCGTGGCGAACCCGGTGCGGATCAGCGCCTGGTCGTCGCAGACCAGCACCCGGACCGGCGCCGTCACGACGGGCTCCCCGCGGGGACGCGGGCCCGCACCAGGAAACCGCCGCCCGCCTGCCGCCCGGCGCTGAACTCGCCGCCCAGGGCGTCCACCCGCTCGCGCAGCCCGGCCAGGCCGCGCCCGCTGCCGCCGGGAGAGCCGGCCGCCCGCGAGCCGGAACCGTCGGTGCTCACCGTTACGCTGATCTCCTTGTCCCCGTAGCGCACCCGCACCACGGTACGGCTGCCGTAGGCGTACTTGAGCGCGTTCGTCAGGGCCTCCTGCACGACGCGATAGGTCACCAGCTCGGCGCTGCCCGCCGACTCCGCCGGGCTGCCCTCCTCCTCCAGCTCCACCGGCTGCCCCGCCTGGCGGGTCTGCTCCACCAGCGTGCGCAGCTCGCCCGAGGCGGGCAGGGCGACGTCGGTGTCGTGCTCGGCCTTGAGCAGGTCGAGCATGTGCCGCAGGTCGCCGATGGCCCGCCGGCCGGTGTCGGTGACGGCGCTCAGCGTCGCGTCGAGCCGGTCGGGGACGGCGGTCAGGTAGCGGGCCGCCTCGGCCTGCACCACCATCGCCGTCACGTGGTGCGTCACGACGTCGTGCAGCTCGCGGGCGATCCTGGTGCGCTCGGCGGCGCGGGTGGCCGCGGCGACGTGGCGGCGGCGCTCGGCCTCGGCCGCGCGGGTGGAGCGCAGCCACGTCCCGATGCCCCACGCGAGGGCCAGCGCCAGGTAGAACACCACATAGCCCTCCACCCTCTCGGTCGCGTCGAGCCGGGCGAGCGCGATCGCCAGCGGCACGTACGCCAGGGACAGCAGGACCGCCGTGACCCGGCGCCAACGCTCCAGGTGGGCGCCCGTGCTGATGAGCGCGACGGCCATCGCGTTGCCCCCGAACGCGTGGTACGCGCGGAGCTGGTCCAGGACGAAACCGAGCGACACCAGCGCCACGCACACGGCCGGCCACCGCCGGCGCACCGCGAGCGGCAGGCACTCCAGGGCGATCACCACGTACGTCAGGTCGTCGAAGGGGCGGATCGGCAGGTCGCCGACCTGCGTCCCCTTGCCGTGGAGCGCCGGCAGGAAGGACGCGAGGGCCATCAGCAGCGCGAACGGTAAGTCCCTGACCACGACGTCGCACCGCCGCCACAGGTCCGTGGCGCGCCGGAGATCGATCACGGGGCGAGCGTAGCGGTCGCGCGGCGGCGCAGCGGGACCATGGTGCCGCGCCGGCGGGCCAGCCACAGGAACGCGGCCATCAGCAGCAGCCCGAACACCACCGCGTACGGGCTCGCCTCCGGCCCGAACGCGCCGCCCGTCAGCAGGCCGGGGCCCGACGTCACGCCGTGCAGCAGCCCCTGCGGCACGCCGTTGCCCGAGACCTCGGCGCCGAAGACGCCGGCCGCCGCGAAGTTCCAGCCGAAGTGCACCCCGATGGGCACCCACAGGGTACGGGTGGCGGCATAGGCGGCGGCGAGCATGCCGCCCGCCTCGATCGCGATCGCGATCGCGCCCCACAGGTCGGCGTGCGGGTTGAACAGGTGCGACAGGCCGAACAGCAGGCCGGTCAGCGTCAGCGCCGGCCACGTGCCCACGCGCTCCTCGACGATCCTGAACAGGATGCCGCGGAACAGCAGCTCCTCCGTCACCGCGGCGGCGGCCATGAAGCCGAGCAACCCGGCCGCGCCCGCCGGCGAGCCCCAGCCGTCGACGCGGTAGCCGCCCACGAAGGCGAGGTTCACGATCACGGCCGCGAACAGGGCGGCGCCGATCAGCACCCCCCGCGCGACGGCGCGGCCGGCGCCGCGCGACGCCACCTCCGCCGGTTCGCGGCGCTCGGACCAGCGCACCACGCGGGCGTACACGAGGAGGGCGAGCGCGGCCGTCGCGACGCCGAGGAGCAAGGTGAGGAACCAGCTCCCCTGGACCGCGCCCACCAGCGCGCTGCCGGCGAAGGCGACCGCTCCGACGGGCACGAGCTGCTTCAACAACCGCATGACGACTCCCTCACCTGGGGGCTGAGTCCCGGCACCGGCGCCGGTCTCGCGGCGGACGCCGCTACAGCCGGAAACGCTAGAGATCCGGCGGCCGGTAATCGTCCCCGTGCGGTGGACATTCGGGGGTAGCTCGCTCGGGGGACAGCGGGCCGGGGCATCCTCGTCCGCGGCGCTTGTCCCCCGCGCGAGCTACCGGCGAATGTCCACCCTGTGGTGACGATCCAGACCTGTCGTGATCCGTAGCGTTACGACCCGGCCACGGACCCTCCGTCCGCTTCCCCCACCACTGGAGGACCTCATGCTCCGCAAGACCAGGACATCCCTCGCGGCCGCGCTGTGCTGCACCGCGCTCGGCGCGGCGCTCGCCGGCTGCGGCGGCGGCGACGACCTGGAGCACTGGGACCCGCTCGCCCCCGCCACACGCACCACGACCGCCGCCGCCCCGCTCCAGGGCACCGAGAAGATCCAGGTCGGGGGCCGGTCGGTGAACGTCTCGTGCTCCGGCGAGCCGGAGCAGGGCCGGCCGGTCGTCGTGCTGCTGCACGGGGCGGGCGACGGGCTCGACAAGCTGGCCGCGCTGCAGAGGACGCTCAGCGGGAAGAACCGGGTCTGCTCCTACGACCGGCTCGGCTCGGGCGCCAGCGACCAGCCGCCGGGCCCGCAGGACCTCGCCGGCGTCGGCAAGACCCTGACCGGGGTGCTGGACCGGGTCGCCGGTGACGCCCCCGTCGTGCTGGCCGGCCACTCGCTCGGCGGGCTCATCGCCGCCCGGTACGCCCCCGACCACCAGGACCGGGTCAAGGGCCTGGTCCTGATGGACGCCACCCCGCCCACCATGTCGGCCGACATCGCGAAGGCGATCCCCGCGTCCGCCAAGGGCCCGGCGGCCGACCTGCGCGCGCAGAACCTCGCGGTCTTCCAGGGCCAGAACCCGGAACGGCTCGTCATAGCCGACGGCGAGGTGCGCTCCGCCGGGCGGATCCCGGTGGAGGTGATCCAGCACGGCAAGCCGTACCTCGCGGCCGTCCCGACGTACGGGCCGCGCCTGGAGAAGGCGTGGGCCGCCGGGCAGCGCGCGTGGCTCGCGCTGTCCAGCCGCAGCAAGCTGAGCACGGCCAAGGACAGCGGCCACTACATCTACACCGACCAGCCCGAGGTCGCGGTCGCGGCCGTCGAACGCGTCTCCGCCCAGGCCACCGGCGCCTGACGGCCCCGCCCCGGCCCCCTCTCCAGGCCAAGGCTGAGACCGAAGCCGAGGCCGAGGCGCTCGGCCGGACGCGCCCGCGCGTTACGTCAGCGTCTCCGGTGGGAGGGCGTCCTCGCGGCCCTCCAGCTTGGTCGTCAGCCAGTAGGCGGCGCCGCAGAAGGCGAACGCCCCCACCACGCCCGCCATCGCGAACAGGCCCGACCGGCCGTCGAAGCCGCTGCCGGCCGGCCCGCCGACCTGGCTGCCGGGCGGCTCGGCCGTGGCGCAGTCTTCCAGGCGGCCCGAGAGGCCGTCCTGCACCCAGCAGGTGTCGTCGTCGCCGGCGCGCAGGAAGAAGGCGTCGCCGCCGCGGTCGTCAGGGGCGGCCGCAGCCCGCGCGTACGCCACCGGCAGCTGCCGGGCCGGTGCGCCGGCGCTGGGCGAGAAAGTCGTGCTCACCACGAAGGCCAGGGCGACCAGGCCCCCGACCGGTGGCCGCCATCGCAACACCACTCCCAACGCTGCCTCCTCAGGTGCCGTCCGAGCCTCACTGTGCGCCGGAACGGTTAGGCCGCCGTGAGATGAACATGAGAGCGCTGTAATGTTCGCTCACCGCGGGCTCGGCTCGGCGTCCGTCCCCGGGGCGTCGGGGAGCGGCGGGGGCACCACGTGGGCCTGGGCGGAGGCGACGTCGTAGTAGAGCCCGACCAGCTTGAGCCGCCCGTCGCCGACCTGCTCGGCGACCCCCGGGCAGGTCATGAGGTTGTCCAGTTGCCGCCGCACGTTGCGCCGGCCGAGCTCGTCGAGCATGGCCTCGGGCCCGCCGTCGCCCAGCCCGCCGAGGCCGCTCTCGCCGTGCCGGAGCCAGCGGTGCAGCCGGGGCAGCTGGGCCGTGGCGGCGGGGCCGCTGAGCAGCGCGGCCATGGCGCCGCAGCCGGAGTGCCCGCAGACCGTGATGGTGTGGACCTTCAGGACGCGGGTGGCGTACTCGACGGCGGCGGCGACGGAGTCGTCGGCGAAGTCGTCGGCGAAGGCGTCGGCGAAGTCCGCGGGAGCCCCGGGCTCGGCGCGGGGCACGAGGTTGCCGACGTTGCGGACCACGAACAGCTCCCCGGGGCCGCCGCCGGCGATGAGGTCGGGCGCCACCCTGGAGTCGGCGCAGGTGATGAACAGGTGGGCCGGCTGGTTGCGGGCCGGCTCGGCGGCGGCGTGGGGGCGGCCGAGCGGCGCCGTGGACCGGTGGGACTCCTCGGCGCCCGGCGCGAGCGGGTGCGCCTCGCCGCCGGCGCTCTCGCCGGGGCGGCGCGGGGGCCTCGGCAGGCGCCAGCGTCCGGTGAGCCGCGGCGGGGTCTTGGCCCGGGAGACGCGCCGGCCGCTGGCGGCCATCGCGTACCACTCGTCGTGCAGCTCGTCGATGGTGACCGTGCCGCCGAGGCGTTCGTGGTCCAGCCGCCAGGAGTGCACGGCCTCGAAGGCGGCGTTGTCCATGAAGTCGATGTTGAGGTCGAGGAGCACGGCGGTCCCGGCGGGGATCGCGCGCAGCTCCTGGGTCAGCCGGGGCACGCTGAGGAAGGTGAGCGAGCCGGAGACGGTCGCGCGCACGCCGCCGCCGGGCTCGGCGTCCTTGGTGACGGTGACCCGGGTCAGCCGGCGCAGGGCCAGGAGGGCGGCCAGGGCGATCCCGCCGAGGACGCCTTCGGCCAGCCCCACCAGCACCACGCCGGCCATGGTGAGCACGTAGACGGGCACCTCGTGGTGGCCGTGGACCTTCTTGAGGTGGCCGAGGCTGATCGTCCGGACGCCGATGAAGACCAGCAGCGCCGCCAGCGCCTCGATCGGGATCAGCTTGATCGTCCAGCCGAGGCAGAGCGCGAACAGCAGGACCCAGACGCCGTGCAGGACCGCCGACCAGCGGGTGCGCGCGCCGGCCCGGATGTTGGTGGTGCTGCGGACGATCACCCCGGCCACCGGCAGGCCGCCGAGGAGGCCGCTCGTCATGTTGGCGACGCCCTGCGCGGACAGCTCGCGGTCGAGGTCGGCGCGGGGGCCGGTGTGCATGCCGTCGGTGGCGACGCAGCACAGCAGCGACTCGGCGCCGGCCAGCAACGCCACCAGCAGCACCGCCACGGCGAGCTGGTGCCAGTCGCCGTGGGGCAGCTCGGGCGGGGCCCAGGCGGTGACCGCGCCGGACAGGTCGATCCTGGTGACGTCCCAGCGGAACAGCCACGCCGTGCCGGCGGCCACGAGCAGCGCCGCCAGCGGGGCCGGGAGCGCCTGCACGGGCTTGGGCAGCCGGCCCCAGACCAGCAGGACGGTGATGGCGAGCACGCCGACCATGACCTTGTGCCCGTGCATGTCGAGCATCTGGCCGGGCAACTGGATCAGGTTCGCCAGGGCCGAGTACTGCGGGCTGCCGCCCAGCACCACGTGGAGCTGCGACAGCGCGATGATGACGCCGACCCCGGCGAGCATGCCGTGGACGACCGCGGGCGAGACGGCGAGCGCGGCCCGCGCCGTCCTGAGGGCGCCGAGCAGCACCTGGACGACCCCGGCCAGGACGGTGATCAGGCAGGTGGCGCGCCACCCGTACGTCTGCACCAGCCCGGCGACCACCACGGTCAGGCTCGCCGTCGGCCCGCTCACCTGCACGGGCGAGCCGCCCAGCCGGCCCGCGACGATCCCGCCCACCGCCGCGGCGATCAGCCCGGCGGCCAGCGGCGCGCCGGAGGCCATGGCGACGCCCAGGGAGAGGGGCACCGCGACCAACACGACCACCAGGGAGGCGGCCAGGTCGAAGCGAAGAGTGGCCAAACTGTTACGGAGAGTAATCAGCGTCACGCGGCACACCATAGCGCTCACCCGGCACCGTGGATAGGGCCTCCGCCGGATGAAAGTTTCCCCGGCCGCGGCCCCTCCACCAGCGGCGATGCCGGCGGCCGTGGCCGCGCGGCCGCTCGCGGGGCGGCGGATGGCGTACCTTACTCCCGCTCACCCGCATCCGCGTGAAAGGGAGTCGTCGTGCGTACCTGGCTGGCCCGCGCCGTTGTGTCGTCCCTCCTGATGGTGCCGCTGGCGGCCCCCGCCGCCTCCGCCCAGCCGGACGCGCGCACGTGCGCGAAGGCGGACCTGCTGTTCTGCGAGGACTTCCAGGCCCTGCCCGTGGGCGGCGCCGCCAGCCTGCGCTGGGGGATCGACACCGAGCACGGCACGCTCACCGTCGAGCGCGCCGGGCGGCAGGGGCAGAAGGTGCTGCGGGTGCACACCGAGGGCAACGGCCGCGCGTTCCTCAAGGTGGACGACTTCGCCGCGCCGGGCAACAGCTTCTACGGGCGCGTCCGGCTCCGCGCCGCCGCGTTCCCGACCGCCCCGGACTGGGCGCACTACACGCTGGTCGAGGCGACCGGCGACGGGCCCGAGATCGTCCGCCCGCTCGGCGGCCAGTACGCGCCGCCGCCTTACGGCGGGGCCGCGTACTGGGGCGTCGGCGCGGACGGCGGCCCCACCGGCGACTGGACGAACTGGCGGACCACCGCGCCCTCCGTCGCCGGGGCCTGGACCTGCGTGGAATGGCACCTGGACGCCGCCGACAACCGCGTGTCGCTGTGGTTCGACGGGGTGGCCAAGCCGGAGCTGACCGTGTCCACCAGGGAGCACGGCGGCAACCCGGTGGACTTCGTCTTCCCCCGCTTCGACACGGTCAAGGTGGGCTGGCAGCTCTACCAGGCGAACCCGGCCCCCGCCGGCTACGACGTGTGGCTGGACGACATCGCGCTGAGCAGCCGGCGGGTGGGCTGCTGACCGCCCTGCCGAGGCGTCAGGCGGCCTCCTGCCGCCGCTGGCAGTCGATGCAGGTGCGCGCCAGCGGCCGGATCTTGAGCCGTTCGTACGGGATGCCGCCGCGCAGCGGACGCAGCGGCCGTAGGTGCCGGCCACCAGCCGGTCGAAGGCCTGGGACAGCTCGGCGACCGCGCGCTCGGCGGCGGCGACCGAGGCGATCAGCTCCTGCCGGGTGCCGTCGCCGCCGGGTTCCTTTCGGAAGCTGTGGCGGGCGACGCGGCAGGCCCGCCCGGGCACGGGCAGGCGGCGTCGGGCCCGGGGAACGCCCTGGGCCTGGGCATGCCGTCAAGGGCCGCGCACCCCCGGCCGGGCGGAGGGCCGCGGCGCGGTGCGGGCGGAGAAGGCGCAGGTCAGGCGAGCGGCGGGCCGCGCGAGCCCACGGCGCGGTGGGCGAGCTGCTGCGGGTCGCGCAGCAGGTCCGCGGCCGGGCCGGGCGACGGCAGCATCGCGAGGTGGTTCAGCTCGTCCTGACGTGCGCCGCGCGGCGGCGGCCACCACGACAGCACGTGGTGCTCGCGCACGTTGCCCGCCTGCGGCGGCAGGCTGGAGAGGTCGAGCCGACCATAGCCCAGCCCGGCGAGAAGCCCCGACAGCGGACGGATGCGCCCACACCGGCGGCGGGGTACGGTGGCCGGCAATACCCTCGCCGCGGCCGACAGGAGGAGACGTGCGCAGCAGACTGCCCGCCGTCCTGGTCCTGCTGCTGTCGGCGTTCCTGCTGGGCCCCCTGCCCGGCGGGGCGGAGCCGTCCGCCCTCGCCTCGATCGCCGCCTCAGGCGCAGCCGAACGGTGGGACGCTCCCGCCGTGCACGCCGGCCAGGACGCGGCGCTGCCCTGCGCGCAGGCCGCCGCCGGAGCGCCGGCCGCGCCCATGTGGCCGGCGGTGCTGCCGTCCGGCGCGGGACCGGACCCGTACGCCCGGCCGCGCACCGTCGCGGCCGGTTATCCGCACCCGAAGCCGCGACCGGCCGCGCGCCGGGCCCCGGCGCGGGCGCCGCCCTCCACGACGCGCTGACGTCCCTTCCCTTCGACAGCCCGTGGAGGCTCTCATGTCCCGCGCGCCCTTCTGGCGCGCGGTGGCGGCGTTCGTCGTCGCCGCCACCGCCCTGCTACTTTCCGTCACTCAGTCGCCACGGCTCGGCCTCGACCTGCGCGGCGGCACCCAGCTCGTCTTCGAGGCCCGCGACTCCTTCACCGTCACGGCGGACGCCGAGGCCACCGACCGCGCCCTCGACGTGCTCCGCCGCCGCGCCGACGCGCTCGGCGTGGCCGAACCCACCCTGCTCCGCTCCGGTGAGCGGCGCATCATCGCCGAGCTGCCCGGCGTGCTCGACCCGCGCCAGGCCGCCGCCGTCATCGGCAGGACCGCCCAGCTCACCTTCCACCCCGTGCTGGCGCCGACCGGCCCCGGGCGGACGCTGTCCGACGAGTCCGGGCAGCCCCTGCGGCTGGGCCCGCCCGCGATCGCCGGAGACGGGGTGAACGACGCCGCCGAGGGCCACGACCCGCAGCAGGGGCCGGGCTGGCACGTCGACGTCGGCTTCCGCCACGCCGACGCCTGGGAGCGCCTGACCGGCGAGGCCGCCTGCCACAGCCCCGGCGACCCCCGGCGACGGGTCGCCATCGTCCTCGACGACACGGTCATCTCCTCACCACAGGTGAACGAGGACGTGCCCTGCCGCGCCGGCATGCCGGGCGGCTCCACGAGGATCACCGGCTCCTTCACCCACCAGGAGGCGCGGGACCTGGCCGTGCTGATCAAGGGCGGCTCCCTGCCCGTCCCGCTCACCCTGGTCGAGCAGCGCACCGTCGGGCCCACCCTCGGCGCGCAGGCGATCGCCGCCAGCGCCCAGGCGGGGGTCGCCGGCGTCCTGCTCACGGCGTTGTTCATCGCCGTCACCTACCGGCTGTCGGGGCTGACGGCCACCGTCGCGCTGGCGGCGTACGGGCTCATCTCCTACGCGGCCCTGGTCGCCCTCGGGGCGACGCTGACCCTGCCGGGCCTGGCCGGGTTCGTCCTGGCGATCGGCATGGCGGTGGACGCCAACGTGCTGGTCTTCGAACGGGCCCGCGAGGAGTACGCCCGCGCGCCGCGCCGCGGCCTGCGCGCCGCACTCGACCGGGGCTTCGCGGGCGCCTGGAGCGCCGTCGCCGACTCCAACGTCACCACCCTCCTGGCCGCGGGGCTGCTGTTCTGGCTGGCCTCGGGGCCGGTGCGGGGGTTCGGCGTGACGCTGGCCATCGGCGTCCTCGCCTCGATGGTGTCGGCCATGCTCATCACCCGCGTCCTGGCGCACGCGGTCCTGAGCCGGACCGGCTCGCGGCTGTCGGGGCTCGCCGCGCAGGGCCGGGTCCGGGCCTGGATCGCCCGGCGCGCCCCGGACCTGATGGCCGCCGGCCGGCGCTGGCTCGCCGCCGCCGCCGTCCTGGTCGCCGCGGCCGTGGCCGGGCTCGTGCTGCGCGGGCTGAACGTCGGCGTCGAGTTCACCGGCGGCCGGATGGTGGAGTTCGCCGCGGCGCGGCCGGTCGGCGTCGAGGCGGCGCGGCAGGCGGTGGCCGAGGCCGGGCACCCGGCCGCCGGCGTGCAGGTCTCCGGCGCCGCGGTGTCCGTACGGACCGGGCCGATCAGCGCCGACGACGTGACCGCCATCGAACGCGCGCTCGACGCCCGGCTCGGCGACGTCACCAAGCAGCGCGACGAGCTCATCGGCCCCCGCCTCGGCGACGAGCTGCGCCGCAACGCGCTCGTCGCCCTCGCCGTGGCGCTCGCGGCGCAGCTCGGCTACCTGGCCGTCAGGTTCCGGTGGACGTTCGGCGCGGCCGCGGTGCTGGCCCTCGTCGTGGACACGGCCGCCGTGCTCGGCCTGTTCGCCTGGCTCGGCAAGCCGGTCGACGGGGTGTTCCTCGCGGCCATGCTGACGATCATCGGCTACTCGATCAACGACAAGGTGGTGGTCCTCGACCGCGTCCGCGAGCTGTGGCAGGCCCGGCCGCGGGCGCGCTTCGCGGGCGTCGTCAACGCGGCGATCCTGCAGACCGTCCCGCGCACCGTCAACACCGGGCTCGGCGCGCTGTTCATCCTCACCGCGCTGGCCGTGCTGGGCGGCGACACCCTGCGCGACTTCGCCCTCGCGCTCATCGCCGGCATCGTGATCGGCACGGCGTCCTCGTCGTTCGTGGCCGGGCCGCTCGCGATCGAGCTCGAACGCCTCAGCAAGCGGCCTCCGCCGCAGCCGCCCGCGCCCCGCCGCGGCCGGCGGGAGGGCTCGGGCGCGGTGGTGTGACCGGCCGCCGCCGACCCGGCCGGCTCTGCTCCGCGCCACGGCCGTCCTGGCGCGGAGCAGGGCCGCGGGTGATGCATGATGGGCAGTCACCGGGATCACTGGCAGGAAGGAGGGCCCTCGTGAGCCTCCCCGAGGGCGACGGGCGGACGCTCCCGGCGGCGCGGAAGCAGCGCGTGTCCCGGGCGTTCGACCTCAGCGAAGCGGGCACGTACGCGGTGGACGACGCCGGCCGGATCGTCGAGGTCAGCGCGCAGGCCGAGCTGCTGCTCCGGCGTACCGCCGCGGAGCTGCTCGGCCGCGACGCCCACGACCTGCTGCACCGCGGCAGGCACGGCGCCACCCTGCCGCGCAGCCGGTGCGCGATGCGGCAGCCGCTCATCACCGGCGGCACCGGGCAGGGCGAGCTGGAGTGGTTCGAGCGCGGTGACGGCACCCTGCTGCCCGTCTCCTGGCTGGTCACCCCCTGCCACCTCGGAGCGGGACGCACCGGCGCTCTGGTGATCTTCTACGAGTCGGCCGCGGCCGTCCCCGCCCAGCCGGAGCGGGTGAGCGCGTCGGCCTCGATGTCGGAGCTCGACCGGCTGGCCCTGCTCGCGGAGACCACCACCACCCTCACGGCCAGTCTGGAGGTGGAGGAGACGCTGCACCAGCTGGTCCGGCTCACCGCGCCGCTCCTCGCCGACTGGGTCGTGGTGGACCTGCTCACCGAGGACCGCGGCGTGTCGCGCGCCGTCGTGGTGCACTACGACGACGGCGCCCTGGTCCACCGGGAGGACCTCGAAGGCCCCATGCCCCCGTTGCCCGAGGAGTCCCCGATGCCGCTGTCGCGGGCGCTGCGCGGCGTCACCGCGACCCTGACCGGCCCCGACACCTACCGCGGGGACCCCGACTCCGGCATCGCGGTCGCGCAGCGGGAGCTGTTCCAGGCCACCGGCATGCACTCGGCCTGCATCGCGCCGATCCGAGGGGTGCGCGAGGTGCTCGGCGCGCTGACCCTCGGCCGCGCCGGCCAGCCCTGGCCCTTCACCTCCGACGACCTGCTCCTGGTCGAGGACATCGCCCGCCGCGCCGGCCTGGCGCTGGACAACGCCCGCCTGTACGAGCGGCAGCGCCGGGTGGCCGAGACCATGCAACGCCACCTGCTGCCGCAACTGCCGGCCGTGCCCGGCCTGGAGCTGAGCGCCCGGTACGTGCCCGCGCCGCGCGCGTCGCAGGTCGGCGGCGACTGGTACGACGCCTTCACCCTGCCGGACGGCGGCACCGCCCTGGTGATCGGCGACGTCGTCGGCCACGACCTCGACGCCGCGGCCGGCATGGCCCAGGTGTGCAACATGCTGCGGGCGTACGCCGCCATCCAGCAGGAGTCACCCGCCGTGATCCTGGACCGGCTCGACCAGGCAGTGGGCCGCATGGCGCAGGCCACCATGGCCACCGTCGTCCTCGCCCACCTCCAGCACACCGACGACGACCGCTGGCTGCTGACCTGGGCCAACGCCGGCCATCCCCCGCCGCTGCTGATCGAGCACGACGGGCGGACCCGCTTCCTGGAGTCCGGGCACGGGCCGGTGCTCGGCACCGGGATCCGGCCCACGCGCACCGACGCCACCGTGGAGCTGCCGCCCCGCTCCGCCGTGCTCTTCTACACCGACGGGCTCGTCGAGTCCCGCACCCACATCCTCGACACGGGGCTCGCCCGGCTGCGCCGGCACGCCGCCTCGCTCGCGCGCCGGCCCCTCGACCACCTGTGCGACGTCATCCTCGACCGGGTGCGGCCGGCCGAGAACGACGACGACGTCGCCATGCTCGCCCTACGCGTCCCCACCGCCGCCCCCTGACCGCCCGCCCGCCGCCGGGAAGAGGTGCCCGCCTGCACCGCCGGCCGGTGCGCCTGCTCCGGTCCGCGCTCGACGACCTGCGGCGGGACGCTACGCGCAGGTCTTCTTCTCCGGGGCGCAGAACTTGACCTCCGGGTAGCTCGCCGACGGTCCGTCCAGCAGGGGCTGCGGCTTGTTGCGCAGGTGCTGGTCGAAGAAGGCCACGACGTACCTGCGGGTGACGTCCATGGCGCGGGCGCCCGGGATGCCGGCGCCGATGTCGATGCCGACCTGGTCCACCAGCACGCCGAGGTCGGTGAAGGACAGGTGCACGGCCCCGGTCACGAGCAGCCAGCGCTTCCAGCCGTGCAGCCCCGCCCAGACGCCCTCCCAGTTGGCGCCGGGGCCGGGCTGTCCCGGCGTGTAGGTGGCGGGCTTGCCCAGCAGCAGGAACGGCCGGGACAGCCCGGCCTCGGGGAGCGGGGTCTCGACGGTGCCGTCCACGTCGATGCCGGCGCGCAGCCGGGAGTCGGCGGCCATGGCCGCGAGCGTGCTCGCGCCGCCCGCCGACTGGCCGGACATGGCGATCCTGGAGGTGTCGATCAGGCGCGCGCCCTTCCACTTCGGGTGCGCGCCGGTCAGCTCGTCCAGCACGAACGAGACGTCGGCGGCCCGGCCTCGCTCCAGCTTCCGCCAGACGTCCAGGTCCTTGTCCATCTCGCAGGTGACGCAGGTCGTGACCCGCCCGTCGGGGAAGGTCTGGGCGACGTTCTCGTAGGTGTGGCCGATGGCGGCGACCAGGTATCCCCGGCTCGCCAGCTCCTCGGCCAGGGCCGTGAGCTCGGTCCTGGGCTTGGAGTGCCCGGGAGAGAGCACGATGAGGGGCAGGCTGTGCGGGCGGCCGGCGGGGCGGGCGTCGGTGAAGGCGTTGGTGCGCACCTTGCTGAGGGCGTCGGACGGGACGGTGGTGATGCCGCCGTCCTTGAGCAGCAGCTCGGACTCCTTGGGCGTCATGTACTGCGCCCGGTGGCGGCCGGGCGCCTTGGCCGGGTACCACAGCGAGACCATCAGCTCGCGGGCCTTGACGCTGGGGACCCAGGGGTCGGGGCGCGAGGTGTCCTTGAGGTACAGGGTGGTGGTGCCGACCGGCCGGGATCCGGTGGGCGCGGGCAGGCGCAGCTCGGTGGACGGGGCAGCGGCGGAGGCGGGCGCCGCCTGGCTGAGGCTGGTGGCGGCCAGGACGGCGACGAGCCCGGCGGCGGCCGCTCTCCGGCCCCGTCGCCGCCGCAGTTCGCGCGGGTCTGTCCGGACCTGGTCGTCGATCAAGTGATCCATGTCCGGTGACTATACCCCTAGATTATATACTCGGTGTATATCCGGGCTCGCGCCGGTAGGTGTAGAGCACGAGCCCGTCGTGGTACCTGCCGACCTGGTCGTACAGCGCGCGGGCCGGGGCGTCCTCCAGCGTGTTCCAGTAGAGCCCCGGGAAGCCGCGCTCCTCGGCGTCCCGGGCCACCCAGGCGAGCACCGCCGTCGCGACGCCCCGCCGCCGGGCTTCCGCGGCCACGAACAGGTCGGCCAGGTAGCACCTGCCGGCGGACCAGACTCCGGCGTGGAAAACGTAGTGCGCGATGCCGGCCATGCTCCCGTCGAGCCGGGCGGCGACGCCGCGTACCCGCTCGTCGTCGAGCAGGCGCCGCCAGGTCCGCTCGTAGGCGTCGTCGCCGCGTCCGACGCCGAAGTAGGCGTCCTTGCCGCGGGCCAGCCTCTCCCAGGCGGCGCGGTCGGACGGGGTCAGGAAGTCGATCTTCAGCATGACCGTCATTCTGCCCCCGGGGTCGGGGCGGGCCATGATGGTCAGCGGGCACCGACCGCCGACGAAAGGACCGCATACCCTTGGTCACCGTCCGCCCCTTCCGCTCCGGCGATGAGACCTCGCTGGTCGACGCCTGGAACCGCAGCATGCCCGCCGACCCGACGACGTCCGGCTGGTTCAGGGACCGGGTGCTGCTCGACCCCAACTTCGACCCGGAGGGCCTGCGCGTGGCCGTGGCCGGGGGCGCCGTGGCAGGCTGCGCGTACGCCGTCCGCCGCCTGATCCCCCTCGCGCCCGGCACCGGCCTGGAGCCGGACGCCGGCTGGATCCCGTTCTTCTTCGTCGTCCCCGAGCATCGCGGCGGCGGCCTGGGGCGGCGGCTGGTGGGCGAGGCGGTGGCGTTCCTGGAGGGCCTCGGCCGCACGACGGTGGACTTCGCGTCGTACACCCCCAACTACGTGCTGCCGGGCGTGGACCCCGAGCTCTACCCGGACGGCTACCGGCTGCTGGGCGAGCTGGGCTTCCGGACGCGCCAGTCGCCGGTCGCGATGGACCGCTCGCTCGTCGGCTACCGCACCCCGCCCGAGGTGCACGAGCTGCTGCGCGCGCGTGAGCGTGAGGGGTACGTCTTCCGCGGCCCGACGGCCGGCGAGCTGCCCGAGCTGATCCGGTTCGCGGCCGGCGCCTTCAACCCCGACTGGGGCGAGGCGATCCGGCGGCACCGCGAGCCCGAACGGGTCCTCATCGCGAAAAAAGATCACATCGTGGGCTTCGCCCTGTACGCGGCCTACCCCGGCACCCCCGACCGCTTCGGCCCCTTCGGCGTCGACCCGGGCCTGCGCGGCACCGGCCTCGGCAAGATCCTCCTGCACCTCACCATGACGAGGATGCGCGCCGAAGGGCTGCGGACGTCCTGGTTCCTGTGGACCGGCGAGACCAGCCCGGCCGGCCGCCTGTACGCCGCGGCGGGCTACGAGGTGACGAGACGGTTCCACGTGATGAGGCGGTCCACCGCTTGCCATTGAATACGAACGATCGTACTTTAATCGTCATGACCACCCTGTACGCGGAAGAGTCGGACCCCCTCTGCCTGCCGGTCCAGAACGCCGCCTGGCTGGCTCACGCCCCCTGGCGCCGGTTCGCCGCCATGGGCGACAGCCTGGCGGCCGGCACCCACGGCCCGAGCCGGGGCTACGCCGACCTCGGCTGGTGCGACCGGCTCGCCGGGCTGCTCCGCCGCGTGCGTCCTGACCTGGCGTACCTGAACACCGCCGCCGTCGGGGCGACGGTGGCCGGCACGCTGGACGGCCAGCTCGGCCGGATCGCGGAGTTCGGCCCTGACCTGCTGCACGTGTCCTGCGGCGCGAACGACCTGTGGCGGCGCGAGCCCGACCTCGCCGCGACCGAGCGGGACCTGCGGCGGCTGTTCGCGGGCGCCGCCGCGACCGGCGCGCTGCTGACGACGTTCACCCTGGGCCGGGCGTTCGTCGTCCCCCGCTTCCCCGACTGGTCCGACCGGGTGCGCGCGCTGAACGACGTCATCCGCGCCCTGGCCGCCGAGCATGACGCGGTGCTGGCCGACATGTGGGACCATCCGGTCAACGACCGGCCGGGCCTGCTGAGCGCCGACGGCGTGCACTTCTCCGCCGAGGGCCAGGCGGTGATGGCCGCCGAGCTGGTCAGGGGCCTGGCGCGCAGGAAGGACCGAGATGAGCGGTGACCAGCGCGTGGCGCGCGGCGCGCGCTCCAGGAGGACGATCACCCGGCACGCCGTGGACGTGGCCTCCGTCGAGGGCCTGAGCGGGCTGTCCTTCGGCCGGCTCGCCACCGATCTGGGGCTCAGCAAGGGCGGCGTGGCGACGTTGTTCCCCACCAAGGAGCAGCTCCAGGTCGCCACGGCCGAGACCGCGGGTGAGCTGTTCCTGGAGGCGGTCGTCGAGCCGGCGTCGTCGGAGCCGCCCGGCGCGGCCCGGCTGAGGGCGCTGCTCGACCGCTGGATCGCCTACGCCGAGGCGCCGCTCTTCCCTGGTGGCTGCTTCTGGGCGGCGAGCCTGCCCGACTTCGACAGCCGCCCGGGGCCGGTCCGCGACCTGCTGGCGCGGCAGCGGCGCGCCTGGCTGGCCCTGCTCGCCGAGCAGGTGTCCCGGGCCGGCGCCGCCGGGGAGATCGCCGAGCTCGACCCCGGGCTCGCCGCGTTCCAGCTCGACGCGTTGCTGAACGCCGCCAACCTGGCGATGCGCCTCGGCGAGCCGGACGTCGCGGCCAGGGTCCGCCGGGCGATCGACGGGTTGCTCGCCGCCTGAGGCCGGCCCGCGCCCCTGGACGGGCCGCCGTGCCTGGTCTCGGCGCTCATCGGAGGGCCCGCCGCTGCCACTGGCGGACCCAGGCCCGGCCGTAGTCGTTGCCGTGCGGGGTGCGCAGCACCGTGTGGACGTGGAACGGCTTGGGCGTGTCGTAGTCGAGGAAGACGCCGCAGTGGTGGTCGAGCTCGGCGATGAGCACCGGCGACTGCAGCCGGTAGTAGAAGACGTCGCCGGGCCGGTGGCCGCCGATCCAGCAGAACCAGGTCTCGTCGAGATGCCCGGCGACCTCCCGCATGCGGGCGGCGCGCGGCCCCTCCGGCAGCGGCCGGACGAAGGACTCGGCGATGGCCAGCGCGAGCTCGCGCGCCTCGGCGGGCACGTCCGCGAGGCGCACGCCCTCGACCGGGATGACCCGGTTGTCCTGGAACGCTCCGGCCAGGTGCCGCTCGTCACCGGGGTGCACCCGGCCTTCCGGCATCGCGGGATCGACCATCCGCTCGTACACGACGGCCTGCCGCCGCCGCTCCTCCGGCAGGGCCGCCATCAGCCGCAGCCCGAGCTCCACCCGGTCGGCGAACAGGCCGCGCAGCCCGGCGTGCGGGCCGGCGTCGATCTCGTCGGGCTCGGCGCCCAGGAACACCGGCGACAGCGCCATGCGCCCCTCCACGACCAGGCAGTTGAGCGCGCAGTGGTGGCCGTAGAGCTGCCAGCCCCAGGGGGCCCGCAGGTCGGGAGTGCCGTAGAGGGCGAGGTTGTAGCTGAACTCGTTGAGGATGCTCTCCAGGCCGACGACCTCGCCGAGGAAGCCGTTGACCAGCATCATCGCGTGCGCCAGCCGGTAGCCCTCGGGGGACAGCGAGGCCCGCACCAGGGCCAGGGCGCGCTCGCGGACGGCGGGCGGCTGCTGGTCCAGCCGCAGGCCGGTGTCGAACTGCATGAACTCGGGGTTGGCCCAGGTCTGCCACTCCACGGCGTCCACGGCGTACGAGATCCGCTCGCGTCCCTCGTCGTCCAGCGCGGCGAGCAGGTCGCCCGCGGCGGCCACCATGACCGCGACCGGCGCCTCCTCCCCCGGCCGGGCGGGCTCCAGCGGGTACAGGCCCTCGCGCGGGACGCCGTCCTCGGTGATCCCGTGGAAGTCGTTCTTGTAGAGCGGTGTCCAGCCTTCCACCAGGCCGCCGGTGAACGTGCCGGGCTTCCTGGCGAACTCGCCGTACGCGTACGGGTCGAGGCCCCGCACCTCGGCCAGCCTCGGGTGATCGTGCGGGAACAGGTACTGGCGGTACTCACCGGGCATGTCGGAGCCCCTTCGGTCTTTCTCAGGTGGTGGTGTTGTGCCGGGCGACGGCGGCGCGCACCGCGTCCTCGTCGCCGCCGGCGATGGCCTCGACCAGGTCGGCGTGGACCTGGTAGCGCTCGGCGCGGTAGCCGGCGGCGGCGGCCGGGTCGTCGTCGAAGCGGGAGGACGCGGCTCCCAGGTGGCCCAGGGTGCCGGTGTAGACGGCCCGCGCCATCGCGTTGGGGCTGATCGCGGCGATCCGCTCGTGCAGGGCCCAGTTGGCGCGCATGAAGCCGTCCCAGTCGGGGGCCGCGCGGAGCCGGCGCAGCAGGCCGCGCAGGTCGGCGACGTCCCGGCCGGTGCGGTGCCGGGCGGCGCCGACGTCGACGAGCTCTTCGAGGTGGTCGCGCAGCTCGATGGCGTCGGCGACGGTGCCCGGCTCCTCGGCGACGCTGAGCAGCGTGTGCCGCAGCCGCACCACCGGCCCGCGCTCGGCGACGAACAGCCCGCCGCCGCGCCCCGGCCGGATCTCCAGCACGCCCCGGTCGCGCAGCAGCCGGACCGCCTCGCTGACCGTGGCGTAGGCCAGGCCGGTCTCCGCGCGCAGCGACTCGAGCGTCCCGACCGGGTCGCCCGGGGCCAGGGCGCGGGTGCGGATCCGGTCGTCGAGCAGGGCGGCGAGCTGCTCGGCGCGGGTCCGCGCGCCCTGCCCCATGGCGGTCAGGGCTTGTCCGGAGGAGGAACGTTGCGGCATAGTCCGCATCTAAGCACAAACCTTCTAACCTTTAGAAGGGTTCATGTCCTTCGGCGCGAGGAGAGATGATCGATGAGGATCGCGGGGATCCGCAGGAACGGCGGCCCGGTCGAGGTGGCGTCGTTGTCACCCGACGGCACCGAGGTGACCGTGGTGGCGCCTCTGGAGCGGTTCTGGGAGGACGCGCCGGGCTTCCTGTCCCGTGAGCCCGGCGGCGAGAGCGTTCCGGCCGCCGACGTCACCTTCGTGCCGCCGGTGCTGCCCGGCGCCCGGGTGATCTGCATCGGGCTGAACTACCTCAAGCACGCCGCCGAAGGCTCCTTCGCCGGCCAGGACCTGCCGCCGCACCCCACGCTGTTCGCCCGCTGGACGCGGTCGCTCACCGTGGACGGCGCCCCCGTGCCCGTCCCGCCGGACGAGGACGGCCTGGACTGGGAGGGCGAGGTCGTCGCCTACGTCGGCGCGACGCTGGTGGACGCCACCCCGGACGAGGCGCTGGCCGCCGTCGCGGGCTACTCCGTCTTCAACGACATCACCTCCCGCCGCGCCCAGAAGCTCACCAGCCAGTGGATCCTCGGCAAGAACGGCGACAACTCCGGCCCGCTCGGCCCCCTGGTGCCCGCGGCCGAGGTCGGCGACCTGCGCGACGGCCTGCGCGTGCGCACCCGGGTCAACGGCGAGGTCGTCCAGGATGGCAGCACCGACGAGATGGTCTACACCGTCGGCGACACGCTCTCGCTGATCTCCCGGACGTTCACGCTGCGCCCCGGCGACCTGCTCGCCACCGGCACACCCGCCGGGGTCGGCTACGCCCGCACTCCCCCGTGGCTGCTGCAGCCGGGCGACGTCGTCGAGGTCGAGGTGGACCGGCTCGGCACGCTGCGCAACCCGATCGTCGGCAACGACGCCAGGCTGCGCCGGGCATGACGCCGACCGGCGCCCGCGCGCTGACCGCGACCCCGCCCACCGCCCGTGCGCTGATCGAGGCCACGGTCGACGCGGGCAGCTTCCGCTCCTGGGACGAGCCGATCGACCGGGGCGCCTGCGATCCCGGCTACCTCGCCGTGCTGCGGCGCGCGGAGCGGAAGTCCGGCGCCGACGAGGCGGTGCTCACCGGGCGGGCCACCATCCGCGGGCACGCGGCGGCGCTCGTGGTCAGCGAGTTCGGCTTCCTCGGCGGCTCCATCGGCGTGGCCACGGCCGAGCGCATCGTCGCCGCCGTGCGGCGGGCCACCCGCGAGCGGCTGCCGCTCATCGCCGCGCCGGCCTCGGGCGGGACCCGCATGCAGGAGGGCACGCCGGCGTTCGTGCGGATGGTCGAGATCAGCCGCGCGGTCGTCGCGCACAAGGCGGCGGGCCTGCCGTACCTCGTCTACCTGCGCCATCCGACGACCGGCGGGGTGTTCGCCTCCTGGGGCTCGCTCGGGCACGTCGCGGTCGCCGAGCCGGGGGCGCTCATCGGCTTCCTCGGGCCGCTCGTCTACCGGACGCTGCGCGGGGAGCCGTTCCCCGAAGGCGTCCAGGTGGCGGAGAACCTGGTCGACAAGGGCATCCTGGACGCGGTCGTGCCCGCGGGCGAGCTGGCCGGCGTCGCCGCCCGCGCCCTCGCCCTGCTCTCCCCTGCCGCTCCCTGCCCGCCCCCGCCCCCGTCCCCGTCCCCGTCCCCGGCCCCGGCGGCCGACCCGGAGGGCGCTCCGCCCGGCGGCGACGCCTGGGCGTCGATCACCCTCACCCGCCGTCCCGACCGCCCCGGCGTGCGGGAGCTGCTGCGTCACGCGGCCGACGACGTGCTGCCGCTGCACGGCACCCAGCTCGGCGAGACCGACGACGCGCTGCTGCTGGCGCTCACCTCCTTCTCCGGCACCTCCTGCGTCCTCGTCGGGCAGGACCGCCGCACCCAGTCGCAGCAGCGGCCCCTGGGCCCGGCCGCGCTGCGCGGCGCCCGGCGCGGCATGCGCATCGCCCAGGAGCTGGGCCTGCCGCTGGTCTGCGTCATCGACACGCCGGGCGCGGACCTGTCGGCGGCGGCCGAGGAGGGCGCGCTGGCCGGCGAGATCGCCCGCTGCCTGGCCGAGATGGTGGAGCTCACCGTCCCCACCGTCTCGGTGCTGCTGGGCGAGGGCACCGGCGGCGGCGCGCTGGCGCTGCTGCCCTCCCGCCGGGTGATCGCGGCGGGCCACGCGTGGCTGTCGCCGCTCCCGCCGGAGGGCGCGAGCGCGATCCTGCACGGCGGCCCCGAACGGGCGCCCGCCGTGGCCAGGCGGCAGCGGGTCGGCGCGGCCGATCTGCTCGCCGAGGGCATCGTGCACGCCGTGGTGCCGGAGCACCGGCCCGCGCACGAGGATCCGGCCCGCTTCGCCCGCCGCGTCGCCGACGAGTGCGTCCGCCAGATCCACCTCCAGCGCCGCTCGGCGCCGCAAGCTCTGTGACTGGAAGGGACTCCCCTGCCACTTCCAAGTTACAGCGCACCCCGGGGCTTGCGGCAAGACCCCCCTCATGCCGCAGACTGCCCGACCGGAAGTCGTACGACGGATGGGCGGTACATGTTCGACGTGATCATCGCCGGCGGCGGGCCCACGGGCCTGATGCTGGCTGCCGAGCTGCGGTTGCACGGCGTGCGGGTGCTCGTGCTGGAGAAGGAGAGCGAGCCGGCCCCGTACGCCAAGGCGCAGGGCCTGCACGTGCGCAGCATCGAGGTGATGGACCAGCGCGGCCTGCTGGAGCGGTTCCTCGCGCACGGCCGGCGGCGTCCGCTGCGCGCCTCGCTCGCCGGGGCCGAGCGGCCGGCGCCCGCCGGGCTGGACACCGCGCACGGCTACCTTCTCGCCATCCCGCAGACCGTCACCGAGCGCCTGCTGGCCGAGCACGCCGCCGGCCTGGGCGCCGAGATCCGGCGCGGAGCCAGGCTGACCGGCCTCAGCCAGGACGCGGACGGCGTCACCGCCGAGCTCGGCGACGGCACGCGGCTGCGCGCCCGCTACCTCGCGGGCTGCGACGGCGGCCGCAGCACGGTGCGCAAGCTGCTCGGCGTCGGCTTCCCCGGCGAGCCGAGCAGGCTGGACACGCTGCTCGGCGAGATGGCGGCGGACGAGGACCCCGAGGCGATCGCCGCCGCCGTCGCGCGGATCCGCGAGACGCAGCCGCGCTTCGGCCTGCTGCCGCTGGGCGGCGACGGCACGTACCGGGTGATCGTGCCCGCCCCGGGCGTGGCGGAGGACCGTGGCGTGCCGCCGACGCTGGAGGAGTTCCGGCAGGCGCTCAGGGCGGTCGCGGGCACGGACTTCGGCGTGCGGGCGCCGCGCTGGCTGTCCCGCTTCGGCGACGCCACGCGCCTGGCCGAGCGCTACCGCGACGGCCGGGTGCTGCTGGCCGGCGACGCGGCCCACGTGCACCCGCCGGCCGGCGGGCAGGGGCTCAACCTGGGCATCCAGGACGCGTTCAACCTCGGCTGGAAGCTGGCCGCCGAGGTCGCGGGCTGGGCTCCGGACGGGCTGCTCGACACCTACGAGGCCGAACGCCGCCCGGTGGCCGCCGCCGTGCTGGACGACACGCGCGTGCGCATGCACCTGATGTCCGACGAGCCGGGGCCCCGGGCGGTGGGGCGGCTGCTGGCGCGGCTCATGGAGTTCGACGAGGTGGGCACGTACCTCATCGAGCAGGTCACCGCCATCGGCGTCCGCTACGACCTCGGCGGCGGCTCCGCGCTGGTGGGGCGGCGGCTGCGGGACGTCAGGCTGCGGCGCGGCCGCCTCTACGAGCTGACCCGCGCCGGCCGGGGCCTGCTGCTCGACGCGACCGGCCGGCTCTCGGCGGAGGGCTGGGCCGATCGCGTGGACCACGTCGTCGACACCGGCGCCGAGCTGGACGTCCCCGCCGTGCTGCTCCGCCCCGACGGCCACGTGGCCTGGGCCGGCGAGGACCAGGCGGAGCTGGCCGGCGTGCTGCCGCGCTGGTTCGGCGCGCGGTCCGGCCGTTCGTCGTCCTGAGCTGAGGGGCGGAGTCCGCCGTCGGGGCGACGGACTCCCGAGTGATCACTGTCAGAGGGCGACGGGCCACGCGCGGACGACGTGGCAGCCGTTCGGCTCTCCCCACACCACGGAGGACGGCCCCCTCAGCTGATCCGAGCTCTTGTACACCACCGGGCCGTCGATGTTCCTCGTGTACGGCCAGTGCGCCGAGTTGCACTCGACCCGTACGCGGTAGTTGCCGAAGCCCTCGTAGCAGACGGCTTCTCCCATGTTGAGGCCGGGATCGGCGGTCGCGTCGCAGGCCCACACCTCGGCCTGGGCGGCCGGGACCCCCAGGACGGAGGTGAGGCAGAGGGCCGCGCCGAGCACCGACGTGCTCATCATCGCCTTCTTGAGCAGGTTCATGTCGTTGATCCAATCGGCAGAGGGAAGGCGTGGCTATCCGGGTCGCGCGCGAGGGCCGCGCTTCCCGTACAGGGTGCTGGAGGGCGATCGGCCGTAGGTCTCCCTGTAGAGGCAGGCGAAGCGGCCCAGATGCGTGAACCCCCAGCGGGTGGCGACCTCCGTGACGGTGACCTCGGCGCCGGTCCGGGCCAGGCGCACCAGGTCGGCGTGCGCGTGCGCCAGGCGTACCTGGCGCAGGTAGGCGAGCGGCGTGGTGTCGAGGTGGCGGCGGAACTCGTGCTGCAGGGTGCGGGCGCTGACCCTGGCCGCGGCGGCGATGTCCCGCAGGGAGACGCTTTCGCCCGCGTGCTCCTCGCAGTAACGCCGCGCCCGGCGCAACGCCGCCGGGCGCGACGCGGCCCCGGGCCCGCGGCGGGCGGCGGAGTAGTCGTGCGGCTGCAGGTCCAGCAGGCTGTGCAGCAGGAACTGCTCGAAGTGGTGCCCCGCCGAGGGCGAGGCCAGGAACGGCAGCCGGCCGCCGGCGCTCGCCCGCGACACCATGGTGAGCACCCCGCTGAAGGCGCTGTCGCGGGTGATGTCCGGCCGGAAACGCGGGGCGCGCTCAGGGGGGTCGCCCAGGTGGTCGGCGAGTGTCCGCTCGATCAGCGCCGAGGGGATGTGGATGATCAGCACCTCATGGTCGACACTCCACCACATGTCGGACTTCTCCCGAGGGCCGACGATGATCGACGGCGCGTCGACGTGCTCGCCCCCGACCCTCGCCTTCCCGGCCCCGCGCAGGAGCAGGTAGATCTGGTACGAGTCCGGGGACCGCGGGGCGGCGACCCGGACCTCGGCCCCGTACGACAGGACGCGCATGCCGATGTTGCCCTCGTACAGCTCCCTGCAGCGGCCGCCCGCCGGATGATCGTCGATGACCTCGACGACGCGCGGCACGAGGCCGGGCACCTTCCGCCGGTCTCCCGCTGAGCTCAGTTCGGACGTCGATGACAACGGTTCTCCTCACCCCGTCTCTCCGGGAGCAAGGTTTCCGTCGCCGGTCGTCGTCCTGGCGTCGTCCCGCTGTCGCGCGGCCGGGCGTCACCCGCCGAGGAGGACGCCGACCTCCGCCGCCTCCGGGCTGCCGACCGTGACGAACAGGGCGAGCGCCTCCCGCCAGTGCGCCGCAGCGGCGTCGGCGCGCTCCTGCTCGTACAGAGCCTCGCCGATCACTCGCAGCGCCCTCGCCTCGCCGAGGCGGTGGCCGCTCTCGCGGTGCAGCGCGAGGGCCTGGCGGGCCCGGGTGACGGCCTCGGCCGGCTCGTCCAGCGCGAGGCCGAGCCTCGCGAGCGCGGTCAGCGCGTGGCCTTCGAGCACGCGGAAGGAGCGGTCGCGGGCGATGGCCAGGGCCCGTCCGGCGTACGCGGCGGCGTGGATCACGGCCTGGGCCGCCCGGCCGCCTTCCGCCTCGGCGAGGGCGAGGGCGAGGGCGGCCCGGGCGCAGGCGAGCCAGTCGTCCAAATGCCTGCTCACTCAGATGACCGCGCAGCGCGTCCGTCAGCCGCCAGACCAGCTCGCCGGGGCCGTGCCGGTGGGCGTGGTGGATCAGCGCGACGAGGTAGGCGTGCTCGGCCTCCAGCCAGGCAGCGGCGCACTCCTGGCTGCCGAAGGCCGCCGGACGGGCGGCACCGGCGAGGGGCGGCGTGCTCGGCGGCGTAGAGGCGAAGCAGGTCGTGGAAGGCGTAGCGGCCGGGGCCGCGCGTGTGGATCAGGTGGTAGGCGGTGAGCCGGTCCAGCCCCTGCCTCGCCTCAGCGATCGGCCAGCCGGCCTGACCGGCCCTCCTGGCCCGGGCGACGAGATCGTGGAAGACGGCGACGTCGAGGTCCTCCACGGCGGCGAGCCTGAGGACGTACCCCTCCCCCGCGGTGCGGATGAGCTGCCGCTCGTCGCCGCGGTCGCGCAGGGTGCGCCGCAACCTGCCGATGTGCGTCTGGACGGCCCCGCGCGCGTCCCGCGGAGCCTCGCGGCCGTCCCACATCCGCTCGGCGAGCTGGTCCAGCGACACGTGCCGGCCCGCCCGCAGCAGCAGCGTGGCGAGCGCGATGCGCTGCTTGGGCGCCGGCACCGCCAGCGGCACCCCGTCACGCACCACCTCAAGGGCGCCCAGGACGCCGAAGCGTGTCCCCATGCCGCCACGTTGTCACCCTTCCCCGGCAGGGGCGCAGAGTTCAGCAATCTTGAAAGCCTCAGAGCCGGTCCCGAGCCGGACCGAGCCTGGCCCGGCCGCGCCCGACGCCGTTCCGCCAGAACCGGCCCGAAAATCATCGGCCGGAGTTGTCGGATCCGGGCCGCGTCGTTCGTAGCCAGGGTGAAGGGCCGCCCACGAGGGCGCCGTCACGACCGAGGGAGACGCCGACCGATGCAGCAGCACCCACAGGCCAAGATCCACCGCATGTTCGAGCTCATCGAGCCGATCGGCACCGTCACCTTCTCCGAGGTGGCGAACGACGCGTTCCTGGCCGTCGGCATGCGCACCTACTGGGACGGCTACTTCGCCGGCCGTGCCGCGCCGCTGGGGCAGGCGCCGGCCGAGGTGGTGCACGCCGTCTTCTACAACTTCGCCGACGGCGAGGTGGCCCGCCACATCCCCTGGGTGTGGGGAAAGATCACCCCGCAGGAGGCGATCACCGTCCGCGAACAGGGCAGCACCGCCGCCCTGCGGCAGATGATCGGCGAGCTCGCCGGCTCGCCCGCTCTCGGGCGGGTCGCCGACCTCGCCACCCGGGCAGCGGTCAGCGCGCCCACCGAGGGCCGGCCGCTGTACGCCGGGCTGCGGGCGCTCGACGTGCCCGGGGAGCCGGTGGCCCGGCTCTGGCACGCGGCGACGCTGCTGCGGGAGCACCGCGGGGACGGCCACAACGCCGCCCTCCTCGCCCACGGCATCGGCGGCACCGAGGCCCACGTCCTCATGGCCGTCTCGCTCGGCATGCGGGCGGAGGAGTTCGGCCGCGTCCACCACCTGCCCAAGGCGCGGCTGGCGGCCGTGGTGGCCGGGCTGCGCGGCCGCGGCCTGGTGGACGCCGCCGGCGGGTTCACCGACGCCGGCCGGGAGACCAAGCAGCGCGTCGAGGCGCTCACCGACGAGCTGGCCGCGCCGGCGTACGACGTCCTCAGCCCGGACGAGCTCGACGAACTGATCGCCGGGCTCGAGCCGATCGCCGCCGCGATACGGGCCGCCGGCGGCTGAGCCGGCCGCCGGGACGGATCGCGGGCCAGGCGCCGCCGGCGGCGCCTCCCCTCGTCAACGCCGGCCCCGGGTGGCGGCCTCCTGGCCGCCGCTCAATGGAACGGCCTCACCTCGATCTTCCGATCGCAGACCTTGGACGCCTCGGCCGCGAGCTCGAGCGCCACCTCCGGGTCCGGGACCTCCCACACCCAGATGCCGGCGAGGTACTCCTTCGACTCCACGAACGGCCCGTCGCTGATCACGGCCTGTTCGCCCCGGTTGTCGACGACCGTGGCCGCGTCGGTGTCGGCGAGCCCGCCCGCGAAGACCCAGTAGCCCTGGTCCATCAGCCGCTGGTTGAACGCGCCGATGTCGGGCTGCCGGTCCGTCCTGCCCGGATTGGTCTTGTCGTCGATCACGGAAACCAGGTACCTCATCTGAAGATCATCTCCTGTGGCGTCAGAACAGCGTGGTCCGATGGTAGGGACCTCAGGCCGTTGCCTCGGGCGATCCGGGGGCGTTGACGGCCGGATCCGCGTCGGGGACCGCCGGCTCGGCGGCCCTCCGCCTCCAGGCGCTCCGGGCCACCGCGAACGCCGCCCACCCGGCCAGCACGAACAGCCCGGCCAGCACCAGCCACCCGGGGCTCCCCCAGCCCACCACGAACGTGGTCATCAGCAGCGGCCCCAGCGCCTGCGCGCTCGCCGTGCCCGCCGCCATCGCCCCCTGGTACTCGCCCTGGGCGTCCTCGGGCATGAGCCCCACCGAGACGCCCCACGAGCCCGCGACGTAGAGCAGCTCCCCGACGATGTGGATCGCGCCCGCCACGAACAGCAGCACCAAGGTCAGGACGCCCGACGTCCCGGCCGTCGTCGCGAAGACGGCGCAGGCCAGGGCGAGGAAGAGCCCGGACCTGACGGTGGCCCGCCCCGCTCCCGGCACCGTCTCCGCCGGCCGGGAGAACCGGAGCTGCAGCAGCGCGATCGCGGCGGTGTTGGCCACGAGGATCACCCCCGAGGTCCAGCGGGGCGCGTCGGTGTGCTCGGCCACCCACAGCGGGATGCCGACCGAGAGCATCGACCAGTTGAAGGTCAGGACGCCGAACAGCCCCGCCAGGATGAGGTAGCGGTGGTCCCTGAGCACCCGCCCGGCCCCGTGCCGCCCGCTGCGCCCGCGGCCGCCCTCCGCCCGGGGCAGCCGGCCGACGAGCAGCGCCGCGGCCAGGTACGACAGGGCCGTGCCGACCAGCATGGCGGTGTAGCCGGGCCGCGAGTCCACCTGGATCACGAGGGCGCCGAGGCCCGCCCCGGCGGCCATGCCGACCTGGCTGACGACCCGGTACTTCGCGAGCGCCGCGATGCGCTCCCCGTCGGGCGTCAACGCCGTGATCAGCGCCGTCCGTACGCCGACGCTGCTCTCCCCGGCCACCGCGGCCACGCAGCCCACCACGACGAACGACCAGAAGCCGGACACCCCCAGGTAAAGCAGGAAGGCCACGGCACTGATCAGGTAGAGGACGAGCAGGCTGCGCCTGAGCCCGAACCGGTCGGCGATCATCCCGACGGGTGTGGTGGAGCCGATGCCGACGACGCCCGCGACGAGCGCGCCGACGCCCACCTGGGCCGGGGATAACCCGATCGAGCGGGTGTAGAACAAGACAAAGGACGCCACCCAGACGCCGCGACCGGTGTTCGTCAGAAGGGCGACGGCCAGCAGCCGCCCCAGCGGCCCGGCGACCAGCCGCCGCGGCTTCGTCCAGATCTTCATCGTCCGCAACCTGCCCCCGGCAACGCCCGCCATGCCCGAGCTTTCCGCCCGCCGCTCACCTCGAACCATCGGCGCTGTACCCGCCCAGGCACAGGCCGCCGCGGGTCCCGTCAACTACACGGGGCGTTCGCGGTTCTGGTGAAGTCCAGCAAGCGCTGGACGTGCACCAAGTGGTTCAGCATCGCCTGAGCACCAGCAGGCCCGCATCAGCAGGCCCGCGCCGTCCGGGCCGATAATGGGCCGGTGAAGGTACGGATCGGGATAGCGCCGCCACCTGGAGACACCCCCGGCGGCCTGGCCGGGCTCGCGGAGCGGGCCGAGGCTCTCGGGATCGACTCCCTGTGGCTGCCGGAGATCGTCCACGGGCCGTCCGTCGAGCCCGTCGTCGGCATGGCCTACACGCTGGCCGCCACCCGCCGGCTGAAGGTGGGCACGGGGGTGGCGATCCTGCCGGGCCGCCACCCGGTGCGGGTGGCCAAGCAGCTCGCGTCGCTGGCCGCGCTCGCCCCCAAGCGCGTGCTGCCGGCCTTCGGGCTGACCCCGGCCAGGCCCGCCGAACGGGAGGCGTTCCCCGTTCCCGGACCGCGCGGCGCGGTGTTCGACGAGGCACTCGAACTGCTCAGGCTGCTCCTGCGGCAGGAGAAGGTGACCTTTCACGGCGAGTTCTTCACGGTGGAGAACGCCGGGGTGGGCCCGCTGCCGGCCAGGCCGCTCGACATCTGGGTCGGCGGCAGCGGGCCGCGCGCCCTGCGCCGCGCCGGCCGGCTCGCCGACGGCTGGCTGGCCAGCTTCCTCACCCCCGGCCAGGCGGCGGCCGACCGTGCGGCGATCGCCGCGCACGCGGCCGAGGCGGGCCGCGAGATCGAGGCCGACCACTACGGCACCAGCCTCGCGGTGGCCGCGACCGAGATCCCCGCCGCCGCGATCGACGCCATCGCCAGGCGCAACCCGGGCGCCGACCCCGCGGAGATCGTCCCGGTCGGCTGGGCCGCCGCCCGCGACCTGGTCGAGCGCTTCGTCGAGGCCGGGATCACCAAGTTCGTCGTACGGCCCGCCGCGCCCGTGTCCTCGGCCGAGCGCTGGCTCGACGAGTTCGCCGACCACCTCATGCCGCTGCAGAACTGAGCGCGACACCTGCCGCGAGAGAACCGCGGCAGCGGGCAGCGCGGTCCTGTTCGCCTTCGCGGCGGCGGCGGGATGGTGCACGCCGGGCTCATCGCGGCCGGCGTGGCCGCCGCAACTGATTCCACGCGCGCCGCCAGGCGGGCGCGGCAGGCACTCCGGCAGGGGCGCCTCCGGCAGGCGGTACCGGGCCGGGCGTGACGGCAGGCTCCGGCGTGACGGCCGGCTCCGGCGTGACGGCAGGCTCCGGGGGCTGATCGCCGGGCTCGGCGATGCCCCACTGCGCCTGCAACTCGTCGGCGACCGCGGTGACCGCCGTCGGCTCGACGGACGCGAGGCTGCTCATGACGCTCCACCACGAGGTGGTGACGAGTGCCGCTGCGAGCTGCCGCCTTGCCCGCGTCATCAGCTCGGATGGCGCCGGCCCGATCGTCGTCAGGTGTGCCAGTGTCCTCGCAAGGTCGGTGACGAGTTCTTCCTGGACGTAGGGGTCACCGGTGTGGCCGCCGATGAGGTTGTCCGCTTGTGCGAGTAACCGCCGTGTTCGTGCCGGTTCGACCGGGGCGATTCTCCCGAGGACGGCCACCAGCGTTCGTGCCTGCGCCTGCGGATCGTCGATCTGCTCGACGAGGGCTTCGGCTCGTTCCGCGATCGGAGCCGCGCCCAGCGCTCCCGCGAGGTGGGCCAGGGCGAGTGCTCGCGACCGGGTGTCGGAGATGAGGTAGGCGTGCTGCTCGGCCGGTTCGTGGCGTCCCAGTGCGGCGTCGGTCGTCACGAGGCTCGCCAGCGCCCGGTCCCGTTCCTCCGGGTACGGGATTCGCTCGATGTACCCGAGCGCGCGCCTCGTCAGGTCGCCGGCGAGGCCGCTCCGGCCGGTCGCGGTCACGGCGCGCACGAGGGAGGCCATCGCGACAGCCTGGAACTCCAGGTGGTCGCTGTGGTCTATGGCTGCGGCGGTCTCCTCGACCAGTCGCCGGGCGCGGTCGTCCTGGCCGATCGTCGTCAGCCCTTCGATCAGGTCGCCCATCGCCTCGGCCAGCCAGACCAGCAGCGGGGCCTGCGTGGACAGCCCTTCGGCGCGGTCGGCCAGACGAAGGCACCGCCGGTCGTCGCCGGTCGCCGCGACCGCCTTGGCCAGCCGGGCCAGTGCCCGCATCTGGTCGGCCGCGTTGGTGCTTCGACGCAGCAGGTACTCGGCCCGGTCGGCCACCTCGGCCGCGTGCTCGTGGCGGCCCGCGGCATGCAGTGCCGTGACGAGCCTGGGGGCCATCATGCCGATGAACGTGGCCATGCCGTTCTCGCTGAGGAGCGACATCGCGTCGTCGGCGAGGCGATCCAGGGCGGCGTCGTCCCGGTCGGCCGAGGCGACGACCTCCACGATCCTGGTGAGGGCGTGAGCCTGCCACTGCCGGCCGACGACGTGGGTGACCATGGCCTCGGCCAGGTCGGCCCGCCCGCGGACAAGCTGCGTCTCCACCAGGCCGAACCATTCGGCCCAGTGCGGGTGCAGGTGGTTGAGGGACTCCGCTTCCTCCGCGAGCCGGCGGGCCCGGGCGTGATCGCCGATCGTCGCCGCCGTCGCGGCCAGCGGGCTCATCCTCTGCGCCTGCACCGGCGCGTCGATCTGCCGGACGTACGTCTCGGCCTGATCCAGCAGGCGTGCCGCCCACGCCTGATCGCCGTTGGCGGCGACGGCCCCCGCCAAGGCGGTCAGCGCCCCCGCTCGCAGCTGCGGAGCGGACTCCCATCCGTTGGGGGCCAGCTTGTCCAGGTGGCCGATGCGGATCTCCGCCTCGTGCGCCAGCCGCGAACCGGCTTGCCGGTGGCCCTCGCGGCCGGCCGTCGCGGACAGCTCCGTCAGCTTCTGCACGTACCGCTCAGGGTCGGTGAGCCGACGGGTGAGCTCTTCGGCACGATCGAGGTCGCCTGCGGCAGCCGCCGCGCTCACCAGCGTCTCCAACGCCTCCTCGCGGCCGGCGGGAAAACCGACCTGCGCGACGAACGACGCGGCGACATCGGCCAGCTCTGCCGCCAGAGCCCTGTCGCCGACGGTGATCGCGGCGGCGGCGAGGCCGGCGAACGCCTCGGCGCGGGTCTCGTCGAAGTGGTGGTCCTCGTGTACGGACTGCTCCGCCGCCGCCATGAGGCCCAGCGCCCTCGTCCGATCGCCTGCGGCGGCGACCGCGTCAGCCAGGCGCGTCAGCTCCCGGGCGCGGTTGAGGAGCGACAGGTCGAGCAGCGTTTCGGCCTCGTCGGCCAGCTGCCGGACCCGGTCGAACGCCTGACAGGCGTTGGCGGTCGTCATCAGCGTGGCCACGGCGCGGGATCGTTCTCCGTCCCTGAGGTCGCGGGCCAGCGTTTCGGCGTACGAGAGCAGGCGCCGCGCGCGTCCGTGGTCGCCCGCGGCCATCACCGCCTCGGCGAGCGCGGCCACCCGGGAATAGTCGGCCGTCACCTGCCCCCAGCTGGTCTCCACGTCGTCCGCCAGCCGCGTGGCGCGTTCGTGCTCGCCGGCGAGCGCCGCCGCGTGGGCGAGCTCGGCCAGCGCGTCCATACGCTCGTCGCTGTCCGGTATGCGGCGAATAAGCGCTTCAGCCCGGTCGTACTGCCCGTCCGCTGACCACGCCCGCGCCAGGTCACCGAGGACGTCACCCGCGTCGTCGTCATCGAGGTGCGCGATCAGTTTCTCCACCTCACGGGACCTGCGGGCAGCCGATTCGTGATCGCCGCTCGCCGCCATGGCGGCGACGAGGGCGACGAGCGCTCCTGTCCGGGCGTAGGTCACCTGTGCGGTGAGGCGCTCCACCTCGGTGGTGAGGCGACGAGCCCGCTCCCGGTCAGTGGCGGCGACGGCGACCGCGATCCTGGAACAGGCCTGGGCCTGGCGCCCCGGGTCGTCGATGCTCGCCGCGACCGCCTCGGCGGCGTCGATGTCGCCGGTGGCGGTGACCGCGACGGCCAGTCGCAGCCTGGGCCCCCAGCGATCCTTCGGGTCGGTCAGCCGCCCGATGTGCGTGTCCGCCTCACCGGCCGCCTCAAGCGCTCGTACCCGGTCACCGATCGCGGCCAGCCCTCGGACGACGCCGATCAGCGCCTCCGCGCGTCTCCCCGTGTCCTTGATCGTCCGGGCCAGACGTTCGGCCCGCCCCGGATCGGCGTGCGCGACCGCTCGCGCGACGAGCGCCACCGACCAGTCCTCGAGCCGCGCCTCACCGGTCTCCTCGGCCATCGCGACCAGGGTGTCAGCCAGTCGGACGGTCATCGTCCGGGCGCTCTCGATCCGCGCGACCGTCTCCAGGAGTGCGCTCAGCGCCGCCGCCTTCGCGGCCGGGTTGCTGACGGCGCAGTGCGTCTCCGCTTCGCCCGCGAGCCGGATCGCCGCGTCGTGCCTGCCCTGAGCCGCGAGAGCACCCACGAGCGCGAGCAGCGCGTCGCGGCGGGCGCTCCAGTCCTGGATCCCGGTCGCGAGTCCTTCGGCACGGGCCGGCCGGTCGGCAAGAGCCCACACCGCCGCGAGCACCGGTGGCACGTACCCGCCGCGCACGACCCGGTCCCGTTCGACGGCCAGGAGAGCCAGAGCGACAAGATCCGGGTCTTCCCGACTGGACAACGTCTGTTGCGCGGTGCGGATCTCGGTCAGTGCGAGGAGATCACCTCCGGTGGCCTTCCGCATACGGTCATGGCGGGACGTGTCGAGCGCGCAGGCCGTCAGCCGTTCCAGGTCGTGGGTCGTGGCGAGCAACTGCGGGTAACTGCGCAGCAGGTAGTGCGGCGTGTGCTCGGGCCAGCCCGACCGCTGGTACGACTCAGCCCACCTGGCCAGCCGGCCGCGGTGGGAGGCCAGGCGTGCCGCGCCGATCCGCCGTTCGGCCACCTCACGCAGCGTGTCGTGGGAGAACAGGTAGACGGGCTCACCCGGATAGCCGGCCGCCGCCGGTCCGGTCCAGCCGGACAGGCTGCGGCCGACCATCCGGTCAAGCTGCTCACGGACCTCGGCTTCCGGCCGTTCGGTGAGCTCAGCCAGGTCACCCTGGGTGAGGCCGCCACCCGACGCGGCGATGAACCCGACCAGATCGCGTTGCAACGCAGGACCGGCCAGCAGCGTGCCGAGCTCCAGTGTCGCGCGCTGCTCGATGGCGCCGGCGTGCCGCGACGAGGACAGATCGCGGACTCGGACCGTCCGCAACGGATGATCAGCGGCGACATCGTCGGGCAGCGAGGGCTGCGGCCGGCTCGTGACGAGCACGTGCAGGCCCGCGGGCGGCCGCCGCGGCAGCACGGCGGCGATGCTGGCCATGCCGGCGGCGCCGGTGTCCTCGTCCAGCCCGTCGACCACCAGCAACAGCCGGCGGCCGAGCTCCCGTGCGCGGGCGGCGGCGTCCTCCAGCAGGTGCAGCATGGTGCCGAGCCGGGCACCGGCAGCCGGCGAGCCGGCCTCCGCCTGGTGGAGGAGGGCCGACAACTGCTCGATCAACGCGGTGATGAAGGCGCCGCTGTCGGACTGGCCCGGCAACCGGCTCGTCACGAAGAACGCGACCACGTCGACCCCGGCAGGCGGGTGCAGCACGAACCACGCCGTCAACGCCGACTTCCCCGCCCACGGGCCGGCCTGCCACCACGCGTAGGGCGCCTCCCCCGCGCAGAACTCGACCAGTTCGTCGAGCTCGTCGTCGCGATCCAGCAGCCGCTCCGGCGTGACGTCGCGCACCTGGGCGCGGTACGCCGCCAGCACCCGGCTGCTCGCCGAGGGCGTGCCGACGTCCGGCAGCCGGCCTTCGCGGAGACCCAGGTGAGCCAGCAGTTCGGCCCGGCGTTCGTGGTCGGGTCCGTTCAGGGCGCGGTCCAGGGGCGCCGCGGCCAGCCGGCCGGGCCCGTCGCGGCGGTGATGCGCGGCGATGACGCCGACGATGCGCTCGCCGGCCCATACGGCGGCGCCGGACATGCCTTCCCAGGGTGAGACGTGCGGATCCGGGTCGGCGGCCGGCGGCGTCACGGTGATCTCCAGGGTGCCTTCGCGCCGGTTGGACAGCACCGCGACGGTCCCGTCGGCCTGGTGGGAGTCGCGGTAGCGGCCTGCCGGGTACGTGGCCGGGTGCGTGGCCGAGCCCGTGGCCGCGTCGTCGTGCCTGAGCTTGAACCGGGGGAAGCCGACCGCCCGGACGGCCAGCACGGCCGCCCGGTCCGTACCGATGCGGCCGAACCCCGGCCTGCCGACAGGCGGTTCGGCGGGCCGCGGCGTCATGGACAGCACCGCGATATCAGAACGAGGATCGATCCACCACGACACCACGTCGCAGGCCCACTCGGTGGGCAGGTCGGCGTCGAAGCGGACACGAACGCTCACGGCCCCGTCGATGACATGCGCAGCCGTCAGCACCGCGCCGGGCGCGATGCGATACCCGGATCCGCGCCGGCCCGGCGGCCGGTCGAGACGGACCAGTATCTCCGCGACCTGGCTTCCCACGACACCGGCGATCACACCGGCGGCCGCGTCACCGCTATCGCTCGTCGGGTTCCTCTCCACCGGCAATCCACAATTTCCCGGTCTGACCCGTCCGCTGCGGATCGAGCGTCAGCTTGATCCGCTGTGTCGACTGTGACGACATGGCGCCCTGGCCGCCGAGCTCCACGACCCAGAACCGCACCTTCCCGCCTGAGTTCACGTCCTTGTTGACCCCGACCGTCAGCTCCAGCTCGATCGGGCCCAGCTCGAAACGCAGCTCGGCGTCCTCGGCGGTGTTCATCGCCTTGGTGAGCTCAGCCCGCAACTGACCGACCAGTTCAGCAAGCTCTATCGCCATGGGACACGCTCACCCTGCTCATGCCGGAAGTCGGCCTTCTCGTCGACCAGCACCATACGCACGTGCCTCCGTCTGCCTGGCTCACCTAGGTCACACCATGGCAGACGGCGCGTTCGATGCGCTACAGACACTTCCGGATGTGGCGTTTCTGGCACGATGGATGGACAGGGTTCACCAGGTGGCGGGTCGGTCGACGAGCGGGCTCTCTCCTGGTGCATCTCCAGGAGAGAGCATGTCGATGAATCCTGGCGGTGACGTGGCCGCCGGTGTCGTGGGAAGCCAGGTCGCGGAGATACTGGTCCGTCTCGACCGGCCGCCGGGCCGGCGCGGATCCGGGTATCGCATCGCGCCCGACGCGGTGCTGACGGCCGCGCATCTCGACCAGATCGCGGTCGGAGGCGAACAGGGCGTCGATCTCGGCGCGGATGGCCTGGACGGGCGGTAGTGTGCGTGCCACGAGCGTAGGTCCTTGCGTAGGCGGGAGGGGACGTCGACACCACGTACGCCATCCTCGGCGGCATCATCGCCGCGTCCGAGAGCGCTCACCTCCCACCACAGTGGAGAGGAAGATGCGAGCCGCTACCGGGCTGGGCAGGCGTTCCGCCGCTCGGCCAGCAGCCCACCTGATTTCCTGGGAAGGCATTGGAAGGATCACCCGGTGACGGCTGGCGACAGCCGTACACCACCGGACACACGAAGAAAGCCCCCGGCCTGCGTTGCCGCAGGTCAGTGGCTCTTTTGTGCTGGTCGGGTGAAGCCCGCCCTGCAGGATTCGAACCTGATGACTGCGGCCGTCGGATCAGAAGCAAGATCTTTTTGTGTCGCGCAGTGCCATCTGGTGGCGGTTCGTGCCGTCTCCACCATTCTGCGTGTCCGGCAGTGCCGGGGCTGACGGCATCTGACGGGGCGCACGAGCACGCATCGAGTGGCGGCCGTCGCGCGTGTTGCTCCTGAGCCGTGCCCGATCAGCGCTCTGTTGTCCTCTTGCGCACCTCGCGCCGTAAGGCGTGGTGATGTGGCCGTGCGGGAAGAATCTGCTCTTCCCGCAACTCTTCCACCGACATCGAACACCGCACTCCCTGCCGGCAGGGAAACTGTCAGTATGGCCTTCCCGTCTCAGGAGCATCAGCCCTTCGCTCACCTGAGCGCGCCCAACGCAGCCTTCTACCGGGAGATCCTCCGAGCGTTCGCGCGAGCGAAGGAACGATTCATCGTGCATCTCCGGCCCGAGGACGTGGCGGCGGAGCTGCGGCGGGACAATGACGACGCGCTCGCGCAGGCACTGGACAAGCTGCGGGAATGGGGCAACCTGCGGGCCGATGCCGACACCGGCAGGGTCACGAGCGTGGAGGACTTCCACCGTAAGCGGTACCTGTTCCAGCTCACGCATGCCGGGCAGGCTGCCGAGCAGGCGATCTCGTTCTACGAAGACGCCATCGGGAAACGCGGGGCGCTGCAGTCTGTGGCGCTGGGAGACATCGCCGAGCAGTTGCAGTCGCTGGTCATTCTCGCTCGCGATGCGGACCCCGACCCTGCGCGCGCGCACCTGCTGCTGCTGTCCCTGTCCGATCGGTTCTCGTCGCTGGCCGACAACGCGCAGGCGTTCATGGCCTCGTTGCGGCGCGCGATCGACTTCTCCGACGGTGACGTGGCGGGGTTCATCGCCTACAAGGAGCGGCTGATCGACTACATCAACCGTTTCATCGCCGACCTCGCCAACTCCGGCGCGCGCATCGCCACGCTCCTGAGTGAGCTGGACAGATTCGACCATGATCGGCTGCTCCGGCTGGCCGCGCGCCGCGAGGCCGCCGACGCGGTGCCCGACGAGGAGGAGACGGCGGAGGCGTACGTCAGAGCCGAGGAAGCGGCGTTCGCTTCCTGGTCGAATCGCTGGCGCGGTCTCCGGGACTGGTTCGTCTCCACGGGCGCCGGTCGGCCGTCGCAGGCACGACTGCTGCGCCAGGCGGCGATCACGGCGATCAAGCAGCTCATCGACACGGTGGGGCTGCTCAATGAGCGGCGGTCCGGGCGTTCCGATCGCAGTGCGGACTTCCGGGCGCTGGCGCGCTGGTTCGCCGAGGCGCCCGATGAAGCGGCGGCGCATCGGTTGTGGCGGGCGGCGTTCGGGCTGACTCCGTCCCGCCATTTGACAGTGACGGCTGCGACCCTGGAGGAATGGCACGAGGTCGACGCGGGGGTCCCCTGGAGCGAGGCGCCACCCATCAGGATCTCGCCGCAGCTGCGCCGTACCGGCTCCTATGAGCGGCGCGGCAAGCCGAACAAGGTGGCCGACCGTTCTCAGGCCCGCAGACTGCTGGTGGAGCAGGCCGAGCGGGAGGCGAGTGAGACAGCAGCGGCTCGGGCCGCGCTGCGGACCGACGGCCCGGTCCTGCTGTCAGAGCTGAACGGTCTCGATCCACGAGCCTTCCGGTTGTTCCTGGGGCTGCTGGGCGACGCGCTCGCGGCCCGCCGGCCAGGCGAGACGGAGGTGAAGACGGTGAGTGCGGACGGATCGATGGAGATACGCCTTACGCTCGTGCCACATGGAGGCAAGGTGGAGATCCATACGGAGGACGGCGTGCTCACCGGGCCCGAGCACGTGATCGAGATCACTGACCTGACGGCCGGACCATGATCGGGGACGAGGAACGGGTCCAGCGGCGTGCCGCGCTGCGCGCGCTGCTGGCCAGACCGTTGCTCACCGCCGAGCGCGATCCCGAGGCGCTGCTACTGGTGCGCCGGCACGTGACCGAGCTACGCGACTGGCTGGCACGCGAAACCGGCTGGCGGCTCATGGTGGACTCGGCGACGGCGCGCCTGTTCAAGACCGCTCCGGACGCACGGGACGCGACTCACCCGGCGCGGGGAAAGGCGGGAGAGCCGTACGGCCGACGCCGCTACGTACTGTTCTGCCTGGCTCTGGTCACACTCGAACGGGCGGACGCGCAGACCACGCTCGGCCGGCTGGCGGAGGAGGTGCTGTCGGCCGCGGCAGAGCCGGAGCTGGACTTCACCTTCACTCTCGATACCCGGGCCGAGCGAGCCGATCTGGTCGCCGTCGTGCGCATGTTGCTGGACTGGGGTGTGCTGCGCAGGGTCGCCGGCGATGAGGAGGCGTATCTGTCGGCGACCGGTGACGTGCTGTACGACGTGCGCAGGCCGGTGCTGGCCACGCTGCTCACCGGCGCGCGGGGCCCGTCCACGATCTCCGCGCCCTCGTTCGAGGAGCGGCTCACCGAGCTGATGGCCGAGCCGGTCGCCGACACCGACGACCTGCGCAACCAGGCCCTGCGCCGCCGGCTGACCCGCAAGCTCCTGGAGGATCCGGTGATCTATCTCGCCGACCTCGACGAAGCCGAGCGCGCATACCTGGCCTCCCAGCGGCATGCCATCGTCCGCCGGCTGGAGGAGGCCACCGGGCTGGTGGCCGAAGTTCGAGCCGAGGGCATCGCGATGGTCGATCCCGAGGACCAGCTGACCGACGTCCGCATGCCGGAGCAGTACACCGACGGCCATGTGACGCTGCTGGTGGCCGAACAGCTGGCCGTCCACGGCGAGCTGACGCTCGAAGAGCTGAAGGCCTTCGTCCGGCAGGCGGCCCGCGAGCACACCTCCTTCTGGCGTAAGGGTGTGACCGAGCCGGGCGCCGAGACCGGACTGCTCGCCACGGCCTTGGACAAGCTGACGGCGCTGCGGCTCGTGCGCGTCGCCGATGGCGCTGCCGTGGGGCTGCCCGCCATCGCCCGCTACGCACTGGCCGAACCCGTGATCAAAGGACAGTGATGCTGACTTCCCCCACCTCCGAACGCTGGAAGCCGCTGCGCGCCGGGCTCGTCGACCTGTTCTATTACGACATAGAGGAGTTCCACTTTCACGACGGCCGTCTGCTGTTGCGTGGCAACAACGGCACGGGCAAGTCCAAGGTGCTGGCCCTGACACTGCCGTTCCTGCTCGATGGGGAGCTGGCCCCGCATCGCGTCGAACCGGACGGCGACCGGCAGAAGCGCATGGAGTGGAACCTGCTGCTGGGCGGCAGACACCCGCACCCCGAGCGGCTGGGTTACGCGTGGATGGAGTTCGGCCGGCGCACGGCGGACGGTTCTGAGGAGTTCCGTACGATCGGATGCGGGCTGAAGGCGGTCAAGGACCGCGGCATCGTCCGGCACTGGTTCTTCCTCACTCCACAGCGCATCGGCGCGGAACTTCAGCTGCTCTCCTCCACCGGCGTGGTGCTCACCAGGGACAAGCTGCGCGAGGCCGTCGAGGGCCGCGGGATGGTGTACGACCGGGCCGCTGACTACCGCAGGGCCGTGGACGAGGCGCTCTTCGGGCTCGGCGAGCACCGTTACGAGGCCCTGGTGAACTTGCTCATTCAGTTGCGCCAGCCGCAGTTGTCGAAGAAGCCGGACGAGAAGCTGCTGTCCCGCGCCCTGACCGAGGCGCTGCCACCGCTCAGCCCCGCTCTGATCGCCACGGTCGCCGAGGCGTTCCGCGGCCTCGACGAGGAGCGCGACGCCCTGCGGGGACTGGAGGAAGCGCGCGAGGCGGCGACCGGTTTCCTGATCCACTACCGTCGCTACGGCGCCATCGCGGCCAAGCGCAAGGCCGCCGTGCCACGACTGGCACACAGCCGTTACGAGCATCTGGGCCGGGACCTCGGCGAGGCCGAGAGCCGCCACGCCGCGGCGGAGACGGAGCTGGCGGCGGCCCAGCAGGTGCTGGAAGAACTGGAGGAACAGCGAACCCTGCTGGAGGCACGCCGGGACGCGCTTCGGGAGAGCCCCGAGATGCGCGACGCGGAGCGGCTCAAGCAGTACGGCCAGGAGGCCAAGCGGCTGGCCGATCATGCTCGCCGCTGTGCGCAGGAACGCGACCGCCTCGCAGGCGAGACGCAGCGGCGCGAGCAGCGAGCCCGTACGGCCCGGGACAAGGCCGACGCGGCAGGGCTTGACCTCGACCGGGTACAGGATCTGACCGTGTCGGCCGCCCGTGAGGCGCGGTGCGAGCCCGGGACGGCCCGTACGGGGCCGGATCATCTCCTTGGGGCCGACCAGCCGGAGCTGGCGCGGATCAGGCGTGCGGCCGAGGCACGGGCGGATCGTCAGGAGCAGGCGATCGGCGAGCTGGAGCGGCTCATCGACCGCGTACGCCAGGCCCAGGAGCGGATGAGGGCCGCGCGCGCCGAGGTGGAGCGGCTGACCGCGGACGCACAGGCCGTGGCTCAGCGTGTCGCCGACGCGGAAGAGGCGGTGGGCGGGGCCGTCACCGGGCTCGTCCAGAAGTACACCCTCTACTTGGCCGGCCTCGTCGAGCTGCGGCTGGACGATCCCGATGAGGTGATCGCGGCGCTGCGGTCCTGGGCTGCCTCTACCGACGGCCCCAACCCTGCCGCGAGCGCCGTGGGCGACGCGACCAGAACGGCCACTGACGCGCTCGGCCGGTTGGGAGCAGAGCTGGACTCCGAGATCAAGGAGGCGACGCGGGCCGCCGCGGACCTGTCCGAAGAGATCTCCCGATTGGAGGCCGGTGGCCACGAGGCGCCGCCGCCACCTCATACCCGCGACCCCGCCACCCGCCTCGACCGTCCCGGCGCTCCCTTGTGGAAGGTGGTGGACTTCGCCGACGCGGTGCCCGCCGACCATCGGGCCGGGCTGGAAGCCGCCCTGGAGGCCGCCGGCATTCTGGACGCCTGGGTGACGCCGGACGGGACGTTGCTGGCCACGGACGACACCGTTGTCGTGGCCGGCGAGCCGCTTTCCGGCCCGTCCTGCGGCGCGGTGCTACGCCCGGCCGTTGACCGGGAGGATCGGCAGGCGGCGACGCTGGCCGACAGCGCCGTGGAGGCCGTGTTGTCCGGCATCGGCCTCGGACCGGGTGACGGCGGCCGGGCCTGGGTGGCGGTGGACGGCCGCTGGACGAACGGCGTGCTCACCGGCTCCTGGCTCAAGAGTGAGGCGCACTACATCGGCGAGGGCGCCAGAGAGGCGGCGCGGCGAGCCAGGCTGGAGACGCTTCGCGGGGAGCTGGACCAGGTCGATCGGCGGATCGAAGTCCTGCGCGACCGGCTTGAGTCACTCGCCGGCCGCCGGGAGAGGCTCGCCGCCGAACACCGCGGCCTGCCTTCGGACTCCGAGCTGCGGGAGACGCACGTCAAGCGTGCTACCGCCTACGAACGGCGTGACGAGGTCGACGCCGCGCACGCCGCAGCGGACAAGGCGCTCCGCGAGCGGCAGGACGAGCTCCAGGACGCGGGCGTCCGTGCTGAGGAGTTCGCCGGAGACGTCGGCCTGCCCGCGGATCCCGCGGCGCTCGACGAGGTCAAGGGTGCGCTCACTCGCTACCGGCTGGCCCTGGCCCAATTGTGGCCCGCCGTACAAGCCTGGCGTGACGCGCAGGAGAGCGCCGTGGACGCCGCAGGGGAGCTCGGCAGGACGAAGGAGCAACTCGACGGCGCCGCCGAACTGGCCGCGAAGGCAGGCGAGGAGGCGGGCGCCGCGGCCGAGGTGTACCGCACGCTGGCCGAGACCGCGGGAGCCGCCGTCGAGGAGTTGTTCCGCCGCCTCGACCAGGTGGAGCGTGAGCTGCGCGAGCGCGTCGGCACCGAACGCGCCACCCGCCTGCGTGAGCAGCGGGCCCTGCAGGAACGCGGCAAGGCCGAGGGCGAACGCGACAACCTGCGCAAACAGATCGAAGAGGCCGCCACGGCACGCGACGCCGCCGTACGCGAGTTCCAGGCGTTCGCCGCCACTGGCCTGCTGAACGTGGCGCTCCCCGATCTGGACGTGCCTGACACGGACGGCGAGTGGGCGGCGACGCCTGCCGTGCTCCTGGCCAGGGCCGTCAACACCGAACTCGACGCCGTGGACGAGGGCGACGGGCCGTGGGACCGGGTGCAGAAGAAGGTCGCCGAGGAGCACAAGCTGCTGGCGGACGCCATGGCCAGGCATGGGCATTCCGTCGGGCTGACCCTGCACGACGGCGTCATGATCGTCGATGTGATCTTTCAGGGGCGTGCCAGGGACATGCCCGAGCTGGCCGCGGCGCTGGCCGAGGAGACCGGGCAACGCGCACAGCTCCTTTCGGCCAAGGAACGCGAGATCCTGGAGAACCATCTGCTCAACGAGGTCGCCGGCACGCTGCATGAGCTGATCGCAGCGGCGGAGTCAGAGGTCCGGGAGATGAACGGGGAGCTGGAATCCCGCCCCACCTCCACCGGCATGCGGCTGCGCCTGATCTGGAAGACGGCCAGGAACGCCCCCGACGGGCTCGACCGGATCAGAGGCAAGCTCCGCCAGACCGTGGACGCCTGGTCCGCCGCCGACCGGGCCGCTGTCGGCGCGTTCCTGCAGGAGCGGATCGCCCGCGAGCACGCCGACAACCCAGCCGCGGGCTGGGCCGAGGCCCTGACCAGAGCGCTGGACTATCGAGCCTGGCACGAGTTCGCCATCCAGCGGCTCCAGGACGGCCAGTGGCGGCCCGCCACTGGTCCCGCCTCCGGCGGAGAACGGGTGCTGGCGGCGTCGGTTCCGCTGTTCGCCGCCGCCTCGGCCCACTACAAGTCCGCGGGCAACCCGTACGCGCCACGCCTGGTCGCACTGGACGAGGCGTTCGCCGGGGTGGACGACGACTCCCGGGCCAAGTGCCTGGGCCTGCTGGCCACGTTCGACATGGACGTGGTGATGACCAGCGAGCGCGAGTGGGGGTGCTACCCACAGGTGCCGGGGCTGGCGATCTGCCAGCTCTCGCGCCGGGACGGCATCGACGCCGTACTGGTGACGCCCTGGCGATGGGACGGGCGCGAGCGGCGGCGGGCGGAACGCCCCGCCCTCGGCGTGCCCACGCCCTCCGCCCCCGCCGTACGGCAGGACGGTCTGTTCGGCATGGACGAGGGCAGCGCGGCCGGATGAGCGGCAGCAGCACGAACGGCCCCACCGCAGGCGGCTCCGTGACAGGCAGCGGTGCGAGCGAGCGGCTGGGGCGGCTGCTGGGCGGCGACGAGACCGCCTGGCTGATCGACCGGGCACGCCGCCGCCTGGAACAGGGCAGACCGCTGACAGGAACGGTGACGCTCACGACGGCGACCCCCGCACAGCGCCGCGCGGCCGAGGCGCTGCTCGGCCGTCGCGCGGGAGCCGGGTCCTCCCTGTCGGTCTCCTTGGACGAGGTGGATCGCATCCTGCGAGTGGGCGGCATCGCCGCGGACGGGCTGCGCGAGGCCGTCATCCGGCTACGTGGCCCGATCCGGGACCTGACGGGGGAGAAGGCCACGCGTGCAGCGGACTGGAAACGGGCCTTCGCCAAGCTCGACGCCCTCATCAGCGAGCGGCCCGAACTGTCCGGGTGGCGATCGTGGCTGGAATCCACCGGCCTGGTCAGAAGGCTCGCCACCACGGCCGGCGAAGCACGTACCCTGCTCGACCGGCTGAGCACCGTGCTGGAGCGACTGCCGTCACCGGGCACGCGCCTCGGCCGGCTCGCCGCCGAGACCTGCGCGGACGCGCACGCGCTGGACGAAGGACGCCCGCTGGCGACTCTCGCCCTGTCCGCGGCGCGTGCCCTGTCCGGCCTGCCGTACGCGAGCGAAGGCGGCGCGGACGCCCGCCGCTCGGCCTGGGCCGCAGTCGGCGTGCACCTCGACGACCTGTCCTCCTTCGTGCTCTGCCTGGGGCTGCCGGGTGACGACCGCTCCCCCACCGGACGCGTGCTCAGCGCCGCCGGCGCTGCGGGCGAGCCATGCGTGCTGACCCTGCGCCAGCTTCTCCGGCACGATACGCCCCTGCGCGCGAACCTGGTCAGGATCTGCGAGAACCCCATCGTGGTCGCGGCAGCGGCCGACGAACTCGGAGCCTCCTGCCCACCCCTGGTATGCGGCGGCGGCCGGCCGTCGGCAGCCGTCTGGCGGCTGCTGGACCTGCTCGCGGCCGGCGGCGCGACGTTCGCCTACCATGGCGACTTCGACTGGGGCGGGATCGCCATCGCCGCCGCTGTCCACGAGCGGGCCGGATTCCTGCCGTGGCGCTTCGACGCCGCCTCCTACCGAGCCGTGCCCTCGTCGGCGCCGCTGTCCGGGCAGGTACGCCCGACCCCCTGGGATCCGGAGTTGTCCGTGGCGATGGAGCGACGAGGCGTACGCGTCGAGGAGGAGCTCGTACTCCCGGAGCTGGTAGCTGACCTGAAGTTGCGAACCTCGTCGTGATCATCGAGATAGCCTCAACGCTCGGCCCGCATGTTCGCCGATCCACCGGACGGGGAAGCAGTCAGATGTCCGTGGGCCAGTAACCGAACAAGCCCAAGGAAGAGACGGCGCCGCCATGGACGTCATGGAGCAGGCCGCGGCCCTCAAGGGGCAGCTGATCGACTTCGCCCTGTCACCCCGGTTCGCCCGCGAGCTCAACGAGGCCTTCGAGCAGAGCGACCCCGAAGGCCTCGCCGACGGCGAGGCAGCCGTGAGCATGATCATCGACCACTTCGTCCTGCAGCGGCGGCTGGCCTCCGGCGACACGGTCATCGACCGCTTCCTGCGCGCCCATCCCCGCCTGAGCCCGCAGGAGCGGGAGATGATCCTCGGCTGGAGGGACGTGGTCGAAGGCATCTTCGAGGTCCAAGGCAAAGACCAGGACGCCGTGATCCTGTTCAACCTCATCGACGAGCTCACCTACCGCGCCCGGTCCAACATGGGCAAGTCCGCCTTCCGCCCGGCGAAAAAGGGCATGTTCCTCATCTGCCGGCTGGTGCCGCTCGACGAGGATTGGCTGGTCAGCGCGAACATCAGCCTCTTCCCCGCCGACGCCCGCGACCAACTCCTCACTCAGGCGGCGGAGTTCGGCCTCCGCAACCCCAAGCTGGTCTTCCGCAACCCGGACAAGCTCACCACCACACGCCGCATACTCACCGAACAGCGAGACGTCTTCATCGACCTGTACGGTGCCGAATACATCGTCGTCCGGGGAGAGGACGTGGCCCCGCGATACGACGCCTTCCTGCGGGCTTGCATGGACCGGGCCCAACCCGGCAACAGCTCGCCTCTGCCCGGCTTCACCCTTCCCGACGACATCCTGGACGCCGAAACGGTGGCCATCCACTTCGACCCGGAAACAGGCATCAGCTTCTACCTCGAATTCGGCCTCCTGCAAGAGCTCTTCGCCGACCCGAAACTGATCAACCGGCGCCGCTACCGCGAGACCCTGACCTCCTACCTCCGCGGCGACGACATCTCCCCCGCTGCCATCAAGCTCCTGACCGAGCCCGGCCCGGACAACGCCGGCGTCGTCTTCGGCAAGCTCCTCAAGAAGAAGGACTTCTCCTGGCCCGAGCACGGGGAGTCGCTGCTGCGCCGGTACAAGGCCCGCTACTTCGACGAGCCCCAACTGCCCACCACCGTCCCCGCCGGCGACACGATGGCCGGACATCTGCGCAACGCCCAGCGCGAGGAGTCGCCGGAGCCCTGATCTCTGCGCGCAACCGCGAACCGCCGGCGAACGAGAAGCATAGCGATCACCCCCGGTAGTGCTGCAGTCCGCCGAACCACCGAAGGACGTATATGGTCCTTGAGCCGACCGCGGAGCAGCAGGCCGCGAGGGATGCGTTCGTGGCCGGCCCGATCTGGCCCTGGTCGCCGGCGCCGCATCCGGCGAGACCTCCACCCTGATCCTGATGGGCGCCTCCACCCGCTAAGCGGAGCCTGTACATGGCCTTCAACAAGACGCTCGCCGCAGACGCCCAGCACCGCTTCGGCCCTTCGAGACCGCCCACACGGTGGCCGGGCACACCTTCCGGCCCAGGCCGGCAATCTGCCCAGCGATGCGGCGGCATCCCCAGTCCACGCCTGCGATCGGACGAGCAGCGCGATCCAGCCGAATGTTCGTAAGACGATCACGTACAGCAGCCGCAGAGCCGTCCTGCGATCCTGCCGGAGCCGAGCCATCGAGCACAGCAAAACCCCCGCGGCGAGGCGGGGCCGCCGTTCTTGCCGCAGCAGCCGGAGGTGCGAATGGATCATGAAGTGTGCGGGGTTGGTGCTGGCGAGCGCGTTCGGAGCACGTAGGCGCTAGACGGAAATTCTAGAACGAGTTCGATCCTAAATCACCGCAGGTCGAAACATGATCAAAGCGCGCCCTGCAGGATTCGAACCTGCGACCGTCGGATCAGAAGCAAGATCTTTAAGTGCCGCGCAGTGCTGTTGGGTAATGGTTCGTGCCACCTCAGCGCGTTGTGCGTGTCAGGCGGTGCCGGGTTCTAATGGCGTGTGACGGGGCGTACGAGCACGCACCGAGCACGCACAGCCGACCGCTGTGTCCAGCTTCCGGTCGTCTCCGATCTGCAAATGTGGCGAAATCGGCCATGCGATGGCTCCGCCTCTCCCCTCCATACTTCGTCGTTATGCAGTACGTATCCGCAGCGGAAGAACGGCTCCAGGACACGTACAAGACCGGCGAGCCCCTCGATCTCTCCCCTCAGCAACCGATCGGGGTCAACGGCAAGCAATCCCTGGACCGACTCATCCGTGCCGAATTCATCAGGCACACACTGCTCGCTGCAACACCACCACCTCTGGCCAACGGATGCGGTATTCAGATCATCGGCGCCACGATCGTCGGCAGACTGAGCTTGTCCCACATCCGCATTGCCGTTCCGCTGCAGTTCCGAGGTTGTACCTTCGACACGGCGGGCTGCGAGCGGAAGGCCTGCGAGTCGACGGCACACTGCTCCTCACCAGATGCACCGCCGACGGTCCCGTTCATCTAACCGATGCACGAATCGGCGGCTCCCTGAGGCCACGTCCAAGATCGTGGTGTATGAGATTCGACCACTCTGCGATCTGGGTCCTATTTAAGCAGCAATAGCATTGTTCGTCACATTTACTTCAGCGGCGTCTTCTTGTGTCTTTCTCTCGGTGGCCTTACGGCAATCGGCCAGGATCTCCAGGCCGAGGTAGCGGCGGCCTTCGGTCCATTCGTCGTGCTGCTCGGCCAGGACGGCGCCGACGAGCCGGATGATCGCGTCACGGTTGGGGAAGATGCCGACCACGTCGGTGCGGCGGCGGATCTCCTTGTTCAGCCGCTCTTGCGGGTTGTTGGACCAGATCTGCCGCCACACGGTCTTGGGGTAGGCGGCGAAGGCGAGGATGTCCTCGCGCGCCTCATCCAGATGCTCGGCGGCCTTGGGATACTTGTCCTCCAGCGCCTGGACGACCTGGCGGTGCTGAGCCCGCACCGAGCCGGCGTCAGGCTGCTCAAAGACGGTGCGCAACATCGTCGAGACCCACGGCTGGGCGCTCTTCGGCACGCAGGTGGCCAAATTTCGGGCGTAGTGCGCGCGACACCGCTGCCAGGACGCGCCGGGCAGCGTGGAGCCGATCGCGTCGCGCAGCCCGGCGTGACAGTCGGAGATCACCAGGCTGACGCCGGACAGGCCGCGGGCGACCAGGCCGCGCAGGAACGCCAGCCAGCCCGCCCCGTCCTCAGAAGAGACCACGTCAATGCCGAGGATCTCCCGGTGCCCGTCGGCGTTGACGCCGGTCGCCACCAGGGCGTGCACGTTGACCGTGCGGCCGCCCTCGCGCACCTTCTGCGTCAGCGCGTCGATCCAGACGAAGGTGTAGGGGCCGGCGTCCAGCGGCCGGTTGCGAAAGTCGGCCACCATCTCATCCAGCTCCCGTGCCATCACGCTGACCTGGGACTTCGACAGTCTGGTGACGCCGAGCTGCTCGGCCAGCTTCTCCACCCGCCGGGTCGACACCCCCAGCAGGTAGGAGGTGGCCACCACCGAGGCCAGCGCCCGCTCGGCCCGCCGCTGCCGTTCCAGCAGCCACTCGGGGTAATACGTCCCGGTCCGCAGCTTCGGAATCGCCAGCTCGACCGTCCCCGCCCGGGTGTCCCACTCGCGGTGCCGGTAACCATTGCGTGAGTTCGTCCGCGCGTCCGACACCTCGCCGTAGCCGGCGCCGCAGCGCTGCTCGACCTCGGCATCCATCATCATCTGCGCCATCCGCACGACCATCTCGCGCAGCACATCGGGCGACGCCGCGGCGAGGGTCTCGTCGAACCACTCACCCTGAGCAGGCAGAATGTCTTTAGCGGCCACTTCTCGTCCTCCTTCGTATGCCTTCGACAGCTGTGAAGGATCGCGGAGTGGCCGCCCTCATGTCACATCGATCTTCCTGAACAGGCACCAAGGTGACGAACGGGTTCAAACCCGTACACCACTCCCGTGGACGCTAACCTCCCTGAGAATGGACGACGCCACCATCGACGGACATGGCGACAGAGGATTCCTCGCCGACAACATTCAGGTGGCAGGACGACTGTGGGCCCAAGACCTAGTGATCAAGGGAACCTTCCAAATCCACAACGGCGAGGTATCCGGCTCGATCAGCCTGTGGGGCGCCACCTTTCACACCCCAGACGGTCACGCGCTCCGCCTCGGTGGCCTGCGCTGCCGTGGCGGACTTTTCTGCAGCGACGGTTTTCGAGCCGTCGGCGCCATCAGGGCCATCGGAGTGGAGCTGTCCCATCTCACGCTGCGGAACGCGACCCTCACCTCATCCACGGATCTGGCACTCGACCTGACGGACGCACGGATCGCCCGGCTGGACGCCGCGGAGAACCTACGAGTCACCGGGGTGCTCTGCCTACGCAACGCCCGAATATCGGGTACCGCAGACCTGACCGGCGCCGTTCTGGACGCAGGCGTAGATCACACCGCGATCGACGCTGTGGCCCTTGAAGTCGGCGACTCCCTGGTGCTGTCGCGGGTGCACGCGACCGGAGGACTCGACCTTCTCACCGCCCGCATCTACCTACACGACACCAAAGTGTCCGCCCGCGGGAAGCAGATCGCCTTCCGCGGCTCCCGTATCAAGGTCGGAGCCGACCTGTTCGCCAAGCACACCGTCATCGACGGCGAAGCTCGTCTCAGCGGTGCCCACATCGGCAACAACGTCCTGTTCAGCCACAGTGTCCTGCGCAACAGCACAGGCTCGGCGTTGCATGCCGAAGGGCTTCAAGCCCGCTGCCTGGATCTCCTGTTCGCCGAGCAGCCGCAAGGCGCGATAAATCTCCAGCACGCCCGAGTGAATGTGCTTCGTGACAACCCGATGACCTGGCCGACCCTACTGAAACTCAACGGCTTCGCCTACGACACGCTTCACAGGAAAGCGCCACGGTTGAGAAACGGCTGGCCTGGCTCGCCCGCAACGAAGGCCCGTTCCAACCCCAACCGTTCGAACAGCTGGCCGCCTATTACACGAGTATCGGCAACGACGCCGACGCCCGCCGCGTACTGCTGCGAAAAGAGCGGAAGTACCGCGCCGCCCAACCCGCCGCCAGTCGCATCTGGAGCTATGCCCAGGACGTGACCGTGGGATACGGCTACCAACCCTGGCGGGCGGTGACCTGGCTCCTGGTCCTCCTCATCGGGGGCAGCGCGACCTACAGGCTGGCCCCTCCGGCAGTGTTCAACCCCACAGAGGCTCCCCCATTCAATGCCATCGTCTACACACTGGACTTGCTCCTGCCCATCGGCGATCTGGGCCAGCAGCACGCATTCAATCCCACCGGAGCAGGCCAGTGGCTGTCCTACCTGCTCATAGCAGCCGGCTGGGTGCTCGTCACTACCATCGCCGCCGGCGTAGCACGTGTCCTCAGCCGCAAGTGAGCCCACCTACCCATCTCGTCCGACGGTGCAGGGGCGCGAATACTCGACTCATAGGGTGACCTGCAGCTCTAGGCAGACGCGCGCAACCCCACCGGCTGAGCGGTCGCTCAAAACGACTTGTGCAGTTGCTCAATTCGGCTGAGCGACTGCACAACGCAGCCCTGGCGCTCTCCCATCGGCCGTGCCGCAACTCGCGGTGTCGGCTCTGCCGTTCCCGGCTATCGCGGTGCGTCCGCTTGCGTGGTCGACCCCGCCAAGGGTTCAAAGATGTGGCTTCGCCGGGGTTGGAGGGGTGCCATGCCCAACCTATTCTCATACTGTAGTTGCATGAATGCTTTCTGTGAGCAGCACTCATGATCTGCAGGCTCACAGGGGGGAGGCGGCCGAATGGCGACCACGTCCCGAAGACGCCTTGCTTCCTGCGATCTGGATAGGTGGCACAGGCCGAATCAATCACTGAACGCGAAACTCCCATACAATCGGCACGGCGGGCATTACCTTCTTTCTTGGACAAAGAGCACGATTCGCGCAGGATTGATTAGCGTGGATGTCGCATCTGGTGCGGGCAAATGTCCGAAGGGGGAGGTTGGGGCCTGCCCGCGGTTGTATGGTTTGAGGGCACTTCCACCATGCGAGGAGGGCCCTATGCCGGGCAGAAAAGATCCAGCGAAGCGGACAGGTGGCAAACGATTTACCAGAAGTGGCATATTCCGGTACGGGTTGCCGTTCTTGTTGACCGTGGTGACGGCGGTTTGCACCGCTATGGCGACCTTGAGTGCGATACCAATCCGGGTCTATTGGACGCTCGGCATCGTCGCGGCCATCGCCGCCAACGCCTTCATCAATCTGTACAAGGAGCGCGCTGCGGAGGACGCCAAGAGACTTGCCATCACGGCGAAGGCCAGTCTTGTGGACGTGCTGTTAAACCAATGGCAACCGGTGATCACGGCTGTCCAGAACGTTGCCGCTGCCGAATCACTGACCCGCAAGGAGCAAGCGCTCAGCGGACTGAGGCAAGTGACTGTCGGCTTAGCGAGCAAGATTTTTTCAGAGAACTCTGACAAGTCTTTCAAGACTCGCGCCACTCTGTACCTCTTTGATAATGACCAGCACGAACTCCTACGGGACAGCTGCCAGGGAAGACCGAGTGATGGTATGCCGCCGAGCAAAATCTCTCCTGACCGTAACGGCAGGCCTCCCTCTCTCGTGAAGAAGGACATAGCAGCGATAGAGATCGCGCTCGGTGAGAACGCCGTCCTCATCAACTCGGTGACCGAGCACGAGATCACCAGGGACAACACCGAAGGATACCGGTCATGCGTGGTTGTTCCCGTCCAAGCAAACGGCGCGAAGTTCGGCCTCTTCATCGTCGACTCCGATCAGGAGTCGTCCTTCAGCGACGAAGACAAAGGTCTCGTCATCATGATGGCGCATCTGCTGGCGGCAGGCCTAGCCGATGTGCGCACCTACCGATCGATCGCCGCGGGCTCCCCGAAGGGGGGTACCAATAGCGCTCTCGCTCCTTCCCTAAACAACTCCGTCCCCACGACTCGGGACGGCGACGAGTCAACCACGCCCATCGGCAAAACCAGCCAGGAGTAGCCAATGGCATTATCGCGTGATCGGAGCAGCCAAGACACGCAGTCCGACGATGCCGCTCCCCGTCGGCCGGCCGCAAGCATCACACCCATGCTCACCGAAGAGGTGAAAGAGTTGGTAGCGGGCAAGATTGACGTCGACCGTTATCTGGAGGAGGCAAATCTTCACGCCCGCGAACGGGCAGAACGAGAGATTGATGCCAGTTACACCAGACACGTCGCCCCGGTAACTCGCTGGCTCGCTTACTTCCTCATAATGACGGCGTTCCTGTACAGCATGATGGGGACGTATTTCCTGATAGAAGGGCCAGTCGCGCTCGGATTGGTGGCCATCATCACGGCGCTGCCCTTCGCTGGAGGCGTTTGGCTCTCAGGGCGACGCAGATAACGCTGTCTCGATGTGGCGACCGCACCGCACCCGGTACGCCGCACCGTCGGCACCTTCGCGGAACAGCCGCTCCGCCTTGCCGACCGTGGCGCCACTCGTGCCCGACGAGTTGATGCGCCAACCCCTCACCTCGACGCTTCTCGATCATCCTCCCTGCCAAAATGGACAGAGGTAGCAAACGGGCACAAAACCCTGTGCTGAGGGCGGGGAAGGAGACATCTCTTCGTGGGAGCAAGCGAACAGGATCCCGAGATCCCTGACCCACGAGTACGCGAGCGGACCACGGCCCGCCGCTATACCGCCGCCTACAAGGCCCGGATCCTGGAGGAGTACGACCAGCTGGACAAGGCCGGCAAGGGTGCGTTGATGCGCAGGGAAGGCCTGTACTCCTCGTTGATCTCCAGTTGGCGGACCGCGCGGGACCACGGCGCGGAGCAGGCGCTGGCTCGCCCGGTCGGCCGCCCGAAGGCCGACCCGCGGGACAAGAAGATCGACGCGCTGCAGGCGGAGGTCGAGCGGCTGCGCGCCGAGCTCGGCAAGACCCGCCAGGTGATCGAGGTGCAGGGAAAGCTCTTCGCGCTGCTGGATCAGCTCGCCACCAGCAGCGAGACGCCGCCCCGCGTTACCGCAGGTCAAGAGCCCTCTTCTGCTGCTTGAGTGAAGCGCGCCCTGCAGGATTCGAACCTGCGACCGTCGGATTAGAAGCAAGATCCTTTAGTGTCGCGGGGTGTCATTTAAGGATAGCTCGTACCCCTTCCGCGCACATTGCGTGTCAGGCAGTGCCGGGCCCTGACGACACGTGACGGGGCGTACGAGCACGCACCGAGCACGGCGAACACCCTATTCGATCGTTGCATAGTGGCTTGTCCGATCGAGTTCCGTACACAGAGCACGGGACCAAGACGTAGAGACGGTAGGCACTGTGCTCGATACGCGCTCCAACCTGCTGAACGACTCGTCAGGTGGCCCGTTGAGCAGAAGCGTAGCTTGCAACCTGCCCGGAGACGCACTCCGGCTTCACCAACAGTGAGCACACCAGTATCACCGACCCGGACGAATCATCGACCTGAACATACGCTGACGAGACCGGCTCGGCGGCGTCCTCCACGAGTACTTACATGCCGCTTGACCAGTATGGATGGAATTTTCGGCAGGCGCGGCGGCTATGGCCAGCGCCTCCAAGGCCGCCCGTACGCATTCGCCTGCCGGCTCCACCCGGTTCACATCCCGCACCGCGGAGATCACATGGGTGGAGTCGGTGCGCTGCTTGCCGCCCGCCGCCAGCAGGCCGCGCTCCTGCAGCGCCGACAGCAGCAGATCCAGCGGCTTCTCCTCCAACTCGTAGGCGATCACCCGAAAGCGGAACTCACTCAGCACGCTGGCATCGAAGCCGGGATCGTCCAGGCTTAGGCCGTGCGCGTACTTCCAGGTCAGATCGGTGGCCACCGCCTCAGCGGCCTGCCGGTCGGTGAGGTTGCCCACCCGCTGCGGCACCGTGATCAACGCCAGGCGTCCCGGCGACCAGCCCGGCCTGCTCTCCCGCCCGAGGGCTCCTGCGAACGCCTCATCGGCGACACCTCGCCCAGCTCATCACGCACCCGCACCGGTAACGGCACCTGCCGCTTGCCTCGGTAGATGTCCCGGATCGCCGCGGCGACCTCGGGCTCCGGCTCCGGCCACGGCATCGGCCGCATCGACATCGCCGCAGCCAGGACAAAGACAACGACGGTGGCTGCTGACACAACGGGCATGATCAAAAAAAGACACCATCACACCACGAACCAGAGCCGCAATCCGAGTTAACCAGCAGAGTCGCACAGGTCACAGGCGGTCGCCGCGGCCATGGGCATCGAGGCCACCGGCGTGCCCGGCGCCGGGGCCGCGGGCGGCGTGGGCTACGCGGGCCTGACCATCCTGCGCGGCACGCTCCGTTCCGGCATCGGCCTGCTCCTGGACCTCGTCGGCGACTGGCTCACCTGACCCCGAAGCCACGACAGGACGCTGCTGTGCTGCCAGCGCGGACTCCCGGCACTTCGCCAGGACCGCTGGCTCGCCCTCTCAGGAGGCGGTATACGCCGACGAGTGCACGTACGACCTCGTCGACATGGCCCGCGTGCGAAGCCTCTGAAGTCAGCGCGGGCAACAGGTCGAGTGCCTTTTCCTTGCCGAGTTCGACGCCCCACTGGTCGAAGGAGTCGATGTCCCACAACGCGCCTTGGACGAACATGACGTGCTCGTATAAGGCCACCAGCTGACCAAGCGTGGACGGCGTCAGCCTGGGAGCGAGAATCACGGAAAGCGGCCGGTTACCTGGCACGACCTTGTGCGGAACCAGGGCGGCGGGGACACCCTCTTCGCTGTTCTCCTCGGCGCTCTTGCCGAAGGCGAGTGTCCAGACCTGCGCGAGCATGTTCGCGAAGAGCAGGTCGTGCATGTTCCCCAGGTCGGCATACGGCTCGGCGAAACCGATGAAGTCGGCGGGAATGGTCCTGGTGCCCTGATGCAGAAGCTGGAAGAACGCGTGCTGGCCATTGGTCCCGGGTTCGCCCCAGAAGACCTCCCCCGTGTTCAGTCTCACCGGTGTGCCGTCGCCCCGCACGGACTTGCCGTTCGACTCCATCATGAGCTGCTGCAGGTATGCGGGCAACCTGTGCAGACGCCGGCTGTACGGCAGGATCGCACGGGTCTGCGCGTCGAAGAAGTTCGTGTACCAGATGCCGAGCAGGCCCATGAGCACCGGCATGTTCTGCCGAAACGGCGCAGTACGGAAATGCTCGTCGATCGTGTGGAACCCGTTCAGCAGCTCGTGAAATCGCTCGGCGCCGATGGCCGTCATCAAGGAGAGGCCGACGGAGCCGCAGAACGAGAGTCGTCCGCCGGCCCAGCTCCATATGCCGAAGACGTTGGCGGGGTCGATGCCGAATCGTTCGGCCTTCGCCACGTTCGTCGAGGCGGCCACGAAGTGCCGCGAGACCGCCGCCTCGCCCAACGCGTTCGTCAGCCATTTCCTGGCGGCGGTGGCGTTGGCCACGGTCTCCAGCGTGTCGAAGCTCTTGGAACTGATGACGAAGAGCGTGGCCGCCGGATCCAGCCCCGCCAAGGCGTTACGCAGGTCTGCCGGGTCGACATTGGACACGAATTGGACGTCGATCCCCGCGTCGGCGTAATCGCGCAAAGCCTCGTAGGCCATGGCGGGTCCCAGGTCGGAGCCGCCGATCCCGATGTTGACGACGGTCGCGACAGGTTCGCCCGTCGCGCCTCGCCACTGCTTCGTCCGCACCCGGCCGGTGAAGTCGCCCATCCGCCGGAGCACGGCGTGCACGTCGCCCACCACGTCCTGGCCGTCCACGACGAGTTCGGCTCCCGCGGGAAGGCGCAGGGCCACGTGCAACGCGGGCCGATCCTCGGTGAGATTGACACGGTCGCCGTTGAACATGGCGTCGATCCGCTTCCGCAGCCCTGCCTCCTCGGCCAGCCGCACCAGACATTCGACGGTCTCCGCCGTCACCCAATGCTTGGAATAGTCCAGGTACAGGTCTCCTGCCGTCAGGCTCATCCGCTCGGCCCGCCCTGGATCGGCGGCGAACAACTCGCGCAGATGCCGGCCGGTCAGGTCCGCGTGCTGCGCGCGCAACGATTCCCACGCGGGCAGCGCGGTGATATCGCGCAACGCCATGCCATCCCCGTTCTCCTGCTTGCGTGCCCGCTCTTATTTCAAGATCCTGCCAAGGCCGGCACAGGCATTTCAGTGGCCATTACCGCTGGTTGACGCCGGCGAGCATAGCCGCGACACCTGTGCCGGACAAGGCTTGCGTGAATAATGTGCCCCTTGTAAGTTCCGAGTAGTCGCCGGGACAGCCGTATTGCATTTCGAGGGGTCGCCATTGATCAGCGAAGACGCCGCGTTCGTCCCCGGCCGGCTGCTCGCCGAGCAATTCTATGTGGCGGTCGTCCGCCCGATTCTCGCCAAGGGATTTCCCCATCTGTCGCACGCGGCCGCGCTGCTCGGCCGCGGCTCGGACGTGCTCGGCCACGACACGCCACGCTCGATGGATCACGACTGGGGGCCACGGCTTCAGCTCTTCCTTCAGGCCACGGACCAGGGGCACAGGAGAGCCGTCCATGAGTATTTGGCCGACCATCTGCCGAACAGCTTCCGCGGCTTTCCGACGAACTTCGCGGCACGCACCTCGGTCACGCGAAAATTGCGACACACGACCGGGCCGATCGACCATGGCGTAGAAGTGCTGAGCCTGGATGAATGGCTGCGGGAAAGTCTGGGGTTCGATCCCCGGCATGCAGTGGATCTCATCGACTGGCTGGCCACACCGACCCAGCGCCTGGCCGAATTCACCACCGGCAGAGTGTTCCACGACGGGCTCGGCGATCTCACAGCAGCCCGTCAGGCGCTCCTTTGGTATCCCACCGACGTGTGGCGTTACGTGCTGGCCTGCCAATGGACGCGGATCGCCCGGGAGGAGGCCTTCGGCGCCCGGTGCGCGGAGGCGGGCGACGACTTGGGGGCGGCGCTGATCACGGGACGCCTCGTCCGGGAGCTGATGCGCCTCCAGCTGCTGATGCGGCGGCGCTACCCCCCTTACAGCAAATGGCTGGGCAGCGCGGTGCGGGAGTCGCCGGTCGACGAGGTCGCTCTGTCGGCCTGGACGTCCGCCATGGCGGGCCGCTCCTGGGAAGAGAAGGAGGAGCAGCTCAACAAGGCGTACCGGCAGGCGGCCGAGGTGCACAATTCGCTGGGCCTCACGCCGCCGCTGGACCCCGAACCGCGCCCGTTCAACGATCGGCCGTATGCGATCCTCGTGGCCGGGCGGTTCGCCGACGCGCTCGTCGCCGGCATCGACGACGTCCGGATCCGCCGGCTGCCGCCGCTGGGCGCCATTGACCAGTTCACCGATTGCCGGGACGTCAACACCGACCTCGCCACCGCCCGTCGCATCACGCGCGCGGCATTGGAACTGTAACGGCGGCCGGGGCCGCGAAAAAGGCGTTTCCTTGACATCGTCGCGCACCTTCTGGTCTCATGACGTGGCGCGAATCACGGACCACCTGAATATGTCGGTCGCTCCGTTGTCGCCGTTTTCGCATGCGCACGCCTCCCAGAGGCGTGCGTTTCGTTTTCCACGTGTCCGCCCAATGGCCGCATTTAGACGATCTTGACAATGAGAATCACCTGTGGCGAGATTGGCGATGCGCCGCGCACTTAGCACGACGCCGACCATCCGATATCACTCGCGAATTACCGCGCCTCGACCAACAGGCTTTCTCGTATTCGGAGGAGAAATTGTCACGTCGACGTGAGGACGTTTCGTGGCGTCCGGGCTGAGTTCTCGTGCGGGCAGTGCCGCACGTCAGCGGAACGGCTCGGCGGGGCCGTGTCGCGTGCTGCCTCGCCTGGCTGACGCCGTCATGACCGGCAAGCCGCCCGCGACCGTACGCCAATGGCTGGACGCGGCCCGGTCGGCACGTGAACTGGTCCCGGACGGGTGCGGCGCGCTGGTGCCGGCGACGGCATGGGATTGGCAACCTGCCGCCCGTCATTGGGAAGGCTGGAGCAAAGTCGGCTTCATCCCCTTCCGAGGTAAGCCCGTTGTCCTCTCTTCCGCACGGCGGCGAGCGCTCGCCGCGGTCTTCGAGGCTCTCGACGATCTGCCGGAACTGCGCTGCGTCCCGAGCCGGCTCGGCCCTGACATGCTCTTCACTCTGTATCTTCCCGACGCGACCGATCTCCGGGAGCTGATGAGCGAAAGGCCGGCCGCCGTCCACGACCACGGGCTCGCCTGGCTGGCTCGCGCGGCCACGGTGGACACCGTTCTTCGCGCGGCCCTGAAAGAAGCCGGGGTGACCGCCACGCCGTTTCCCGTCGCGGATCGTTACCGCGACGCGGTCGCTGCGCTCGAACGACTCCTGGGGCCGACCGGCTTGCCGCCCACGCTGCCGCGAGCAGCCCTGTCGTCGGAATCGCTGCTCTTCTGGGACCCGAAGGCGGCCAATTTCATCGTGCCATCGGCGCGGCGTGACGCCTTGGGCGAGCCGGATGGTCCGCTCCCCTACAAAATCGACCTCGATCTGATGTTCTACGAATGCCCGCTGTCGTTGCAGATTCTTCTCGTGTTGTTCGTGTTCCCGGTGGCCTCGTGGCAGGAGGACAACCGCTCGGGGGAATTCGGCGACCTGCTCCTGCTGGCCCATCGAACGGGCGCGCGGCTCGGCGTCACAGGCGAGGCGATCGACGGCATGCTGGTCTACCACCTGGTCCGCAATTTCGTGTCGGCCGCCGCCGACCCGTCGGCCTACGGCATGGCCAAAGCGCGGGCGCTGGCGCCGCTCCTCATCGAGGCATCGGACCGGGCTCTCCTGACAGGTCTCAAGAAGCCGGCCCATGAGCGACTGCGAAAGTGGGTCACGAATGGCGGCTGACGAGGTCCAGATCCCGCAGGCACGGCACATCGCAGACCATCATGCCGCCACCGCGACCGGACCATGGGGCGCCGTCCAGGTCGAGAGGAGCAAGACCGGCCTCCGCGCACACCACGAGCCCCGCCGTGGTGCCCCAGTCCTGGACCACCCGATTCTCCTCTGCCAGCCATTTGACCAGGGCGTGCCGGCTCCCCATCGCCAGCAGGCAGAGTTTGAGCGAGGTGGATTCCATGCGCTCGACCACATAACCCGAGCTCTCCAGGCGGCCCACCACCCGCGCGACCGACGGCCGGCCAAGGTGTTGAACCTTGACCACCACCACGCGCGGGCCGGTGGTCACGCTCCGGTCGAGAAGGCGGTCGTTCTCCCAGGCGCCGTGTCCGGCCAGGGCGGAGAACAGTCTGCGCCGCGCCGGTTCGTAGATCACGCCGATGATCGGGCGTCCGTCCAGCCGGATGGCCACCGTGCTGGCGTACGTCGCGCTTCCCCGCAAATAGCTCGCCGATCCGTCGAGCGGATCGAGGACGAGGCTGAGCCGGCCCTCCCCCTTGATGATTCGGCCGACCCTGTTGAAGTACTCCTCCGCCAGAATCTCGCACGGACCGAACGCGTCACCGATCAACTGCAACATTCGCTGTTCGAGGTGCCACTCGACATCTCGAAGAGCCGACGGATCGGACCTGATCTCATCCTGGCGGCCGGTCAAGGAATCTGCCTCGGCACAGAACCTTCCGAGGAAATCCCCGAACGCTCCGCTGTCGATGGGACTGGGCGCCCTGTCAAGCCATCCCGGTTCCACGGAAACCCCAATCCCCGCCATCAGGTAGCAGGAGGAGTATATGTCTGGCCTTACCGCAGTCGAGAGAATACTGAGCCGTCGGGTCGGCCGGGAGGTGAGAGCCGGCGACCTGGTCGTGTCCCCGGTCGACCTGGTGATGGCCCAGGACGGCAACGCCCCGTTGGCCATTCGGCTGCTGACCGAGGAGTTGCACGCGGACACCACGTTCGACGCCGACAAAGTGGTGCTCGTCATCGACCATTGCGGCCCCAGCCCTAATGACGGCGCCTCGAATCTTCAGCGCATGATGCGGCGATTCTGCGAAGAACAGGGCGCCCGCCTCTTCGACATCGGCTCGGGCATCTCGCACGTGGTGCTCCCCGAGGCGGGATTGGCCGTGCCAGGGACGTTCGTGGTCGGCTCGGACAGCCACTCCGTCGCGTACGGTGCGCTCAACTGCCTCGGCACCGGGATGGGTTCGACCGACATCGCCGCCGCCATGTATTCCGGAAAGACCTGGCTCAGGGTGCCGGCGAGCTACCAGGTGAATCTGACCGGCCGATTGCCCGCGGACACGGCGCCCAAGGACCTGGCACTCGAACTCATTCGCAGGGTCGGTGTGGCTGGCGCCACCTACATGTGCCTCGAAATCGGCGGCCCGGGATTGGCGAGTCTCAGCGTCGACGCGCGCCTGACCATTTGCAGCATGGCCATCGAAATGGGCGCGAAAACCGCGCTGATGCCTTGCGACGAACTGGTCCGAGATTACCTGTCGAGCCGTTCTCTCCCGGCCGGTGCGCCGCAGTGGGCCGATTCGGACGCGTCCTATGAGAAGACCATCGACATCGACCTCTCCGAGGTAGGCCCCCTTGTGGCTCTGCCGCACGACCTCACGCGCATCGTCCCCGTAGATTCCCTGAATCTGCCCGTTCAGCAGGCATTTGTCGGCACCTGCACGAACAGCCGCCTTGAGGATCTGCGCGCGGCCGCCGGAATCCTCCGGCAGCGGCGAATTCATCCCAGGGTGCGGATGATCGTCACTCCCGGGTCGCGCGAGGTCTATCTCGAAGCGCTCCGCGAGGGCGTCATCGAGACGTTCGTCCAGGCGGGCGCGGTCGTCACTCCACCCGGTTGCGGGCCATGCGTGGGCACCCACATGGGCATCCCGGCGGACGACGAGACGGTGATCTCCACCGCCAACCGAAACTTCCGCGGGCGCATGGGCAACCGGAACGCGTCCATCGTTCTCGGCTCACCCGAGACCGTCGCCGCCTCGGCGGTCCTCGGCCGGGTCGCGAGCGCGGGGAGCCTGTCATGAGCGATGGCACGCTGCGGGGACACGCGCACGTCTTTCCCGCAAACGTGAACACCGACGACATCATCGCCGGCAAGTACAAACACCGCACCATCGACCTCGACGAACTTCTCCCGCACGTCATGGAGAACATCCGGCCGGGCTTCGTCGACCAGGTCAAGCCCGGTGACTTCGTCATCGCCGGACACAACTTCGGCTGTGGGTCATCGCGAGAACAGGCGCCCGCGCTGCTGCGTCACCTCGGGCTGTCCGCCGTGGTGGCGCCGTCCTTCGCCCGGATCTTCTTCCGCAACGCCATCAACATCGGGCTGCGGTTGATCGAGGGACCCACGGACGGCATCGAAGCGGGCGACGCCCTCGAATTCGACCCCGGTCGCTCCGTGCTCCGCGCGACGAACAAGGACTGGTCGATGAGCACGCCGAACCTGCCTCCTGAGCTTCAGCAGCTCATCGAAGCCGGAGGACTGCTCGCCCACGTGAAGGCGGGCGGGTTCAGATGACCGAGCCGCTGGAGATCGCCCGTATCGAGGGAGACGGGGTGGGGCCGGAGCTGGTCGCGGCCGGAACCCGCGTGATCGAGAGTCTCGGGCTGCCCGTGACCTGGGTAGATCTGCCCGCCGGCCACTCAGCGTACGAGGAGTTCGGCACCACCGCTCCACCACACACTCTCGCGGAGCTACGCCGCATCGGCGTGGCCATCAAGGGCCCGTTCCGTACGCCCAACGGCGGCACCGTGCGCAGCGCCAACCACTACATCAGGCACCATCTCGGCCTCTACGCAGCCGTACGCCCGATCGCGGCCGCACCCGGCCGCCCGCCGATCCTCCTGGTGCGCGAACAGCTCGAAGATCTGTACGGCGCCATCGAATGGATGGCGACGCCGGACGTCGCACAGGCGGTGAAAGTGGCCAGCCGGAGCGGCTGTGAACGCATCACCCGTTACGCGTTCGAACTGGCCAGGTCGGAGAAGCGCGAGCACGTGCTGCTCGTCCACAAGGCCAACAATCTCAAACTGACCGAGGGGCTCTTCCTCGACGTCGCCGCGGAGGTCGCCAAGCGGTACCCGGACCTCGGTTTCTCGGACATGCTCGCCGATTCCGCCGCCTCGACGCTCGTCCTGCGGCCGGAGTCGATGGACGTCGTACTGACCTCCCACACCATCGGCGACATCCTCAGCAACGTCGGCGCCGCCGTCGCCGGCAGCCTGGGCCTCGTCGGCAGCTTGAACAGCGGGGAGTCGGCGCACGTGGCCGAGGCCGCGCACGGCGACGCCGCCGAGTTGGCGGGCCAGGACCGGGTCAACCCGGTCGCGTTCATCGAGGGCGTCGCGCTGTTGCTGCGGGCGGTCGGCAGGCGGGAGGAGTTCGCCGTCCTGTCCGACGCACTCGCCGACCTCCGCACGCGCGGCCCGCGCACGCTGGATCTGGGCGGGCGGGCAAGCACCTCCCAGGTCGTCGACGAGCTCTGCGGGTTCGTCTCCGCACGCCGCGAGGCCGCGGCGTGATCCCGGTGCCAACGGTGCGGCTGATCGGACGCACCGCGCTGAAGGACGCGCTGGCGGCCGCGGCCCGGCGCGCGGGTTCGACGCTGGTGCAGGTCGCGTCCGACGCCGATCCGACCCTGGTGGGCGAGGGCGGGAAGGTGCGGATCAGTTCCGATCAGGAGTTGCCCTGGCTGGTCGCCCGCCATGTGCTGACCGTGCTCGTCGAAGCGTGCACAGTGCCTCCGCTACGAGTCGAAGCGGTGGTCCTGGCGCCGGCGGCCGGCCTCTGCGGCCCCGCGTACGCCGGTCCTGTGGACGCGGTCCGGGATCTCGGCGTCCAGGAATTCAGGGCCGGCCCGGCGAGCACGGCCGTCACGGCACGGATGATGACGGTTCAGCACACCCGTTGCTGGGTGTTGTCCTGCATGCTCACCGGCCCCGACGGCATGCCCACCGCGCCCCGTCCGGACCTCGTGAGGTGTCTGCCCGGCGGGCTGTCGCCGGACACGGCCGTGGCCACGCAGTTCCAGCACGATCGCGGGCAGGACCCCTGGTGGCCCGGTCTGGTCACGCTCGGCCCGCCGCATCGGTCCGCCGACGGGGCTCTGCGGCTCCTGCTCCTCGCCACGGAAGGCGAACTCGCCGACGCGTTGATGAGGCCCTTGACCGGGAGGAAGCCATGATCGGCGTGGGCATCGTGGGCATGGGGATCATCGGCAAGCGGGTGGCACACGTCCTCAGCGCTGATCCGGATCTGACTCTGGCCGGGGTCGTCATCCGCAACGCGTCCGGACCGGTGCTCGCCCGGCCCGACCTTCCGTACTACGCGGCCGACCTCGAACGGCTCCACGCGCTTACGGCCGGCGGCGTCGAGGTCCGAGGACTCCAGACGGACCTGCTCGCCCGATGCGACGTGATCATGGACTGCGGTCCGTCTCGTACCGGAGCGGGCAGAAGTGAGCATTACCGGGCGGCCGGGGTGCGGTCGTTGTTCTGCGGCGGCGAACGGTCGGTGGAGCTAGGTCCGCTCGTGCATCCCGCGCTGAACTTCGACGCGGCCGTGGGGGCTTCGAGTTGCCGGCTGACGAGCTGCAACACGACCGCGCTCGGTCGCTTCGTCTCGGCGCTCGGCGCCACCGCGATCGACGAACTGGACGGGGTCGTGCTCCGATGCTGCACCGATACCGACAAGGCCGCCAAGGGGATCGTCAACGGCGCGGTGGTCGGGGCGAATCGCTCGCATCACGCCGACGACCTGCGCGCCATCCTGCCGTACCTGACCGCCACATCGACGGCGGTCACCCTGCCGATGACCGCGGGACATCTGATCCAGGTGCGGATTCGGTCGTCCGCGCTCCCCGCCGAGATCGTCGAGCGGCTGGCCGCCAACCCGCGCATCGCGGTCTTGGCACCCGGCCGGCCGTTGGACACGGCCCGGTTGAAGCAATCGGCGTTCACCGCCGGCAGACCTTGGGGCAACCGGTACGAGCTGGTCGTACGGCCTTCGGAGGACGATCCGTCCGTCTTCTGGCTCTCGCTCGACAACGAGGCGATCACCGTGCCAGAAGCCCTGGACGTGCTCCGGGCGATGACGCTCGGCTCCTCCGGGGAGACCGCCGTGCGGACCACGGACGAGTCCCTGGGACTGTCGGCGAAGGCGGCCGCCGAGGCCCTCCTCTGCTGAGGGTCCCGGACACCGGCAAGACGATCCATCTACAGGAGGAAATGTGCACGCCTGGCCCGCCCCTGACCTTCCTCGGCTGCCTGGCCGAGGACCGCGGCTGAAGCTCTACGACACCGCCTCCGGCACCGTCCGGCGGACGCGGCAGGACCAGGTGGCCCGCATGTACGTGTGCGGGGTGACCCCCTACGACTCCACCCACCTGGGCCACGCGGCCACGTACCTGACGTTCGACCTGATCGCCAGAGTGCTTCAGGACGGCGGCCGCGAGGTGGACTACGTGCAGAACGTCACCGACGTGGACGACCCGCTCCTCGAACGCGCCGCGGCGACGAACGAGGACTGGCGCGCGCTGGCCGATCGGGAGATCGAGCGATTCCGGACCGACATGACGTGGTTACGGGCGATCCCGCCACGGCGCTTCGTCGGCGCGGTGGAGGCCATCGCCGAGATCGCGGCCGTCGTCGAGAAGCTACGCGATGACGGATGCGTGTACGAGCTCGGCGACGACCTGTACTACTCCGTCGACGCCGATCCGGAGTTCGGCCGGATCAGCGGCTACGACGAAGAGACGATGCTGGCCTGCGCCAGAGAGCGCGGGGGCGACCCCGATCGCCAGGGCAAGCGCAATCCGCTCGACCCGCTGCTCTGGCGGGCCGAGCGGCCGGGTGAGCCCGCGTGGGCGAGCCGCGTCGGGCGCGGACGCCCGGGCTGGCACATCGAGTGCACCACAATCGCATTGAACTCCCTAGGCCCCGACTTCGACATCCAGGGAGGCGGCAAGGACCTGGTCTTCCCGCATCACGAGTGCTCCGCCTCGCACGCCCGCCGGGTGAGCGGGCTGACGCGATTCGCCGAGCACTACGTGCATCCGGGCTCTATCGGGCTTGAGGGCGTCAAGATGAGCAAATCGCTGGGCAATCTTGTCTTCGTCCATCGGCTTCGCACCGAAGGAGCCGATGGCGCCGCGATCCGAGTCGCCCTGTTCGCCCACCATTATCGCGCGGACCGCGATTGGCGCCATGACAGCCTGGATCAGGCGCAGGCGACCGTGACCCGTTGGCGCCAGGCGCTCGGCCTGCGCGCGGGCCCGCCGGCCGCGCCGCTGCTTGCCGAGGTCCGCGATCGGTTGAGCGACGACCTGGACACCCCTGCCGTGTTGCGGGCCGTGAACCGCTGGACCGACGAGGCGTTGGACGAGGGCGGCGAAGATCGCGATGCTCCCCACCTCGTCAGGAAGACCCTGGACGCGCTGCTCGGCCTCGCCTGAGGCCGTCGCCCGACATCCCCGCAAGAGAAATCCTTCAAGAGGAGGACGCTTTGAAAGAGGAGCAGTCAGCCGCCGGCCGGAAGCTCGTCTCGTTGCCCACGGAGAACATCTTCCCCGTGCTTCGCGCGGTTCTCGACGACTACGTCGCCCGGCTGGCGGAGAAACCGGAGGTGGCCGGGGTCGTCATTCTGGGCGGCCTCGCCAGGACCGGCAGCCGCCGATTCGTCGACCGGACCTCCGATCTCGATGTCTCCTGCTTCCTGTCGTTACCGGTGCCCCCAGAACTGCTTCGCCTGCACATCCGGGACTTCCTCGTTCACGTGCAGCCGTACTTGCCCTCCTGGGTGCCCAATTTCAAATTTCTCGTCCCCGGCAGCTTCTCCGGGCTCGACTGGGACGTCCCGCTGAACAATCACCAGCACGTCCTGGAGTACGAGATCCAGGAGCACGTCCAATGGGACTGGCACGCGCTGGAGATGTACGCCAACGGGAGCGAGGTGGTGTACGACCCGACCGGTGACGTCGCCAAACTCATCGCCCAAAAGCTGGAGACCGGCCGGATCGAGCAGCGCGAGGCCGTCATCAGGCTGCTCGCCTTCGGCCGCGTGCTCGCGAAGGACACCGCCGGCCAGTGCGTGGCGCGCGGCCATCACGCCGTCGCCCATGACGTGCTCAACGAGGTGCTGCGGGAGGTGACCACCGCCTGGTACGCGCTCAGCGACCGGTTCGCGCCCTTCGTGAAATGGCGCATCGCCAACCTGCCCTCGCTCGACTGGGCGCCCCCGGACGCGGCCGACCGGTACGCGGAGGCGGTGCGGGTGTCCGCCAACGACGCCGCGGAGGTGCGCCGTCGCCAGGGGATCATCCTGGCCTTCATCGACGAGATCGAGACCCGGTGCCGGGCCACCGATCCTGACTGGCCGCAGGACATCTACTCCTACGCCGTGAACCGGGTCTTCTGGAACCGCCAGCTCCGGGCGCGCACCGTGGCCGACATGCTGCCCGAGGTCGTCGGCCTGCACCAGGACGACAAGATGCGGGTCGAGCGCTGGGACGAGTTCAACTGGCTGCTCCGGAGCGAGAAGGACCTCCGCTCATGACCGCCGGGACGCCACTGCGCATTCGCGTACTGGCGTCGTCCCCGGTGACCTGGCCGGGATCGCCCACGCCCGCCGAGCTCGCGGACCTGCTTTCGTGGCGACGCCCGCCTCCGCCGGCGATGGTCGGCCGCACGTGCTGGATTCCTTTGGCGGAGGGCGCGCTGAAGATCAAGGGAGTCGGGCTCACATCCCGCTCGTCCGCCGGTCTCCGCATCACCCCTCCCGATCCGGTCAACCAGTTCTTCCGGACGTTCGTGCACGTGGGCTTCGACGCGAACGGAGACTGGCGGCTGGTGGACAGCGGACCTGCGCCGATGGGCGGCTGCCGGGTCAGCCGGGCCATGAGCGAGTACGACGCGGCGGTGCGGCTGCGGCGGAAGGGCGTGCCCGCCGTCCTGCCGGTCGGGGCCTGGGAATATCCCGACCTCCACTTCGCCCCCACGGACGAGAACCTGGGCGTCGCCGTGACGCTCTCGCCCCACGCCAGCCCTTGGCGGTGCGACATCCTGCTCCGCCCTCCGGACGACGGTCCGCCGGGCCGGCGACGCGTCTATGACAAGCTCGTCAGGGAGGCCACCCCCAGCGAACGCCTGGCGAGTCTGGCGCTCGAGTTCGGCGCACGGTTGCGCGGTCTGCACGAGGTCGGTCTCCACCGGTACTCGGGCGGGCCGGCCAACTGGGGCTACGACCCGGAGCGCGACGACACCTACCTCGTCGATCTGGACTCCTGCCGTCCGCTGGAGCAGAGCGCGGAGCCGGCGCGGGCGCTGGAATGCCTGCGTGACCTGGCGAGTTGCGCCTTCAACATGGCCGCGCACGCGATGGGGAACCGCGCGACCTTCAGGTGGCGGCCCGAGGAGCTGGCGGCGGGCGAGCCGTTCCACAGCCTTTACCAGGGATATTTCCCGGAGTGCGCCCCGAACGAGATCGCCCGCGCCGTCCGGCCGTTCGCCGCGTACTACACGGACCTCTACCTGCGCCACGTCGAGACCGACGCGAGCATCTGGATGGACCGCCGCGTGGGCTACGTCGCCCTCATCATGGGCGCCCTCCCCCTGTACACGCGCGTCGCCGCGGGGAGCGGCGAGCTGCCGGCCCCGCTCCCCGTGGACATGGTCTGGCGGGCGGCCGAACCGTTCCTGGGCGCGGTGGGGCGGCGCAGGATCGAGGGTCTGCCCGGAATCGCCGAGACACACATCGCGTCATCCGCACTCACTATGAAGAGGTAAAGGTGCCTGTTCCCCCCAAAACCAGCAAGCCGGCCTTCGAGACGCGGCAGATCCATGTGGGCGCCGAACCCGACCCGGGAACCGGCGCCAGGCAGGTGCCGTTGTTCCAGGGCAACGCCTTCATGTTCGGCAGCTACGACCGGGCGGCGCGGCTCTTCGCGCTCGACGAACTCGGCCCGATCTACACGAGGATGGGCAATCCCACGGTCGACGTGTTCGAACGGCGGATCGCCGACCTGGAGGGTGGCGTCGCGGCCGTCGCGATGGCCAGCGGTCAGGCGGCCGAGACACTCGCGATCATGAACCTCGCGGTGGCCGGCGACCACGTCGTCTCCTCTCCCTGCCTGTACGGCGGAAGCTACAACAACCTGAACAGGACGCTGCGGGACTTCGGGATCAACGTGACGTTCGTCGAGGATCCCGATGACCTGGACCAGTGGAAGGCGGCCATCCGTCCCGAGACCAAGCTGTTGTTCGCGGAGTCGATCGGCAATCCCAAGAACAACATCCTCGACATCAGCGCCGTCGCCGAGATCGCGCACGCTCATGACGTTCCGCTCGTCGTGGACAACACCGCCGCCACACCCTACTTGATCCGGCCGTTGGAGCATGGGGCGGACATCGTGGTGCATTCCGCCTCGAAGTTCCTAGGCGGCCACGGCGTGGTCATCGGCGGCGTCGTGGTGGACGGCGGGACCTTCGACTTCGCGGCCGCCGGCGACCGTTTTCCTGGCCTCACCGAGATCGATCCGAGTTATCGGCTGAGCTATTGGCACAAGTTCGGACCCGGCGCCTACGCCGTACGCATGCGGGCGCATCTGCTACGCGATCTCGGGCCGTCCATGGCGCCGTTCACTGCGTGGCTCATTCTGCAGGGCATGGAGACGCTGAGCCTGCGCATGGAGCGGCACGTCCACAACGCGCAGCGTGTGGCCGAGTGGCTCGAGCGCCATCCGGGCGTGGAGCGCGTGAACTACCCTGGCCTGCCCTCCAGCCCATGGCACGAGGCGGCCAAGAGATACGCGCCGCTGGGCGCGGGCGCCGTGTTCTGCTTCGTGATCCACGGCGGTCTTGAGGCGGGACGGAGGTTAGTCGACGCGACGTCGATCTTCAGTCACGCCGCCAACATCGGTGACCTGCGCAGCCTCATCCTGCATCCCGCGACCACCACGCATTCGCAGCTCACCGAGGAGGAACGGCTCAGGGCCGACGTGCCACCCGGCCTGGTACGGCTGTCGATCGGGCTGGAGAACGCCGACGACCTCATCGCAGACCTGGACGAGGCGTTCGCCTCCCTGGAGCGATGACGACAGGGCGGCGCCGGATCGTTCCCGGCGCCGCCCCCAACTCCTGGACGAGGTCATTCGAAGGTGAAGGCGCATCCGTATCGCCTGATGCCCCAGTCGACGAGATCGATCCGCCTGGCGGGCTGCCCCATCACCCGGGTGCCGCCATAGCCACCGTCGTCGCAGAAGACCCCCAGGATCGCCTGCCAGTCCTCCATCGTCTTGGTATCGGGATCGACCATCTGGTGAGTCACCGGCACCACGCGTTCCTGAGCGACGTAGTCACCCGTGGCCGCCACTCGCAGGGCCTGCGCCCACTCCTTGTCGTCCATCGCGGCGCCGAGGAAGACGCCCTCGCCCCTTCGCCCTCCCGCGGGCTTCAACACCAGGTGTTCGCGGCGTTCGCGGCATTCCTCGATCGCCGCCCGCCGGTCCTGCTCCGAGACGACGGGGAAGTCGGACCCCAGCAGCCTGGTCCAGGGAACGACTCGCCGCACCAGGGATCGTTCGGCCTCGGTGAGACCCGCCCAGATCGGAGGGTGGTACATCAGGCCGAAGGTCGCCTTGCTCTCGTGCAGCGCGGAATCCATCGGGGTGAACAGCGCGGTACGCCCCTCCTGATGCGCCTGGGTGAGCATCGCCGCCTGCCACCGGTCGCGGGGGTCGGCCAGCAGGTGAGAGGGGAAGAAGTAACGCAGCACGACGTCCACCCGGGTCCGGCCGTGGATCACGATCTTGCCGTGGTCGCTGGTCAGATCGCTCAACTCGCCGATGACGACACGCAGCCCGCGATCCTCCAGCGTGCGCGTCATCACTTCGGCGGTGTATCCGGACCCCGTTTCCTCCACGACCGCGACGACCGGGTCCTCGACACCGACCACCTGCCGGGACACCTCGTGCAGACGATCGATCAGCACGTCGCGCATCTCCACGTAGCGCAGGCTGTGGTCAGTGGCGAAGGCCGCGAACTCCTCCTGCTCCAGGACCGCGCGATTGACCATTCCCGCGGAATAGCCGCCGAGCTCGCTGCCGACGTTCAGCTCGATGATGCGAAAGCCGTCGGAGCTCAGGATCGCGTCGGTCCGCCCGTAGTAATAGTGCTCGCCGACGAGATTCTCGCGGATCACGTCGATCACGGGCTGAGGCTTTCCTTGGGCGGCGAGATAGTCCGTTACATCGCCGCGGTAATGGCCATCGAGCATCGACTCACAGACCAGCAGCAGGGCCTTGGTGTCCGCGCTCACCCCGGCCACCAGCGCATGGGGATAGAACAGCGGCCTGCTCAGCACGATGTCATGCAGGCCAGGGGGGATGCGGGCCGACCTCATGCAGTTGAGCAGAGCTTCGTCCGTCTGGCTGAGCTCCAGGTAGCGCGCTACCAGCTCGATGGTGGAATCCACCCTTCCTCCGTTCGCGGTGTTCGATTCGGCTACTGGGCGATGGCCGCGGCGATGACCTCGGCCGCTTCCAGGCATCGCTCCATGGAGACGTCGCGGTGCGTGACGATGCGGATCAGATCGGGGGCCAGCCGGAAGACACCGACCCCCTGCCGCGCGCACGCACGGTGAACGGCCACCGAGTCACGTACGCGGACCAGCACGATGTTCGTCTCCACCGGCGCGTTGATCATCGGCTGCCGGCCGAGCCGCGTGGCGATGGCCGCCGCCTTGTCGTGATCCTCACGCAGTCTCGCGACGTTGTTCAGCACGGCGAACTCGGCCGCGGCGGCGAGCACACCAGCGCCTCGCCAGCCGCCGCCGAGTTGCTTGCGGACCTGGCGAGCGCGTTCCACTCGCTCGGCGTCGCCGAGCATCAGGGCCCCGACCGGGGCGCCGAGACCTTTGCTGACGGAGACGGTGAGCGTGTCGAACAACGCACCGTAAGCCTTCAGCGAGGTGCCGGTCGCCACGGCCGCGTGCCAGATCCGGGCACCGTCACAGTGCAGCCCGATCCCGTGCTCCCTGGCCAGGAGGGAGAGCTCGGCGAGCACGGGAAGGGGGACGACGGCGCCACCCGATCTGGCGTGCGTGTTCTCCACGATCAACGCGGAGGTGGGCAGCACTCCCCATCCCGCCGGGCGCAGAGCGGCCCGTACCGCGGCGGCGTCCAGCGCTCCGCGCACCGCGTGGATGGTCCTGCTCTGCAGGCCCGCCACCGTCGCGAGCCCGCCGAGGCCGCTGGCCAGGACGTAGCTCTCCTGATCGGCCAGGACCTCGCCACCACGGGGGCACAGGACGGAGACGGCCACCAAGTTGGCCATCGTCCCCGTGGGGAGGAACATCGCGCTGTCCATGCCGAAGAGCTCCGCCACGCGATCTTCCAGAGAGCGGACCGCCTCGTCCTCGCGGTAGGCGTCGTTGCCCACGGGGGCGGCGGCGAGGACCTCGCGCATCCGGTCCGTCGGGGACACGAGCGCGTCCGATCTCAAGTCGATCGCGTGCTGTTCCGCACTCGACACCTGACTCCTCTTCTCGGGGTCTCAACCTGTGGCGGAGCCACGATGGCCGCGCTCCTCCTACTCGTCTCTGCGCGAGGGAACGCCCAGGAAGACCGGGAGCGGCACCGAATCGGACTCGGTCGGCGCGGCCTCGACCTCGAGCGTGGGAAAGTGCGCCCGGTCGTACACTTCGTACGACTTCATCCCCACGCTTCGCGGGAACTCCAGCGTGACGCCGATGTCGTCAGGGTCGGCCTTGGAGCAGATGAACCTGAAGTCCGAGTTCGGCAGAACGGGGACCTCCCGGATGACCGTGCCCTCGTTGGGCCCGCCGAGGACCCTGGCCCTGACCATCCTGGGCACGCTCTCTTCGTTGCGCACCTCGACATGGACCGCCCGGACGTCACCGCGCCAGAAATGATCACGTCGCTCAAGGTCGGTCGCTGGGACTTCGGGGACCTCCAGCGGACTCTTCGACGATTCGGGGAGCATGACGAACGGCAGCTTGGCGCCACACCCCGTACAACACGCGTCGGCGGTCAGGCCGCTCGACTTCGCGATGAGCCCGTATCTGCTGACGACCATGTTCTTGCAGTTCGGGCAGTAGGAGTTGCTTGCCGGGTTGTCGTAGACGTTGCCGAGGTAGACGTACTTCATGCCCACTTCGAAAGCGACCTCGCGGGCTCGCTCCAGCCGCTCGATGGGCGTACGGCCGACGTGGGTGTACTTGTAGTCCGGGTGGAACCGCACGAAGTGCAGCGGCACCTCCGGTGACAGGTTGGTGGCCACCCATTCCGCGACCTTGCGCGCATCCTCCTCCTTGTCATTCGCCTCGGTGACCACGAGGTTGGAGATCTCGACGTGCCGGCCGCGCTGGTAGACGTACTGCGTGGCGTCGAGCACCGGCTGCAGGCGTCCCTTGGTGAATCTCTTGTAGAAGACCGGGTCCATGGACTTCAGCGAGATGCTGAAGATGTCCATCACGTCCACGAGTTCGGTCGCGCCCTCCAGTGAGATGTAGAAGGCGGACTTGTAGAGGTTGATCAGGCCGTGCTCGCGGGCCAGGGCCGCCGTGTCGAGGATGAACTCGTGCCAGACCACCGGGTCGTTGTACGTCCATGAGATGACTTTGATGCCACGCGCCAGAGCCGATTCGACGACCTGTTCCGGCGTGTACGTGTGCACCACGTCGTCCGTGACGAACCGGGCCTGTGAGGTGTTCCAGTTGTGGCAGTAGTCGCAGTTCATCATGCAACCGACGTTGCCCATGGAGAGGATCTTGGCCCCGGGGGCGTAGTGGTTGACCGCCTCGGTCTCGATGGTCTCCTCGGTCATCGCGACCGATTTTCCGTAGTTGAGGGTCTGCAGTTCGCCGCCGCGGTTGACGCGTACCCGGCAGAACCCCGCGCGGCCCTCTCGAATGACGCAGTTTCGTGGCGACAGGTGGCATTGGACGACCCCGTCGTCCCGCTTGGACCACAGCCGGGCTTCATGCCCGGTCTCTTGCCATGCGTGGGTGCGCTCGTCGAGTGGCAATGTGAACCCCTTCGTCTCTAGCGATCCGATGAGAAATCAGGGCCAGCCGTGTGTCGCGGTCGCCGTGACCGGGCCCTGGCCCTGGCCCTGGCCCGTCATGGCCGACCATCGCTCGATCGCCGGCGTGAGCACTTTGATGGGCGCGTTCGCGTCGCCGCAGCTGTCGCTGTGGATGATGGCCGCCACGGCCGGCAGCTTCTCCGAGACGACCTGGACGGGAGCGAGTAGATGGGTGACGGCCACCGTCACCCGCCCTCCGGCCTCGGCGAGGACGGCGCACAAGGGTCGCAGCGTGGATCCGGACGAGCACACGTCCTCGACGACGAGGCAGGTCCGCCTCCGCACGACAGCGGGCAGAGTTCGGTAGAAGGTACCCCGGCCGGCGTCCTTCGACTTGTCCAAGGCCACGACGGGCAGTTCCAAGAGACCGGCCACCCGGCTCGCCCGCGCGAGCCCGCCCGCGTCCGGCGCCACGACGATGTCCGGGACGATGTCGAACCCTCGGACGACGTCGGCGATGTCGGCGGCGATGTCCAGATTGACGATGCGCGGCAGGCCCGGGCCGACCGGCCGATCACTGTGCCTGTCGACGGTCATGAGCGCGTCCACGCCGAACGCGGCGAGCATGCGCGAGGGCAGCGCGGCGGACAGGGGCTCGCCGGCGCGCATGCGCCGGTCCTGTCGCTGGTAGCACAGATAGGGGACGAAGCAGGTGAGGCTGAGCGGGCCGGCGTGCGCGACGGCGTCCGCCAGCTGGCACAGGCTCACGAGCCGCTCGTCCTGCGGTTCGGCGGTCGTGTGCACGATCAGGACGTGCTGGCCATGGAGAAGTTCCGGCCTAGGCAGGGTGACGAGTTGCTCCCCGTCGGGGAAGCGCGTGCGGGTGGCGTACACGGTGGCGCACCACGAGGGGATGCCGACCGCCCGGTGAGCGTCGTCCGGGCCGAGCACCACGATGGGAGAGCTTGAGGCGTCCACCGGCTACAGCTCCGTCCTCGGCGGGATCCACAGTCCTCCGGCGGCGATCCGGCTCATCCCCGTCAGCTCGAACAACTCGTCGACCCCGGCGATGCGATCCTCCGCCTCACTGAGCGAATCGTTCTCCACCAGGCACTCCAGCATCTGCCGAGCCGCACTCACGGAGGCCCTGATGAGCTGGTTCGCATAGATCGCGGCCGACACCCCGATCTTCCGCAGGTCGGCGCCCTCAGCGCTGTGGAAGGTCGTCGGTACCGCGAAGACGGGTACAGAGCCATCCATTGTTCGCCATTCCCGACAGAACGCCTCGATCTCCCCCGCACACGACTTCTTGCTGTGGATCAGGATCGCGTCCGCGCCCGCCGCGACCGAGAGTTCGGCACGCCCCAGCGCCTGGTCCAGGCTCTCCCCCACGATGAAGGACTCGTGCCGGGCGATCACCATGAACTCCGCGTCGCGCTGAGCGGCCTTCGCCGCCGCGATCTTCTCGGCGAACGCCTCCGGCGACTCGAGTCTGTTGCCCGAGGAGAAGCTGTTGCGCTTCGGGAACTGCTTGTCCTCGATGCAGACCGCGTCGATGCCGTGCTGTTCGTAGAGCCGGACCATCCGCTGCACGACATTCACGTCGCCGAATCCCGAGTCCACGTCGGCCACCACGGGAAGGCTGCAGGACATGCGGATCTGCGTGGCGGCGGCCAGGAACTCCGTCATCGTCAGCAACCCGGCATCGGCCACTCCCTGCGCGGCCGAAACCGCGAGGCCGCTGACCCATATGCCCTCAAGGCCGCACTTCTCAACGAGTAACGCCGACAACCCGTCATGCACGCCGACGAGTCTGACCAGTCCGTCACCCGTCAATGCCGTACGCAGGCTCCCAGCAGTCATCACAGCCCTCCCTCATCGATTCGCGCCGTTGTGCCCGACACCGTTCACCGGCACGGTCGCGCGGCGAGGTGCGCCACGGCCTCGTTGATCAACCGCAGATCCGCGGCGGCCTCGGCGAGCCCTGGGAGCGGCGGCCCTTCCCGCGTCCGCAACGATTCGCCCCAATGGACAAGCTGCCGGTAGAAGCCCTGGTACCGATGGCCCGGCGCCCATGTGCGCCGCTCGCGCACCGTCGAGTCACCCGAGAACCTCGTCACGAGCAGCGTGCCCGCGGACGCCTGGTACGGAGAGGGCAACCGGAGCGTGATCCGGCTGCGATCGGTCACCATCTGAATCTCCTCGTGGTAGCTCAGGTGTTCGGACACGCGGACATAGGTCATGTGCACCGACAACGACGGCGAGGGCAGCCACGAGCAGCGCACGGCTCGTCCCTCCATCCATTCCGTGGCGTGTTCCAAGGTGCCGGCGAGGTGTACGCCGCCCGCCTCCAAGGCCATGCGCACGATGTTGATCTGGTGGACCAGTGAGCCGCCGAGCGGATGCATGAAGGCGGTGCGCACGCTGGGCGTGACGTGTGGCCCCAGAATGCTGTTCACGATCCTTTGCACCGCGTCGCCCGATGCGGTGCTCGACACGGCGAGGTCGGCCGGCACCAGATGCGCGAGCTGATGGGGTGCGTTCGGGTCGAGCACGGTGACCGTCAGAGACCGCAACGACGCCTGCTCGGCCCGTACCAGCTCCATGAACGCCCGCACCGCCGGATCGTGCCGCTTCATGTACCCGACCGCGACCTGGTGACCCGCCGCCTGCTCGCACTCCCGCATCCGGTCGATGTCGGCCGCGTCCAAGCTGACCGGCTTCTCGCACAGGACCGCCATGTCCTCCTTCAAGGCGGAGACGACGACCTCCGAGTGCGAGGGCCAGGGCGTCGCACAGATGATCGCCCGTGCTCCCGAACGCACGGCGCATTCCAGATCCGTGCCCACCGTGACGTCCGGATGGCGTTCGGCGGCAGCCGCGGCTCTGGCGGGGTCCGCCTCCACGATGGCGACCAGCCGGAAATCACGGGGCAGTTTGCAGGTGAGCGGGATGTGCGCCGCGTACGCCACACGCCCCGCTCCGACGACGGCCAAAGGAATGGGAGCGGAGGTCGAGGCCATGATGCTAGGTGACGGTCCTGAGCGATCGCTCGTACCGCGTGAAGCGCCGGATCTTGTGGTAATCCGTCTCCGACGGGCTGTCGAGCGCGTACTCGTCGGCGAAGAGCGGCAAATCCTCGCGTGGCGGACGGATGAATTCCTCACCATCCGTGTAGGGCCGCACGATGATCCGTTGTTCGCGGTTCAGGCCGTCCAGCCATTCCTTCGGATATTCATAGTATCCGTTGAGCCAGCTCGGCGCGTAGGTGATGAAGATGGTGATCCGGGTCCGGTCGCTCTCGTTGGGATCGATGCGGTGCCACACATTGGCGTGTGCGATCGACAACGTGCCCGCGCGGCCGCAGATGACGCGCTGCCGGTCGCTGACCCCGTTGCCGCTGTGCTCTTCCGCATAGTCCTCGCGATGGCTGCCCGGCACGTAGACGTAATTGCCCATCCGCGGCTCCGGCAGGTCGGTGAGCCAATATCCGAAGCGCAACTTCAGGGGCAGGTGCGGCGAGAATACGCGGTAGGGCACCGCTCTCGGACCGTCGATGTGCCAATGGTTGACGACTCCGCCGGGGGGGCGGATGAACAGGTCCGACTGCACGAGCTGCAACTGGTCTCCGTACAGGTCGTACGCGAACCCGACGTGCCGGGCGTGATCGACGAGTTCCCTGAACGCCTCGTGCTGAGGAATGATGTTCGCCATTCGGAAGGCGTGCTCAGGGTCGTAGTGGTCATAGGCGGAGGCCAGCTCTTCTGCGGCCTCCCGATACCGCTGGACGTCCGCCTGGCCGATGGCATCCGGAATGGTGACGAAGCCATCCTCGGCGAACTCCCGCCACAGGTCGGGAGTGAAGCCTGGAGGGGCCTTGCGGGTGACCGACCGGTCTGACATCTGTCCTCCTCTGAACGCGCCTGGCCACCACGTGGCCGACATGATTGAGCTAGATCGCGAGCGAACGACGACGGTCGAAATGGGCCACGAGTTCGTCCGAGGCGACGGCGCCGGCCCGATCCACGGCCGTCTGCCGCAGCCAGGTCAGGCAGGCGGCCAGATCGTCCTGGTCGTAGGTGCGGCTGCGACTTGTCAGAATCGATTCGATCAGCGCCCGGCCGGAGTGTTTCCCCAGGACGTAGCGCCGCTCTCCGCCGACCTCCTCCGGCGGGAACGGCTCGAAGGTCGACGAATCCTTGAGCATGGCGTTGACGTGTATTCCGGACTCGTGCGCGAACACGTTGGCGCCGACGATGGGCTGCCAGGGGACCGTCGGCTGTCTGCACGCGGCTGCCACGAGTCCGCTGAGGCTCGTCAGCCGCGTCGTGTCGATGCCGAGGTCGACGCCGTACAGTCGCTTGAGAGCGACCACCGCCTGCGCGAGATCGGTCATCCCCGCGCGCTCGCCCACACCGTTGACCGTGACGTGGAAGTATCGCGCGCCCGCCTTGAGACCCGCCAGCGTGTTCGCGAAGCCCAGCCCGAAGTCATTGTGCGCATGGCACTGCACGTCGATGTCGGCGTGCGTCACGACCTCATGCACCCGCCGCGCGTATTCCTCGGGCCCGAGAATGCCGATCGTGTCGGAGAGCCGCAACCGGTCCGCGCCCGCCGCGGCCACGGTCTGGGCGTACTCCACCAGGAAATCGAGCTCGGTTCGCGCGATGTCCTCCGCGCTGATGGAGACGAAGGCGCCGCGGTCCTTCGCGTACTCCACCAGTTCCTCGGCCGCGGTGAGAAGCCAGTCACGGCCCTTCCCCACGCTCTTGTCGAGGTGCAGGCTCGACGCCGGCAGACCGATGTGAACGGCGCGGTAGCCGAGATCGAGGGAGAATTCCACGTCGGCCCGGACGCCCCTGTTCCAGACGACCAGCGTGGCCTCGTCCTGCCGATGGACGGCGGCCTTGAGGAACTCGAGTTCCGCCCCTCCCATGGCCGGAATGCCCACCTCGACCCAACGCACGCCGGCCCCGATGAGCGCATCCAGAATATGTGACTTGGTTTCCTGGTCGAAGGCCACGCCGGGAGCCTGCTCCCCGTCGCGCAGCGTCGTGTCCTCGATAATGATGTCGTCGCGCATAATCCACTCTTCTAGAGTGCGGAAGGTAAACGGAAAACGCGGATCCGGTCGGCCGGGAACAGCCATTGGCATTCGACCGGCGGAGCTTGCGCAGAAAATGCCGATCTCGCCGACTCGAGGGAAGATTAGTTCCGGCGCTTACCACCGTCAAGGCACGTCGAGCACACCCGCCGAACGCCACGCGACACGATCGTTATTGCATTGCGCCGCGACTTGCTTGAACACTTTGGTATTCGACCGGCCCACGGAAAGGACATTCAGATGCGACCGGAGAACTCATCGCACGCCCCGCTGGATCTCAAGGGCTCGATAGTCGACGTGCTGGACCATCCAGCACCCGGAGTTATTTTTCGCGACATATCGCCGATGATCGGGGACGCCCAGCGCTTCGACCACGTCCTCACCCGGCTCGTCGAATGGGCGGCGCCGCTCGAACCCGACATCGTGGCCGCGGTGGACGCGCGGGGTTTCATCTTCGGCGGCGCACTGGCCGCCGCGCTGAAATGCGGCTTCGTGCCGCTGCGCAAGCAGGGCAAGCTGCCGCGGGCCCGGCTCTCGGTGGAATTCGATTCCGAGTACTCGACGGAGACGCTCGAGGTGCACACGGACGCGTTCGCGCCGGGCGCCCGGGTCCTTTTCCACGACGACGTGATAGCGGTGGGAAACTGTTCGAGCGGATCCATCGAGCTGCTCGAACGGTTGGGCGCCGAAGTCGTCGGAGCCTGCTTCCTGGTCGAGCTGAAGCGGCTCAACGGACGCCACAAACTGACCGGGCGCGAAGTTTTCTCCGTGGTGCAATATGACTAGCGGGCGCCCGCCCGGCCCGGGTCAGGTCGGCGTCAGCACGTCCTCGCTGATGTAGTCGATCGCGGCGAGTCCCGGGTAGGGCTGCATGAGGCCCCCGGCTCGAACGTCCCGATAGAGCCGGGCCAGCGGGTGGGCCGCGTTGTAGGCCGAGCCGCCGACCAGCGAGACGCAGGCGTCCACCACGGCCACCGCGGCCCTGTTGGTGACCACCCTCGCGCGCTGGAACACCCCCATCATGGCCTGCCCGGCCCCGGCTGGTTCGGCCAGGTACGCCGCGATCGCCGTCAGGGCCGCCGCGCCGACCGAGCGGAGCGCGTACAGGTCGGCCTCGACCTCCGCCACCACACTCCGGGCGGAAGGTGCCACGAGGTCGCGACGACGCAAGGCCGCGACGGCGACGTCTCGTGCCGCCACGGCGGCGCCAGCGTAGATCCCCATCATGCAGACGGTGCTCAGGGTTCTGCCGACCAGCGCGGCGTCGGAATCGCCCGCCTGGCGGACCTGGACGGCGTCGGCCGGAACACGGCAACCGTCGAAGCCCACGCTCACGCTGCCGGACGCGCGCATGCCGAGCCCGTCCCAGTCGTCGTTGACCACCAGCCCGTGACTGTCCCTAGGCACCACCGCGGCCGCCGCCACGGGGGGACGACCGGCCCTGTGCAACTGGGCGGAGACCACGAAATGCGTCGCGGCGGGCGCCAGGGTCACGAAGTGTTTGCGTCCCGACAGGCGTAGCGGGCCGTCGCCGTCCTCCGCCTGGAGAACGGTGGTGCTTCCCGGCGCCTCCGCCACCGCACCGGTGATGACGGCGTTCTTCGTGCCGATGAGCCGCAGCAGGCCGTCCATCAGCTGGGCGGTCGCGGCGGGCGCCTCGCGCAGATCGTGCGCTAGGGTCAGCCCCCGGCTGAACTGCATGTGAAGCGCGAGGGCGACCGATGGATCGGCCTTGGCGACGTGGAGAAGGGCAAGGGCCACATCATGCGGGTTGGTGACGCCCAACCCGCCGTACTCTTCGGGCACCGTGGCCTTGAGCACCCCGGCGGCCATCAGCGCGTCGAACGTCTCGGCGGGAAAGCGACCTTTCCTGTCGTTCTCCCCTGCGGCGTCCGCGATCGCGGGAAGGAGCGGGGACAGCAGGTTGAGGAGCAGCTCTCCCGTGTCCGTCATCGGCCGGCTCAACGGCTCGTGGAGAGGTACGGCTTCGGCTCTCATCAAGCTTCTCCCATTCCCGGTATCGACTTCCTGGCATTGAGGGACTAGGCGTCGCGACGCTCCGCGACCTCCCACCGTGTCCCTTCTGCCGTGTCCACCAAGACCACACCGAGCTGCCTGAGCTGGTCACGGATCTGGTCGGCGCGCGCCCAATCCTTGGCGCCGCGTGCCTCCTCGCGAGCCTGGATCATCTCCTCCACGTAGTCGGCGGGCACCGCGAGCTGGCGCGTCGACGTCGTGACCTCCTCCGGCGCCAGGTCGCCCAGGCCCAGGGCCAGGGTCTGCTCGGCGGCGGCGAGCAAGACGGCCTTGTCCTTGTCGTCGATCGCGTCATCGCGCAGCACCGCGTGCAGCTCGGCCAGGGCCCGCGGAGTGCTGAGATCGTCGCTGAGAGCGGCGTCGTAACGCTCGAGCGACTCCAGCGCCTGCTCCGAGGTGAGCTGCCGGCGCGCCTCGGCCAGCGTCTCCACGACTGGCAGTGGGCGGAACGGCACCGCCCTGAGCAGCAGCCGGCGCAACGCCGCCGCCGAGCCGCGAACGGCGTCGTCGGTCAGGTCGAGCTGGCTGCGGTAGTGGCCGGCGAGCAGGAAGTGCCGGAAGGCCAGCGGGTGCAGCCCTGCCGCCACCAGGTCGTCGAGCACCGGCATGCGTCCCGCCGACTTGGAGATCTTCTGGCCGCCCAGAATGAGGAACTCGTTGTGCAGCCAGACGTCCACCCATGGACGGCCATCGTCGAGATACGCCTCGCTCTGGGCGATCTCGTTGACGTGGTGGATCTGTCGATGGTCCACGCCGCCCGTGTGGATGTCGAAGTGCGAACCGAGAAGATGGATGCTCATCACCGAGCACTCCAGGTGCCATCCTGGCACCCCGGGGCCCCACGGCGAGTCCCAGCGCCACACCCGCCGCTCGCCCGGAGCGTCCGCTCTCCAGAGAGCGAAGTCGGCCGGCGCCCGCTTGCCGTCGATGTTGTCGATCCGCTCGCGGTAGTCCGACTCGGTGAGCAGGCCGAGGTTACCGTATCCGGGGGATTTCGCGGTGTCGAAGTAGAGGCCGGACGGCAGCCGGTAGGCGAAGCCGCGCTCTTCGAGCACGGTCGCAAATTCGATCATCTGTGGCACGTACTCCGAGGCCTTGGGGCGATGCTCCGGAGGCAGGATGCGCAGCTTCTTGTGATCTTCGAGGAAGATCTGGGTGTAGCGGTCGGTCACCTGCCGCACGGACAGGAGCTCGCGTCTGGCCGCGGCCTCCACCTTGTCCTCGCCGACGTCGCCGTCTCCGATGACGTGCCCCACATCGGTGATGTTGATGACGTGGCGGACCTGAAGGCCCTTCCATTCGAGCAACCGGCGCAGCGTGTCGCTGAACACGTAGGGACGCATGTTGCCCAGATGTTGGTGGGCGTAGACGGTGGGGCCGCAGGAGTAGATGCCGACACGGCCGGCTTCTCTCGGCTGGAATGGCACAACTCGGCGCCCCATCGAATTGAAGAGCTTAACAGGCGCCCCGATCACCATCGCATTCCCATCTCCTCTGCCAGCTTCCGGTAAGCGATTCTAGCGATATCCCCGTGTGCCATTGATCAAAGATGGAACATCCGGCTTCACCGGATCGCAGGCGATAAACCTATTTATCCCATTTTGGGCATGCTTGTGAGCTCTGGTCCCATGGCCCAACGGCCGACCGTTCAGGTGCGGAGCCTCCGCATGTGAACAACGAGGCGTCACGAAGGGAGCGCGGAAGTCGAGCGGCAGACCGTGTCCGTCAGCCTGCCCGCAGGGATTTTTCTCCGTCACCCGCCATCACCTCCACTCCGCGCGCAAGGGCGAGCCACGTGCCGGCCATCTGCTGCGCCACCTGGGCCACCGCCATCAGACAGTGCGGCGGGATCGCGCTGATGTCCGGCGCCTCAGCCGCGTCGACGACGTAGCGCGACAGCCAGCGGAGGAATCTGCGCCCCGCCTCCCGGTCACGCAGGGAAGGGTCCCGGCGCAGCTTCTCCACCAGTTCTAGCGGATCCGGCGAGTCGGCTCCGCGCCGGCGGGCGGACGGTTTCAGCAAGTCCTCGTCGGACCGGCCGGCCGGCCGGCGCGACGACTCGGCCGCCAGGTGCTTCCTGACCTTGCTGACGGTTCCAGGAGAGACACCCGCGGCGGCGGCGATGACCCGCAGAGACGCGTCCGGCCGCTCCGAGATCAGCTGGGCCACGCGCTCACGGCGTTCGGAGCTGTCGGTCGGGTAATGATGGCCGTCCCGTCCGACGCGGCCGTCCTGGGCCTCGGAGTTCACGTCGGCGCAGCGACTCCGGATCAGCGCCACCGTCTTGTCGGACAGGCCCGTCTTCGCTGCTATCGCTCGGTCCGACAGCTCGGGAAAGGCCGCGAGAATCCGGCCGGCCGCCGCCTTACGATCGGCGAGTGACAGGCAGAGACCATGTCTGACGTTGAGCTCGACCGCCTGGACGAACGCCTCCTCTTCGCTGCCTTCGAAGAAGCAGGCCGCGACGGTTTCCCGCCCGGCCCGCACGGCGGCGCACAGGCGGTGCATGCCGTCGACGACGCGCATCGTCTGGCGGTGCACGAGTATTGGCGGCAGCTCGACGAGGCGTTCGGCCAGCCGGAGAACGTGCTCCTCGTCGATCCCGGTCAGCCGGGGCGAATCGGCGAGAATCAGCGTGCCGACCGGGACATCGAATACCGCGCCATCTCGAACGAAGCCTTCGGCAGGCTCACTGCATTGTGCCGGGTCTTGCACAACCGTCCCCCTATCCTCCGCCCCCGCCCCACCGGTTCGATACGTACCGGCGAGCCCCTTCGGTAACAGCGGTCTTCTTGGCAGCGTCGAGCCCACGGCGCAGCGGCTCGCAGCGGAAGTGCCGACGGCGCGCATCTCAGGTCGCCTGGGTCCGCCGAAATCCAGCACGGCCGACGGCGTACAACACTGCTCCCCGATTTCATCGGCCAGAAGGCACCTTGAATTGGCGAATTCGGCATGTTTCACAGTCAATCGATTATGATGCCATACGTGGCAATGGCCGTCAAATGCGGCAACTCACCCAGATTTATGTAGACGAAATATAGGCGCGCGCCCTCGGTCGTACGACACACTTTAGCCCCGAACGGGCATTGATTCATTGAGAAGCCGCCGACGCAGCTTGCGGGCCTGAACGGCCGCCCAGGCGGAGGCTGATGTTCCTTTTCCCGGTTAATTACACGGGAGGTCGCACCGGCAAAATCACGGAGCGATTCCCGGGTTCTTGCAAAGTCGATGCCCCGGTCTGGAAATCGACTCGCAAGAACCCGGAGCCCGCCGACCCAGCAGGCGTTTCATTCGTCGAATCTGAGCCCGGTCAGCTCATTCGCTTCTCGACGGCGAGCACGAGCCGGGAGGCGAGGTCGGTCGCCGCGCGCACCCACTCTCCGGGTGACTCATATGCGCCGGCCATGCTGAGCAGTCGCCACGCGTCCGGCACCGTCACTTCCGCGGGGGTGTAGGCGCACAGCCGCCGGTAGAGCCATTTCGGCTGTTGCGAGAAATCGCCATAGGTGGCGAGAAGGGCGGTGAGGGAATGGATCAGTGTCTGGTGGGCGGCCAGCACCGCGGACTCGTAGTCCTCGGCCTTCAACATCCCGACGGCGTCTTCGAGCCGGTTCTCCACCGCGTTCTTGACCTCCTCCGCCAGCCACAGGCGATAGTCGGAGGTCAGGATGGCGTCGGCCCGCTCCTGCCACCACGGCTCACCGATCAGGGGCACGCCGGCGGTCAACCGGTAGAACAGCTCACGCTCGGCGAACCCGAAGGGGCCGTTGTAGCCGCGATACCGGCCGGGCGCGTCCGCGTCCCGCCCGAAGCGTTCGATCAGCTCTTCGACCTGGGCCTCGTGCCAGATCTCGATGTCGGCCCTGAAGGCGCCGAGCTCGCCCACCGCGATCCACGCGACCGGATCGGCGGTGGAGACCCTCTGCTCGATGAAGAGCAGGCTGCTCTCGGAGGTGGGGAAGGGCTCAGCGGTGATCACGAAGACGTCGATGTCGCTGCTCTCGTTCCCCCACCCCATGGTCACCGAGCCGCTCATGAACACGCAGGTGGCCCCGGCGAATTCCGGGTACGCGCCCAGCAGGTCGTCCAGCGTGGGCAGCGTCATGTCGGCTCGCGCCCGGCGGAGGTCGTTACGCGCCTGCTCGTCCGACTCGACCCCACTGCCGTGATGAAGCTCGAGAACCGGCTCTTCGAAGTTCATGGGAAGTCTCCTGCCTTGGTGATGATCTGATCGTCAGAGCGCGTCGAGAGAGGCGCCCCGGCGACTGGTCCACTCGAAGTACTTGAGCAAGGCCGCTGCCAGCGCGCCGTAGCCGAGCCCCACGGCCGTTTCCTGCGCTACGTACCCCAGGGCGACCATCAGGCCGGCGCCGTCGGAACTCGCGCGCACCGCCTCGGTGGCATGGGTGAGCGGCAGCACGGTCCCGATCCAGCCCAGCCAGGCGGGCAGGGTGTCGCGTGCCACGTTGGTGCCGGTGAGCAGAATGAGCATCGTGTACGCGATGTTCGCCACGACCATCGTGTTGCGGGCCCGCAGCCCGATCGAGCCGATGACCATGCCGAACGCGGTTCCCGACAGGCTCGCGGCCACCAGCGCGAGCAACAGCCCCGGCACGCCCGAGCTCGGCATGCGAAGCCCCACTGTGACGGAGGCGCAGACCAGGGTGAACACCATCACGAGCAGCGCGTTGCCGATGTAGGGCAGGGCCCGCCCGCCCCAGAGGGCCATCCTGCTGCGTGCGCTGAGCAGCACGGGCCCGAGGGTGCCGTAGCGGCGTTCGTTGGCGATCGCCATGGTCCCGCCGGTGACGCACGCGCCCGTGGCCGCCAGCAGGACGTTGCCCAGAACGTAGAAGTTGTCGTCGGCGACGCCGATCTCGCGCCCCAGGTACACGAAGAACAACAACTGGAACACCGGCGCGGCCAGGAGGGAGCCGATGAACAGCGAGGGGCTCGTCCAGTTGAACAACGCCCGATACGCCAGGATGCCGCCGACGCCTACCAGCCGGATTGTCCGCACCGCTCTTCAGCCTTTCGTTTGGTCAGGCGAGTGCCAGAGTCGCGCGCTCCCGGGCCAGCATCTCGACCCGGCGCAGCGCCAGCAGCGACAGGAGGACGTAGGCGAGCCCGATCACCAGCGTGCCCGCGATCTCCCCGCCCACGGCCGTTCCCCGCACCGAGCCGTGGACGGCGGCCGCGCCCCACGTGGTGGGCAACGCCCAGGTGACCGGCTGGAGCCAGGACGGCAGCGTGGTGATCGGCACGAGCATCCCTGACAGCAGCCAGATGGGGTGGTCCAGGGTGTTGGCCAGCGCGTTGGCGTTACGCATGAAGACGAACGTCGAGGCCAGCAGCAGGCCCATCATGCCCATGGACAGCACACAGACCGCGGTGGCGGCCAGGAACACCGGCAGTGAGGGGAACGCCAGGGGGATGGCGAAGAAGACGGCTCCCCAGAACACGGTCGCGACCATGGCGTACATGCCCACGACCGAGGTGGCCAGCGAGATCGACAGGAGCACGGCGGAGAACGGCGTGGGCGCGGTGATGATCGGCTCCAGCATGCCGCTCCAGCGCTTGTTCTGGATTGCGCCCCCGGCCCCGAACAGTACGGAGCTCCACACCCCCATGAGGCCCGCGCCCACACTTGCCTGAAGCAGTTTGTCCGGTTGGCCGGGACCGTAGAGGTACATCGCGATCGTGGCGTAGATGATCGGAGTGAGGACGTTGAAGATGATGAGGAGCGGCGCCCGTGACATTTGCAAGAACTGCGCCCACATGCCGACATAGAGCACGCGCACGAGGCGGAGCGGACTCGGTCTCATTCGCGCGTCACCTCGGCGCTCTCCCGCACGATGGTCACATAGGCGTCCTCAAGAGTCGTCTCCCGCCCGGTGATGCGGACGATGCGGAGATCGCTCAGCACCGACAGGACGTTCGCGTACACGTCCCCCCCGGGCTCAGACCGCACGGTGATCAGCGAGGTCTCCGCAGGTCCATGTTCGGCTTCGACCCACCGAACGCCCGGCAGCTCGCCCAGAGCCTCGTGGTGCTTGTCGCTCTGTCCTTCGACCTCCACCTCCACGACCGTCTCCGTGGCGACCGAGTCCTTCAGCGTCTCCGGCGTGCCGATCACCCTGATGACGCCGTCGGTGATCACGGCGATCCGGTCGCACAGCTCGTCGGCCTCGGCCATGTAGTGGGTCGTGAGCAGAATCGTCATCCCCTGCCGGGCCAGCGCCGCGACCGTCGCGCGGAGCTCCCGGGCGGCGACGGGGTCCACCCCGATGGAAGGCTCGTCGAGAAAGAGCACATCAGGCCGGTGCAGCAGCCCGCGCGCGATGTGCAGGCGCTGGCGCATGCCGCGCGAGTAGCCCTCGACCCGCTCACGTTCACGGCCGAGCAGTCCCACCAGCTCCAGCAGCTCGTGGATCCTGGCACGCTGTTCACGCGGCTCTACCTCGTACAGCTCGGCGAAGTAGCGCAGGTTGTCCAAGGCGGAAAGGCGGTCGTACAGGCCCTTGTCGCCGCCGAAGACATAGCCGATGCGGCGGCGTACGTCGCGCGGCTGGGTTGCCACGTCGTGCCCGAACACCCTGGCCGAGCCCTTCGTGGGCAGCAGCAGAGTGTTGAGCATCTTGATCGTCGTGGTCTTGCCGGCGCCGTTCGGGCCGAGCAGGCCGAACACCTCGCCGCGGTGGATGGCGAACGAGACGCCCTTGACCGCGTCGATGGTCTTCGTCCTGGACTTCAGCCATCCGGTCCTGGCTTCGTAGGAGCGCCAGAGGCCGTCCGCCTCGACCGCCACGCTCTCCGCGTTCATGCCTCGTTCTTGTCGGTCAGGCGGAGGAAGCCCTTGGCCCGCATGTCCCGCAGAAACCCGGTGACGGCCCCAAGTGCGCGCTCGCGGTCTATTTCGTAGCGCTCCATCAGACTCAGGACAATGTCATCCACCGTATGGCGGGCATCACAGCGAGCCACGATAAAGCCGCCGACCTCATTGGTTTGGTATCGGTCGAGGTACCGGAAGAGGATTGTCTTCCCGTCCACCCGATACGCACGGACCTCTTTCTCCCGAATCGGGAAATGCTGTAAATCCATCCGCGTTCCTCTGAACTAGAGCACCAAGCGGTGCGCGCGGAAAACAGGCGGAAGTTGACGATGGCTTGCACTGGCCGACATGCAATCACAGGCGCCAAGCAGCGTCAACAGGTTCGGCAAACGTTATCCAACCACTCGCCGGTAGGGATCTTGACATCCCCAGAACCCCGCTGTAATCTCGCGGCGGTACAGCGGCAATCGATTGCCAGAGCTACCCGTTGCCCCTTGTCCGCGGTGCTGGACCGGCGAGAGGGAGTTTCGATGAGGAAGCAGTTAAGGAAACCTGTCTCCGCCTTATTGATTGCGTTGGCGATAATTCCCGCAGGTTGTTCGCGGGACGACTTGAACCCCGCCGCGACCGCGTCCCGCAACACGTCGGACAGACCTCGCATCGGATTGGTGCAGATCAACCAGCAGGCGCTCTTCTTCACGCAGCTGAACGAGGGCGCGCAACAGGAAGCCGCCCGTATCGGCGCCGACCTGACCGTCTTCAACGCCAACGACGACGCCGCACAGCAGAGCCAGGCCGTCACCAATTTCATTCAACAGGGCTTCGACGCGGTCATCGTCGTCGCCATCGACGTCGAGGGCATCAAGCCCGCCATCAGGCAGGCGGCGGCCGCCGGGCTGAAGGTGGTCGCCGTGGACGCCGTCATCACCGACCCGGCCGTGAACTCCCAGGTCGGTGTGGACAACAAGGCGGCGAGCAAGCAGATCGGCGAGTTCGTCGGCTCCTACGCCACCCAGCACGCGCCCGAGCCGAAGATCGGCATCGTGGGCGCCCTGAACTCCTTCATCCAGAACATCCGCAAGGACTCCTTCGAGACCACCGTCAAGGCGGCCGGCGCGCGCGTTCTCCAGACGGTGGACGGCAAGAACACCCAGGAAGGCGCGGCCGCGGCGGCGGAGAATCTGCTGACCGCCCAGCCCAACCTGGACATCGTCTACGCCACCGGCGAGCCCGCCCTGCTCGGGACCGTCGCCGCCGTCGAGGCCCGAGCCGCCGCCGACCACGTCAAGGTGTTCGGCTGGGACCTCACCAAGCAGGCCATCAACGGTATCGACCGCGGATACGTGGCCGGCGTCGTCCAGCAGAATCCCCTGGCTGAAGGACAGGAGGCGGTGAAGGCGGCCGACGCGCTGATACGCGGGCTGCCCACCGAGAAGACCATCAACGTGCCGGTCACGATCGTCACCAAGGACAACGTCGACTCTTACCGGTCGGCCTTCGCATGACCCCCCACCACAGGGCAGAACTCGTCGGGGTTCACAAGCGGTATGGATCCGTCGACGCCCTGCGGGGCCTCACCCTCGGCGTACGGCCGGGCGAAGTGCTCGGGCTCGTGGGGGACAACGCGGCAGGCAAGTCCACGGCGATGAAGATCCTCGCCGGAGCCGTCCTCCCCGATTCCGGCACGACCCTGGTCGATGGCCGGCCTCGGTCCTTCACCAGCCCCCGGGCGGCCAAACAGGCCGGCATCGCGATGGTCTACCAGGATCTCGCGTTGTGCGACGACCTCGACGTCGCGGGCAATCTGTTCCTCGGCGCGGAGCCCCGCAGAGGCGGTCTATTCCTGCACAAGCGGCTGATGCACCAGCAGGCCAGGCACTGGCTCGACATGCTGCGCATCCGCATCCCCCGGACCACGGCACTTGCGCGCGGCCTGTCGGGGGGACAGAGGCAGGCGGTGGCCATAGCAAGGGCCCTGATCGTGGACCCCAAGGTGCTGATCCTCGACGAGCCGACGGCCGCCCTCGCGATCACCGAGGTCAACACCGTTCTGGAACTGATCCGCACGGTGTCCGCCCGCGGCGTGAGCGTCATCCTCATCACCCACCGCCTGCAGGACCTGTTCGTCGTCTGTGACCGGCTGGCGGTGATGGCCGAGGGCGTGGTCCGCGCGGAACTGGAGACCGCGAGCACCAGCGTCGAGGAACTGGTCTCCGAGATCGTCGGGGAGAGGGCGCGGCATGGCTGACGTCCTCGACCGGCCGGTGGCCGCTCCGGTCACCCGGCTGCACGCCTTCCTGAACGCTCACCTGCCCACCGTCTCGATCGCCGTCGTGCTCCTGGCCGTGGTCACGTTGTTCTCCTTCACCGCCGAGACCTTTCTGAGCTGGGACAACGCGCTGAATGTGCTGAGGCAGACCAGCCCGGCGCTCATCGTGGCGGTGGCCATGACGTTCGTCGTCGCCACAGCGGGGATCGACCTGTCCGTCGGCTCCGTCATGGCGTTGTCCGGGGTTCTGCTGGCCGTGCTGGTCTCTCATGGGGTCGAGCCCGGTCTCGCCCTGGTGACCGTCGTGGCGGCCGGCGCCGCCATCGGGATCGTCAACGGCTGGTGCTCCTGCTACCAGCGGATTCCCTCCTTCATCGTCACGCTGGCCACTCTGGGGATCATCCGCGGCATCGCACTGCGGGCCACGAACGGTTACTCGATCGCGCTCTCCGACGACGGATGGGTGGGATTCCTCGGCCACGGGCGCGTCGCGGGAATCCCCGTCCAGGCGCTCATCGCCGGGGTCGTCACGGTCGCAGGCTGGGTCGCCTTCCACATGACGCCCTTCGGCCGGTACGTGGTCGCCCTGGGCAGCCAGCGGGAATCCCTGCGCCGGGCCGGGGTGAACGTCCGCCTGGTCGGCGCTCTGGTCTTCGTCCTGGCGGGGTCCGCCGCCGCGCTCGCGGGCACGCTCGTGGCGCTGCGGCTGGACAGCGGGTCCGCCAACCAGGGAGTGGGATTCGAGCTCACCGTCATCACTGCCGTGGTCCTCGGCGGGACAAGTCTGTTCGGCGGGCGCGGCAGCGTCACTGGCACCGTTCTCGCCGTTCTCACGCTCGGGCTCATCGAGAACGGCCTCAGCCTGGCTCACGTCAACCCGTTCTACGTGCAGATCGTGCAAGGAGCGATACTTCTGGGAGCCGTCGTGATCAATGCCAAACTGTTCGGCCAGATCTTCCTTCAGCGGTCATGACCAGTGTGATGACGGTGACCGGCGCGATCGACGCCGGCGATCTCGGGGTCACGCTCATGCACGAGCATCTGATCAACGACTGCACGTCGTGCTGGAACCCTCCGGCTCCGGACGACCTGACCGGGCAGGAGATCGCCGCCGGTCCCGTACGCATGTCGTACCTGGGACGGTTGCGCAACGACCCCTTCCTGTCCCTCGACAACTGCCGGCTGGACGACGTCGGCCTGGTGAGTGCGGAGCTGGCTCGGTTCGCCGAGGCCGGCGGAGCCAGCGTCGTCGAGCAGACGTGCAGCGGCATCGGGCGCGACCCCGGCGCCTTGGCCCGCATAGCGCGGAACACAGGGCTCAACATCATCATGGGCTGCGGCTTCTATCTCGAGGCCAGTCATCCCGCCCAGGTCCGGGGAATGACCGCGGTGGACGTCGCCGACCATCTGGAACAGGAGATCAGCGAGGGAGTGAACGGCGTACGCCCCGGCATCATCGGCGAGATCGGGGTGTCGGCCGCCTTCACCCAAGAAGAGGAGAAGGTGCTACGGGGAGCCGCCATCGCCCAGCGGCGCACCGGCCTGCCGCTCTCGATCCACCTGCCGGGCTGGGAACGGCATGGCGGCCGCGTGCTGGACGTCGTCGCCGAGGAGGGCGCCTCGCTGGAGGCCACCGTGCTGTGCCATCTCAATCCCAGCATGCGGGACGTGGACTACCAGCACGACCTCGCGGACCGCGGCGCCTGGATCGAGTACGACATGGTCGGCCTCGAGTTCTACTTCGCCGACCAGGCCGCGCAGTCGCCGTCCGACGAGGACAACGCGCGTGCCATCGTGGAACTGGTCCGCGCCGGCTACGCCGGCAGATTACTGCTGTCCAGCGACGTCTTCCTCAAGACGATGCTGGTCCGCTACGGCGGCTACGGGTACGCGCACCTGCTCACCGCCTTCGCACAGCGGCTCACCCGGCACGGCCTCACCGCCGACGACCTCACCCGGCTTCTCATACGCAATCCCGCGGCGGTGTTCCAGGCCACGGTGAAGGAGACAACAGATGACCAGAATTCTCGTCGCTGGTGAGTCATGGGTGAGCCAGACGACCCATTACAAGGGGTTCGACTCGTTCACCTCGGTCACCTTTCACACCGGCATCGAGCCGTTCGCGAACGCGCTGACCTCTCGCGGCCTTGTCGTGGACCATCTGCCCGCCCACGAGGTCCCAGAACGATTTCCCCGCACCGCCGATGAGTTGTCGGCGTGGGACGTGGTCATCCTCTCCGACATCGGCGCCAACAGCCTGTTGCTCCACCCCGATACCTGGCAGGGCGGGCACAGGACGCCGAACCGCCTGTTCGCGCTGGCCGAGTGGGTTCGCGGGGGTGGCGGGCTGGCCATGGCGGGCGGGTACCTGAGCTTCCAGGGGTTCGAAGGCAAGGCGTTCTTCCACGGGACCCCGGTGGAGGACGTGCTGCCCTGCGTGATCTCGTCGTACGACGACCGTGTGGAGGTTCCCGACGGCGTCGAGTCGAAGACGGTCGACGACGCTCACGTCATCGTCTCGGGCGTGCGCGGGCCATGGCCCGCGCTGCTGGGATACAACCGCTTCGGGCTCAAGGACGACGCCGTCCTGCTCGCGGAGATCAACAGTGATCCCCTCCTGGCCGTGCGCCAGGTCGGCCGGGGCCGGACGCTCGCCTGGGCCTCGGACATCGCGCCGCATTGGTGCACCCAGGACTTCATGGACTGGGACGGATACCCCGTACTGTTCGCCAACGCCTGCCGCTGGCTCGCGGGGAGTGAGTGAGGAATACGAAGCATGTCAGCCATGGTCTCCATTGCCGACGTGATGAGCGATCGGCCGTGGCCGAACATCGTCGTCATCACCGTGGACTCCTGCCGGTTCGACTCAGCTGCGCTGGCCAGGACCCCCACGCTCGACTCGCTTGGTCCGCTCCGCCGGGCGGTGACGCCAGGCGTCTTCACACTGCCCGCACATATGGCGTTCTTCTCCGGTTACTTCCCGAACGTCATGGAACTGCCGCATCTCGACTATTACTCCCGGGAGATGCGGCAGCTCTGGCGGCTCAGCCGTGCCAAGCAGAAATCCCGCGACAGCTACCACCTCCAGCTTGAGGGCGACACCCTGTGGGAGGGCTTCCGCAAGGCGGGCTACCACCTCCTGGGCGCGGGAGGTGTGCGCTGGTTCCTCACCAAGACCCTCACCCAGGGCTTCGACGAATTCCTGTTCCGCGGCCCCAACGACTACTCCGACTGGTTCGCGCAGCGCGGTCCCGAGGACTTCGCGCTCGCCCACCCGGACGAACTCGTCGAACGCCTGCCGTCCGACCGGCCCTGGTTCCTGTTCGTGAACGCGCTCGAGACGCACGCGCCGTACAACAACGGGCTGACGCAGCAGTCCCCGGAGATCGCCGAGATCATCGCCAGAGGAGCTCCCATCTGGGCCGGCCGGACCCGGCGCGGCCTGCACGTCGAGCTCGGGCCTAGCGACTACAAAGCCCTACATCTGGCGCAGGTGGCGGCGGTGGAGGCCGTGGACCAACGGCTGGCCACGCTGTTCGACATGCTGCCCAAGCCCTTCATCGCCCTGGTCTGCGCTGACCACGGCGAGTCGTTCGGCGAGGGCGGGAACTGGGGCCATGGCTTCCCCGCCGAACCGGTCAACAACGTGCCCCTCTGGGTCGGAGCGGTGGGATGAGCACGCCTCTCATCCGGTCGGCCACGATGACCACCCGGTACGGCGACGTCGCCATCCACGCGATCGGCTGGCCGGGCGAGCAGCCGTACGTGGTCCTGCGTCATCCCGCCGCCGCGGACCACACCCTGCTCCGCCTCCAGGCCCAGTGCCTGACCAGCACCGCCTTCGCGGCGCTGATGTGCGACTGCGGCCCGCAGATCGAGGCCGGCGTCCGACTGGCCGCGACCCGGCCGGGCGGCACCCTCGTCTACCTGCCTCAGGAGGGCCGCGGGTACGGCCTGTTCAGCAAGGTCGAGATCCTGTCGCAGATGAACGGCGGACTTTCGCTGGCCGCCGCCCAGCAGGCCGTCGGCCGGGCGGAGAGCCGGCTCTCCTACCACCGGGTGCCACAGATCATCTCGGCTCTGGCGCTGCCGGAGCCGATCACGCTGCTCACCGAGTCCACCGCCAAGGTCAGGGCGGTCGAGGCCGCCGGTGTGCCGTTCGCCGGCGTCGGAGGTCTGAGCTGATGGCGACGGCGGACTACCTCTTCTCCTCCTTACGCGTCCGGCTGACCAGCGATCTGCCCGAGGTGATGGCCTGGGCGGAGGAGACACTCCAGCCCTACTTCCGGCGGTCGGACAGCACGAGCCCCCCGGACGACCACGTGGTGGCACGGTTCACCGGACCTCCAGAACCGGTCACGGGTCCCGGTGAGCCGCAGGCTCTCTTCCTGGGACGCCAGGGCACCCGGCACGGCAAGGGCGCCGGCACCAGGGTGCTCGACGTCGCCTCCGGCCATGTGTTCACCCTCTTCGACGACAGGGTGATCGCGCACTACACGGAGCGGAGCCCGTACGTGCTGCGCGATCCGGCGCGGCTGGTGCGCGAGTGCGCCGTCGATCGGATGTGCGCGCGCGGCGGTTCGCGCCTGCACGCCGCCGCGGTGGCCATCGGCGGGTCGGGCGTCCTCATCGTGGGCGCGCGGAACTCCGGAGGCACGGGCAAGTCGTCGACGCTGGCGCACCTGCTCGCCGAGGGCGCCGACTTCATCGCCAATGACCGGCTCCTGGCGGTCGAGAACGGTCATGGCGTCCGCCTGCTCGGCCTGCCCGTCGCCATTCGCTGGGGCGCCGACCAGCTGGACCTGTTTCAGCGGGCCCGCGCGTTCCGCGCGGACTACGGGGCCAGATCATCGCTGCGGATGACCGACGTGAAGGCGGGCCATGCCAAGTACGAGCTGACGCCGTGCGAGCTGTCGGCGCTGACCGGGCGGCCCATCCGCCCGCACGCGCCTCTGGCCGCGGTGGTCGTGGTGGACCGCACCGCCGGGGCCGCGTCCTCGCGCTGCGCGAGGACGCGGCCCAGTGGCTCGGTGTTGAGCGAGTCCCGTCTCGAACGTGACCCCGCCTTCCCCTCGTTCTTCCGGACGGCCCAAGACGAGCGGGCGCCGGGCTCCGACCGGTTCGACCGGCTCCTGGACGTGCCGTGGTACCGCATCACCGGCGGCCATCTGGACATCCGCGGCGCCGCGGAGCTCGTCGATCACATTCAGCGTCAGGGAACCTAGGAGGCCCCATGCATGTCGCGTTCGTCGCCACTCCAGACCTCAGCTATGTGAGCGGCAGCAGCCTCTCACTGCGCTACACCGTGGAAGCCCTGGGACGCCGAGGGGTCGTGTGCACGGTGCTGTGCCAGTACGCGCCGAAGGCGGCCCCGGCACCGAACGTCCGATACCTAGAACTGCCCATGCCGCTGGACTACCAGGTGATCACTGACAGCACGCCGTCCTCGTCGGATCTGTCGGCCTGCCTCACCATGCTGACCAACGAGCTGGCGGGCTTACCGGGCGTCGATGTGGTCCATGCCGTCTACGGCACGTTCACCGGGGTGGCCGCGGCCCTGGCGGGCGCCCTCGCCCGGGTCCCCGTCGCCATCACGACCTTCGGCCGTGACGTCATCCTGGGCGCCGAGGTCGACGACAGGTACCGAAGGCTCATGAAGATCGCCTACGGCTACGCCGACCTGGTGATCGCCTCGGACGACACCGTGTCAGAACTCGTCGCCCGGGACTATGCGCCGCGGGCGCGTCACCGGGTGCTGCCGCCCGGGGTGAACTTCGCCCTGCTCCGCGGGGTGGGACAGGCGGCCTCACCGCGTTCGCCGGGGAAACGCATCCTGACCGTGCACAGCTCGTTCAACCAGGCGAAGGGGCTGGGCGTCCTCGTGGATGCGTACGCCCTGCTGCGCGCGCAGATCCCGGAGGCGGAGCTGATCGTGGTCGGTCACGACGACACCCCGGAGAAGCACATCGAGGCGGCCATCCGCCGTCAGATCCGGGAGCGTGGGGTCGAGGACGGCGTGCGCTTCCTCGGCCACCTGACGCACGAGAAGGTCGCCGAGACCATGACCACCTGTGACGTGCTGGTCGATCCGCGCGTGATCAACAGCTTCAGCTCCTGCGTCTACGAGGCCATGACGCTCAACCTCCCGGTGGTCGCCTCGGACCGCGCCTGCAACAGGGACGCGCTGGCCGAAGGAGAACGCGGAGTGCTGACGCGCACCGGGGATCCCGAGGATCTGGCGCGCGGCATCGTCTCCGTGCTCCGCGACCCCGCCGAGGCCACCGAACTGCGTACGGCGGCGGCCAAGCACATCGAGAAGGCGGAGACCGAGTACGGTGCCGACGTGGTCGCGGAAGCGCTGCACGGCATGTACACGGAACTGACGGGGACGGTGTCACGATGAGTGTTGAGCGGGAGAACCTCGACGACCAGCTACGGCGCTGCCTCTGCATAGGCATCGACCTGGACATGACCCTCATCGACACCCGCGCGGCCACCGCCCACGCCCTCAGGAGGGTCAACGAACGCCACGGCTTCGGGATCGACGTGGAGGCCGTGGTCTCCAACCTCGGCCCGCCGCTCAAGCAGGAGCTGAGCCGCTGGGTCGCCGCCGAGAGCCTCGACGAGGCGGTCCGCTGCTTCCGCGAGTACTTCCTCACCGAGGGCCTGTCCCACCTCACCCCGCTGCCCGGAGCGCTCCTTCTGGCCTCGCTGCTGCGCGACGGCGATCGCCGGCTCGTGGTCATCACCTCCCGCATCCCGCCCATCGCCACGGCCTGTCTCAAGGCGTGCGGGCTGGAGGTGAGCGCCATCGCCGGCAACGTGGCCGGCCGCGAGAAGGGGCCGGCGATCAAGGCGCACAGCGCCGCCGTCTACGTCGGGGATCACACGCTCGACATGGCGGGAGCACAGGAGGCGAACGTGCCAGGAATCGGTGTGACGACCGGGTCGCACACGTCAGCGGACCTGCGAGCGGCGGGAGCGACCTGGGTTGTCGACAGTCTCGAACGGCTCGCCACCGCGTTCGCGTGAACCGTTGTGGGCAGCGGCCGCCGATCTCGTCGCCGCCGCGGCCATCAGCACGACGGGCGTGGTGTCGAAGGGCCTGCTCACCTCCTCCCTTCTGATCGCCGCGCACCGGAGCTGGCTGTGCTGGTTCGGCATCCTGGTGGTGAGCCGGGTCCTGCCACGGCCGGGCGGACCCTCCGCCCTGCGCCACGGTCTGGTGGGCGGCTCGCTGTTCGCGGTCAGCACGATCTGTTTCTTCGCCGCGATCCGGCTGGAGCCCGTGGTCGTCCCCGTCTTCATCGGGACCATGCTGCCGGTGCTGGCCGTGCCGATGGAGATGCTGCGGCGCCGTACGCTGCCACCGCTTCGTGACGCCCTCTGCGGCGTGGCGACGGTGCTCGGCGTGATGCTCCTGGTGTCCGGAGGACGCGTGGCGAGCGGTGTGCCGGGGCTGCTGCTCTCGGTGGGATCGCTCGTCGCGGGCACGCTGTACTGGCTGGTGTCCAAGCGGGCGAGGGACTCCGGGCTGACATCGCTGAACTACGTGAAGTGGACGATGGCGGTCTCGGCCGCGGTGCTGACCGTGGGCGCGTGGTCGGTTCGCGGACCGGACATCTGGCCCGTGGCCGACGAGGTGCCCGCCCTGGTCTGGCTCGCGGTGGCCTCCGGCGTGGGCCAGTCTCTGTTCGCCTGGGGACACGCGCACCTGCCGGTGAGCGTCTCGGCTGTGTTACAACTGGCCGTGCCCGTCTTCGCGGCTCCGCTGTCGTGGATCTTCCTGGGCGAGACACTGACCGCCGTCCAGATGGCCGGCGCGGCACTGGCCACGGGGGCCATCGCCGTACTCGTGAGCAAGGGGGCCTGAGTGCTGCGGGCTGGAGACGTGCGCATGATGTTCACCGACCGCCACGACGTGGTCAGCATCCCGCCGGAGGAGGTCGCACGGCTCGGCCCGAAGGCGCGGGAGGCGGTCGTGAACGGCAGGGCCGCGGTCGCCGAACGGCTGCGTCTGTCGCCTGACCGCGTCGTCTACCTGCGCCAGGTTCACGGCGCCGACGTCGGATACGTCACCGGACCGTTCGGCCAGGATCCTCCGCCGCTGGACGGGGCCTGCACGGATCAGGCAGGGCTCGGGCTCGCGGTGCTGGTGGCCGACTGCGTCCCGCTGCTGGCGGCCGACCCGGAGGCAGGCGTCATCGGTGTCGCGCACGCCGGGCGCATGGGGACCACGGCCGGCATCGTCGGATCGCTGATCACGGCGATGACAGCCCGGGGCGCGGCCGCCTCACGCACGGTCGTGCTCATAGGCCCTTCCATCTGCGGCTCGTGTTACGAGGTCTCGCCGGAGGTCCGCGCCCGGACGGCGGCCGTGGCGCCGGAGGCGATGTGCACGACGCGCTGGGGCACGCCCGGCGTGGACCTGCGTGCCGCGATCACCGGTCAGCTCCACGGCCTGGGTGTCCGGGACATACGCCATGACCGGCGTTGCACGATGGAGACCGCCTCGCTCTACTCCTATCGGAGGGAAGGACCGACCGGCGACTTCGCCGGTTACGTCTGGCGCCCTGACCGCAGCTCTCTCACCAGGTCGAGAAACGCCGTGTAGTTCGCGACCATGTCCAGCTGCCCGAGCGGCGCGAGCCTGCACGCCTCCTCCAGCGAGGAGACGATCTTGAACTCCACGTCAGCGATGTCGAGTCTGACGGCCAGGTCGTGCCGCCGCTCACCACTGATGTAGACGGCCTGGCCTCGGAGCTCGCGGAAGTCGACGTCCCAGATCCACGAGGTGTCCCTGCCATCCAGGACCCTGGCGTTGAGCACGATCAGGACGGCCGCGGATGTGCTGATCGTCTCGAACGTCTCCCCCCAGCTCGCGGGATTCTTGGCCAGGAGAAGTCGGACGCGCCGGCCCAGGAATCGCACCACCTCGTAGCGCCCGGCGATCGAGCGCACTCGCTCCAGCCTGCGGGCCATGAGCTCCGGCGCGTGGCCGAGCGAGGTGGCCGCGGCCAGGGCCATCGCGGCGTTGGCCAGGTTGGCCCGTCCCGGGAGCGCCACCTTGAGGGCGAAGGTCGTCTTCTCCGGCGTGAACGTCACGGAACGCGTCCCGAGCCGCCAATGGGGCCGGGGTCGCGCGAGGGTACAGCCTTGGCAAGACCAGTGTCCCAGGTCCGCGACCCGGCTCAGCGATGCACCGCAGGACGGGCAGCACCACGAGTCGTGCGGCCACGCCGTCCCGGCGGCTACCCAGGTCACGGCCGGAAAGGACGAGGCCGCCCAATAGATCTGCGGGTCGTCGCAATTGGCCACCACCGTCGTGCGGACCTCGTGTGACATCTCGCGCCAACTCCGTGCCACCTGGGCGGTCTCCGGGTTCCGGTCGAGTTGGTCTCGGCTGAGATTGAGCAGCACGACCACCTTGGGAGCGGTCTGGCGGCAGACGGTGCGCAGATATCGCTCGTCGACCTCCAGCACCGCGTAGTCGAAACGCCGCTCGGAGATCATCGCCGTGACCAGGCCGGCGGGCATGTTCGCGCCGGTGTCGTTGCTCGCCACGCGGCCGACCTCGGTCAGCATCTCGGCGATCAACCGAGTCGTGGTCGTCTTCCCGTTGGTGCCGCTCACGAGCACGACGTCCTTGCCCGCGGTGAGCCGTCTCAACGCGCCGGGGGCCAGGGCCAGCACAACCCGGCCCGACACGGTGCCACTCCCCAGACGGCCCCTGCGGCGCCCCCACCAGGCGCAGACCCTTCCTGCCAGGATGGCGAGTCGCAACCTGACCAGGCTGACAGACTCTCCAATGTGCACTGGTCTCCTCTGAAGAGGGAGGTTCACACGAAGGTGTCGGCAATCGTTTGCCGATCAACGTCTCCCCAAATTAGATCGGCTGTTTTCACGCGTCAAGTGCACATGGACGGTGTAGTCTGGACATCGTTTTCCAGGGGAGAGCATGACGACCATCCGTGATGTGGCGAAGCTGGCCGGAGTGTCCACCTCGACGGTCTCCCGTGTCCTGGCCCACTCTCGCGGGGTCCGCGCGGACTCCAAGCGAAAAGTGGAAGCAGCGGCAGCACAGCTCGGCTACCACCACAACGCCGTGGCGCGGGCCCTGCGCACGCGCCGTTCCAACACCATCGGCATGCTCGTCCCGCAGATCTCCAACCCGTTTTTCCCCGCCCTGGTCGAAGCCATCGAACGACGACTCCAGCGGGAGAACCTGGAACTGCTGCTGTGCGGCTCGCAGGGCGACACGGAGATCGAGGCGCGCCGACTGAACACGCTCGTCGAACGTCAGGTCGACGGGATCATCATCAGCCCGTGCGACTACCGGGCGAGCGAACCCGCCGTACGGAACGCCCTGGATCGGATCCGGCTCATCCAGGTCGACCGCCGCGTCGAGGGCGTGGTGACCGACTGGGTGGGCGTCTCCGACGAGGCCGGCTTCGCGCAGGTCGTCGATCACCTGGTGAAGCTGGGCCGCCGGAAACTGGTGTTCGTCAGCTCCGAGCTCACGAACTACTCCGCGCACACCCGCCTCGACGCCTTCACCGCCGCACTCCACAAGCACGGCCTGTCGTCGGCGCTGCCGCCCATGCTGGGCAGTTTCGAGGTCGAATGGGGCAAGGCGGCGGCGGAGCTCCTGCTCCCGCATCTCTCCGACGTGGACGGCATCGTCTGCGGCAACGACGCCATCGCGCTGGGGATGTTGCGCGGGCTCCGGGCGGCGAGCGTGCGGGTGCCGGGCGACGTCGCGGTCACCGGATTCGACGGCATCAGCTTCGCCGAGATCTCCGACCCGCCGCTCACCACCGTGCATCAGCGCTGGGAAACCATGGCGGACGAGTGCGTGCGCGTGCTGCTCGACCCGGCCGACCACGGGCCCAGGAACATCGCCATCATGCCGATCCTGCAAGTACGCGAATCCACCGTGGGGTCCTGACGCTGACCCTGCGCCTGCCGACAATTCCAGCCATGCAGGTCAAGCCGCTTGTGAGTACTCATGGAGGACGCCGCCGAGCCGGTCTCGTCGGCGGATTTTCAGGTCGATGATTCGCTCTGGGGCCGTGATCGGATCGGGGGACGGCGCGCAGCGGGGCTGCTTGGTTCAGGGCTTGATGGGCTCGGTGCTGGTTGTAGAAGTGTTCATACTCGCGCAGGGCGTGCCGCAGGTGGTGTTCGTTCCTGTGGGGCTCAATAACTCGAACCACTACCAGCGCAGAGCCCCTCGTCCGGTGGGACGGAAGGGTGAGGGCGTCGAGCAGCCGGCCCAGGTCGCCTGGGATCATGTTTCGTGATCTTGTCCACGGTGTACACCGTCGCCCGGCGCCTGCTGTCCTTGCCCGCACTTCTGCTACGCCGCGATGTCTCCAAGGAAGCGGAACTGCTGGTGCTTCGGCATCAGAACGCGGTCCTACGCCGCCAGGTCCCACGGGTGCGGTACCACCCAGCCGATCGCCTGTGGTTCGCGGCGCTCTCGCACTTGATACCCCGTCAGCGCTGGGGGAAGATCTTCCCGATAACCCCGGCCACGCTGCTGGCCTGGCACCGCAAACTCGTGACGAAGAAGTGGGACTACAGCAAACGTCGCCATCGCGGACGGCCACCCACCGCGACCGCGGTCAAGGCACTCAGCCTGCGCATGGCCGCGGAGAACCCAAGGTGGGGACACCGGCGCATCCATGGCGAACTAACCCGCCTCGGCCACCAGATCGCCGCCTCCACCGTCTGGAACATCCTCAACCGGGCCGGGATCGACCCCGCCCCGCGCCGCAACGGGCCAACGTGGAAGCAGTTCCTGACCACCCAAGCCGAGCACATCGTCGCCGTTGACTTCATGCATGTGGACACCGTCAGCCTCAATCGCCTGTATGCCCTGATCATGCTCGAACACGGCAGCCGCCGCGTCCACCTGCTCGGCGTCACCGCTAACCCCACCGGCCCATGGACCGCCCAGGCCGCCCGCAACTTCCTGATGAACACCGACACCGACATGACGAAGCTGAAGTTCCTGATCCGCGACCGTGGCGGCCAATTCACCGATGCCTTCGACGCGGTGTTGGCCGATGCCAGCCTGCGGGTCATCAAGAGCCCACCGCAGGCCCCGAAAGCGAACGCACACTGCGAAAGGATCATCGGCACCCTACGCCGCGAACTCCTGGACAGGATGCTCATCCTCAACGAGCACCATCTACGCCGAACCCTCACCCGCTACCTGCAGCACTACAACACGGCCCGACCTCACCGCAGCATCGGGCAGCTGTCCCCATCACAAGCCGAAACAAGCCCGCCAACCCCCATCGACCTGGCCGACCACCGCGTCCACCGCAGAGCTGGAGTTGGCCCGGTTTGGTGGACACCTGATCTCTGGGGAACCCTGGTTCCCGGAAGAAGGAGTCTGCTGTGCCGAACAACTATCCGCCGGAGTTTCGCCGGCAGATGGTGGAGCTGGTGCGCGCGGGACGGACACCGGAAGAGCTGGCCAAGGAGTTCCAGCCCTCCGCGCAGTCGATCCGTACCTGGGTGCGCCAGGCCGATCTGGATGACGGCCGCCGCCAAGACGGCCTGACCAGCGTCGAGAAGGACGAGCTGGCCCGGCTGCGCCGGGAGAACAAGATCCTCCGCGAGGAGAAGGAGATCTTGCGCAAGGCCGCGGCTTTCTTCGCGCGGGAGACGGATCTGCCGAGATGAAGTTCCGGCTGATCCATGCGGAGAAGGACCACCACGAGGTCTCCCTGCTGGCCCGGGTGCTGGGTGTGTCGCGCCAGGGCTACTACGCCTGGGCCGCCCGGCAGCAGCGCGGCCCGTCCGCACGAGCCCGCCGCGACGCCGAGCTGACCGAACAGATCCGCCGGCACCACCGGGCATCCGATGAGATCTACGGGGCGCCGCGCATCCACGCCGACCTGCGCGAGCTCGACGGGATCCGGGTCGGTCGCAAGCCAGTGGCCCGGCTGATGCGCACCGCCGGGCTGGCCGGGGTGAGCCGGCGCAGGGGCTGTCGCACCACCATCGCCGACCGGCAAGCGATCGCCGCGTCCGACCTGGTGAAGCGGAAGTTCACCACGGCCGAGCCGAACCGGGTCTGGACGGCCGACATCACGTACGTGCCGACCTGGCAGGGCTTCGTCTATCTGGCGGTGGTGCTGGACGTGTTCTCCCGCCGGATCGTCGGCTGGGCGATGGCCGAACACATGCGCACCGAGCTGGTGACCGACGCGCTGGCGATGGCCCTGCACCAGCGCCGCCCTGCGGCCGGGGTGATTCACCACAGCGACAAGGGCAGCCAGTACACCTCGATCGCCTTCGGCCGGCGCTGTGAGCAGGCCGGCGTCCGCCCATCGACAGGCCGCACCGGAACCTGCTTCGACAATGCGATCACCGAGAGCTTCTTCGCCTCGCTGGAGTGCGAACTGATCGACCGGCGTACCTTCCACACCAGGTCACAAGCCCAACGAGCCCTGTTCAGCTACATCGAGGGCTTCTATAACCCGCGCCGCCGCCACTCCGCCAACGGCCAGCTCAGCCCCGCCGAATACGAACGCCGACACACGCTCAATAACGCCAAAGACCTCGACTATGCTGCCGCGTAGTCGCAAGCCCTGATGTGTCTATCGAACCGGGGCAACTCCAGAGCCATCCTCGGCGGCCTCATCAACGAGTACCAGATCGCCAGCTGATCAAATAGCCGGCTGACGCCACCCGAGAACCGGCAGGTCAGACACCGCATCCTATTTTTGAGCCCCACAGGGATCGCCAGTTCGAGCAGGGCTATCGCCGCTGACAGCAGCGCTCCTGCCAGCGGGAAGCGGACACGCAGCGTCAAGGGCAGGGCTGCGGCGAGGCTGGCACCCGCCAGGAGGGGCAGCTCAGGCCACGGCGGCTCGCCGTCGAGTATGGCGAATGCGGTGAGCGCGGCCGTGGTCGCGAGCACGAAGAGTCCCTCTCTGGCGTACACAGCGGCAACGCTACTTCGCCGGTCCGCAGGAGGTGCCGCGCGGTGGCATCTGGCCCGTGGTCAGGTAGCGGTGCACGTGCTCACGTACGCACGGGTGGCCGGAGAGGTAGAGCGCATGCCCGCCGATGGCCGGCAGGAAGCGGGCCTTGGGAAGCTGGGCGGCCAGCCGGCGGCCGTCCGCAGTCGGGGTGTTGTCGTCGTGCTCGCCGCCCGCGATGAGCACGGGGGGTAGGCCAGGCGCCTTGATGGGATGAGGCGCGTACGTCCTGGTTGGCGGGAGGCCGGCGCAGTGATTGGCCATCGGCCACACGGCCCGCCACCCAATGTGGGGCGTTTCGCGACGCAGGAAGCCCTCCAGCTTCTTGACCTCCGCGTAGCCGGGGTAGGGCAGATCCGCGCAGAGAATGACGCGCGGCAGGTCGGGGTCCGGAGCCCCTTGCCCCTTGGCGAAGAACGAGGCGTCTCCGGCCTGTGCCCGCGCGAGCCCGGCGGCCAGCCTCTCCCAAGTGGCCTCGAAGGTGAAGTTGGCGCGGGAGGCGATCTGGGTGTCGCTGATGCGTACGCCGGGACCGGCTTCAGGGGCGGGGATGGGCTCGCGGCGGGCCTTGGCCATCACCTCGTCCCAGACGGCCACCGGATCCTTGTCGTGCAACGCGCAGGTGGCGGTGCTCTGGCACCAGGCGGCGAAGCGCTTGAAGTTGGCCTCCAGGGCCTTGGCGCGCGGCTGGAGCCAGGTGCGCAGGTCGGGGGTGGTGTGATCGAAGACGCTGTCGAGGTACATCCGGCCGACCTTGTCCGGGAACAACTCGGCGTAGGCCTGCCCGAGCACGGTGCCGTGCGAGTTGCCCAGGTAGGTCAGCTTGGCCTGTCCCAGGCCCTTTCTGATCGCGGGGGCTCGCCCCGAAGTGTGGACACGGGTGTTATGCGGCGAGTAGCACCCTATCGATGGTCTGCTGCTCGTAGTCGATCGGGCTCAGGTAGCCGAGGGTGGAATGTCGCCTGCGGGTGTTGTAGCGGGTGATCCACTTGAAGACGGCCAGGCGGGCCTCGCGTGCCGAGGACCACCGCTTGGCGCCCTGCAGCGTCTCGCGTTTCAACGTAGCGTTGAATGCCTCCGCGGCGGCGTTGTCGGCGCTGGACCCGACGGCTCCCATGGACTGGCGCACGCCGAGCTCTTCGCAGACGGCGGCGAACTCGGCCGAGGTGTACTGGGCCCCGTGGTCGGCGTGGAAGATCCTGCCGTGCAGACTGCCCCGGGTCGCGGCGGCGGCCCGCAGCGCGTCGCTCACCAGCTCGGTGCGCATGTGATCGGCGATCGACCAGCCCGCCAGCCGGCGTGAGGCCAGGTCCAGCACGGTCGCCAGATACAGAAACCGGCCCTCGCCGACGGGCAGATACGTGATGTCGCCGACATAGCGCCGGTTCGGCGCCGGCGCGGTGAAGTCCCGCCGGATCAGGTCCGGCACCTTCTGCTGCGAAGGTTCCGGCACCGTGGTACGCACTTTCTTGCGCAGGTGCAGCCCCACGATGCCGGAACTGCGCATCACCCGCGCGACCCGCTTGTGGTTGACCGTGTGGCCCCGGGCGCGCAGTTCGGCGGTGACACGTGGACTACCGTAGGTGCCGTCGAACTCGCCATGGATCTGCCTGATCTCTTCGGCGAGTGCCGCTTCGGCCGCCGCCCGTTCCGCTCGGGCCGGCGCTGCCTTGAGCCACCGGTAGAACCCCGAGCGGGACACCTTCAGCACCCGGCACAGCCGCTTCACGCCGAAGGCGCGGCGATGGTCGTCGACGAACTCGAAGCGGCTCAGGAGCCGTAAGACAATTACTGCTAGTTTCAGTGCGACTGCGATGAGTGGTGTGCTAAACGGCCTTCATGGGGATATCTGAGGCGGATCTGGCGGCCCTGGATGTGAAGTTCGCAGCCGTGCTGCCGCATCTGGACGAGCGGCAGCGCCGCTTATATCTGGCGGCTGAGGCCGATGCACTCGGGCATGGCGGGATCGTGGCGGTGGCCAGACTGGCAGAGGTATCGGAGTCGACCATCACGCGCGGACGTCTCGAGCTCGCGAGTAGTGCACCGGTTCTGGGCCGCGTGCGCCGTCCCGGTGGCGGACGAAAACCGGCTGCTGAGCGTGACCCGGGCCTGGTGCCGGCGCTTGAGGCGTTGATCGAGCCACGAGAGATCGGTGATCCGGTTTCTCCGCTGCGCTGGACCACGGCCTCGTTGCGCGACCTGGCCCGGGAGTTAACCGCGGCAGGGCACCCGATCAGTGCCCCGACAGTGGGCGATCTCCTGCGGGCGGCCGGGTTCAGCCTCCAGGGCATGGCCAAGCGGCGCGCCGGCAGCCAGGTCCCCGACCGCGAAGCCCAGTTCCAGCACATCAACACCACGGTCGAACAATTCCTCGCCGACGGTTCGCCGGTGGTCAGCGTGGACGCCAAGAAGAAGGAACCGATCGGTGACTTCGCCCGAGCCGGCCGCACCTACCGGCCCAAGAAGAAACCGATCACGGCCCCCGATCACGACTTCACCTTCGCTGATACCCCGGTCGCGATCCCGTATGGGGTCTATGACCTGGGACAAGACGTCGGCTGGGTGAACGTGGGCACCGACCGCAACACCGCGGCGTTCGCGGTGGAGTCCATCCGCCGCTGGTGGAACCAGCAAGGCCGAGGCCACTACCCCGGCGCGACCCGGCTGCTGATCACCGCCGATTCAGGAGGAGCGAACTCCGCCGACTCCCACCTGTTCAAGAACGACCTGGCCGCCTTCGCCGACGAGAGCGGGCTGACCGTCACCGTGCTGCACTTCCCACCGGGGACATCGAAGTGGAACAAGGTCGAGCACCGCTTGTTCTCCCGCATCACCCACAGCCTGCGCGGACGGCCCCTGACCAGCTACGAGGTGCTGCTGCAGAGCATCTCGGCCACCCGCACCAGCACCGGGCTGACCGTCAGCGCCGTCCTGGACGACAACAACTACCCCACCGGGCGCACTCTCACCAAGGAGCAGCGCCAGATGCTCCTGCAGCGCGTCCAGCGTGACGACTTCCACGGCGAATGGAACTACACCATCGGCCCCTACGACCCCAGCACAGCACCACCGGCCGAACCTGAACAAGCCAAGGCGCCCCCGATCCCGACCGAGGCTACCTACCTGCTCACCCACCCCGCCCTGACCGGCATGACCCGCGACCAGTTCGACCGGCTCGTGACCGAACTCGAGCCCTGGCGCAGGACCCTGGCCGAGGCCGAACGCGAAAAGCGCAAGGGCATCAACCGGCGCGGATACAACCCCGGCTTCGGATTCCTCGACCACCGGCATCGCGTCCTGGCCGCCGTCCTGAGCCACCGCAACACCGTCACGCTCACCCTGGCAGCCCGGCTACTCGGCCGAGACCGCAACACCCTCAGCTACCACGCCCACCGGACCAGACCTCTGCTGGGCTTCGCGGCCCCTGACCTCGCCGCAATCCTCGCCCAGCCCCGCCGCCGGACCCACCCGCCCCGCTCGATCGAGGCACTCCAGAACGAGATCACCGCCTACGAAAGCAACATCAAATCGGGCAGTAGTTAGTTGACGGCTCCTCACCAGTTCGTCTCTCCCGCGAAATATTTGGCCGCCCGGCGCAGGATGTCACGCTCCAGCTCCAGCTCCCGGATCCGGGCCTTGAGCTGCTTGTTCTCCTCTTCCAGCACGTCGTCGGACGATAGCGGGCCCCGCGCCGGCTTCCTCGCCGGGCCCCGCGCCTTGGCGCCCGCGGTGCCGTCGGCCTGCGCCTGACGCACCCAGTTACGCAGCGTCTCCCGGCTAATCCCCAGATCGTCGGCCACCGAGGCCAGCGTGCGTCCCGGATCGGACAGGTACAACGCGACGGCGTCCGCCTTGAACTCCGGCGGATACGACTTCATCGCCACGTGGAACTCCTTGTCTCCGGATCTCCATCATCCGGTACTCAAGGTGTCCACACCTCGGGGGCAGGGCCCCTGGGCCTCTTGGGGTTCCCGCCCCTGCAATCCCAGGGGACATTGGTATGGGGTCAGCAGTTCCAGCGCGCCAGGCTCGGTCTCGGCTGACCCGGGTGATGATTCAGCAACGCCGATCGGGTCGAGCAGGTTCTCAACGTTCTTGCGTACGGCGTTTCGCTGATCTTGCCGAGCCAAGATCACGCTGATGTAGGAGCCGGCCGCCGCGCTCATCCCCGCGACTAAGAGGTCCTAACAATGGACTCATCGGACGAGGCGTCGCCAGCAGATGATCGCGGCGGCGAGGGTCATGAAGGCCTCATGGATGTCGTCGCGGATCTCCCAGCGGATACGCAGACGGCGGAACCAGTGCAGCAGGGCGATCGTGCGCTCGATGACCCAGCGGTGAATGCCCAGGCCGGAGCCGTGTGGGGTGCCACGGCGGGCGATGTGCGGCCGGATGCCGACGTGCCAGACCTGTCGGCGGTAGAGGTCGTGATCGTAGCCGCGGTCGGCGTATAAGCAGGCAGGACGCTTACGGGGCCGGCCGCGTCGGCCGCGGACCGGCGGTATCGCCTTGATCAACGCCATCAGCTGGGTGCCGTCGTTGCGGTTGCCTCCGGTCAGCGACACCGCGAGCGGGATGCCGTGCCCTTCGGCGATGACGTGGTGTTTCGAGCCCGGCTTGGCACGGTCGACCGGGCTCGGCCCGGTTTTGGGCCGCCCTTGAGCGCCCGCACGTGCGAGCTGTCGATCACCGCCTTGGACCAGTCCAGCCGGCCGGCGGCGTGCAGCTCGGCGAGCAGGAGCTGGTGCAGCCGGTTCCACACTCCGGCCTGGTGCCAGTCCCGCAGCCGCCGCCAGCACGTCATGCCGGAGCCGAAGCCCAGCTCCTGAGGCAGGAACTCCCACGGGATCGCGGTGTAGAGCACGAACAAGATCCCGCACAACGCTTTCCGGTCATCCAGCCGCTTACGTCCCGGATGACGGGTGCGACGCTGCACCTTCGGCAACAACGGCTCGATTCGCTCCCACAAGCTGTCCGAGACGATCCACGGAAGCGGCTCACCCTTCCTCATACCTGCCCAACGACGATCATCACGATGAGGATGCGGGCAATCTCATTCTGTTATGACCTCTAAGACGCTCACCACCGCTCGCCATGCCGATGGCCAGGATCCAGTCACCGGCAGGGGCAAGACGCCGACGAGAATGCAGCTTGCTCCAGCCAGCACCCAAGGATTCCGCGATACACGTCGCATGATCGTCATCTGCTCGTAATCCTCGTCGAGTCAAGTCTTCCGCTTCAGGCATATGTGCGCCGCGGTGATTCGGCCAGTGTCTTGCCGGTCAATGCCAGACGAAGGAGTCCGGCGGACTCGCGTGCCAGGAGCCAGACCACTCCAATCGCGACGACGCCGCGCCAGGCGTCGTCCTTCTGGTGGCCGCCTCGCACGGGCACAGTACGTCCGCCAAGATGATCCTCGGCCCGGTCAGCTAGGCGCTCATGCGATACGGCCGAAGGCTGCGGCGGTGCCCGGCAAGAAGACCGCGTCGAGACCGGCCGCCCTCAGCAACCGTCGAACGGCCGGTGTCACCCCTGCCAGACGAAGACTGCCGTCGCGGGCGGTCGCCAGGTTGTTCGCGGCCACGAGCACGGCCAGTCCGCGTGCGTCCATGAAGGTCACTTCGCTGAGGTCGAGCGTGAGGCGAGTGCCTCATTCGGCAAAAGGCAGCGGTGACCTGGGCACGGAACTCCGGTTCCGCTGCCAGGTCCACCTCTCCGCATGCTTTGATCACCGCCTCAGCGCCCATACGGCGCCGCACGTGAAAGCTCATGTCCGTCTCCTCGCCTCCTCGGGCCGGGGACAACTGGACGTTCATCGGTGAAAGCGGGAGCAAGAAACCTCTGACAGGCCGCAAAGCTACGACGGTTGCGATCGTGAAGGAAGGGGCTAAAGTCCTCATCCGGGAACGTCGCATTTCCTGGGGCTCTGGGGCTGGCGAAGCGTCTGGTGGGCGCTGGGCGAGCAACAGCGTCAGCGGTTGCCGGAGGCTGTCCCGGCCTGAGGCGGGGAGTGGAGGAAAACACATCAGCCGAGCCGAACGGCTGACCTGGTCAGCCCTTAGCCGGTGCCGGGACCCCGCTGCGACATGCTCGTCGTGATCACAGAGCATCCCCGCAGGTGAGGTTGGGGCGCCCTGCAAGGTATGTCGGAGGTGTTGGCGTACGTTCAGGTACCGGCGCAGCTCACTTCCGCTCTGGTTCTGGGACGGGTGAGCCAAAGCCGGTGTGTGGCGCGAGGACATGGGGCGAGACGGGCGGCTCAGGATCTGAACGAGGGGCGGCCCCAGCCACGGATGCGAGGAGTCGAGCGTGCTCGTCCGCTGTCGGACCCCGACGATCGCCGCGCCGCGGCCGTTGTCGGCCGGGGTCAGATAGAGCTCGACCTTGGAGTTGCCCCATCCGTAGGTCCGGTGCCACGACTGCACGAAGAACTCGTAGCGCTCACCCTCGCGGACACCCAAGGCGTTCCTCTGGATGAACGCCTTGGAGGAGTCGAGCGAGCTGAGGGATTGGAATGCTCCCATAAGCCGGTAACCGGCCATGCCGTCCACCTCTTTTCACAGCGCTCTCGCACGCGGCGCGGGCGGATCAAAGGCTTGTCTGCTCCCACGATCCTTCGGCGGGATTCCCTTGACCAGGACTTAGGTCCTGGTATCGGACAGTGCGGTCGATCCCCCGACGGACCGCGCGGGCCGTCTCTCCGAAGACAGGACGAAAGGGGCGCGTCTCAGGGCTTTTTCCGCGAATGCGCGCCGTGGACGCTCCGCACACTGGAAACGGAGAAGGAGGGGGACATGGCGAATCCGATCGTGCACTGGGAGATCGCGGGTCCGGACCACGAGGGGCTGCGGACCTTCTACGAGGAACTGTTCGGCTGGAAGAGCGAGGCCGTGGACGAGAACTACGCCCTGGTCCAGCCGGAGGAGGGCCCCGGCGGCGGCATCATGCGCACCAGCGGAGGCATGCCGCCGTACATCACCGTCTACGTCCAGGTCGACGATCTGAAGCGGGCCCTGGAGCGGGTCCGTGAGCTCGGCGGGGAGCCGCGCGTGCCGCCCACGAAGATCGGGGACAGCATGGAGTTCGCGCTGTTCGCCGACCCGGCGGGCAACATGGTCGGCCTCCTGGCCGGAACACGGACGTGATGAGGGGAGGGACGAGGATGGACAGCAGCGTGCCGTCGTCGGCACAGCGCGACTGGGCCAGACGTCAGCTGGAGAAGAAGCGCAGGCTGCGCACCGACTTCACCGGATATGTCGTGATCAACGTGTTCCTGGTCGCGATCTGGGCCATCAGCGGGTTCGGCTACTTCTGGCCGGGCTGGGTCCTCGGCGGGTGGGGTGTGCTGCTGGCGCTGGGCGCCTGGAACACCTACACCACGCACCCCATCACCGAGTCGGACATCGACCGTGAGCTACAACGGCACGGTTGATCTGGCGCACCACGAAAGGTGATGGCGGTGAGATTGCTCATTCCGGTGTTCTCCCCGCAGACCGGCACATGGGGAGGGCTGACCCGCTCCCTGGGCGTCGCCGAGGCCGCCATCGCGCGCGGTGACAAGGTGGCCTTCTGCGGCTCAGGCTACGTGGAGGAGTCCCTGCGCGGGCTGGGGCACCGCGTCTACCCGATGCCCGCCGCGACGATGCTGGGGTTGCCGCGGCCCCTGTCGCGGCGGATCAAGGACCGGGCGCAGCAGCACGCGCTGCCCATCGGGCCGGGCCGGTCGGTCGGCAGCATCTGGACGGTGCTGGCGGCCACCGGCATGGCCCGTGCGCGTTATCTGCGGCGGCTGGTGGACGCGCAGTTGCACGCCGCCGCCGACTTCCGCGCCGAGGCGCTGTTCGCCGACCTCGATCCGGGCGCGTACGTGACGGCGGCCATCGCCCGGATCCCGATCGCCTCGGCCTACAGCCAGGTCATGACCGGCGGCACAGGCGGCCTGCCGTGGGCGCTGATGCGGCGCGCGATGGCCGCGGTGCTGGAGGATCACGGCCTGCCGCCGCGGCGGCCGGAGGAGTTGTTCTTCGGCCCGCACGTGCTCAAGATCGTCCCGTCGGTGCCCGAGCTGGACGACGCCGACCCGGCCCGCCCCGACGTGCTGTACGCGGGCAGCCTGCTCGGCCGTCTTTGCCCGCAGAGCCTCGCCGGCAGCGGCTTCGACCCCGTCGGCCGCCACGTCTTCGTCTACGTCGGCACGGGATCGGTCCGGCTGGAGACCCTGCGGCGCGTGCTTCCCGCGCTGTTCCCGGCAGGCGGCGAGGTCACCTGTGTGGTCGCCGCGCAGAGCGTGACGACCCCGTTCCGGCTGGCGGGCGTGCGATTCAGCCCGTATGTCGACGCCGAGGCACTGCTGCCGCGCTGCGACTGGATGATCTGCCACGCCGGGCAGAACTCGATCGTCCGGTCGCTGCGGCACGGCGTACCGCTGATCATGTTCCCCGGCGCGGTCTTCGAACGCCGCTACAACGCCCAGCACGTCGCGGCGGCCGGGGCCGGGGTGATGGGGGAGTCGGACCAGTTCACCCCCGCCTGGCTGAGCGGCGTCCTGCGGCGGCGCGAGGACTACCGGGAGCGGGCCGAGGAACTGGGCGAACGCATGAACGCCTGCGGCGGCGCCCCCGCCGCGGTCGAGGCCATCGCCGCGCACGCCCTCGTACCGGGCCGGACATGAACAGAGTCGTGCGCTCGTGCGCCGGGCTGTTCATCCGGCCGCGGGCCGCCTTGACGTCCGTGCTCGGCGAGCCGCACCGGATCGGGTTCGGCCTCCTGGGCCCGGTCGCCCTGGCGGTGGTGTACTTCGCCGGGATCTCCGCCGCGCTCGCGATGGGCGTCATGCACGCGCCGCAATCGCCCGCGCTGCGCATCTCCGACGCCGACTATTACGCCTACGAACGCTTCTACATCCTGCCCGTCGGCATCGCCGGGACCGTCATGGCCGCGGGCGTCACCCGGCTCCTGGCCGGGCTCTGGCACGGGCGGGGCCGGTTCGAGGACCTGTTCGCGCTGCTCGGGTTCGCTCTCGTCGCGGTCGCCGTCGCGATGGGCCTGCCGGACCTGGTGCTCGCCGTCCTGGCCGGGCTCGGCGTACCGGGCCTGCTGGGCTGGATGCTGTCCGGGCCGCACATCTGGCTCGGCACGCTGTGGTACGCCGTCCTGACCGTTCTCGCGGTCAAAGAGGTCGAGCGCCTTTCCTGGGGAAAGACGATCGCGCTCGCCGCGGCGGGCCTGGTGGCCAACGGCCTCGTCCAGTTCGTCTTCATCCGCTGAACAGGGGACTTTCAGCCCTACCTCCGCACCCGCATCCCGCCCACATGGACACGGCCTGATCGCCCAGAGGAGGCGAGATGACGCACGACGACGAGACACAAGGCTGCCGGGTGCGGTATGCCGACGGCCGGGTGGCGCTGGAGGCGTGGGCTCCGGGCAAGGCGGAGTGCGTGGCGCAGGCGGTGCGCGGGCTGGTGCGCGACGCGGTGTGGCCCGCCGCCGCGGTGTTGTGCGTGGAGGATGTCGAGCGTATCGAGCCGCGCTCCGACCAGGACCTGCTCGCCCGCGCCTTGAAGCGCGCCATCGTCCCGCTGGCCCAGCGCGGTCTGGCCCCCGCCGACGTGCAGGTGGTGGAGGAGAGCGACGGTACGGTCACTCTGGCGCTGGTCCTGGTCCGCAACGCGCTGCTACGCCGGATGCCCGCGACCGTCGACCCCGATGACGTGGTGCTGGAGCGGGCGGGCGGCGGCTGGCACTGCCACGCGGTCATCACGGCCCGGCCGCTGGCCCCGCCGGACGAGGGCTTCACCGAACGAGGTCACCGGCGCGGCGGGTCGGGCATCGGAACAGGCGGCTGACGGGACGCGGTTCGTCCGCCTCAGACGCTTGGCACGTCCGCACGGTGGGTCAGCAGGCCGGGCAGGGTCCGGGGATAGTCGCGCCGCAGCAACAGCGCGGCCCACACCAGCAGCGGCACGTTCCCCAGCTCGTACACGCTCATGAACGGGGCCAGCCCGACCATGAACACCATCGCCGCCACCAGAGCGATCCGCACCGCCGCTCCGCGCCACAGCACCAGCGCCGTCACCGCGATCTCGAACCCGATGAGCAGCAGCGTGAACGGCACGGCGACCGGCGTCACCACGTGCAGCACCAGCCAGTCGAACCCCGGCCAGGAGATCCGGGCGATGCTCGGGTAGAACTCCTGCGCGCCGGGCAGCGTCACCGCCAGGTTGACCACCACCATCGCCAGGTAGAACACGCCGAACCCGGCCCGCGCGACCTCATACGGGACGCTCGCGGAAGGATGGATCTTTCGCATCACGAGCCACCTCCTTCTCCACCCCATGCTCCGGACCACCCATGGGCGACGGCAGGGCCGAACGGCTCTGCCCAACGGCGCCGAAGGGCTCGCCATCGCCGTCATCAGCACACGCCGGCCGCCCCCAAGCTGCGCCGTGCCGACGGTGGGTGGAGCTACCGGCACGGTATTTGGAACTACCAGATCGAACTGCCGCCCGGAGTCGACGGTAAGCGGCGCGGGCCGCTGCGCCGGGGCGGCTTCGCCACTCAGGACGCCGCCAAGGACGAGCTCGGTCAGGTGCGTGACCTGCCCGCGCTGGCCGATCCACGCGAGCCCGCCACCCGCATCCAGATCGCTGACCTGATCAAGCGGACGCTGGCCGAGACCGACACGCTGCCGGATGTGGAGACGGTCCGTCGCAAGGTCAAGACCGGGCAGCATCTGACCCGGGAGATCACCGTCGAGCAATGGCTGGCAGAGTTCCTCAACCGCAAGCGGAAGATCGAGGAGACCACCCGCCGCTCCTACGAGGGCCACATCCGCCTCTACCTCACCCCCTACCTGGGGCGGCTCTGGCTGGATCAGCTCAAGGTCAGCGACATCGCGTTGATGTTCGAGCAGATCGAGGAGTTCAACGACACCATCGCCGAACGCCGCATCGACCCCGACCCGCAGGTACGAGCGAGCGTCAAGTACCGGCGGCCGATCAGCATCGCCACCATGCACCGCATCCGCGCGACCCTGCGGCATGCGCTGAACATGGCCATGCGGCAAGACCGGCTCCTCGACTTCAACCCCGCCGCCGTGCTGGAGATGGCCGCCTACACCCGGCCCAAGCCGTTGGTGTGGACCGAGGACCGGGTCCGCGCCTGGCAGGAAGACTTTCGCAGCTACCGGGAAGCGGAAAAGCAGCGCCGGGATGGGAGGCGGGTCGATCCGATCGACGCCTACACCAGCGTGCCGCGACCGTCCTCGGTAATGGTGTGGACGCCCGAGCACACCCGCCTGTTCCTCGAAGAAGCCCAGCGTCACCGCCTGTTCGCCCTCTACCAGCTGATCGCGCTGCGCGGGCTGCGCCGCGGCGAGGCGTGTGGGCTGCGCTGGAAGGAGGTCGACCTCAACAGCAACACCCTGACCGTGAACTGGCAACTCGTGCAACTGGCCTGGGACGTTCACGAGGGCACCCCGAAGACCGACGCCTCCGTGCGTACCATCGCCCTGGACAGCGACACCGCCCGAGTGCTGCGCGCCCACCGGCAGCAGCAACTACAGGAACGGCTGGCCATGGGCGAGGCATGGACCGACACCGGATTCGTGTTCACCCAGCCCGACGGCAGCCGCCTGCATCCCCAACACGTCTCTGACCAGTTTCTCTGGCTGGCCTATCTGGCCGGCCTGCCGCCCATCCGGCTCCACGACCTCCGCCATGGCGCTGCCTCGCTGATGCTGGCGGCCGGGGTGGAGATGAAGGTCGTGCAGGAGACGCTGGGACACACCTCCAGCGCCTTCACCGCCGACACCTACACCTCCGTCTACCCGCAGGTGGCCATGGCAGCGGCCGAGAAGACGGCCGCCTTGCTGTTTGGAGAGGAAAGCCAGGTAGAGCCTGGGAAAGTCATCTCGCTGAAGGGCTGACAGTCGGATTAAGCATCCGGCCCCGCATTCGCCGCCTGCTCGCGGCGAGGCGGGGCCGCTGCTCTTGTGCGGAGCAGGAGGGCGGTGAATGGATCATGGTGTGTGCGGGGTTCGTGCGGGCGAGCACGTATGGAGCACGCGCCCGCTAGACGAATATTCTAGAACGAGTACGATCCCGCGAAGCCGCAGGTCAGAACATGATCAAAGCGCGCCCTGCAGGATTCGAACCTGCGACCGTCGGATTAGAAGTCCGGTGCTCTATCCAGCTGAGCTAAGGGCGCTCCCGCCTTATTGTGCATGATCCGGCGACTTGTCACGCACATGTTTTCGTCGTGTCAGGGACATGGGCGATTCGGGGGTGGTGGGAGGGGTGAGCGGGATGTCCGATCACGGGGTGGAAAAGGCCAGGCGGGGCGGGGTGGGAAGGTCTAAGCTGTCGTGGCATGGTCGCGACGGTCCTGCATGAGATTCCGCTGCAGGGCGGGGACGTGACTGACGGCGTGGTGCGGGTCGGTGACACCGTGCGGAGACCGGTCAGTGCGTCTACGCCCGCCGTGCATGCCCTGCTCAGGCACCTGGAGGCGGTGGGGTTCGCGGGGGCGCCGCGGGTGGTCGGCAGCGGGGTGGACGGGCTCGGGCGGCAGGTGCTCGAGTATCTGCCGGGCAGCACCGGGGTGCGGCTGGAGAGCGTCCGGGACGACGTGCTCGGGCGGCTGGGCGGGCTGCTGCGCGAGTACCACGACGCGACCCGCGGGTTCCCGCTCCGGAGGGAGGGGTGGGAAGGGGGGTCCAACGACGACCGGGCGCCGGAGGTCGTGGGGCACTGTGATCTGACGCCGGGCAACGTGGTGTTCCGGGCGGGCGTGCCGTACGGGATGATCGACTTTGATCTGGCGCGGCCCACGACGCGGCTGTTCGACGTGGTGACCACGTTACGGCACTGGGCGCCGCTGGCCGACCCGGTGGATCGGCATCCGTTGTTGCGCAATGTCGCCGTGGGGCGGCGGGTCCGGGTGTTCTGCGACGCGTACGGGGTGCCGGCGCGCGAGCGGCGGCGGCTGGTGGAGGTGGCGCGGGTGCGCTTCCAGCGGTCGTACGCGGTGATGCGGAGCCGGGCGGCCGCGGGCGGGAACTGGGCGCAGATGTGGGCCGGTGGCGCGGGTGAGCGCATCAGGCGTGCGGTGGCATGGCTGGATGTGCACGAAGATGAGATTCATGCCCATTTGGTCCCATGATGATGATCAGCTTTCTGCCGATGGTTCCGCGCGGGGTGGGCCCTTCTGGGCGGGGCTCGCGGCTGGAGTGGTGCTCGATCGGGTGATCGGGGATCCGCGGAGCGCGGCGCATCCGGTCGCGGTGTTCGGGCGGATGGCGGGGTGGCTGGAGCAACGGATGTACCGGGACTCCAGGGCGGCGGGGGCCGCGTACGTGGCGATCTGCGTCGGCGGGGCTTACGCGCTCGGACGGGTGGCCGCGCGGGGGCGGGGACGGGGGGTCGCGGCGGCGGCGGCCACGTGGGCGGTGCTGGGCGGGACGACGCTGGCGCGCGAAGGTGTCGCCATGGCCGAGGCCCTGGAGGACGGGGACCTGGAACGGGCCCGGCGGCGGCTGCCCCACCTGTGCGGGCGGGACCCCGAGGGGCTGAGCGCCGAGGAGCTGGCGCGGGCGACCGTGGAGTCGCTGGCGGAGAACACCTCCGACGCCGTCGTGGCGCCGCTGTTCTGGGGGGCGGTGGCGGGGGTGCCGGGGCTGCTGGCCTACCGGGCGGTCAACACGCTGGACGCGATGGTGGGGCACAGGTCGGAGCGGTACCTGCGGTTCGGATGGGCGGCGGCGCGGCTGGACGACGTCGCCAACTACGTCCCGGCGCGGGTGACCGGGCTGCTGACGGTGCTGGCGGGGCCGGACCGGCGCGGGGCGTGGCGGATGTTCCGGCGGGACGGGCACCGGCACCCGAGCCCGAACGCCGGCCGCTGCGAGGCGGCGTTCGCCGGGGCGCTGGGGGTGACGCTGGGCGGGACCAACGTGTACGGGAGCAGGGTGGAGCATCGGCCGACCATGGGGGACGGCCCGGGGGCCGGGGTCGAGGACGTCCGGCGGGCGGTGCGGGTGACGCGGGTGGTGAGTGTGGCCGCGGCGGTGACGGCGGTGCTGGCGGCGTACGCCAGGAGGAGGGCGGCCGGGTCCGTGAGGTGACGCGGGTCGAGGGGAAGAAGGTGGGGTGAGCGGGGGCAGGCGGTGCGGGGCGCACGCCCCCTCGGCGGGAGGGCGGCGCGAATGCAGCGGACGCTCACATCACCCGGTTCAGGTTGAACACCAGCCAGATGACGAAGGCCGAGAGCAAGGTGATTCCGATCATCGCCTTCGCCGCCTGGTGCGCGGTGACCTTCCTGGCGGTGACCTGCTTGGCGCTCTGCTTCCACACCTGCCGCATGGTCAGCATGTTCTGATAACGCCGGCCGAGCGCGAACAGGGCCACGCCCAGAAGGATGAAGAGAATGACGCGGCCGTCTGATGTCTCCACGGAACCCCCTGTGGACCTCGACGAACGTAGAGCCCCCGAACCAGGTGAAAACACAGGATACTCGGACGGCCGCGATTTGTAATCACGTTATCGGGTCGAGGTCCACGACGATCGGCGCGTGATCGGAAGGGCCTTTACCCTTGCGCGCCTCACGGTCCACATAAGCCGACCGGACGTGCCCGCTCACCTCGTCACTGGCGTACACGAGGTCGATGCGCATCCCCTTGTTCTGGTGGAACATGCCCGCCCGGTAATCCCAATAAGTGAACGGGTGCGGGCCTTTCATCGGCGTGGGCACCACGTCGTGCAGGCCCAGGGCGCGCAGGGCGGCGAGGGCGTCGCGTTCGGCGGGCGTGACGTGCGTCGAGCCGGCGAACAGGGACGCGTCCCAGACGTCCGCGTCGGTGGGGGCCACGTTGTAGTCGCCGCAGGCCACCAGCGGGCCGGCGGGCAGTTCGTCGGCCAGCGCGTCGCGCAGGGCGGCGAACCACTCCAGCTTGTACTGGTAGTGGGGCGAGTCGAGGGCGCGGCCGTTCGGGGCGTACAGGGACCAGACGCGCAGGCCGCCGCAGGTGGCGCCGATCGCGCGGGCCTCGGGGCGGGCCGCGCCGACGCCGTCCAGCTCGCCGAAGCCCGGCTCGCCGGGGAAGCTCGGCGTCACCTCGGACAGGCCGATCCGGGACAGCACGGCCACGCCGTTCCAGCGGCCGTCGCCGTGGGCGGCGGCCGCGTAGCCCAGCTCGGCGACCTCGGCGACGGGGAACGCCTCCGCCGGGCATTTGGTCTCCTGCAGGCAGACGACGTCGGGCTCGGTGGCGGCCAGCCAGTCGAGCAGGCGGGGCAGCCGGGCCTTGACCGAGTTCACGTTCCAGGTTGCGAGGCGCATCCTCCTAGCCTGCCACCGCGGCAGGACGGTCAGACGGCTTTCATCAGCGTGGCGGACGGCTCGCGCAGCAGCCCGCCGACGCCCTGGTCGAGGGCGGCCTTGGCGTAACGGACGGCGTCCAGGGCGTTGCCCGCGGCGCTCGGGGAGTCCTCGACGACCAGGCGCAGCTCCACCTCCAGCGGCGAGCCGCCGAACCCCTCGCCGTCGAGCCGGATGTAGGCGACCTTGCGGTCCTCCAGGAACGGCACGTACTGCGCCCCGACGTGCGTGGCCGCGCCCGCGCCCGCCGACTTGGTGGCCCGCTTGCTCGCCAGGCGGTCACCGTCGGTGAGGTTGACGAAGTCCATGTTGCCGCCGCCGAGGAGCTGGTGCCCGCCGGACAGGCGCACGCCGCTGCCGGCGAGGGCGTCCACCAGCGCCCGGTGCAGCAGCGTGGCGCCGAACGTGCTCTTCAGGTCGTCGCCGATCAGCGGCAGCCCGGCCGCGGCGAAGCGGGAGCGCCACTCGGGCGAGCGGGCGATGAGGGCCGGCATGCAGTTCACGAACGCGCACCCGGCCTCCAGCGCGGCCTCCGCGTACAGTTCGGCGGCGCGCTGCGCGCCCGTGGGCAGGAAGTTGAGTACGACGTGCGTGCCGGTCGCGGCCAGGTGGGCGGCGATCGCGGCGGGGGTGGCCGCGCCGCGCGGGTCCACCGGGCCGGCCGAGCCGGGGCCCACGCCGTCGGCCAGGACGCCGTCCGCGACCGGCACCCCGAGGTGCGGCACGCCGGCGAACCTGCGGGCGTTGTTGGGCGGCGTCCAGATGGCCTCGGACAGGTCGCGGCCGAGCTTGGCGGCGTTGACGTCGAAGGCGGCGGTGAAGCGCACCTGGGAGACGGCGTAGCCGGCGCACACCGGATGGGACAGGCCGGGGGCGTCGCCGTCGCGGTAGTACTCCACGCCCTGCACCAGGGACGACGCGCAATTGCCCACCCCGACGAGCCCCACGTTGACGGTCGTCACGCGCGCTCCACCCCGATGGTGATCTCGCCGCCGAGGTGGCGGCCGGTCAGCAGCTCCAGGTCGTCGCCGCTCCAGAAGCGTCCGGGGTCGTACCAGTTGGGGCGGCGGCCGGCGGGCAGCAGGCCCATCTCCTCGTAGGTGACCGCCACGACCTCCGCGCAGTACGCGCTCTCCAGCGTCGCCCCCTCGCGCGCCCGCGCGCGCCCCGAGCGGGGCACCCGCCCCCGGAACCAGCGCCCCGCCAGCCGGGCCGTGGACGGGAACGGCGTGCCGTCCAGCCGGGCGACCGTGCGCAGGGCGGCGTCCTCCATCTCGGGCGTGGCCTCGGGTTCGAGCTGGCGCAGCCAGGCCCGCTGGCCGTACCTGTTGGCCCACACGGTGACGGCCGCCCGCAGGTCGTGGAGCTGCACGCCGCGCTGGTGGGTGCCGGCCCACAGGTCGGGCAGCGACCGGCCGAGCTCGGCGTGCCACATCATGGGCGGCAGGTCCTCGACCACGATGGCCATGCCCACGTGGTTGACGGGGCTGTTGGTCATGGTCTGGATGGCGCGGTCGGGCACCGAGCGGCCGCGGAAGACCCACAGGTCGCCGGTGCGCGTCACCTTGACGGCCTCGTCGAGTGTCAGCACATGGCTAGCCTAGGCACATGCGCAAGCGGTGGTGGAAAGTGCTCGGGCTGGCCGGGGTGATGGGCGTGGCGGCGACCGGCGTGGTGATGGCGCGCGCCGAGCGGCGGCGGCGCGCGTACACGCCGGAGGAGATCAGGGCCAAGCTCAAGGAGAAGGTGGAGGGTCAGGCCGAGGGACGCAGGTCGTAGACGAAGACGACGTCGGAGTAGGCCGGGTTGTCCACGTATCCGCCGATGCTGCCCAGGTAGGCGCGCTGGTAGTTGGTCACCCACGGCAGCGCCACGGCCGCCCGCTGGTCCAGCACCCGCCGGGTGGCCTGCTCGTAGGCGCGCTGGGCGGCCGGCCTGTCGGTCACGGTCAGCTCGGGGATCGTGTCGAGCAGCGCGTCGAGCTCCTGGTCCTTGAGGTAGGCGAGGTTGAACACGGGCGGCTCGCCGCTGTGGAAGACGTTGCCGAAGTAGGAGTAGCCGTCGGCGTAGTCGGGCCACCAGTACATGACGAAGATGTCCTGGCCGCGTTTCTTGCCCAGCTCCCACTGCTCGTTCCAGGCCATGCCGCGGGCCTCGACGGTGACGTTGAGCGGCTTCAGCGCGGCCTCCAGGCGGGTGGCGAGCAGCCGCCAGTCGGTGTCGCCCTCCCCGTACGTCAGCCGCAGCCGCAGCGGCCGCCCGCCCGGCCCGTAGCCGGCCCGGCGCAGCAGCCGCTCGGCGGCGGCGAGGTCCTGGCGCGGCACCCGGCCGGGGACGTGCCCCATCAGCCCTTCGGGGATGATGCCGCTGGCCGGGGAGCCGGCGCCCTTGAGGTCCTTGACGAGCCCGCGGTAGTCGACGGCCTTCTGCACCGCGCGCCGCACCCGCACGTCCTTCATGGGGCCGGCGGCGGTGTTGAACAGCAGCATCGCGGTCTGGAACGACGGCCGCTCGGAGGTGCGCACGCCGGGCGTGATCCTGGCCTTGGCGAACAGGCGGGGGTTGAGCCGCTCGACGAAGTCGACCTCGCCGCGCAGCAGCAGTTGCCAGGCGCGGTCGGCGTCGGGCACGACGCGGTACTTGACGCTGTTGTAGTGGGGTCTGTCCCAGCCGCCCCAGTACTTGTCGTACGCCTTGAGCGTGAGCTCCTCCTCCTTGCCCTTCTGCCAGCGCGCCACGGTGTACGGCCCGCTGCCGGCGTCCTTGCCCTGCCGGAAGTAGGCGGTGAGGTCGGGGGCGGCCTTGGTGTCGTAGATGTAGGCCGCGTACCCGGCCGAGGCGACGAGGTCGAGCGGCACCGGGTACTTGAGGGTGAACGTCACCGTGGCGGGGCCCTCGACGCGGATCGAGGAGACGGCGTCCCAGATGTAGGACGCGCCGGCCTTGGTCGCCATCGTGCGTTCGATGGACGCCTTGACCGCCGCGGCGTCGAGCGGCCGGCCGGTGTGGAAGGTGACGCCGGCGCGCAGGTTGAAGGTCCAGGTGCGGCCGTCGGCGGAGGCGCGCCAGGAGGTGGCGAGGCGCGGGGTGGACTTCTTGGTGACGGGGTTCCAGAGGGTGAGCGTCTCGTAGACGTTCTGGAAGGCGACGATCTCGTTGGAGTAGGACTTGCCGGGGTCCCACTCGGTGATGATGTCGAGGTTCTTGACGTAGACGAACGGCGCCTCGCCCGCGGGGGCCCGGGCCGGCTCCGGGGGTGAGGAGCAGGCCGCGAGAAGCGCCAGCGCGGCGGCCGCGGCGAGACGACGGCGCAACGCATCTCCCTCTGTCAGCGATGTGTCTCGGGCAACCTACTTCAAGATCATGAAAACCGGTGACACACGTCCAAAAGTCCCGAAAAATTGGGCAATTCAGTGATCGGATTGCTATTCTCGGGGCCTGTCCCGTCCGGGGTTGCCACCAGGGGACCAGGACCGGAGTGAGGTGCCATGGGTCGTAGCCGGACGATCCGCATGAAGATCATCGGACTACTGCTGGTGCCGCTGGCCTCCATGGTGGTGTTGTGGGGAGTCATCACCGCCGTCACCGCGACCGAGAGTTTGGAGCTGCGCGAATACAAGACACTCTGGACGAACCTGCGCCATCCCGCGTACAAACTGATCAGCGAGATTCAGCGTGAGCGTCTGGTCTCGGCCAAGCTCCTGCGCCACACGGCCGGCGCCGCCACCGTGGCCGCGCAGCGGACCCGCACCGACGCCGCACGGGACACGTTCAGGCAGCTCTCCAGCACGACCAAGAACCGATCGGAAGAGATCCGGACACAGGTGGACGCGGTGTACACGCAGCTCGACAGGCTCGACGCGATCAGGGGAGAGATCGACACGGGCCTGTCCGACCGTCTGCACACCGTGGAGGCGTACAACGCGATCATCGACACGGTCTTCGGCCTGCACCGGCACGTCGCGCTCATCGACGACATCCCGATCTACGAGCAGTCGCGCGTGGTCATCGACCTCGGCTACGCCAAGGAGCTGCTGACCCGGGAGCAGGCCATCGCGCTCGGCCCGGTCACCGAGAACGAGCGCCGGCTCTTCACCCAGATCGTGGGCAACCGGCGCTTCCTCGTCGACCAGTCGCTCGGCGAGCTCGACCGGCCGCTGCGGGACGCCAACGTGGTGCTCATCTCCTCCCCCGCCTACCAGCGCATGCGGATGATGGAGGACCAGATCATCGCCGGCCGGGTGCCGCGGAGCTGGCTCGACACGACCGACGCGCTGGCCAGGTCGTTCCAGTCGTCGCTCATGCAGGCCAGCGCCACGCTGAACGCGCGCGCCGAGCCGGTCGCGGACGAGGTGCTGCGGCGGGCGTTCATGCTGGCGGGCCTGTGCCTGGCGCTGGTGGTCGTGTCGATCGCGTTCTCGCTGCGGATGGGCAACCGGCTGTCGAAGGAGCTGGGCTCGCTGCGGCTGGCCGCGCTGGAGGTGGCCCAGGAGCGGCTGCCCCAGGTGGTGGCCAAGCTGCGGAGGGGCGAGAAGGTCGAGCTGCCGGAGCTGTCGGTGCCGAGCACCACCACCGAGATCGACGACGTCGGCCAGGCGTTCTCCACCGTCCAGCAGACCGCCGTGGAGGCCGCGGTCGGCCAGGCGCAGCTCAGCGAGGGCGTCGGGCACGTCTTCCGCAACCTGGCCCGGCGCAGCCAGGCGCTGCTGCACCGCCAGCGCATCCAGCTCCAGGACATGCAGCACCGGGCGACCGAGCCGGACGCCCTGGAGGACCTGTTCAAGCTCGACCACCTGACGACGCGCATGCGCCGCCACGCGGAGGGCCTGATCATCCTGTCCGGCGCCACCCCGGGCCGCGGCTGGAGCAGGCCGGTGCCGCTGCTCGACGTGGCGCGCGGCGCGGCGGCCGAGGTCGAGGACTACCAGCGGGTCACCGTCGAGCCGATGCCGGCCAAGCGCCTGGCCGGGCCCGTCGTCGGCGACGTGATCCACCTGATCGCCGAGCTCATCGAGAACGCGACCGTCTACTCCCCCGAGAAGACGCCGGTCATCGTGCGCGGGGAGACCGCGGCCCGCGGCTTCGTCTTCGAGGTCGAGGACCGCGGGTTCGGGATGAGCCCCGAGGAGCTGGCCGAGTACAACGCGCGGCTGGCCAGCCCACCGGAGTTCGACCTGGCCGACAGCGACCGGCTCGGCCTGTTCGTCGTCTCCCGCCTGGCCGCCAGGCACGACATCCGCGTGACCTTGCGCGGTTCACCATATGGAGGGACCACCGCGATCGTGTTGATCCCGGAAGAGCACGTGGCCGAGCCCGAGGCTCCCGCCGAGGAGCCCAAGCGCCCCATGCGGGTGGTGCGGAGTGAGTGACGAGCGCTGGCTGGACGAGGACGCCGGTCCGATCGTCCCCGCCTACCTGCTGACCCGGGGCCGCACGGTGCCCGCGAGCGAGGCGATCGACCTCATCGCGGTGATCATCACCGCCGGCGGCCTCACCCCGCCCGTGGGCCTCGGCCCCGAGCACCTGATCATCCTGCAGAAGTGCACGAGACCGACCCGCCTCGTGGACGTGGCCGCCGAGCTGAACCTGCCCATCGGCGTGGTCCGCGTGCTGGTGGGCGACCTCTACGCGCAGGAGCTCGTGCAGGTCGAGCACCCGCCGCCCGCGCCGGACGCGAAGGTCCTGCTGGAAGTGATCAGCGGGCTGAAGGCGCTGTGAGCGCCCGGCGGTTGAGCCGCCCGTAGACGAGGGCGAACGCCGTGGCCAGGACGCCGGCCACGGCGGCCGCCCCGAAGACCCACTGGTAGCCGGGCACGCCGGGCCGGGCGGCGAGGACGGCCGCGATCACCGCGCCGGAGACGCTGCCGCCGACGATCCGCACCAGCGCGTTCACGCCCGCCGCCACGGCGGTCTTGCCGGGGTCCACGTGCTCGACGGCCATCGTGCCGAGGGCCGCGTAGCCGATGCCGAGGCCGATGCCCATGAGCGAGGCGGCCACGTACAGGTGGACGGGGGCGTCGTGCAGGACCACCAGCCACAGGGCGGCCAGCGCGGTGACGGCGGAGCCCGCCGCGACCATCGTGGAGGCGGCGAAGCGGCGCATGAACCGGCCCGCGAACAACGAGATCACCAGCATGAACAGGGTGCTCGGCAGCAGGTAGAGCCCGACCTGGAGGGTCGAGGCGGAGAACCCGGCGGGCGACTGCGCGTAACCGGACATCCCGGTCAGCAGCGTGAAGAACCCGAACCCGAGCAGCATCGAGGCGACGGTCGCGCCCACCGTGCCCCGGTGCACCAGCATCGCCATCTCCACCAGCGGCTCGGCGACCCGGCGCTCCACCGCCACCCACACCGCCGCGAGCGCCACCGCGGCGGCGAACAGGCCCAGCACGCCCGGCGAGGTCCAGCCCCACGAGCCGCCCTCGCTGACGGCCAGCAGCAGCGCCACCAGCCAGGCCGCCATGAGCGCGCCGCCCAGCAGGTCGGGACGGCCCCGCCCGGCGGGCGCCCGGTCGCGGACGAGGACGGCGACCACGATCGCGGCCACCAGCGAGATCCCGCCGATGATCCAGAACACCAGGTGCCAGTCCCCCGACGCGAGGCCGGCCAGGATCATGCCGCCGCCGCTGCCGAAGCCCATCGTCGCGCTGACCACCCCGATGCCGGTCGCGAGCTGGTTGCGCGGCAGCACGTCGCGCACCACCCCGATCGACAGCGGCACCAGCGCGGCCACCGCTCCCTGCAGCACGCGGGCGGCCACCAGCCACGGCAGGGAGGGCGCCAGGGCCGCCATGACCGAGCCGGCCACCAGCAGGGCGAGCGCCGCGAGGATCACCGGGCGCCTGCCGTACATGTCGCCGAAGCGCGACAGCAGGGGCGTGGCCACGGCGGCGACCAGCAGGCTCAGGGTCAGCGTCCAGGTCACGGCCGCCAGCGAGGTGTGCAGCTCGCGTTGCAGGACGGGCAGCAGGGGCACCACGGCGGTGTTCTGCAACGCGGCGATGGAGGCGGCGAAGGCCAGGGCGACCACGCCGGGCCAGGGGTTCGCGGTCGGCGTCGCGCGTGGCGCGGCCGTCGTCACTGTCGCCATCTCGGCTCCTTTAGATACCTTGGGTAAGTAACCGAGGCACGACTATACATACGTAAGTTAGGTAAGTAAACCGATGGACGCAGATCTCGCCAGGACGGTGGCCGCCTTCCGCACGATCACGGCCTCGCTCAAGAGCGCCAAGACCCACGAGCGGCTGACCGAGGCCGCGGGCGTCCGCCTGGACCGGCCCGACGTGCAGATCCTCGTCCACCTCCTCGACGCGGGCGAGCCCCGCAGGATCGGCGCGATCGCCACCGGCCTCCAGGTCGAGAGCCCCCACGTCACCCGGCACGTGGCGGCGCTGGAGCAGCGCGGGCTGGTCGAGCGGGTCCGCGACCCCGACGACGGGCGGGCCTGGCGCATCGGCCTCACCGAGGCGGGCGCGACGGCCGCGGGCAAGTGCCAGCAGGTGACCTCGGAGTGGTTCGCGGGCGCGATGGCGAAGTGGCCGGAGGAGGACCGCGCCGAGCTGCGGCGGCTGCTGGAGCGCCTGTCGGACGACGTCGTCGCGCACCTCCGCGAGCAGGGGGCGGCTACGTGAGGACGTCCTCCGCGCGGTGACAGGCCACCTGGCGGCCGGCCAGCTCCCTGAGCGCGGGCGGCCGCTCGCACTGCGGCGCGGCCAGCGGGCAGCGCAGCCGGTACGGGCAGCCGGTCGCGGCCGGCACGGCCTCGGTCCGCCCGTTCGCGGCCGGCGGCGGCCCGCCGAGCCGCGGCACCGCGTCACGCAGGGCCCTCGTGTACGGGTGCGCCGGCCGCGCCAGCAGCTCCGCCGTCGGCCCCGACTCCACCACCCGCCCGGCGAACAACACGTGCGAGGTCCGGCACAGCCGCTCCACCACGGCGAGGTTGTGGGTGATGAGCAGGCGCTCGGTGTCGAGCCCGGCGAGCAGGTCGAGGATCCGCGCCTGCACCGTCACGTCCAGGGCGCTGGTCGGCTCGTCGAGGATGAGCAGGCGGGGGCCGACCGCGAGGGCGCGGGCGATGACCACGCGCTGCCGCTGGCCGCCGGAGAGCTGGTGCGGGCGGCGGCCGGCCAGCTCGGGGTCCAGGCCGACCTGTTCCAGCAGCTCCCCCACCCGGGAACGCTCGGCGCGCGGCAGGGCCTCGGCGACGGACGCGCCGATCCGCATGCGGGGGTCGAGGGCCTCGGCCTGGAAGACGGGCTGGACGTCCTTCCGGAACGTCCGCATGTCCGCTTTTTTGAGCGTCTGGTCGCCGTACCAGATATTTCCGGACATGGGGGTGAGCAGGCCCAGGAACGCCCGCGCCAGCGTCGTCTTGCCCGACCCGCTCTCCCCGATCAGCCCGACCCCGCCCGCCACGATGTCGAGGCTGACGTCGTGCACCACGGGACGCCCGCCGTACCCGAGGGTCACGCGCTCGGCTCTGAGCAGGGTCACGGCAGCGCCTCCAGCAGCTCGCGCGTGTACGGATGGGACGGCTCGGCCAGCACCCGCGCCGCCGGCCCCGACTCGACCACCGCGCCGTCCTTCATCACCAGCACCCGGTCGGCGATCGTGGAGACCAGGGCCAGGTCGTGCGAGACGAGCAGCAGCGCGAGGCCGCGCTCGGCGCGCAGCCGGCGCAGCACGGCGACCACCTCGGCCTGCACGGTCACGTCGAGCGCGCTGGTCGGCTCGTCGGCCAGGACGACCTCCGCGCCGAGCGCGATCGCCAGCGCGATCGCGAAACGCTGGGCCTGCCCGCCGGAGATCTCGTGCGGGTAGCGGCGCAGCAGCCCGGGGTCGAGCAGCACGGCCCGCATCGCCTCGGCCATGGCCGCCTCGCCCGCCTCCCTGCCGTGCAGCCGCAGCGCCCGCCGCATGAGCACGCCGAGCCGGGTGGCGGGGCCGAGCGCGGCCTGCGGCGACTGGATCACCAGCGCCGCCCTGGCCCCGCGCAGCTCGCGCAGGCGGCGCGGCGGCGCGCTCAGCACGTCCACGCCGCACACCCGGACCGAGCCGGTCACCTCGGCGTCGGTGAGCAGGCCGAGCAGCGCGAGCAGCGTCGTCGACTTGCCCGACCCGCTCTCCCCCACGATCGCCACGCACTCGCCCGCGGCCACGTCCAGCTCGGGCACGCCGGCGACGACCCGGCCGCCGTAGCTCACCCTGAGGTCGCGCACCTCGATCACTTCACGGCCCTCCGCGGGTCGAGGGCGTTGCGCAGCCCCTCGCCGAGCACGTTGAACGCGAACGCCGTCACGAGGATCGCCAGGCCGGGGAAGGTCACCACCCACCAGTTCGTGGTGAAGTACGACTGCCCCTGCTGCACCATCAGCCCCCACTCCGCGGTCGGCTCCTGCGCGCCCAGCCCCAGGTACGACAGCGCCGCCGAGGTCAGCGTCACACCGCCCGCGTCCAGCGAGATCTGCACCAGGACGGGGGTCAGCGAGTTCGGCAGCACGTGCCGCAGGACGATCAGCGGCGCGGGCACGCCGAGGCAGCGCGCGGCGTCCACGTACGGGCGGGTGGCGATCGAGGCGGCGGCGGAGGCGGCCAGGCGGGCGTACCAGGGCCACCAGGTGACCGCGATGGCCAGCACGACCGTGTTCACGCCGGGCTGCAGCACGACCGCCAGGGCCAGGGAGAGCAGCAGCGCGGGGAAGGCCAGGAACACGTCCGTGACCCGCATGATCACATCCCGCAGCAGGCCGCCCGCGTATCCGGCGACCACGCCGAGCGCCACCCCGGCGGCGGCCGAGACGGCGAGCACCGCGACCGCGACGGACAGCGAGGTGCGGGCGCCGTAGAGGATCTGGCTGAGCACGTCGCGGCCGACCTTGTCGGTGCCGAACCAGTGCGCGCCGCCCGGCGGCAGCAGCGCCTCCAGCGGCCGCGGGTCGGGCGGGTAGGGCGCCAGCCACGGCGCGAGGACCGCGGCCAGCGCCAGCAGCACGACGACCACCGCGCCCGCGGCGGCCAGCCGGTCGGGCAGCCGGGGCAGCGTGCGCCGCAGCGGGGTCCCGGTCACCGGGCCCTCACCCGCGGGTCCACGACGCCCTGGAGCAGGTCCACGATGAGGTTGGCCAGCGTGTACACGAGCGCGACCAGCAGCGTCACGCCCGCGATGGCCGGGGTGTCCAGCGCCTTGATCGACTCGGCGGCGTAGCGGCCGAGCCCGGGCCAGTTGAAGACCGCCTCGACGAGGAAGCCGTTGACGATCGAGTACGCGAACACCAGGGCCACGATCGACAACACCGGCGCCAGCGACGGCCGCAGCGCGAACCTGGTGAGGATGGCCGTCTCGCCGAACCCGAGCGCCCGCTCCATCCGCGCGTGGTCCTGGCCGGACTCCTCGATGAGCGTCGCCCGGGTCATCTGGGCGATCACGCCGGCGGGGTAGGCGGCCACCACGAGCGCGGGCAGCACCAGATGCCGCAGGGTGCTGGTGAGGATCGGCCAGTTGCCGGTGATGAGGGCGTCGACGATCGTGATGTTCGTCCACAGGGTGAGCGGGCTGGTGGTGTCGAGCGTGGCGTCGTACTCGCCGGCGATCGGGAACCAGCCCAGGTTGGTCGCGAAGACCAGTTGCAGGGTCAGCGCCAGCCAGAAGACCGGCACGGAGACCGCGAGCATGCTGGTGAGCCGCACGCCGAGGTCCGGCAGCCGCCGCTTGAAGCGGGCGGCGAGCACGCCGACCGGCACCCCGACGACGATCGCCAGCACCAGCGCCGCGCCGACCAGCTCCAGCGAGGCCGGGAAGGCCAGGTAGAGGTCGTCGCGGACCGGCTGCCGGGTGCGCAGGCTGGTGCCCCAGTCGCCGGTCACCAGGTCGCGGACGTAGGCGAGGAGCTGCGCCGGCAGCGGGTCGTCCAGCCCGAACCGCTCGCGGGCGGCGGCGAGCTGCTCGGGCGTGGCCTTCGGGCCGGCGTAGGCGACCGCGGGATCGCCCGGCACCAGCCGCATCACGGCGAAGGTGAGCACGACCACGCCGGCCACGACCAGGAGGGCCTGGCCGAGCCGGCGGGCCAGATGACGGGCCATGGGTCAGGCTGCGCGCTTCAGGTCGTAGAAGAAGACCACGTTGGGGTAGGCGGGGTTGTCCACGTACCCCTCGACGTCGGCGGCCAGCGCGCGCTGGTAGGTCTGCACGTACGGCACCGCCACCGCCGCCTTCTCCTCGATGATCTTCTTCTGCAGGTCCTGGTAGGTCTCGTCGGCCTTGACCTGGTTGGTCGCGGTCAGCTCGGGCAGCGCGTCGATGCTCGCGTCGATCTGGGCGTCCTTCAGGTACGACAGGTTGAACTGCGGCTTGTCGGCGCTCCTGAACACGTTGAGGAACCACGAGTAGGCGTCCGGGTAGTCCGGGTACCAGTACATGACGAAGATGTCCTGGCCCTGCTTCTTGCCCAGGTCCCACTGCGCGTTCCAGGTCATCGGCTTGGCCTGGAGCGTGACGTTGAGCTTCTGCAGCGCCGAGCTGAGCAGCGTGACCAGCAGCTTCTGGTCGTCGTCGCCCTGGGCGTAGGTGAGGGTGAGCTTCAGCTCGGGGTTGTCGGGGCCGTAGCCGGCCGCCTCCAGGAGCTGCTGGGCCTTGGCCAGGTCCTGCTTGGGCTGCAGCCCGGCGACGTGGCCGAGCAGGCCCTCCGGCACCAGGCCGCTGGCCTTCTGCGCCGAGCCCTTGAGCGCGGCCACCAGGCCGTCGTAGTCGATGGCCGCCTGGAGCGCCTGGCGCACCCGCTCGTCCTTCGCCGGGCCGGAGGCGGTGTTGAACAGCACCAGCAGGTTCTGGAACGACGGCGACTGCGAGGTGCGCACGTTCTCCGTCGCGCCGGCCTGCTGGAAGAGCTGCGGGTTGAGCCGCTGGACGAAGCTCACCTCGCCGCGCTGCAGGAGCTGCCAGGCCGTGGTGATCTCCGGGGTGACGCGGAAGGCGACCTTCTTGTACTGCTCCGGCTTCCAGCCGCCCCAGTAGCCGTCGAACGCCTTCAGCGTCAGCTCGGTCTCCTTGCCCTTCTGCCAGGAGTCGATCGTGTACGGGCCGGTGCCGGCGTCCTTCTCCCCGTCGGGGTCCACCGCGTCCACGTCGTAGATGTAGGCGGCGTAGCCGGAGGAGGCGATGAGGTCGAGCGGGGCCGGGTACTTGAGCTTGAACGTCAGCGTCGTGTCGTCCGGGGCCTCGATGGTGTCCACGGCGTCCCAGATGTAGGCGGCGCCGCCCTTCTTGTCGATCGTCCGCTCGATGGCCTTCTTGGCGGCGGCGGCCGTCATCGGGGCGCCGGAGTGGAACTTGACGCCCGGCCGCAGCTCGAACGTCCACTGCTTGCCGCCGTCGGCCGAGGTCCACTCCGTGGCGAGGCGCGGCTCGGCCTTGCGGGTCTGGGAGTTGTACCTGGTCAGGCCCTCGTAGATGTTGTTCAGCGCGACTATCTCGTTGGAGTAGGAGGTCGCCGGGTCCCAGTCGGTGATGACGTCGAGGTTGGGCACGTACACGAAGGTCTCGTCGTTGGCCGTGCCGCCGGACGGGCCGCTCGGGCTGGGGCCACCGCTTTGCTGGGGCGCGGGCGTGCCGCCGGCGCCGCGCACCTGGCCGCCCGCGCACGCGGAGGCGGTCAGGGCCAGGACACCGGTGAGCCCGGCGACGAGCAGACGCTTGTGCCAGCGCATGGTGGGGGGATCCTTCCGTTTCTTCACCGGGCGAGGGGTCCGGCTGCTTTGACGTGTACCCGCACGGCGGGCTCGGAGAGGTAGCTGAGCGGCACCTCCAGGAGATCGACGATCTCCACGAGGGCAGGGTCCGCCCCGGCCGCCACGGCTCGCGCCGCCGCCTCCTCCTTGGCCCTTTCGATGGCCTTCGACCGGCTATCTCCCGCAGGCAAGATCGTATCGACTCTGCCGCTCGCCAGCGCGATCGCGGCCCCGACGGCGTTGGCGACCTCGGCGTGCTCCGGGCGGATCACCTCGCCCGCCCCGGGCACCCGGGCGGGCAGCACGAACGCCCCGCCACCCACCGCGACCAGCGGCCGGTCGGCCCGGCCGAGCGCCATCCGGTCCACCGCGTCGGCGATCCGCGCGTCCGCGACGGCCAGCGCCCTTTGCAGCATGTCGGCGATTGCTGCCGAGGTGTCAACCCGCCAGCCGGTGACGTGCGGCGGGGTACGGCCGGCGGCCACGGCGGCGTCGGTCAGGGTCGGCGTGCTCCCGCCGAGGACCAGGGCCTCCTCCGCGATGCGGTAGCCGACCGAGTCCGGCCCGACACCGTGCTCGCGTACGACGGTGCCGCCGCCGAGCGCGATGGCCAGGATGTCCGGCATGCGGAAGTTGGTGAGCACGCCGCCGATCTCGACCGCCGCCGCCGACTCGCGCGGGAACCCGCCGGCCAGCACGCCGAGGTCGGTGGAGGTGCCGCCGACGTCCACGACGATCGCGTCGGCCGCGCCCGACAGGTACGCCGCCCCGCGCAGCGAGTTCGCCGGGCCCGAGCCGATCGTGGCGACCGGCAGCCGGGCGGCGTGCTCCAGCGTCATGAGCGTGCCGTCGTTCTGCGCCAGGTACGGCCGGGCGCCGAGGCCCCGCTCGGCCAGCGCGGCCGCCAGCGCGCCCGTCACGTGCGCGGCGACCCCGTACAGGGCGGCGTTCAGCACGGTCGCGTTCTCGCGCTCCAGCAGGCCGAGCGAGCCGATCTCGTGGCTGAGCGAGACCGGCAGGCCGTACTCGGCGGCGACCAGCTCCCCCACCAGCCGCTCGTGCTCGCCGCTCGCCGGGCTGAACACGCCGGTGACCGCCACCGCCTCCGCCTCGACGCCGTCGAGGAAGCGGCGGACGGCGTCCAGGCCGGGCGGGGCCAGCTCGCGGCCGTCCACGTAGTGGCCGCCGGGCAGGACCGCCTCCCCCGCGGAGACGGCCTTGCGCAGGTCCTCCGGCCAGCCGGTGAGCGGGGGGACGCCGGTCGTGGCGGGCGCGCCGAGCCGCAGCACGGCGACCCGGCCGAGGGCGCGGCGCTCCAGGATCGCGTTGGTGGCGTGCGTGGTGCCGAGCATGACGCGGGCCACGCGCCGCGCGGCGTCCGGCACCTGCGTGAGCACGGCGTCCAGGGCGGCCCGCAGGCCCTCCGTCACGTCGGGGGTGGTCGGGCGCTTGGCCTTGGCGATCACCCGGCCGGCCGGGTCCAGCACCACGGCGTCGGTGTTGGTGCCGCCGACGTCGATCCCGATCCTCAGGTCAGCCACGCGCGGTCAGCTCCTCCACCGGGACGTAGTCCAGCTCGTAGCCGAAGGCCCGCGGCCCGGCCGTCCCCAGGCCCTTCGGCGTGCGCCAGAGCGGGTCGCAGGGCCAAGCCAGCACGGTCACGCGCTGGCCGTAGCGCAGGCCCTCGGTCTGGATCGCGGCGGCGGTCTCGGTGTCGACGACCGTGATCAGGTCGGGCACCATCGCGAGCGGGCGGCCGTCCTCGACCGCGACCAGGTTCTCGTTCTGCAGCTCCAGCACCAGCGTGCGGCCCCGGTCCTCGCCGGTGCCCTCGATCGTCGCCGTGCCGCGGACGAAGCCGCCCGTGGTGCGGCGCTCGACGTCGGTGAGCTTGCCGGTGACCAGGCGGGCCGCCCCGAGCCGGTCCTGGAGCGCGCGCAGCGGGTCGGCGGCCCCCTCGGTGGCGCGGCCGATCTCCAGGGCGCGGGTGACCGTGCCCTCGATGACCGCGCCGCGCGCGCCGGCCGCCGTCAGCACGTAGTCGGCCATCAGCGCGGACGAGCCGGCCGCCACGCACACCGCCCTGGCCAGGCGCTCGGACCAGAGGCCGTCCACGGGGCGGATGGTGACCACGTTGCCCTGGACGTCCGACATGATCACCAGGTCGGCCGGCAGGCCCGCGACGTACATGGAGACCATCTGCACCTCGGGGAAGGCCCGGCCCATGCCGTCGGCGTCGAGCAGCGGCAGGCCGAGCTGGGCGGCCCAGGCGACCGGGGCGACGCCGTTGGAGCCGCCGATCTCGGAGGACATCACCGCGCCCGGCGGCCGGCCGAAGAGCCGTTCGACCTCCTCGGCGATGCGTCTGGGCTCGTCCTCGCTGTGGATCATCTCGTGGCTGACGGTCGGCGCGCCGATCCCGGACAGCGGCACCACCAGGGCGTCCTCGGGGAGGTCGGCCAGGCCGACCAGCGGGACGGGGCCGTACTCGCGGACGGCCCTGACGGCCGCGAGCGATCCGGTGCGCACGTCTCCCCCGCCGCCGGTGCCGAGGACGGCGCAGCCGCGGGCGAGGGCCGGGATGTCGCCGGCGTCGAGCGCCGCGTGAGTGCTGGCATCAATGCTCATTTGGCGACACAACCAACCACATAGCCGCTCATTCCGCCAGTCCACCGCGTGTCGCTGAGGTAAACGCCCCCCATGGAACGGATTCCGTCCTGTCGGCCCCGCCTGGTATGTGTGGACCGACACGAGGGAGGTCGCATGCGGATCTCGGTGGCCGCCGACAGCAGGGACGGCGTGGCCGAACGGGTCGTGAGCGAGCTGCGGCGGCGCGGCCACGAGGTGCTCACGCACGGCGCGCTCGCCGACGGCGAGCACGGCGAGCGGGGCGTCGAGCAGGGCGGCGAGCAGGGCGACGGCGAGCGTGACGACTGGGCGTGGGCCTGCGAGCGGGCCGCCCGCGACGTCGCCGAGGGCCGCGCCGAGCAGGCCGTCGTGTGCTGCTGGACCGGCACCGGCGCCTCGATCGCCGCCAACAAGGTGCCCGGCGTGCGCGCCGCGCTGTGCGTCGACGCCTACACCGCCGACGGGGCCCGCAAGTGGAACGACGCCAACGTGCTCGCCCTGAGCCTGCGGCTGACCTCCGACGTGGTGCTCGACGAGATCCTCGACGCCTGGCTGGCGGGCCGCCCCAGCACCGACCCCGCCGACGTCGCCAACATCGCCCACCTGGAGCAGATATGAGCGAGGACGTCCCCGGCCCGTACGGGCTGCACTGCACCCACTGCGGCGAGAACGCCCTGGAGGCCGGCTTCATCATGGACTCCGGCGAGAGCAGCAGGGGCTTCGCCCGGTGGGTCGAGGGCGCGCTCGAACGCGGCATCTTCGGCGGCGCCAAGCTGATGGGCCGCCCCCGGTGGGAGATCGAGGCCTACCGCTGCCGCGAGTGCCACCACCTGGAGCTCTTCACCCGGCACCCCGCCTGAGGGCCGCCGCCGACTCGGTGCGGGCCGGGAAGCGGGCCGGGGAGTGGGCCGGGAAATCGTCGGCCGCGGCGTCTAGGGTGCTGGCATGACCGACGTGCTGCTCCGCGGCGGGCTCCCCTGGGGGCTCGGGTCACCCGCCGACGTCCTCGTCCGCGACGGCCTGATCCACGCCGTCGGCCCCGCTCTCGCCGCCCCGGGCGCGCGGGTGATCGACATCACCGGCCAGCTCGTGCTGCCCGGCCTGGTCGAGGCGCACTGCCACCTCGACAAGACCCTGTACGGCGGCCCGTGGGTGCCCCACTCCGCCGACGACAGCCTGGCCGGCCGCATCGGCAACGACCTCGGCCGCCGCGCCGAGCTGGGCGTGCCCGACCCCGGTCGCATCACCGCCCTGCTGGAGCGCATGAGCGCGGCCGGCACCACCCACGTCCGCACCCACACCGACGTCGACCCGCACGTGGGGCTGCGCGGCGTCGAGGCCGTGCGCGAGGCCGCCGCCCGCGTGCCCGGGATCGAGGTGCGCCAGGTCGCCTTCCCGCAGCACGGCCTGCTGACCAACCCCGGCACCGCCGAGCTGCTGGAGGAGGCGCTGAAGAGCGGCGTGGAGGCGGTGGGCGGGCTCGACCCGGCCGGCGTCGACCGCGATCCGGTGCGCCACCTCGACCTGATCTTCGGCCTGGCCGAGCGGTACGGCGCGCACGTCGACATCCACCTGCACGACGGCGGCACGCTCGGCGGCTGGGAGCTGGAGCTGATCATCGAGCGGGCCAAGGCGCTGGGGCTGGGCGGGCGCGTGACGGTGAGCCACGCGTACGCGCTGGGCCAGCTCGACGAGGCCCACCAGGACCGGCTGGTCCACGGGCTGGCCGAGGCGGGCGTCGCGCTGGTCACCGCCGCCGTCTACAGCTTCCCGGTGCCGCCGGTGAAGAAGCTGCGGGCCGCCGGCGTCACGCTCGCCTGCGGGCACGACGGCATCCGTGACCTCTGGGGGCCGTACGGCAGCGGTGACATGCTGGAGCGGGCCATGCACGTGGCCTACCGCAGCACCTTCCGCAGGGACGAGGACATCGAGCTGGCGCTGGAGGCCGCCACGTTCGGCGGGGCGCGGGCGCTCGGGCTGGAGCGCTACGGGCTGGCCGAGGGCGACCGGGCCGACCTGGTCGTGCTGCCGTGCGGCGGCCCGGCGGAGGCCGTGGTCGTCCACCCTGCGCGCACTCTGGTCATGAAGGACGGCGTCGTCCTGCACAATTGACCGGCGGGACCATCGAAAGGCAGGCAAGTGCTCTCTATTCACCAGCGGATCGCCGCGGAGCTCGGCGTACGCGACGGGCAGGTGCAGGCGGCCGTCGAGCTGCTCGACGGCGGCGCGACCGTGCCGTTCATCGCGCGATACCGCAAAGAGGTCACCGGCGCGCTCGACGACGCGCAGCTGCGCACGCTGGAGGAGCGGCTGCGCTACCTGCGTGAGCTGGAGGAGCGCCGCACGGCGATCCTGGAGTCGATCGAGTCCCAGGGCAAGCTCGACGACGCGCTGCGCGAGCAGATCATGGCGGCCGAGACCAAGGCCCGGCTGGAGGACATCTACCTCCCCTACAAGCCCAAGCGGCGCACCAAGGCGCAGATCGCCCGCGAGCTGGGCCTCGAACCGCTGGCCGACCGGCTGCTCGCCGACCCGGCGCTCGACCCGGCCGCGACGGCCGCCGAGTTCGTCACCGAGGGCGTCGCCGACGCGGGCGCGGCGCTGGAGGGCGCGCGGGCCATCCTCATCGAGCGCTTCGCCGAGGACGCCGACCTCATCGGCGGCCTGCGCGAGCAGCTCTGGAACCGCGGGCGGCTGGTGTCCAAGGTGCGCGAGGGCAAGGAGGAGGCGGGGGCCAAGTTCGCCGACTACTTCGAGTTCGGCGAGCCGTTCACCAAGCTGCCCTCCCACCGCGTCCTCGCCATGTTCCGGGGCGAGAAGGAGGAGATCCTCAGCGTCGCGCTGGAGCCCGACGACAGCCCCGACTACGAGCTGCGCATCGCCTCCCGGTTCGGCATCTCCGACCAGGGGCGGCCGGCCGACAAGTGGCTGACCGAGACCGTGCGCTGGGCCTGGCGCACCCGCATCCTCGTGCACCTCGGCATCGACCTGCGGATGCGGCTGTGGCAGGCGGCCGAGGACGAGGCGGTGCGGGTGTTCGCCGCCAACCTGCGCGACCTGCTGCTGGCCGCGCCGGCCGGCACCCGTACGACGATGGGGCTCGACCCCGGCCTGCGCACCGGCGTGAAGGTCGCCGTGGTCGACGCCACCGGCAAGGTCGTCGACACCGCCACCATCTACCCGCACGAGCCCAAGCGGCAGTGGGACCAGTCGCTGGCCGTGCTCGGGGCGCTCGCGCAGCGGCACGGCGTCGAGCTGATCGCCATCGGCAACGGCACCGCCTCGCGCGAGACCGACAAGCTGGCCGGCGAGCTGTGCAAGCACATGCCCGGGCTCACCAAGATCGTGGTGTCGGAGGCGGGGGCGTCGGTCTACTCCGCCTCGGCCTACGCCTCCCAGGAGCTGCCCGAGCTCGACGTGTCGCTGCGCGGCGCGGTCTCCATCGCCCGCCGCCTCCAGGACCCGCTGGCCGAGCTGGTCAAGATCGACCCCAAGTCGATCGGCGTCGGCCAGTACCAGCACGACCTGGCCGAGACCAAGCTGTCGCGCTCGCTCGACGCCGTGGTGGAGGACTGCGTCAACGCCGTCGGCGTGGACGTCAACACCGCCTCCGCGCCGCTGCTGACCCGCGTGTCGGGCATCGGGTCCACGCTGGCCGAGAGCATCGTCCGGCATCGCGACGCCAACGGCCCCTTCCGCGCCCGCACCGCGCTGAAGGAGGTGCCGCGGCTCGGGCCGAAGGCGTTCGAGCAGTGCGCGGGCTTCCTGCGCATCCGCGGCGGCGACGACCCGCTCGACGTCTCCAGCGTGCACCCCGAGTCCTACCCGGTGGTGCGCCGCATCCTCGACACGGTCAAGACCGACCTCCCGTCGCTCATCGGCAACACGGCGGCGCTGCGCTCGCTGCGGCCCGGCGACTTCACCGACGACACCTTCGGCCTGCCGACGGTCACCGACATCCTGCGCGAGCTGGAGAAGCCCGGCCGCGACCCGCGTCCCGCCTTCAAGACCGCCACCTTCAAGGAGGGCGTCGAGAAGATCTCCGACCTGGCGTCCGGGATGATCCTGGAGGGCGTGGTCACCAACGTGGCCGCCTTCGGCGCCTTCGTCGACGTCGGCGTCCACCAGGACGGGCTGGTGCACGTGTCGGCCATGTCGCGCACGTTCGTCAAGGACCCGCGTGACGTGGTGAAGCCGGGGGACATCGTCCGGGTGAAGGTGCTGGACGTGGACATCCCGCGCAAGCGCATCTCCCTGACGCTGCGCCTCGAGGACGACACCACCGCCCAGCACGACGGCGCCCGCCGCCCCAACGGCGGCCGTGGTGAGGGCGCCCGTGGTGACGGCGCTCGTGGTGATGGCGCCCGGGGCGACGGCGCTCGCGGCCAGGGTCAGGGTCAGGGCCGGGGTCAAGGCGGGCGCGACGGCCAGCGTGACGGGCAGCGCGACGGCCAACGTGACGGCCAGCGCGGCGGACAGCGTGAGGGCCAGCGCGGCGGGCAGCGCGGCGGGCAGCGCGGCGGACAGCGTGAGGGCCAGCGCGGCGGGCAGCGTGACGGGCAGCGTGACGGCCAGCGTGACGGCCAGCGCGGTGGTGCTGACGGCGGGCGGGGGCGCGGCGACGGCGGGCGCGGCGGCGGCCAGCGCCGCCAGGGCAGCCCGGCCCCCACCGGCGCCATGGCCGAAGCCCTCCGCAAGGCCGGCCTGACAGGCGGCGACAACCGCTGACCACCCCCGGCCGCCCCAGCCGCCCCAGCCGCCCCTGTCGCCGCTGACAGTGCCGGCAGCCGGGCAGCCTCGGCGGCCGTCCTCCCAGGACGGCCGCCGACCGTGAGAAGAGGCGCGTGTGCCCACCCTCCTCGCCGAGCTCCTCGACCCGCACAAGAGGTCGGATCATCTGTACGGCGTCGCCGACGTCGAGGAGCCGTGGCACCTGTACGAGATCGACCTCGCCGCCGGCGACTGGGCCGGCGCCGCCGACAACGGCGTCGCCCTCCAGTGGCGCGCCGACACCCACCTGCTGAAGTACGAGCTCTGGGACGGCCCGCCCCCGCCGCTCACCACCTGGGACGCGACCTGGTCGGGGAGCGTGCGCATGGGCTGCGGGAGGGTGTCGGCCCTGAGCGGTCACGGCGGCGGCGTGTTCTCGGGGGCGGAGTTCGATCTGGGCCGGCGGGAGGCCGTCTGGCAGGTCAGGGTCCACCGCAAGTCCCTCGGCCACGAGGAGTTCACGGCTGAGCTCGTCGGCTGCACGGTGTTCAAGATCCAGTTCTGGGCGGCGCCGCCGGGCCGGTGAGCGGCGGCGGGGCGTTACGGTCGGAGGGTGAGCACTTCGACGTTCAGCACGGCGATCACGCAGGCCCGCGACCTGCTGAGGTGGCGTTCCCCGCTCCGGACCGAGCTGTGGGCGGCCCGGCTGGCGGGCGCGCTGGAGCCGGACCAGGCGGAGCCGTTCCTGCGGGAGCTGGTCGCGGACGGCGGTTCGGAGGCCCGCCTGACACTTGCCGCCCTGGCCGCGGTCACCGCCCCGGCCCATCACCCCGTCCTTGACCTGGGCCCTGACCCCGTCCCCGGCGGTGAGCCGGGCGGCGACGACGACAACGACAGCGTGACGGCCACGTCGGACGTCGCGGCGGCCGTTCGGCGGGCGGCGGCCGGGGCGCTGGACACGTTGCCGGAGTGGGCGCGGCGCATGGGGCGGGTGACCTGCGAGGGCGCCTGGTACGGCAAGGCGGACCCGTACGGCGAGCAGGTCCTCGCGGCGCTGAACTTCCGCTACGAGAACGGCAAGGAGCCGCACGTCCTGGTGGTCGGCATCGACCAGCCGCACGGCGGCCTCGCGGTGGACGCCCTGGTCGAGGAGGTCAAGTTCCTCGATGACCTCGGGCTGGCGGCGGCCGAGCCCGGGGTGGTCGCGGGACGGGTGCTGGACGCGTTCGAGCTGGGTGACCGCATCCTCGGGACGCCGGTGGCGGACACGCTGCCCGGGGTCCGTCCCCTGGCGGTGGCGCGGGCGGCCGGGGTTCCGGGGCTCGTGCGTGGTCCCGGCGACGACACTGCGGAGCGCTTCGCGGAGCTGCTGCCCGGCCTGCCGGGGGCGGGGGAGGCGTTCGCGAAGCTAATGGAGTTCGTCGGGGACCGGCCGCTGTGGTGGAGCCCGGCACGGGTGTCGCGGTTCCTGACGGTGTGGCTGCCGCGTGAGGCGATCCTGTCGGACGCGGCGGTCGCGGCGATGCCGGAGGTGGTGCGCGCCTGGACGCGCTTCCACGGCGACCAGCCCGCGGTGCTGCGGCGGATCGACGAGGACGCGCCGCGCCTGCCCGCCCTGATGGCCGACGACTCCTTGGCGAGCCTGGGCAAACGCCTGGCCAGGCAACCACGCGACTAGCGTTGCGGCGCGGCCCCTCTCGAATCAAGGGCGGATCCCCCGAAGGGCAGGCTCGTCAGGGACGGGCGCGTCAAAGACGGGCGCGGCCGGCCCGAGCGGCCGGGAGCGCCTCCGGAGCCAGGCCCGGCGCCAGGCCCGGAGCTGGCGACGGCCCGGCTCCGAGGGCCGCAGACGGCCGCGAGCCGCAGGGGACCGGGCAAGGGCCGGAGGCGGCTCGCTGGGCCGGACGCGGCTCGCTGGGCCGGACGCGGCTCGCTGGGCCGGACGCGGCTCGCTGGGCCGGACGCGGCTCGCTGGGCCGGACGCGGCTCGCTGGGCCGGACGCGGCTTGCTGGGCCGGACGCGGCTCGCTGGGCCGGGCGTGGAGGAGGGGAGGGTGTCAGGGGGTGAGGCGGCGGCGCAGCAGGCAGAACTCGTTGCCTTCCGGGTCGGCCAGCACGTGCCAGCTCTCCTCCCCCGTCTGCCCGACGTCCGCCGGCCGGGCCCCGAGGTCGAGCAGCCGTTTCAGCTCCTCGTCCTGGTCCCGGTCGGTCGCGTTGACGTCGAAGTGCAGCCGCAGCTTCTCGGTCTTGGGCTGGTCGGTGCGGGAGAAGACGATGGTCGGCTGGAGGCCGCCCCAGCCGGCCTCCGGCCCGATCTCGACGTCGTCCTCCTCGCGTCCGAGGACCTGGTAGCCCAGCACGTCACACCAGAACGCCGCCAGCCGCTCGGGCTCCCGGCAGTCGATCACGAGTTCACTGATCCGGCACGCCATGTCGCAGTTCTACCCGATCATCCGGTCAGAAGGCGTACCGGATGCGGCAGTACGGCAGTTTCGCCTCGATGAGCTCGGTGAGCGCGGCGACGTACCGGCCCTTGTGCCCGGTCTTGTAGCGGACGTTCCAGCCGCCGGTCTGCGACCGTTTCGGCTGCTGGAGCTCCGGCTGCCACAACACGTCCTCGGCCTTCGGGTGCCAGCCCAGGTTGACCTCGTGCAGCCGGTCGTTGTGGGTGAGGAAGATGACCTCGGCGGCGAGCTGGGCCTTGGCCTGCGGGCCGAGGCCGGCGTCGAGCTGGTCGAGCAGCTCGGCCCAGCTCTCCAGCCAGCCCTCCCGCACCACGACGGGGCTGAAGTTGACGTGCACCTCATAGCCGGCGGCGACGAAGTCGTCGATCGCGGCGATGCGTTCGGCGATGGAGGAGGTGCGGATGTCGAGCAGCTTGGAGTCGGCGGCGGGCATGAGGCTGAAGCGGACGCGGGTGCGGCCGCGCGGGTCCCAGTCGAGCAGGTCGCGGTTGACGTACTTGGTGGCGAAGCTGGCCTTGGCGTTGGGCAGGTCGCGGAACAGCCGCACCAGGTCGAGCACGTTGTCGGAGATCGTGGCGTCCAGCGAGCAGTCGGAGTTCTCGCCGATGTCGTAGACCCAGGCGGACGGGTCGACCTGGTTGGGCTCGGGCTTGACGCCCTGGCGGCCGGCGTGGCGGCGCACGTACCCGAGGATCTTGTCGATGTTGGCGAACACCGTGATCGGGTTGCTGTAGCCCTTGCGGCGCGGCACGTAGCAGTAGGCGCAGGCCATGGCGCAGCCGTTGGCGGTGGAGGGCGCGATCCAGTCGGCGGAGCGGCCGTTGGGGCGGGCGGTCAGCGACTTCTTGATGCCGAGCACCAGCGCCTCGGTCTTGATGCGCACCCAGCGGGCGACGTTGGTCTCGTCGCCGTACAGCTCGGGGATGCGGTGGTGGCTCTCGATCTCGACCAGCTCGGCGTCGGGGAAGCGGTCGAGGATCTCACGCCCGCGCGGCAGCCGCGCCGCCTCGGGCTCGACGTAGATGCGCCGGATGTCGAGCAGCCGCTGCGTCTGCATGCTCACCCCTCCCCCGGCTGGTCCACGGGACAAGCGTATGCGGTCCGGGAGGCGAGTTGCCAGGTCAGGACGGGTGTGCCGCATCGGCGGCAGTGCTCGCGCCGGTAGACCCAGCGCTCGTCGGGGTGGCCGGGATCGCTGACGACCTGCCCGGCGTCGCGCCCGAGGGCGAGGTACGCGGCCGCCGCGTCCCACAGCCGCCCGGCCCGCTCCGCGCCGACGTCGCGGACGCCGGGATGCAGGCCGACGAGGAACAGCAGCTCGGCCCGCCAGGCGTTGCCGATGCCCGCCCACACCTTCTGGTCGAGGATCGCCGCGCCGACCGGTCCGCCGAACGCGTCCAGCCGCCGCACGGCCTCGTCCCTGGAGGCGTCGGGGCGCAGCGGGTCGGGGCCGAGCGAGTCGCGGAGCGCCGCCACCTCCGCCGGTCCGTACGTCTCGCACTGGATGGGCGCGATGAGGTCGAACGCGACGTCGTCGGCGGCCAGCCGCAGCCGGGTCCCGCGCCGGGGCTCCTCGCCGGGGTCGTCGTAGCGCAGGAAGATGCCCCGCATGCCCAGGTGCACGTGGATGGCCGGGGCGTCCGCGAAGTGGTAGAGCAGGTGCTTGCCCAGGGCCTCGACGCGGGCCAGCGTCCGCCCGTCGTAGGGCCGCGCGTCGAACCGGCCCTGCGGCCCCGACGCCCGCAGCGCCCGCCCGCCCAGCGCCGCCTGTTGCTCGTCGGCGTGGCGATGAATGAGATGTCCCTCCGGCACACCCCTCCCCTACCCCGTGAGCTGCGACGATGCCGTCCGGGACGACTTGGCCGGGCCGCTCGGGTCGCGGGGCTCATCCGCGGCCCGCGGGCCGGGGCCGGCGGGGAGGCGCCGGGGGCCGGTCCGGGTTCTCCCCGCCCGGCCGGCTGAGGAGCTGGGCGGCGGCGCTGGAGAGGAGCATGTCGAGGGCGGTCGGGTAGGCGCTGTCGTTCATGCGGGCCACCAGGAGCGGGGCGGTGGCGGCGATGTGGGGGTGGGTGGCGGCGGGCAGGCGGGCGTAGGTGTCGCGCCAGACCTCCTCGTCGGCCTCGCGGGCGGCGGGCGGCAGGGCCAGGGTGGCGGCGTCCAGGATGGAGAAGGCGAGGCTCTGGTCGATGAAGGCGTGGTAGATGCGGACCGCGTCGGCGTCGGCGAAGCCGGCGCCGCGCAGGATGCCGAGGATGATCTCGTCGGTGGCGACCTCGTTGGGGCGGCCGGTGACGCGGCTGGCGGTCAGCACGGCGGCCTGCGGGTGCGTCAGGTACGCGTGGTGGATGCGCAGCCCCAGCTCCCGCAGGTCGGCCCGCCAGTCGCCGGACGGCGACCAGCCGTCCATCGCGTGCCCGAACAGCTCGTCGGCGATGGCGAGGACCAGGTCGTCCATGCCGCTGAAGTACCGGTAGACGGCGCTGGCGTCGGCGCCGAGGGCGAGGCCGAGGCGGCGGGCGGTGAGGCCGGCGGCGCCGTGCTCGCGCAGCATGCGGAGAGCTGTCTCCACGATGAGCTGATGGGTGAGGACCTGTCCGTGTTTGGTCGGCCGGCGTCGTCTGCGCGCCGCCTCCGGCACCACTCGCTTGGCCATCGTGGGCCCTCCTTATGCCAACGCCATTGACGTTGATGAGCGTAGTGCAGTTGGATTAACGACACAGCCCCCCAAATGCGTATAAAGGGGATTTTTCGTCATGCGTATCCTTCTTGTGGGAGCCGGCGGGGTGGGAACCGCCATCACCCGTATCGCCGCCCGCCGTCCGTTCTTCGAGCACATGGTCGTCGCCGACTACGACCTCCCCCGCGCCAAGGCGGCCGTCGCCGCCCTGGGCGCGGCGGCCGGCCGGTTCACCCCGGCCAGGGTGGACGCCGCCGACCGGGCCGCCGTCGCCGCGCTGCTCCGCGAGCACCGCTGCGACGTGCTGCTCAACGCCACCGACCCGCGTTTCGTGCTGCCGCTCTTCGACGCCGCCCTCGCGGCGGAGGCCGACTACCTCGACATGGCGATGTCGATGTCCCGGCCGCACCCGGAGCGGCCGTACCAGGAGGTCGGGATCAAGCTGGGCGACGAGCAGTTCGCCCGCGCGGCCGAGTGGGCCGCCTCGGGCCGGCTGGCGCTGGTCGGCATGGGCGTGGAGCCCGGCCTGGCCGACGTCTTCGCCCGCTACGCCGCCGACGAGCTGTTCGACGAGATCGAGGAGATCGGCATCCGCGACGGCGCCAACCTCACCGTCGAGGGCTACGACTTCGCCCCGTCGTTCTCCATCTGGACCACGATCGAGGAGTGCCTCAACCCGCCGGTCATCTACGAGAAGGACCGCGGCTGGTACACCACCGAGCCGTTCAGCGAGCCGGAGGTCTTCGACTTCCCCGAGGGCATCGGCCCGGTCGAGTGCGTGAACGTGGAGCACGAGGAGGTGCTGCTGGTCCCGCGCTGGGTGGACGCCCGCCGGGTCACCTTCAAGTACGGCCTCGGCGAGGAGTTCATCGGCACCCTGAAGACCCTGCACGCGCTCGGCGTGGACCGCACCGAGCCGGTCCCGGTGCGCGGCGACCACGGCGGCACGGTACGGGTCTCGCCGCGCGACGTGGTGGCCGCCGTGCTGCCCGACCCGGCCGAGCTGGGCGACCTCATGCGCGGCAAGACCTGCGCGGGCACCTGGGTGAAGGGCGTCAAGGACGGCCGGCCGCGCGAGGTGTACCTGTACCACGTGGTGGACAACCAGTGGTCGATGCGCGAGTACGGCTCCCAGGCCGTCGTCTGGCAGACCGCCGTCAACCCGGTGGTCGCCCTGGAGCTGCTGGCCGACGGGGCGTGGAAGGGCGCCGGGGTGCTGGGCCCCGAGGCGTTCGAGCCGCGCCCGTTCCTGGACCTGCTGGTCGAGTACGGCTCACCGTGGGGTCTCCGGGAGCAGTGAAAGCGGTTGCTGGATCATAAAAGGGCGACAACCGTACAGCGGAGGTAAGCCCCTTGAGCAGCATCGCCGACGACCCCGACCGCGCGCCCGCCCGATCCCACCTGTACGCCATGGGCATGTCGGAGGAGGAGATGCGCCGGCCCGTGGTCGGCATCGCCTCCACCTGGACCGGCACCATGCCCTGCAACCTCACCCACCGCGAGCTGGCCGCCCACGTCGCCGAGGGGGTGCGGGCGGCGGGCGGCACGCCGATGGAGTTCAACACCATCGCGGTCTCCGACAATCTCACCATGCACACCCCGGGCATGCGCGCCTCGCTCGTCAGCCGGGAGGTCATCGCCGACTCGATCGAGCTGATGGGCCGCGCCCACGGCTTCGACGCGCTGGTGGCGATCGTCGGCTGCGACAAGACCGTGCCCGCCGCGATCATGGCGCTGGCCCGGCTGGACGTGCCGTCCGTGGTGCTCTACAGCGGCACGATGATGCCGGGCCGGTGGCGCGGCCGGGACGTGACGATCCAGGACATGTGGGAGGCGCTGGGCGAGCGCGAGGTCGGCCGGCTGGACCAGGCCGACCTGGACGACCTGGCCCGGCACGCCTGCCCCGGCGCGGGCACCTGCGCCGCCCAGTACACCGCCAACACCATGGGCGGCGTGGCCGACTTCCTCGGCCTCGCGCCGTTCGGGGTCGGCGACATCCCGGCCGAGGCCGCGGAGAAGAACGCCGCGGCGCGGCGGGTCGGCGAGATCGCCATGGAGGCGCTGGCCCGCGACGCCCGGCCGTCCCGGGTGCTGACCGCGGACGCCCTGCACAACGCGATCGTCTCGGTGGCCGCGATGGGCGGCTCCACGAACGCCGTGCTGCACCTGCTGGCCATCGCCCGCGAGGCCGGGCTGCCGCTGGTCATCGACGAGATCGGCGAGATCTGCCGGCGGGTCCCGATCATCACGGGGCTGAAGCCGAGCGGCGGCCCGTACACGGCGCTGGACCTGTGGCGGGCGGGCGGCACCTCGCTCGTGGCGCGGCGGCTGCTGGAGGCCGGGCTGCTGCGCGAGGACGTCACGCTGGTGGACGGCCGCAGCCTCGCCGACGTGGCCGCCGACGCGGAGGAGACGCCGGGCCAGCAGGTCGTGGCGGACGCGGAGCGGCCGTTCAAGGCGCGCGGGGCGCTGGCGATCCTGCGCGGCTCGCTCGCGCCGGACGGCTGCGTGCTCAAGCTCGGCGGCAAGGACGACTTCCGGCACGAGGGCCCGGCCAGGGTCTTCGACTCCGAGAACGACTGCTACCGGGCGATCCAGGACGGCCGGATCGTGGCGGGCGACGTCATCGTGGTCCGGTACGAGGGCCCGGCGGGCGGCCCCGGCATGCGGGAGATGCTCTCCATCACCGGGCCGCTGGTCGGGCGCGGGCTCGGCACGTCGGTGGCGCTCGTCACCGACGGCCGCTTCAGCGGCGTCTCGCACGGCCTGGTGATCGGCCACGTGACGCCGGAGGCCTACCACGGCGGCCCGATCGCCCTGGTGCGGGACGGCGACACCGTGGTGATCGACAGCGCGGCCGGGACGCTGGACCTGCTGGTGCCGGAGGAGGAGCTGGCGGCGCGCCGGGCCGCGTGGCGGCGGCCGGAGCGGGAGGTCGAGCGGGGCGTGCTGACCAAGTACGTCAGGACCGTGGGGTCGGCCTCCGACGGCGCGGTCACCGCTTGACGGCGGCTATGCTGCGCATTGACGTTTCGGTCATGCCTTATAGGCGGGCATGCCCTCCCCAGGTGACGCGAAGGAGACTTGCGCGATGTACAAGGAGTTCGCCGTCGAGGCCGTGATGTGGGTCGTCCCGGTCGTCGTGCTGATCGGGGTGGCGCTCCTCGTCACCGCGTGAGCCCCGCAGGGGGCCGGCCGATCGCCCGGCCCCCTGGTCCACGCTCAGCGGTAGTACTTGTACGACACGTTCGTACGGGCGTACGGGCGTCCCTCGATGCGGCCGTCCAGGGCGGCGTTGTAGAGGTCGGCCAGCCTGGCGGTGCGCACGGTGCAGGCGGCGTAGCGGACCCGGTAGGGCCGGATGGTGCCGACGTAGTCGTAGCAGGTGCCGGCGCTGCGACCGTCGATGCTGAGCCGGGCGTTCAGGCGCACGTTGTAGAGGTACTTGCCGGAGACGTTCCTGATCCGGACCTTGATCTTGCACGTGTCCTCGCACCTGCCGAAGCTGACCTTCGTGCGGATGAGCTGGGCGGAGGACGTCGCGGCGGCGGCGGGCGCGGCGATGAGGGTGGTCGCGGCGGCCGCGGCTAAAGCGGTGGCGGCGAGGCGTCTGAACATGGTTCCCCCTGTGGTTGAGAGATCGTCGCTCCCCCCTGACGGCAGCGACTCGTACCTGTCCGACTACTACCTGATCTCGGACAGGTCATCGTGGGCGGTCGAAGATCCGATATAGAACGGTTATCCGCTTATATCGCCCTTATCCCGCTAAGTGTCGCTACGACGCCCAGGCCAGCAGCGGCGCCCCCCTCTTCAGCCGTTTCAGCGCCTGCTTCTCCAACTGCCGGATGCGCTCCCGGGTCAGCCCCAGCCGCGCCCCGATCTCCGTGTACGTCTGCACCTCCTGCCCGCTCAGCCCGTACCGCAGCCGGATGATGAACTGCTCGCGCGGCGGCAGCGTCGTGACCACCTGGTGCAGGTCCTCGCTCATCGCGCGGCGCTCGGTCCACTCCTGCACCTGGAGGCCGTCGTCGTCCGCGATCATGTCGCCGATGCGCCCCTCGCCGTGCTCCCCGACCGGGACGTCCAGGCTGACCATGTCCTGGCCGAGCGCCCGTAACGAGGCGACCTGGGCGAGGCTGCGCTCGGCCGTGCCGGCCAGCTCGGCGTCGGTCGGGTCCCTCCCCAGCTCGGTGGCGAGCTGCCGCTCCACCCTGATCAGCCGCGACAGCTCCTCGGCCACGTGGACCGGCAGCCGCACGGTCCTGCTCTTGTCGTGGATCCCGCGCTCGATGGCCTGCCGGATCCACCACATCCCGTACGTGGAGAACTTGTAACCCTTGCGGTAGTCGAACTTCTCCACCGCCCTGATCAGTCCGAGATTGCCCTCCTGGATGATGTCGAGCAGGGGCAGCCCGCGGAAGGAGTAGCGCCGCGCGGTCGCCACCACCAGCCGCAGGTTTGACCTGATGAGCAGGTCCTTGGCGCGCTGTCCGTCCAGCGCCACGAGTTCGAGCTCCGGCGTCGAGGCGCCGCGCTCGATCAGATGGCCTGCGTACAGTCCTGCCTCGATCCGCCGGGCGAGGTCGACTTCGTCCGCGGCGGAGAGCAAGGGGGTCTTTCCGATCTGCTCCAGGTACATGCCGAGCAGATCAGGCTCTTCGGCCGACATGCCGGGGCACTACCCGGTAAACGGCGGCGAATGCCCCTCTTCGTTCAGTTCGGCGATGGCCAGCTCCGCTGTGCTGCGGATGTCGAAGAACTTGTCCAGCGCGGTGATCGCGAACAGGTGCTTGCACCGGCCGTTGAGCCCCGACAGCAGCAGCCGGCCGCCGGACGCGGTGACCGCCTTGTGCAGGTAGACCAGCACGGACAGGCCCGAGGAGTCGCACACGCTGACGGCCTGCATGTCGATGACGAGCAGCGGGGGCTGGGTGAGGTCGAGCGCCTTGGTGACGCGGTCACGCACCTCGGCCGCCGAGCCGAAGTCGAAGTCTCCTGTCAGCCTCGCGATGACGCAGGGTCCCTGGAGCCCGAGGCTTATCGACAGCGCCTGCTCCGAAGTCACCCAGCTCCACCTACCCGCGTCGCTCTCCCGATCCACATACTTTACGAGAAGTAGCGCTTCGGGTTGAACACCAGCATCTGCTCGATCTGGTCGTCGGTCACACCCGAGTCGAGCAGTGCGGCCAAGACGTCGTCGTGGATGTGATCGTAGCGCCAGTTCGGCGCCATCGCCCGGCGAGTCTCCTCCCAGGCGCCGCCGAAATAGTCCATGAAGCAGGCGGTGTCGTGGCTGAGCACCATGCGGTCGGCGTAACCGCGCTGGCACAGGGCCGCGATGGTGGCCACGCGCTGCGGCGTCGGGTTGTAGAGGTCGAGGCCGAACCGGTCCATGCCGAGCGTGGCGCCGGTGTCGGCCAGGCGCATGAGGTAGTCGAGGTCGTTGCTGTCGCCGGCGTGGCCGACCACCACCTTCGTCAGGTCCACGCCCTCCTTGGCGAACAGGTCGAGCGCGATCAGCCCCGACCGCGCGGCCGCGTTGGTGTGGACGGTGATCGGCGCGCCGGTGCGCACGTGGGTGCGCGCGACGGCCCTGGCGATGCGCTCGACGCCGGGCGTCAGGCCCTTCTCCTCGACCACGCACTTGAGGAAGGCCGCCTTGACGCCGGTGTCGGCGATGCCGTCGGTGAGGTCGCGGACGAAGTCGTCCACCATCGGGTCCGGCAGGTCGGGCGACAGGGCGGGGCCGCGGTACTCGTACTGGTGGGGCAGCTCCTCGAAGGCGTAGATGCCGGTGGCGACGACGATGTGGAGGCCGGGCACCTGCTCGGCGACGCGCTGGATGCGCGGCAGGTAACGGCCGAGGCCCCACACCGTCGGGTCCACGATCGTGCGCACGCCCTTCGCGGTCAGCGCGTTGAGCTTGGTGACGGCGTCGGCGACCCGTTCCTCCTCGTCCCACCAGGCGCCTTTGCCGTAGTTGTCGAGGTGTTCGGTGGAGACGACGAAGACGTGCTCGTGCATGAGGGTCTGGCCGAGGTCTTCGACGTCCACGGGGCCGCGGACGGTCTGCACGGTGGGCATGGCGCCTCCATACCGGCTGGTCGGTTTGCGCCAAAGTAGACGTCCGGAAGTCCGGCGTCAATGAGCGGCGCCGGACAGCTTGCGGCGGTAGAGCGGCGCGGGCGGCCCCAGCCGGTCGCCGGCCACCGCCGCCGCCACCCGCGCCGCCGCGCCGGGCAGGAAGGGCGCCAGCTCGGCGGCGAGGTCGCGGCAGGCGCGGACGAGCGTGCCGAGCGAGCGCTCCCGCGCCGCGCCGGCCTGCCGCCAGGGCTGCTCGCGGTCGACGTACCGGTTGGCCTCCTCGACGATCGTCCACACGGCCGCGGCGGCGCGGCGGAAGTCGAAGTCCGCGAGGGCCGCGTGCACCTCGCCCGGCACCGCGCCGGACACCCCGGCCAGGGCGTCGCCGTCCGGGACGTGCCCGTCGAGGAACCGGCACACCATCGTCACCACCCGGTTGACCAGGTTGCCGAGGCCGTTGGCCAGGTCCTCGTCGTGCCGGGCGGCCAGGCGGCGCTCGGTGAAGTCGGCGTCGCCCACGCGGGGCACCTCGCGCAGCAGCCACCAGCGCACCGCGTCCGTCCCGTACGCCGCCACGAGCGCCACCGGGTCCACCGCCCCGTCCGCCGACTTGCTGATCTTGCGGCCGTCCACCGTGAGGTAGTCGTGCACGAGGAGGTCCGTCGGCAGCGGCAGCCCGGCCGACAGCAGCATCGCCGGCCAGTACACCGCGTGGAACCTGATCACGCCCTTGCCCATGAGGTGCGCCTTGCGCGGCTCGCGCACCCACCAGCGCTCGTACTCGGCGCCCTCCAGGGCGGTGACGTAGTTGGCGAGCGCGTCCCACCACACGTAGATCACCTGGCCGGGGTCGCCGGGCACCGGGATGCCCCAGCCGCGGGCGCGGGCGGCCGAGCGCGAGACGCTGATGTCGGCGAGGCCCGCCTCGACGAACGCCAGCACCTCGTTGCGCCGCGCGGCCGGCTCGACGCGCAGCCGCCCGCCGCGGATCAGCTCGGCGAGGGCGTCCTGGTAGCGGGAGAGCCGGAAGAACCAGTTCTCCTCCGACACCTCCTGCAGCGGCTCCCGGTGGCCGTCGGGGCAGGGGCCCTCCGGGTAGAACTGCTCGCAGCCGACGCAGTAGAGCCCGTCGTAGTGCCGCCGGTAGAGGTCGTGCCCGACGGCCCGCCAGATCCGCTCCACGCCCGGCCGGTGGCCGGGATGGCCGCTGGTGCGGACGAACGCGTCGAACGACAGCGCGAGCGGGCCGCGCAGCCCCTCGAACGCGGCGGCGTTGCGGTCGACCAGCTCGCGCACCGGCACGCCCTCGGCCTCGGCGGCCAGCACGTTCTTCAGCGAGTTGTCGTCGGTGCCGGTCTGGAAGCGCACCGGCTCGCCGCGCCGCCGGTGGTGCCTGGCCAGCACGTCGGCCTGCACCAGTTCGAGGGCGTGCCCCAGGTGGGGGCGGGCGTTGACGTAGGGGATGGTGGTCGTGATGTACATCGGGTGCCTCCCGTGGGGCCCCGGACACGACGAGAGGCCCCGGTTCGCAGGGCCTCAACGTGGACGTCGCCGGTGAACCCCGCTAGGGGGCCATCATCACCGGTGCGTACGTCATGCACCCATGCTAGCCGCGCAGCCCCCGGCCGGGCGAGGCGATAAACCCGCCTCGAACCCGCCTCAGCGCGGCGCGGGCCGGTGCCGCGCCAGCCAGGCGACGACCCCCACCGCGAACACCGCCAGCCCGGCCACCACGGACGCGAGCGGCAGCGTGGCCGCCAGCACCAGGCACAGCGCCAGCCCCAGCACCGGCACGACCTTCGGCGGCGCGCCCTCGGCGCGGCTCAGCGTGTACGCGCTGGCGTTGGCGAGCGCGTAGTAGACCAGCACCCCGAACGAGGAGAACCCGATCGCGCCGCGCAGGTCGGCCACCAGCAGCAGCACGACCACGGCCGCGCCCACCGCCAGCTCGGCCCGCCTCGGCACCTGCCGGACCGGGTCGACCGCGGCCAGCACGCCCGGCAGGTCGCGCTCGCGGGCCATGGCCAGCACCGTGCGCGAGACGCCGAGCAGCAGCGCCAGCAGCGCCCCGAGCGCCGCCACCGCGGCCCCCGTCTGCACGACCGGCACCAGCCAGGCGGCGCCCGCCCGCCGGACCAGGTCGGCCAGCGGCGCGGCGGACCTGGCCAGCGGCCCGTCGCCGAGCACGCGCAGCGCCGCGAAGGCGACCAGCGCGTAGACGACGAGGGTGACGCCGAGCGCGACGGTGACGGCCCTCGGGATGGTGCGGGCCGGGTCGCGGACCTCCTCGCCGAGCGTCGCGATGCGGGCGTAGCCGGCGAAGGCGAAGAAGAGCAGGCCGCCACCCTGGAGCACGCCCCGCAGGTCGAAGCCCGGCGGCTCGGTGAGCGGGGCGTAGGCGACCCAGGACTCGGTGACGCCGCTGGTCAGGCCCGCGACGACCACGGCGGCCAGGACCGCCAGCACGAACGCCACCAGCACCCGCGCCACCCCGGCCGAGCGCTGCACGCCGTACAGGTTGAGCACGGTCAGGGCCACGACCGCGCCGATCGCCAGCGGCCGGGCCAGGGCGGGGGCCGCGTACGCGCCGAAGGTGAGCGCCATCGCGGCGCAGGAGGCCGTCTTGCCGACCGTGAAGCCCCAGCCCGCGAGGTAGCCCCACAGGTGGCCGAGCCGCCGCCGGCCGTAGACGTAGGTGCCGCCGGACTCGGGGTAGAGCGCGGCCAGGCGGGCGGAGGACGTGGCGTTGCAGTAGGCGACCACGGCGGCGAGCGCGAGGGAGAGCGGCAGCCACGGCCCGGCGGCCGCCGCGGCCGGGGCGAAGGCGGCGAAGACGCCCGCGCCGATCATCGCGCTCAGCCCCACGACGACCGCGTCGGCGGTGCCGAGCCGCCGCGCCAGCTCTTCGGGCATGCCCGCCTCCTCACCTCCGGCTGATCCGCGGGCACCACTCTGCCGTATCGGGCCGACAGAACGCGGCCGGGAGGCGTCCGCCAGATGGACCGGAAGGGTCAGGCTCGGAAGGGTCAGGCTCGCAAGGGTCAGGCGTCGCCCTGCGGGGCGGGGACCACCAGGACCGGGCGGCGCGCGTGGTGGAGGACGCGGTCGGAGGTGCTGCCCAGCAGCAGCGAGCGCACCCCGCCGAGCCCGCGGGTGCCGGTCACGATGAGCGTGGCGCCGAGCTCGTCGGCCACATCCACGATCGTCGCCCACACGGCCACCGCGTCGGACTCGCACCGCGGCGTGGCCTCAAGACCGGCCTGTCTGGCCAGGTCGGCGCCCCGCTGCGCCAGCTCGCTCATCGCCTGCCCGATCGCCTCGTCGCCGGCCCCGTCGCCGTCGATGGTCAGCATGAGGCCCGCCGACGCCCGGGCCGAGCTCATCGCCAGCCGCTCCCACACCGTCAGCACGACGGCCCGCTCGCCCTTGAACATCTGGCCGGCGAAGGCGATGGCGGCCTTGGCGTCGTCGGAGCCGTCGTACGCAATCAGGATCGTCATGCCAGCACTCTTTCCCTGCCTGCGGCTTTCACGCCTGGCGGACTGCCGGGCGGGCGGCCAGGGCGCGTCCCGCCACCGGCCGCAGCAGCGACATCCCGGCCAGCGCCAGCACCCCCAGCTCGGTCACCACGACGGTCCGCTGGATGAGCCCGGCGGGGATGTCGTCGTTGGTGAGCGGGATGCCGAACATGCGCACCACGTACGGGACCACGACCAGCACCAGCGCCCCGAGCGCCACCAGGCACAGCACCCGCACCGCGCGGGCGTACCTGATCCTGGCCCTGGCCAGCAGCAGCCCCGCCACCGGCATCATCAGGAAGGCGGCGAAGGCGGCGTAGCGGTGGATGCCGCCCGACAACGACAACGGCACGCCCGGCCGGTCGGTGGGGAAGGCCCCGATGAGGAACATGCTCGCGCCCCACGCCAGCAGCAGCCCCACGACCCACCGGTTGCCCCCGGCCCGGCGCATCGCCTCCGCGATGAGCGTCGAGCCCACCGCGAACAGGGTCAGCGAGGCCGGCAGCAGCCAGCCGGACTGCTGGAAGGCGTACTCGCTGATCACGGTGTGCATCGGGTCGAGCCCCGCCTCGGCGTGCAGGGTGAGCATGGCGCCGGTCCCGGCGCCGACGGTCGCGAATCCACTGACGAGCAATCCCTTCATGCCTCTTAAGCTCGTGGAACGCGGCTTCCCGGAGTATCGGAGATCGGCCCGAAGCGGCCCTGAAGCTCCCCCTAGTACTTAAGTCTCGACATATCGGGATCAGGCGTACTGACCTGGGAGAAGAGGACCCTGGGTAGGGTTGCCCCCCTCAGGGTGGGCAGGGTTCGCCCTGATTTGACTTAGAGCGCACTCCAAGGCCCAAGCTGGATCCACAGCACTCACCCGGGACCTCGGCGTCCTGGACGAACAAGATCGACGCCTACAGGGGGATGGCATGAACAAGCGCACTCTCGGCACCGGCGGACCGGAGGTCTCCGAGCTCGGCCTCGGCTGCATGGGCATGTCCGAGTTCTACGGCCCGGCCGACGAGAAGGAGTCGATCGCGGTCATCCACCGCGCGCTCGACCTCGGCATCGACTTCCTGGACACGGCCGACATGTACGGCAGGGGCGCCAACGAGGAGCTGGTCGGCCGCGCCATCAGGGACCGGCGGGACGAGGTCGTGCTGGCCACCAAGTTCGGCGTGCGGCGCGAGGGCGCCTCCCGCTCCATCGAGAACAGCCCCGACTACATCCGCTCCGCCTGCGACGCCTCGCTGCGCCGCCTCGGCGTGGACCACATCGACCTCTACTACATGCACCGCCGCAACCCGGACGTGCCCATCGAGGAGTCGGTCGGGGCCATGGCCGACCTCGTCCGGGCGGGCAAGGTGCGCCACCTCGGCCTGTCGGAGGTGAGCGCGGAGACGCTGCGCGCGGCGGCCGCCGTGCACCCGATCGCGGCGCTGCAGAGCGAGTACTCGCTGTTCACGCGGGGCCTGGAGGCGGAGATCCTGCCGGCGGCCCGCGAGCTCGGCATCGCGCTGGTGGCGTACTCGCCGATCAGCAGGGGCCTGCTCACCGGCGCGATGCCGGTCGCCGACGAGCTGCCGGCCGACGACTTCCGCCGCCACTTCCCGCGCCTGTCGGGCGAGAACGCCGAGCACAACGCCCGGCTGGTGGCCGAGGTCAAGCGCGTCGCCGACGCGGCCGGCATCACGGTGGCGCAGCTCGCGCTGGCCTGGGTGCTCGCCCAGGGCGAGGACGTCGTGCCGATCCCCGGCACCAAGCGCCTGGCGTACCTGGAGGAGAACGCGGCGGCGGCCGACGTCACGCTCACCGCCGAGCAGCTCGCCGCGCTGGCCGCGGCCGTGCCCGCGGACGCGGTGGCCGGTCAGCGCTACCCCAGCATGGCGGAGGTCGAGCGCTGACCCGCGGCTCGCGGGGAGCTGGTCGAGCGCGGTCAGCCGGCGGCTCGCGGGGCGGCGGCCCGGTCGAAGTAGGCGCGGACGACGGTCGCGCCCGGCCGGGTGTGGACGCGTACGAGGTCGGCGAGCAGGTTGACGATGAGCAGGCCGCGCGAGCCCGGCAGGCGCGGGTCGACCGGCCTGCGCCCCGCCAGCGGGTCGCGGATGTGGCCCCGGTCGCTCACCTCGCACACCAGCCGATCGTCCTCGGCCCACACCCGGATCGTGCCGGCCCCGCCGCCGTGGTCGAGGCTGTTGGCGCCCAGCTCGGCGACGACCAGCCGGATGTCGTCGAGCCGGTCGCCGGCGAAGCCCAGCAGGGCGGCCCGGCGCGTGGCGAGGTGGCGCGCCGCCGACAGGTTGGTGTGGTCGAAGCGCAGGGCGAGGTATTCGGCCGGCTCGGGGAAGGGCCGGTTGTGCTCCTCGACCACCTGGCCGGGCGCGTAGTGGGCGCTGGGGCGCTCGCCCTCGTCGTCCCACAGCACCGGGTGGGTGCGCGTGGCCTCCTCGACGACCTCGGGGGTCAGCGCGGCCACGTCGTACGGGCACAGGATCGTGACGTGCCGCCCGGCGAAGGACAGGTTGATCAGCGCCTCGTGCTGCGCGCAGGCCGGGTATTCGGTCGCCGAGCGGCCGGGCCAGATGGGCTCGCCGATGATGCGCACGCGCCCGCCGGGGTGCGCGTCGGCGAAGTCGTGCAGGACGGCGGGCAGGATGCGCCCGGGGTTGCGCCCGGCCCGGCTCATGTCGACCAGTCGCACGGCGGCGGCGTCGGCGCCGAGCCCGTCGGCGATCAGCGCGAGGTTGGCGGCGGGCGCGGCGACCGCGACCGGCTCCCCCGCCGTCAGGCCCGCGCGCACGAAGGCCGTCGTGGCCGCGACGTACTCCCCTGAGCTGCGGTAGAACAGCGCAGGGTGCGAGAAGGGTCCGGCGAGCGTCATCGCCTCCCACGCTACCCAACGCTGATGAGTTCATGGCCAACAGTTGGGTACCACTTAGGTTGTGAAGAGAGTCCAGGTCATTCTCCGCCCCCGTCCGGTCCGCCGACCGGAGCCCCTAGATCTGCGGACCCCTTCCGGGCGACGGCTCCCGTTCTGAGCGTGCCGAACCTATGCTCGGACCATGTCGGATTTGCACATGCTGGTCTCCGATGAGGACCGTGAGCGGACGACCAAGCAGCTCCAGCAGGCTTTCGCCGAGGGCCGTCTCACGCGCCCGGAGCTGGAGGAGCGCATCGGGCTGGCCCTGACCGCCAGGACCTACGGCGACCTGCTGGGCCTGATCACCGATCTGCCGGCCGCGCAGGCCGTCCCCGCGCCCGAGGACGTGGTCGAGCTGGAGACGAAGAACGACCACGTCAAGCGCTCCGGCGACTGGGCGGTGCCGCGCCGGCTGCGGGTGGTCTCCAAGTACGGCGGCGTCGACCTCGACCTGTCCGAGGCGGTCATCCCTCACCCAGTGGTGGAGATCGACCTGGAGCTGGCCTACGGCTCCGCCAAGATCGTGCTGCCCGAGGGCGGCACGGCGAACGTGGACGGCGTCCGCAGCGACTGGGGCCGCGTCTCGACCGGCGACGTCCCCGGCCGCCCGCGGGCCGGCGCCGTGCACGTGGTGATCACCGGCACCGCCAAGTACGGCGGGGTCAGCGTGCGCTACCCGCGCAAGCGCTGGTTCACCCACTGATGGAACAGCGCGATGTGGTGCTCGCTCGGCACCAGCACCCCGCCCTCCCGGTAGGCGCGTGACGACATGCCGGGCTGGGTCCGCTCGCAGGCGTCGAAGTCCTGCTCGTTGACCCGGTGGAACAGCTCGACCGACCGCGACAGGTCGGCTCCCGAGGCCACCACGCCGGGGTGGTAGAGCCAGTCGCACTCGACGAGCGTGCGGTCCACGGCCAGCGGGAACATCCGGTGCAGGATCACGTGGTCGGGCACCAGGTTGACGAACACCTGCGGCTTGACGGTGATCGCGTAGTAGCGGCGGTCCTGCTCGGGTGACACGCCGGGCAGCTTGCCGAAGCCGGGGCCGCCGTCCACGGTGAAGCCCTCGGCGCGCTCGGCGAACTCGGCGCCGTGGCCGACGTAGTACTGGGCCGCGTAGCCTCCCGCGAACTCCGGCAGCACGGCGACCAGCTCCGGGTGGATGGTCGCGCAGTGGTAGCACTCCATGAAGTTCTCGACGATGAGCTTCCAGTTGGCCCGGACGTCGTAGCTGACGCGGCGGCCGAGCGCGAGGCCGTCCACCTGGTAGCGCTCGATGGCGGCGGGGTCGCCGAGCCGTTCGGTGGCCGCGCCGGTGACGCTCTCCTCGAACGAGGGCGGCTCCGCGGCCAGGCACACCCAGGCGTAGCCGAGCCATTCGCGGAGGTGGACGGGGATGAGGCCGTGGGCGACGCGGTCGACGTCGGGCATCCTGGCGAGATTGGGGGCGGCGGCCAGGTGGCCGTCGAGGTCGTAGGACCAGGCGTGGTAGGCGCACCGGATCGTCCGCCTGACCTCGCCGGCCGGCTCGTCGCAGAGCCGGGCGCCGCGGTGCCGGCAGACGTTGAGGAAGGCCCGCAGCCGGTGGTCGCGGCCGCGGACCACGAGCACGTTCTCCCTGCCCACCTGGACGGTCCTGAACGATCCCGGGCGCGGCGCGTCCTCGCCGCGCACGGCGCAGAACCAGAGGCTTTCGAAGATCTTGGCCTGTTCGTCGGCGAAGACGTCCGGGTCGGAGTAGGAGCGGCCGGGGAGCGTGGGGATCAGGCTCGACGTGGTGGTCAACCGGCACCGCCTTGTTGCGTATCACGCGACGAGTTGCTCTATATGCGACATCGTTAGCGGGCCGTCAGGAGGCTGTCAAGAGGTACGTGCTGGCCCGGCGCAACCAGGCGGTGTTGAGCCAGGTGGCCAGCCGGTCGGGGACCAGCCCGGCGGCGGGCCGGTGCATGTCGGTCAGCTCGGTCGCGGCCAGCCGGGCCGGCCGGCGGGCGACCTTCGCCCGGGCGCGCTCGTAGCCGCGCAGGTCGCCGAGCGAGCGGGCGAGCAGCCAGGCGTCCTCCAATGCCTGGTTGGCGCCCTGGGCCATGGTGGGCGGCATGGTGTGGGCGGCGTCGCCGGCCAGCGTGGTCGGGCCCTTGCCCCACACGTCCCTGACGGGCTGGCGGTAGTGCGGGAAGAAGTCGGGGTCGGACAGGTGCTCCAGCACCGCCGGCACCGGGTCGGCCCAGCCGCCGAAGCGCTCGCGCAGCCGCTCGGCGACGTGCGGGTCGCCGGCCCACAGCGGCTCGCCGGGCGCCGAGCGCACGTCGAACCACCACAGCAGCCGGCCCTCGCCCGCCGGGATCAGCCCGCACAGCCCCTTCACGCCGGACATCATGACCGCCGCCGACCCCTCGGTCAGCGCCGTGGGCACGGTGAGGAAGCCCTGCCAGGTGACCCAGCGGGTCAGCTCGGCCGGGTCCTCGCCCCACAGGGCCCCGCGCACCACCGAGCGCCGGCCGTCCGCGCCCACCAGCACGTCGCCGCGCACGGTGGTGCCGTCGGCCAGCCGCGCCTCGGCCCGCCCGGGGTCCACGTGCTCGACGCGGGCCCCGTAGGTGACCGGGACGCCCTCGGCGAGCAGTTCGACCAGCTCGCCGCGGGCGACGTGCACGGTGGGGTGCCCGTACCTGCGCTCGGCGGCCGTCAGGTCGACGGTGACCAGCCTGCGGCCGTCGGAGCCCCAGGACTCCAGGGTCTCCAGCCGCCGCCCGATCCTGGTGTGGTCGGCCTTGAGCTCGTCGAGGATGCCGGTGCTGCCCGGCCAGAGCGTGACCGAGCCGCCGGCGGTGCGGGGGCCGGGGGACTCCTCGTACACCTCGGCCTCGTGGCCGGCGGCGAGCAGGCCGCGCGCGAGCGCGAGACCCGCGACGCCCGCGCCCACCACTATTACTCTCATAACGTTCCCTGATTGTGAGACTCGGGATATCAGATACTAGGAGTATCAATATGTCCGCGCGCGGCCGCAAGCCCGACCCCACGGTCGATCACCGCATCAGGCAGGCCGCGGCCCGGCTGGTGCTCACCCATGGCTTCGACTTCACCATGGACGACGTCGCCGAGGCCGCAGGCGTGGGCCGGGCGAGCGTGTTCCGCCGCTACCCCACCAAACGCGACATGCTCCTCCAGACCCTCGCCGGCTTCATGAACACCCACGTCGCGATCCCCGACACCGGCTCGCTGGAGGGCGACCTGCGCGTGGTGGTCACCGACACGCTGGCCCTCTGGCACCGGCCCGGGATCTCCCGCATGGCCCGGCAGGTCTACGCCGAGGCGGGCCGCGACCCGGCGGTGGCCGAGATCATCCGCACCGGCATGCGCAACAGGATGGAGCGGTCGTGGGTGGTCTACGAGCGCGCGATCGAGCGCGGCGAGCTGCCGCCGAACGCCGACCTGTGGCTGCTCACGGACCTGTTCTCCGGTCTCGTGGCCTATCGCGGCCTGCTCGACCTGCCCTTTCCCGAGCCCGAGGAGATCGTGCACGTCCTGCTTCACGGCTTTACGCCGGCTTGATGCCTGTGGTGTTAGCGGGGTGCAAGTGGGGATCAAGTCCTGATTTCTAGTGTTATTTTCGTTCGCTCAACCACTTCGAAGGGCACCGGAAATGACTCCCCCTCGCCGTCGGCTGGCCATCGCCGCCGCGACGCTCACCCTTGCTGTTCTCGGCACCACCGCCTGCGGCGCGCTGGGCCAGACGGTCGACTGCAACACCGCGGCCAACGAGGCCACCAAGATCATGACGGACTGGAGCTCCGAGGTCACCAAGAACGCGGCCGACACCAAGGCCGTCGGCACCGCCTCGGCCACCGCCGCCGACAAGACCAAGACGCTCGCCGGCAAGTACGACGGCGAGGTCGCCGCCGCGCTGAACGAGCTCGCGGCCGGTTTCGAGACCCTGGAGAAGGGCGACCTGTCGGCGGTGACGGAGTTCACCGGCAAGATGAACGGCTTCTCCAGCAAGATCACCGCCGCCTGCACCTGACCGCCGGTCCCGCGGCCGCCGTATCGCCTGTGGGGGGCAGGCCGGCACGGCGGCCGCGCCACTTTCGCGCGGTTTCGTTCTAGTCTTGTCGCCCGTGACGGCTGAGACCGACGTGGCGACGGACAGCGCCGCTCCCCCCGCATGGCGGGCCTGGACGGCCCGCTCCCTCTCCGGCCACCGGCCGCGCGTCGGCGCGATGGCGCTGCTCGCGGCGGTGGCCTACGCCGTGCTCGGGCTGGTGAAGCTCGCCACGTTCCGGGCGACCACGTTCGACCTGGTGATCGTGGACCAGGCGGTGCGCAACTACGCCGCCTTCCGGCCGCCGCACATCCCCGTCCTCGGCATGTTCCACGGGCGCGGGATGGACTACCTGCAGCTCGCCGACCACTTCTCGCCGATCTACGCGCTGCTGGCCCCGCTCTACTGGATCCACGACGGGCCGGAGACGCTGGTTTTGGCGCAGGCGGCGCTGTTCGCCGCGGCCGTGCCGTTCCTGTGGAACTACACCAGGCGGGTGCTCGGGGTCGCGCCCGCCTACCTGGTGGCGGCGGCGTACGCGCTGTCGTGGCCGGTCGCGCAGGCCGTGGCCTTCGACGCGCACGAGGTCATGTTCGTCCCCCTGCTCACCGCGATCATGATCGAGCGCCACCACGCGGGCAAGGAGCTGCCCGCCTTCCTCGCGATGCTCGGGCTCCTCCTGGTCAAGGAGGACATGGGGCTCATGGTCGCCGGGGCCGGGCTGTGCCTGTTCGTCATGGGCGAGCGGTGGAAGGGCGTGCTGTGCGCCGTGTTCGGCGTCGGGGCCGTGCTGCTCATCCGCGGGCTGGTCACCTCCGTCTTCGGCGGCAGCGCGCAGGACTTCTGGGCCTACGGGCACCTCGGCCCCGACCTGCCGGGCGCGGTCGTCGGCATCGCCCGCGACCCGCTGGGCGCGCTGCTGCTGCCGTTCAGCGAGGAGGCCAAGGTCGACACGCTGTTCCTGCTGGCCTGGCCCACGCTCATGCTCTGCCTGCTCTCGCCGCTGTCGCTGGCGGCGCTGCCGCACGTGCTGGAGCGCATGTTCTCGGACCGCTCGCAGTGGTGGCAGGCCGACTTCCAGTACAGCGCGTTCACCGTGGTGATCCTGTTCTGCGCGGGCGTGGACGGCCTGGCCCGGCTGCTGCGGTGGCTCGACCGCGCCGACGACACCGCGCTCAGGCTGGCCTGGTCGGCGGCGGTCTGCGCGGTGGCGCTCACGCTCGTGCCGAAGTTCGCCTTCGACCAGCTCTACCACCCGTCCTTCTACAAGGAGCCCAAGGCGGCCGCCGCGGCCGAGGCGGTCAGCAAGGTCCCCGACGGCGTCGTCGTCGAGGCGCCCAACGCGGTCGGGCCCGCGCTCACCTCCCGCGCCACGGTCCTGCTGTGGTCGCCCACCTCGCACAACGCGCCCTGGGTGATCGCCGACACCGCCCGCTGGGACTTCCCCTTCGGCTCGTTCGAGCAGCAGGTCGCCAAGGTCGGCGAATTGCTCGGGCAGGGCTACGTGAAAGTCTTCGAACGCGACGGCTACGTGGTGCTGCGCCGCTGATCGCGGGCCCGCTCGTAGGCCGAGCCGAACCCCGCCAGCACGATCGGCCACGACCCGGCGGCGGGCGGCGTCGAGCGGTTGTGCGCCGCGATCGACTCGCGCAGCTCCGCGTCGGCGCACAGCCGCGCCACCGCCCGCGCCAGGTCGCCGAGGCTGCGCCCGAGCAGCCCCTCGACGCCGTCGGCGACGAAGTCGGCCACCCCGCTCTGCGCCCGCGCCACCACCGGCACCCCCGCCGCGCGCGCCTCCAGCGCCGCGATGCCGAACGACTCGCGCGGCGCGGGCGCCACGAACACGTCGGCCGACTCCAGGACCTTCGCGATCTGCTCGCGGCTGTAGCGGCCCGGCAGCGACACCCACCCGGCCATGCCGTGCCGGGCCAGGAAGCGCTCCATCTGGCCCCTGGCGGGACCGTCGCCGACGATCGTGGCCCGCATGGGGATCGAGGCGGGCACCCGCTCCCGGGCCGCCTGGAGCAGCCTCAGCAGCCGGACGGGCTGCTTGCGCGGCGCGAGCCGGCCCACCGCCACCACGTGCACCTCCTCCCGCCGGTCGGACGCGCCGGGCGGCGGCGCCCACCCCGACAGATCGAGGCCGTTGGAGACCACCCGGACCGGCACCCGGGGCCCGGCGACCGCGCGGATCGGCGCGGCCGCGGCGTTGCTGACCGTGGTGGCCACCAGCCCCCACCGCTGCCACCCGTACGCGGCCCGCAGCAGCCGGTAGAGCGCGCGCGTCAGCGGGTCCCACATGCTGTGGACGGTCACCACGCACGGCGCGCCCGCCCGCGCCGCCGCCCGCACGCCCATCCACGCGAACGGCGAGACCGCCCCCGTGTGCACGTGCACCACGTCGGGCCGCCCGGCGGCGATCCACCGCGTGAGGTGGCCGACGCCGCGCGGATGGACCGGCAGGTCGAAGGGCATCCTGGCGACGATGCGGCGCACGCCCTCCAGCGGCTCGCCGCGGGTCGCCGTGGCCACCGTCACCTCGTGGCCGGCGGCGCGCTGCATGCGCACCAGATCGGCCACCTGGACCTCGATCCCCCCGAGTCGCGGCAGGTAACAGTCGCTCACGTGAAAGATCCGCACCCCTCCCAGACTAATCTGGGCGTGTGCCTCCACGTACCGCTGTGTTCTTCCATGCCCACCCCGACGACGAGGCCCTGCTGACGGCGGGCACCATGGCGATGCTCGCGGCCGAGGGACACCGCGTGGTGCTGGTCACCGCCACCGCGGGCGAGCGCGGCCTGGCCGACATGGCGCCGGGCGAGGCGCTGGGCGAGACCAGGATGAAGGAGCTCTATCAGTCGGCCGCCGTCCTCGGCTGCGCCCGCGTCGAATGCCTCGGCTACGGCGACTCGGGCCTCAGCCCCAAGGGCGGCAGCGCCGAGGAACGGCCCGACAACGCCTTCATCGACGCCGACACCGAGGAGGCCGCCAAGGCCCTCGCCGCGATCCTCCAGGAGGAGCAGGCCGACCTGCTGGCCATCTACGACCCGGCCGGCGGCTACGGCCACCCCGACCACGTGCAGGTGCACCGGGTGGGCCGGCGGGCCGCCGAGATCGCCGGCACCGGCATCGTCCTGGAGGCCACCGTCAACCGCGACCCGCTGGTGCGGCTGCTGCGGCTCGCGGGCCGGTTCTACCGGTTCCCGCCCGAGTTCGACGTGCGCACCTTCGAGAGCGCGTACTCGCCGGGCGAGGCCATCACCCACCGCGTCAACGTGCGCCGCTACACCCGCCAGAAGCGGGCCGCGATGGCCGCCCACGCCTCCCAGGCCAGCGGCGGCGACAGCGACCGCACGCTCGCCGTCATGCTGAAGGTCCCGCGCCCGCTCTACCGCCTGGTCTTCGGCACCGAGTGGTACGTGCGCCGCGACCTGCCGCCGGGCGCGCGGCTGCGTCATCCCTTCGACGGGTGGCCCACGTAGTACCTCCGGGGGACGAGCGGCCCGGCCGGAAGGGTGCAGACTGGACCGCGATGAAGAACAAGTGGCTGCAGATCGTCCTGTCCGTGCTGTCGCTGGCGCTGGCCGTGCTGCTCGTGGTGTACCTGCCGCAGATCGTGCGGGCGCTCACGGGCAAGCCCGTGTCGTGGGCCGAGATCGGCGCGGTGTTCGGCGCGCTCGGGGCCGGCGAGATCGCCCTGATGACGGCGCTGTGGCTGCTGAGCCTGCTGGCGTACACGTTCGTGCTGACCAACTCGCTGCCCGGGCTGACCAACCTGCAGGGCCTGACGCTCAACGCGGCCGGCAGCGCGGTCAGCAACCTGCTGCCCTTCGGCGGCGCGGTGGGCGTGGCGCTGTCGTTCGCCATGACGCGGGGCTGGGGCTTCGGCAACCGCGCGATCGTGGTGATGACGCTGGTCAGCGGCATCTGGAACACGTTGTTCCGGTTCATCCTGCCGGCGGTCGGCATCATCGCGCTGCTCGTGGCGGGCGAGGCCCCCAACTCCACCGTCGCCAACGCGGGCTGGAGCGGCGCGCTCGCCATCCTGGCGCTGTGCGCGGCCGTGGCCGCCGCCCTCTACTGGGACCGCGCCGCCGCCGTGCTCGGCCGCGCCCTCGACGCCGTCACCAGGCTGCTGCGGCTGCGCGTGCACGCCTCCGAGCACTTCCACAAGCTGCGCGCCGACACCGCCGAGATCGTCCGCACCCGCTCGCTCGGGCTGTCGCTCGGCATGGTGTTCTTCCTCGGCTTCCAGTGGGCGATCATGGCGGCCTGCATGTGGGCCACCGGCGCCTGGCCCGGGCTCGCCCAGTCGATCGCCGTCTTCGCCCTGTCGCGGGTGCTCACCAGCGCGCTGGTGACGCCCAGCGGGGCCGGGATCATGGAGAGCGGGGTGGTGTTCCTGCTCACCGCCGCCTTCCACGTGCCGGCCGCTCCGGCCACCGCGACCGCACTGCTTTTCGGCTTCTGGACTTACACTATCGAGATCCCGTTCGGCGGCCTGGCCCTGGGCGCGTGGGCGCTGCTGCGCAGGCGCGGCGGCCGGAACGCCGGCGCGGAGTCCCCGTCAGCGATCTCGAAGGCCCCCCAGTGACAATCCCAAACCCATCAAAGACCTTGTGCGTGATTCGTAGGCCCGCATAGCGTGGCGGCTGAAATGGTGGCGTTCCGAGTTCTGGGGCCAGTCGAGGCGTACGAACACGACGACGAGCTCGACCTGGGCGGGTTGCGGCAGCGAGCCGTCCTCGCCCGACTCCTCGTGGCCAGGGGTCAGGTCGTCCCGGTTGACACGCTTCTTTACGACCTGTGGGACGACGACGCGGCCAAGGGCGCGCAGTCGGGCCTGCAGGTCTACATCTCGCGCCTGCGCCGGGTGCTGGAGCCGGGCCGCCCGCGCGGCGGCCCCAACCGCCTGCTGGTGACCGTGGCCTCCGGCTACGCCCTGCGGGTGGCCTCCGACCAGGTCGACGCGCTGCGCTTCGAGCAGCTCGTCCGGGCGGCGGGCGAGCACCTGGAGGAGGGCGACCCGCAGTCCGCCCGCGGCCGCCTGGAGAAGGCGCTCGGGCTGTGGCGCGGCACCCCCTACTCCGACTTCGCCGACCAGCCCTGGGCCGAGGCCGAGGTCAACCGGCTGACCGAGCTGCGCCTGGTGGCGCGCGAGCGGCACGCCGACACCGGGCTGCGCCTCGGCCTGCACGCCGAGACCGTGCCCGACCTGGAGGCGCTGACCACCGAGCACCCGCTGCGCGAGGAGGGCTGGCGGCTGCTGGCGCTCGGCCTCTACCGCTGCGGGCGGCAGGGCGACGCGCTGGCCGCGCTGCGCCGCGCCAGGAACATCCTGGCCGACGAGCTCGGCATCGACCCGGGCCCGGCGCTGCGCAAGCTGGAGTCCGACATCCTGGCCCAGTCGCCCGAGCTGGACCTCGCGGTCCCGGCCCGGCCCGTCCGGCCCGTGCCGGCGGCCGGCGACACCTGGCCGCCCCGCCCGGCCGCGGCGGTCGAGCCGCCGCCGCTGGAGCCCGAGCCGTTCGTCGGCCGCGACGCCGAGCTGTCCCGGCTCACCACCGCGGCCTCGCGCACCGGCCGGTTCCAGGTCGCCGTCGTCACCGGCGTGGCGGGCGCGGGCAAGACCACGCTGCTGCGCCGCCTGGAGGGCCGGCTCGCGGCCGACGGGTGGACCACCGCCTCCGGCGCCTGCCCCGACTCCAGCGCCACCCCGCCCGGCTGGGCCTGGGTCGAGATCCTGCGCACGCTCATCGGCATGACCGGCCCGGGCGAGTACGCCCAGCTCCTCGCCCCGCTGCTGGACGACGCCGCGCCCGACCCCGACGAGGACGAGGTCTCCGGCGGCTTCCGGCTGCACCGGGCGGTCGGCGGCTACCTCGCCGGCGTCGCCCGCCGCGGCCCGGTGCTGCTCACCCTGGAGGACCTCCACTGGGCCGACGACCAGACCCTCGCCCTGCTGCGCGCGCTGCCCAGCCTGCTGGCCACGAGCCGGGTGATGCTGGTCGTGACGTGCCGCGAGAGCGAGCTGGACGACGCCCAGTCCGACGTGCTGGCCTCGCTGGCCCGGCTGGGCCCGGTGCGGGTGAGCCTGTCCGGGCTCGACCCGAAGGCCGTGGCCGAGCTGGTGCGGGCCACGTGCGTGCGCGAGATCGACGAGGACGCGGTCGAGTCCATCGTCGAGCGCACCGGCGGCAACCCGTTCTTCGTGCGCGAGACCGTGCGCCTGCTCGACTCCGAGGGCGCGGCCGACCGGGCGAGCGCCACGGAGGTCCTGTCGCAGGTGCCCTCCGGCGTGCGCGACGTGCTGCGCAGGCGCATCTCGCGGCTGCCGTCCGGGGCGCAGCAGATCCTGCTGCAGGCCGCGGTGATCGGCCGCGACGTCGACCTCGACGTGCTGATCGCGGTCGCCGCCGGCGACGAGGACGCCGTCATCGAGGCGGTCGAGGCCGCGCTGCTGGCCGGGCTGGTCACCGAGCCGGGCCCCGGGCTGCTGCGCTTCGACCACGACCTGGTGCGCGACACCCTCTACTCCGACGCCTCCCGCCTCCGCCGCACCCGGCTGCACGCCTCCGTGGCGGCGGTCATCGAGCAGCGCACGCCCTCCGACGTGGCGGCGCTCGCCCACCACTACTTCCTGGCCGACACGGCCGAGAAGGCGGTCCACTACGCGGGCCTCGCCGCCGAGCAGGCCGAGCGGCGCTTCGCCCACCGCGAGGCGGCCCAGCTGTGGGAGCAGGCGATCGCCGCGTTCGACCGCTCGCGCGGCGACGAGCACGGCGAGCAGCCGGAGCGGGCCAAGGAGCGGCTGCGGCTCATGCTGCGCCAGATCAGGGCGCTCGCGGTGTGCGGCGACATGCACGCGGCGCGGCTGCTGCGGCGCCAGGCCATGGACGCGGCGCTGCCGCTCGGCGACCTGGAGATCACCGCGAAGGTGGCGGCCTCGCTGGCCGTGCCGCACAAGGGCATGACGCGCGACTTCACCCGTACGGCGTGGGAGATCGTGGACGTCACCGAGCGGGCGCTGATCGAGCTGCCCGCCGGCGAGCAGCGGCTGCGGGCGAGCCTGCTGACCACGCTGGCGCTGGAGCTGGAGGGCTCCTCCTCGCCCGAGCGCGGGCGCGAGGCGTCGCTCCAGGCGCTGGAGCTGGCCCGGCAGAGCGGCGACCCGACCCTGATCGCGGCGGCGCTCAGCGGGCGGCTGCGGCAGTCGTACGACATCCCGGCCGTGGACGCGCGCGAGAGCATCGGCCGCGAGCTGCTGGAGATGGCCCAGCGCTCGGGGCAGATGGCCACGCAGGCGCTGGCCCACCTGGTGCTGATGGAGTGCGCGGCGGCGCGCGGCGACTTCGCGGTGGCCGACCAGCACGCCGCCGCCGCCGACAAGCTGGCCAAGCAGTACGACCTGTCGGCCCCGGCCGCGGTGGTCGTCTGGTACGGCGGCATGCGGCAGATGATCACCGGCGACTACGCGGCGGCCGAGCGCACCTACCGCGAGGCGGCCAGGATGACCGCCCGCGCCGGCATGCTGGAGGGCCGCCAGGACCTCCCGCTGATCACCACGTTCTGCCTGCACCTGGTCGACGGGCGGGCGGCCGAGACGGTCGACCTGCTCGCCGACAAGCACCACCGGGGCGCGAAGTGGACGATGGACGCCTACGCCCTGGCGCTGGCCTCGGCCGGGCACCTGGCCGACGCCAAGGCGGTGGCCGCCACCCGGCCGCCGGTGCGTCCCGACTTCCTGTACGAGCTGGCGATGACCTGGCGGGCGCTGGCCGGCATGCTGCTCGACGACCGGGAGCGGATGGTCGACTGCTACGACAAGCTGAAGCCGTTCTCCGACCGGGTGGCGGGCGCGGGCACGGGCGTGGTCGCGTTGTGGCCGGTGGCGCTGACGCTCGGCGACCTCGCCATCCGCCTCGGGCAGCCGGACGCGGCCCGCGAGCACTACAAGAAGGCGCTGGAGGTGGCCGAGCGGGTGGGCGTGCCGCGCTGGGTGGAGGCGGCGCAGCGCTCGGTCGCCGACTCGTCCGGCGAGGGCTGAGGAGCTGACGCCGGGGGTGAGGGGCGGTCAGCAGCTCACCTGGAAGCGGTCGCTCGCGACGGTGGCGGCGCCCTCGGCGATCACCTCGACCCGGTACCAGCCGGGGTTGCCGGAGATCCGGGGCCGCCACTCGACCTGGCGCTCGGCGCTCGCGAAGCCGCTGTGCTCCGACAGGTAGGTGCGCCAGGTCTTGGTGGCGGGGCTCCAGCGGGCCAGCCGCCAGCGGTAGAGCACGCCCTGGCCGGGGGCGGCCTCGGCGAGCACGCTGCGGGCGACGTACGACTTGGCGCAGCCGGCCGCGCCGTCGGCCACGGCGGCGACGGCGACCGCGCCGGCGCGGGCCTGCGGGTGCGTGACGGCGGCCTGTGTTGTAACGCCGGCCTGTGCTGAAACGCCGGCCTGGGCCGGGGCGGCGGCGCGGGCGGCGTGGGCGGCGGGCTGGGCGAGGGGCCGGGAGATCGGCACTTCGCGGGCCGACAACGTCACGGTCCGGGTGGGCGCCGCCGCCGCCGGGCCGGCGCTGTCGTAGGCGGAGAGGCCGACGTAGGCGCTGGTGAAGGCCAGCGCGGCCACGAAGAGCTTGGCCGCGTTCGCGGTGCCGCTGGCCAGGACGGCCGCACTTCTCGTCGTCGACATCGTCAACACCCCTTCTTGCTCACGCCTAGAGTGGAGCGGGGCGGTTGAGCGGCGCTTGTCCGCTGGTTGCACCTTTTGCGGCGCGCTTGCAGGCGGGTGTGGCACTTACTTGCAGGGTGAAATAAGGTTAGGCTGACCTAACGGTCTGACCCGCGGCTGGTGGAGGGATGGTGAGCCGTCACATGAGGCGAGCGATGACCGCCGTCCCCGCCCCCGACACGCCCTACTGGCTCGACCTGCCGTACTGGCTGGTGGGCGTCGTCCTCATCCTCGCGCTGTTCGGCGCGTTCCAGGTCTACTACTGGGTCGGCCGCAGGCTCGGCGAGAAGCTCTACGACTCGCGCGTCGGGCGCAAGGTCGGCCGCGCGCGCATCGAGGCGGTCGAGCGGGTCGTCGAGAAGTGGGGCGCGCTCGCCGTCTACGGCTGCTTCTGGGTGCCGGGGCTGCGCCACACCCTGCCCTGGGTCGCGGGCGCCCTCCGCGTCTCCTACCCCTGGTACGTCGTCGCGAGCGCGCTCGGCTGCCTGACCTGGGCGCCGCTGTGGTGGTTCGGCGGCGCGGCCGCGGTGTGGGCCTGGCTGCGGCTCGCCGCGCGCTCCCCCGTCGCCGCCGTGGCCGTGGCCGTGCTGGCGGCGGCCGCGGTGGCCGGCTTCGTGGCCTGGCGCAGGAGGCGGCGGCGCGCCGCCGCGGGCGACGCGGCGGGCAACGACGCCGTCGCCGCCTGACCTCAGGCCCGCTCCACCGGCTCGCGCCCGGCGGCGCTGCCGCTCCGGTCGTCGATGACGGCCTCGGGCGCGCTCCTCCGCACGGTCTCGATGCCGTTGACGCAGGCGGCCTTGGACGTGAACCCCTCGCCCACCGCCAGCGTCTGCCCGTTGCCCGCGACCAGCGCGAACCGGTAGCCGCCCCGCCCGTCCTCGGTGATGATGAACCTGCCCGCCACGGTCCTTCCCCCTTCGATCCACCATTCATTTACCCCCACCGGATGGGGCTTTATGGCGTGACAGGGCAAACGAACCCTTGATCTCCTGCCACCATGTTCGTCATGCGTATTGCGGGATTGATGGGCTCTGCCGCGCTCGCCGTGCTTGTGGGCTTCTCCACCCCGGCCGTCGCGGCCGACGCGCCCACGGTGGCGGCGGGCGAGGCGTACGTGGTCGACTCGGCGGGAACGATCCACCTCGGCAAGCGGCAGACGCGGCGGGTGCCGGTGGCGAGCCTGGTCAAGGTCATGACCGCGTACGTCGTGCTGCGCGAGGCCGGCCTCGGCGACACGATCACGATCACCGGCGCCGACGTCAAGTACGCCGCCAAGGGCGGCGCGACCACGGCCGGGCTGCGCGAGGGCGAGCGCCTGACGGTCCGGGACCTGCTGTACGGGCTGCTGCTGCCCTCCGGCGCCGACGCGGCCAACGCCCTGGCCCGCCGCTACGGCCCCGGCAAGGCCGCGTTCGTCGCCAAGATGAACCGCACCGCCCGCGCCCTCGGCCTGGCCGACACCCGCTACACCAACGCCGACGGCCTGCCCGCGCCCGCGAACGGCGGCTGGTCCACCGCCGCCGACCAGGTCAAGCTGGCCCAGCGGGCGCTGGCGAACGGCACGTTCCGCTCGCTGGTCGGCACCCGCACGCACAAGGTCGCCAAGACCTCCGTGCACCGCGCGCACACCTGGCACAACTCCAACAAGCTGCTGTCGCGCTCGCCGGACGTGCTCGGCGTCAAGACCGGCTACACCAAGGCGGCCGGTTACTGCCTGCTGTTCGCCGGCGAGCGCAACGGCCGGCAGGTGGTGGGCGTGCTGCTCGGCGACAGCAGCGCGGAGCGCCGCTTCACCACCGCCGAGCGGCTGCTCGACTACGCCGGGGAGCAGATCGCGTTCGGCTGACCGGCCGCCCCCGGCCGTAGGATCGAAGGGCGGAGACGGGGGCGGTCATGAGACCCTTCGAGATCCTTCTGCTCGCCGCCGACCTGGTGGCGTTCGTCGCGCTCCTCGCCCGGCGGCCGGCCGTCGTCCCGGCGGCCCCGGCGGCGGCGCTCGCGCAGCTCGCCGTGGAGGGCTACCGCTGGCAGCTCGTGCCGGCGTACGGGCTGGCCGCCGCTCTCACCGTCGCCCTCGCCGTCGAACTCATCGCCGCCCGCACCGCCGCCTGGGCCGCGCGGCGGTCGCGGCTCCCCCGCCGGGCGCGCGCCGCCGGGGCCGCGCTCGCCGCGCTGACGCTGCTCGCCGGGGCGGGCCTGCCGATCGTGCTGCCGGTCTTCCGCCTTCCGGAGCCGGGCGGCCCGTACGGCATCGGCACCCTGGTCTACCACTGGACCGACGACGTGCGCCCCGAGGTGTTCACCGCCGGCCGCGGCGACCGGCGCGAGGTCATGGCGCAGGTGTGGTACCCGGCCAGGCCGGCTCCTGACGCGCCGCGGGCGCCGTACCTGGACGAGCCGGAGTCGCTGACGGGCGGGGTGTCCCGGGTGTCGGGGCTGCCGCCGTTCGTCTTCGGCCACCTGCGCTACGTCATCTCCCACGCCGTGCGGGGCGCGCCGCCGCTGGCCGGGCGGTACCCGGTGCTGGTCTTCCTGGCCGGGCGGATGGGGGTGCGGCAGGTGAACACGTTCCAGGTCGAGGAGCTGGTGTCCCGGGGGTACGTGGTGGCGGGGATCGACCAGCCGTACGCGTCCGCCGCCGTGGCCTTCCCCGACGGGCGGCGCGCGCTCCACGACCCGCGCATGGACGGGCGCGCCTTCCAGGACGCGCACATCCCGTTCCTGGCCGGGGACGTCACGCTGGCCCTCGACCGGCTGGCCGCGATCGACCGGGCCGACCCCCGGCGGCTGCTGACCGGGCACCTGGACCTGGCCCGCGCCGGGCTGTTCGGCCACTCGCTGGGCGCGATCGTCGGCGCGCGGGCGTGCCTGGCCGAGCCGCGGCTGCGCGCCTGCCTGCTGGAGGACGCGCACGTGCCCCCGGAGGTGGTCCGCGCGAGGCCGGCGGTGCCGACGATGTGGATCACCCGGGACGCCGCCACCATGCGGCTGGAGCGCGCCCGGTTCGGCGGCTGGCCGGAGCAGGCCGTCCTCGAGCACCAGGCCACCATGCGCGCGGCCTACGCCGGGCTCCGCGCGCAGGGCTACTTCGTCGAGGTGCCCGGCATGTTCCACCTGGACATGACCGACGGGCCGCTCATGTCGCCGCTGTCGGGCCTGATCGGGCTGTCGGGGCCGATCGGCGTGGCCCGCGCGCACGAGATCGTCCGGGCGTACTCGGTGGCCTTCTTCGACCGGCAGCTCAAGGGCTCGGCCGCGCCCCTGCCGGTCTTTCCTGAGGCCCGCGTGCGGAGCCGCGACGGGCGGGCCGGCTAGCCGAACGTCATCCGGCCGGTGCCGCTCAGCCGCTCCAGCCCCTGCGTGGCGCAGCCGATGAGCCCGGCGTCGGGCATGAGGCCGCCGGCGGTCGGGCGGCCCTTGAGCGGGCCGTAGGTGACCGTGCCGCCGAGCAGGGTGTCGGCCGGGCGGTGGGTGGCGAGGCTGCCCTCGCTGCCGCGGATCCTGGAGCTGCCGAGCGGGCGGCCGTCCCAGCCGAACCAGACGACGACCGCGCGGCCGCGCACGTGGCGGGCGCTGGTGCAGGAGATGTCGGCGGTGGCGCGCAGGGAGACCCAGCCGGAGCGCAGCGCGCCGGCCGAGCCGTCCGGCGAGACGCAGCCGGTGAGCTGGAGGTTGCCCCGCACGGTGACGGGCCGCGGCGTCAGCCCGACGCGCGGGGCGAAGGTCAGCGGGCGGCCGGGCGGGGTGGCCACCGCGCAGGTGAGGGCCGCCGGCGGGGCCAGGACGGGGACGGCGCCCGGGGTCAGCGGGCCGCCCGCCGCGGCCGCCACTGCGATGATCCAGGCCAGGTCCATGTGCCCCTCCGGCGCGAACTCAACGTGAAGTGCCGGTCACATTGTGCAGCATCAGGCGGTGCGGCACGCCGGATCCAGGCGGTCGGCCGTCCAGCGGAGCGAGTGCGCCAGCCGCACCCGCACGCCGGCCCTGGCCCGGCCGGGGCGGTGCGGCCGGCGCGGCGCGTCCGGCAGGGCCGCGCCGAGCGAACCCCGGTGGCCCATCGCGCTCTCGTGGGCGAGGACTTGCATGGCGTCCATGACTACCTCCTTCTTAATCCATTAAGAGCTTAATCCATTAAGAAGAGGACGGCAAGGCCGCCCGGGTACGGTGGGACGCATGCCCAAGGTCACCCTCCAGACGATCGCCGACCGGCTGGGCGTGTCCCGGGCCACCGTCTCCTACGCCTTCTCCCGCCCCGACCAGCTCAGCGAAGGGCTGCGGCAGCGCATCCTCCAGGTCGCCGACGAGCTGGGTTACGCCGGGCCCAACCCCACGGCCCGCAGCCTGCGGCTCGGCCGGGCCGGCGCGCTCGGGCTGATCTTCACCGAGACGCTGGCGTACGCGTTCGCCGACCCGTACTCGATCGGGTTCCTCCAGGGGCTGGCCACGGCCGCCGAGGACGCCGGGGCAGGGCTGCTCATCCTGCCCCTGCCGCACGGCGACCGGCGCAGCGAGACGGTCCGCGACGCGGTGGTCGACTCCTTCTGCGTGATGTCGCTGCCCGACGGGCACCCGGCGATGGCCGAGGTGCTGGCCAGGAAGCTGCCCGTGGTGATCGTCGACGAGCCGTACGTGCCGGGGCACCCGTTCGTCGGCACCGACGAGCCGGCTGCGGGGGCGGCGGCCGCCCGCCACGTGCTGGAGCTGGGGCACCGCCGCGTCGGCGTGGTCATGGCGGGCCTGCACGAGGACGGCCACACCGGCTGGTCCGGCCGCGAGCGGCAGGAGGGCGCGGTGTTCGCCGCCATGCGCGCGCGGCGGGGCGGCTACCAGCGCGCCTGCGAGGAGGCCGGCCTCGACTGGTGGGGCGGGGTGCCGTTCTACGAGGTGGCGCGCAACTCGCGCGAGGCGGGCCGCCGGGCGGGGCACGCGCTGCTCGGCCGCGACCCCCGGCCCACGGCGGTGCTCGCCAACACCGACGTGCTGGCGCTCGGCGTCCTCGACGCGGCCGCCGACCTCGGGCTCGACGTGCCGGGCGAGCTGTCGGTGGTGGGCTTCTCCGACAGCGCGGCCGAGGAGGCCGGGCTGACCACCGTCCGGCAGGCCAGGCAGGAGATCGGCGAGACGGCGGGCCGCCTGCTGCTGTCCGGCGCGCTCCTGTCCGGCGCGGCCGCGGGGCGGCCCGCCGCCGCGGAGCCCGAGCGGCTGATCCTCCCCCATCGGCTGATCGTCCGCGCCACCACCGCGCCGCCGCCTCCCGAGGGGCGGCGCTGACCTGACCTGTGGCTCAGTCTTGGGCCGCCAACTTGTGAAGATTAAACTCGCGAACCCGGTTTGCGCCGCCGCCTCCGCCGGTAGGGTTGGAATCCCTCCTATGAAGGACAGCCATGGCGGAATTCATCGAGGTCCGCACCACGGTCGAAGGTCACGAGAAGGCGGCCGCTCTGGCGCACGAGATCCTGGGCGCGGGCCTCGCGACCTCCATCGACATCGACGAAGTCTCCTCCTCCGCCGGCACTGCCCGCTGGCAGCTCACCCTCATCACCACCGGCGTCCAGGCGCCGGAGATGGAGGAGCTGATCAGGGCCTCGGGCGACGCCGGCCCGATCGACAGCCGGCCGGTCACCCACGACATCGACAGCTATCCCGACTGGCTGCCCGACCACCCCTGACCGGGCTCCTCCACCCGCTCAGCGCTTGCCGCCGCCGCTGACCGCCCGGCGGTGGAAGGTCTGCGCCCCGGCGCGGTGCACCGCGGCCTTGACCAGGCCGAAGATCGCCCCCTGCACGGTCGCGGCGACGAGGATCTCCGTCCATCCGCGCTCCAGGTCGTCGGCGTCCGGCGCGTCGTCCTGCCCCGACGCCAGCTTCCACACCCGCTTGAACAGCGAAGCGGCCAGCGTGGCGCTGAGCATGCCCATCCCCAGCGATACGGCTTTCTCCACGGGTCTCATCTCACCTCTCCTCACGACGGTGTCTGCCCGTGCCCCGTGTCAGCCGTCTAAACGCGCTGCTCCCGTTCCAGCGTCAGGCCGTGGCAGGCGATGGCCGCGGCGGCGACCACGTTGAGCGAGTCGACGCCCGCCGCCATGGCGGCCGCGCTCATGCGGATGCACACCGCCCGGTCGGCCTCCCGCAGCCAGTGCGAGGACAGGCCGTCGCCCTCGGCGCCGAGCAGCAGCGCCATGCGCTCGGCGCGCTCGACGGCCTCCAGCGGGACGGCGCTCTGGTCGGGCGTCAGCGCGAGGGTGACGAAGCCCGCCTCGCGCAGCCGGGACAGGCCGTCGAACCAGTCGTCCATCCGGGCGTACGGGATCGAGAAGACCGCGCCCATCGAGACCTTCACCGCCCGCCGGTAGAGCGGGTCGGCGCAGCGCGGCGAGAGCAGGACGCCGTCCACGCCGAGCGCGGCCGCCGAGCGGAAGATGGCGCCCACGTTGCTGTGGTCGACCAGGTCCTCCAGCACCAGCAGGCGGCGGGCCGGGCCCTTCAGCAGGCTCTCGACGGACGGCAGCGGCAGACGTTCCATGGAGGCCAGGGCGCCGCGGTGCACCTGGAAGCCGGCGATGCCGGACATGAGCTCGTCGCTCACCACGTACACGAGGGCGTCGCCGAGGACGTCGGCCAGGGAGGGCAGCCAGCGGCGGGTGGTCAGGACCGAGCGGATCGGGTAGCCGGCGCCGATGGCGCGCCTGATGACCTTCTCGCCCTCGGCGAGGAAGAGGCCGCGCTCGGCCTCCAGGCTCTTGCGCAGCTCCACGTCGCGCAGCCGGGTGTAGTCGGACAGGCGCGGGTCGGCGGCGTCGGTGACGTACTCAAGCACCCCTCGATACTGCCAGCGCTCAGGAGCCGTCCCGCACCGGCGGGCGGCGCCGCAGGAGCTGCCACGACAGCGCGTAGCAGGCGAGGACGAGGCACAGGCCGACGACCGTGCCCGCGCCGGTCTTGGTGAGCACGCTGGGCAGGCCGAGCGCCGGGCTGGGCTCGTCCACCAGGGGCCAGAGGAGGGCCCCGGCGACGACGCCCCCCGCGCAGGCCGCGAGGACCACCCGGCGGGTCGTGGCGGAGAGCGCCAGCCGCTCCGGCAGGGGGGCGGGCCGCATCCTGGCCAGGCCGCGCCACGCCCACCACACGACCACGGCCAGGCCGGCCGCCGAGGAGGCGTACTGCAGGAGGCGGAAGAGCGGCAGCGCCCCGAGCACCTCGGCCGACAGCCACGCGCCCCACCGGACGGCCCCGGTGGAGTGGGTGAAGGAGTCCCAGACGACGTGCGTGGCGGCGCCGATCACCGCGCCGGCCGCGACGGGCAGCGGGCGGAGCCGGGCGGGGGCGAGCAGCGCGGCCCGCCCGGCGAGCCCGGGCGGCAGCAGGGCGGTCAGGGGATCGCGCAGGACGCGGTGGAACAGCACCACCAGCAGCGCCGCCGCGGCCAGGTCGAGGGTGAGGACGCCGGTCCAGGAGTGCCAGTCGGCGTAGACGGGCAGGAACGGCAGGAAGATCGGCAGGTCGGGGGCCATCGCGCCGGCGGCCAGCGCCCACGGGTCGGCCAGGCGGCGCACCCGGGCGGCCGAGACCAGCGGCAGCACCGCCGCCACATGGGCGGGCGTGAACGGCATGTCCCCTCCCCCTCGTTTGATCACCCTATCGGCCGATCTTGCCCATCCTTTGCCGGGATCGACCGCGATCACGTACGGTACTGGGTACGTCACTCATCGTCGCCGACGGCCGGGCGGCTGCGGAGTTCGGGAGGTCTTCGGTGCCTGACCAGCGGATTCACGAACGTCCGGCCGTGTCGGCCGAGTGGCTGGGCGACGCCCGCGCGGCCCGCGTCCTGTCCCTGGTCACCCTCGCCTGGCTCGGCGTGGAGAGCACGCTCGGCCTGGCGGCCGGGGTGTCGGCGCACTCGGTCGCGCTCATGGGATGGGCGCTGTCGGCTTTGGTGGAGGCGGCGGCCAGCCTGATCGTGGTGTGGCGGTTCACCGGCTCGCGCACGTTGTCGCCGCGCGCGGAGGGCTCGGCGCGGCGGGCGGTCGCGGTGAGCTTCTGGCTGCTGGCCCCCTACCTGGTGGTGCACGTGGCCTACGACCTGGGCGAGGGGCAGCGCTCGGCGCCGAGCGCGCTCGGCCTCGCGGTGACCGCGGTCAGCCTGGCCGGCATGCCGGTGCTGGGCCTGGCCAAGCGGCGGCTCGGCCGGCGGCTCGGCTCGCCGGCGACGGCCGGCGAGGGCACCCAGAACCTCATCTGCGGGGCCATGGCGGCCGGCGTGCTGGCCGGGCTGTGGCTCAACACGCTGGGCTGGTGGTGGGCCGACCCGGCGATGGCGCTGGCGCTGGCGGCGGTCGCGGCGCGCGAGGGCGCCCGGGCCTGGCACGGCCACGCCTGCTGCCACTGATCCACACGGCCCGCGGCAGGCCGCTGACCTCGTACGGTCGCGGGTGCTTACACCTGCTGTCACCGGTCCCGCAGCGGCCTCGCGCGGTCACAGCACGTGATCACCGCACCAAAAGGGGTGTTTTGCACCACTGACTGCACCGAGTATCGTTCCCGGAGTATTGCGGAGCAACTCCCGCTAGGGTCTCCGAGAGGTCTCGACACACCTAAGAGGACATCGTGGGGCGACACCGCACAGACGAGCTCGACGGCGGATACCGGGCCGGCGACCCCCCCTCACGGCGGCGGGCGCGCACCAGCCGGGGCCGCGTGCTCGTCCCGCTGGCCGGCGCCGTGGCGCTGGCCGTGCTCCTCGGTGTGGCCGCGTTCGTCATCTTCAACCGCGAGCACGACTGCTCCAGCGGCAAGCTCGCGCTGCGCGTGGTGGCGACCCCCGACATCCAGCCGGCGCTCAGCAAGATCGCGGGCAACTACAACAAGGCCATGCACTCAGTCGACAGCAAGTGCGTGGACGTGACGGTGGTCAAGGAGGCCGCGGCGCGGACGGCCAACGCGCTGGCCGCGGGCAAGGCGAGCGCCGACCTGTGGGTGGCCGACTCCAGCCTGCTGCTGGAGAGCATGCGCGCGGCCGACGCCGCCGGGGCGCTGCCGCGTCCTGACGGCTCCGTCGCGCTCTCCCCCGTCGTGCTGGCCACGGCCAAGACCTCCGCGGCGAAGCTGGAGGGCACGCTCAAGCCGAGCTGGACCGCCATGGTCGAGGCCGCGAACGTGGCCAACGTGGACGGCCCCGGCAGGAAGGTCCGGGTGCTCGCCCTCGACCCGCAGAAGAACTCCGCGGGCCTGGCCGCCCTGCTGGCCGCGGCCGGCGCCGCGAAGGCGGCCAAGCAGGACAAGGCGCTCGTCGGCGCGCTGAAGGAGCTGTCGGGCCAGCTCGCCTCCGACCCGGCCGCGCTGCTGGCCAGCCTGACCGTCAAGTCGGGCAGCCGGGTGCCGGTGGGCGTCGCCTCCGAGCAGGCCGTCTACGCCCACAACGCGCGCAAGCCGGAGTCGCCGGTCGTCGCCCTCTACCCCCAGGAGGGCACGCTCAGCCTCGACTACCCGCTGACGGTCCTGACCAAGGACCCCGCGACGCTCAAGGCCGTCGCGGACTTCAAGAAGGACCTGGCCGGCGGGGCGGCGGAGAAGGTCCTGCGCGACGCCGGGTTCCGCAGCGCCGACGGCAAGGCGGGCGACGGGCTGTCGAAGGAGAAGGGCTTCACGCCGGAGGCGCCGCGCGCTCTGGAGCCGCCCGACGCGGCGACCGTCGCGCGGATGGTGCAGACCTGGTCCCGGCTCAACCTCGGCACCCGCCTGCTGACGCTGCTCGACGTGTCGGGGACGATGGCGCTGCCGGTGCCGGGCACCGGCATGACCCGCATGCAGGCCATCAACAAGATCGCCACCGAGGGGCTGGGCCTCTTCCCCGCCGACTCCGAGCTGGGGCTGTGGACGTTCTCCACCCACCTCGACGGGCGCGGCAAGGACTGGAAGGAGCTGGTGTCGGTCGGCCCGGTCAGCGAGCCGATCAACGGCACGCTGCGCAAGGACATCCTGGTCAGGACCTTCGCCCAGATCCAGGCCAAGGCGACCGGCGACACCGGGCTGAACGACACGGTGAAGGCCGCCTACACGCAGCTCAGCAAGACGTACAAGGAAGACAAGATCAACACCCTGCTGATCCTGACGGACGGCGCGGGCAACGACGACCCCGACGGCGGCCTGTCCAACGCCGGGCTGCTCCAGTACCTGAGGAGCGCCTACAACCCGAAGCGGCCGATCAGCATCCTGCTCATCGCCTTCGGGCCGGAGGCCGAGAAGGGCAAGCAGCAGATGGACGCGGTGGCCAAGGCCACGGGCGGCGAGGCGTACATCGCCAAGGACGTCCTCCAGGTCCGCGACTTCTTCCTCCAGGGCATGGAACGCCGGCTCTGCACGCCGAACTGCGACGGCTGACCTGAACTCATGCCCATCGGGCATGACGGGCGAACCCTCACAAAAGGGGGCGCGTCCTCTCCGCGTGGGGCTCACGTGCCCGTCTACCCGGGGGAGGAAATCCGTGCCTGGATGGCCGACCGTCGATCGCGCCGCCGACCACGACCTGGTGGAGGCGTTGCGGCGTACGGACACCGACGCTCCCGCCACGCTCTACGACTCCTACGGCGAGCGGCTGCACGACTACGCCTACTGCCTGACCGGCGAGCCCGACCTGGCCGCCGACGCCGTGCACGACGCCCTCGTGACCGCCCAGGGCTGGGTGGAGCGGCTGAAGGAGCCCGGCCGGCTGCGGGCCTGGCTGTACGCGCTGACCAGGGCCCAGGTCGGGGCCCGGCTGGCGCACCGCGGCGCGCCGCCGCGCGGCCTGCCGCTGCCCGACCCGGCCGAGCAGGAGGACCCCGAGCTGGCCGACCTGGTGCACGAGACGCTGGGCGAGCTGGCCGCCGCCGACCGCGAGGTGGTGGTGCTGTCGCTGCGCCACGGCCTCACCCCGTCCGAGGCCGGCGCGGTGCTGGCGCTGACCTCGCGGCAGGCGGCGGCCCGGCTGGCCAAGGCCCGCGACCACCTGGAGATCGCCGCCGCCGCCGTGGTGCTGGCGAGGACCGGCCGGGCGCACTGCCCGGACCTGTCGGCGATGGTCGACTCCTGGGAGGGACCCCTCACCCCGCTGCTGCGCAGGCGGTTGGCCGGGCACATCGGCGGCTGCGAGGTGTGCACCGAGCGGCGGCGCCGGCAGGTGGACGGCGCGCGCCTGCTCGACCTGGTGCCGGTCGGCTACCCGCCGCTCTCGCTGCGCCGCCGGGTGGTCGAGACCTGCGTGAGCCCGGAGCGCGACCAGGCCAGGACGCTGATCATGGATCGCGGGGACAACTTCGACCGGACCGGGTTCCCGGCGCCGGGCGCGCGCGGCCGGGCCCGCCGGCGCGCGCCGCGCCGCCTCGCGCCGGTGGTGCTGGCCGGCGCGTGCGTGCTGGCCGCGACGGGCGCGGTCGTGGTGATCAACGGTGGTGCGGCGGCGGACAAGACGGCGCTGCGGTTCGCGCCGGCCTCGCCGGAGCCGTCCGCGCCGCCCGCCGATCCCGGCACCGGCGCCGATCCCGGCACCGGCGACAGCGGCAGCCCGGCCCCGATCCGGTGCCCGACCAGGACGGGGTGACGCCGTCGCCGAGCGTCCGCGCCCCGGTCCACCCGGGCGGCCGGCCCGCCGCCACCCGCCCGGCGGCGCGGCCCGCGACGCTGCCGAGCCGCGCCCCGGCGCGCACCACGCGCCGCCCGGTGCCGGCCGCCCGGCTGAGCGCGTCCTGCCCGGGCGGCATCGAGACCGCGGCGCGGATCGGGCTGAGCGCCCGCGGCGCGACGGTGTCGTGGGTGGCGACGGCCGCGCACGGCCTGGAGGTCTCCCCCGCGAGCGGGTCGATCAAGGCCGGCGGCTCGGTGCGGATCTGGGTGACGGTGACGGACCCCACCGCGGCGGGCGCCGGCCGGGTGGCGTTCACCTCGAACGGCGGCACCGTGAGCTGCGCGCTGACCTGGGCCGGCGAGGACGGCCACCAGCCGGAGGCGTCCGGCCCGCCGGACGACGGCCCGGCGGCCACCCCGTCCGAGCCCGCCGCCTCCCCGTCCGGAATGGCGTCTTCGGCCATTGATGACATGCACGGGGAATAAAGCGGGCACTAACTCACAGCAGATACACATCTGAGCGACAAACGGGGATAAAACGGACCCCGGCTCGTGAACACCGGGCTACATAGGGCATTCTGGTGTGCTTGGGGACGGCGCCGGGCCCGGAATCGCTTGACCGTGTGCTGAAAGTCACACGAGAAATTCCATCCTGCCGGTAAACCGGAGCACGTCGCCAAGCGTCGGCATTGACGTGTCCGGGCGCGGATTGATCCCATGAACTGGCGATCAGCCGTGCTGTTACCAGTCGAAGAGCAGGAGAGAACCGGGAGATGCTCAAGCAACACCGCAGGGCCCTCGCCTGGCTGGTGGGGCTGGCCTGCGTCGCCGGAGCGGTGGTGGCGCTGTTCGACATCCAGACGCCGCTGCGCCCGTTCCTGATCTCCCTGTTCCTGCTGGTGGTGCCGGGAGCGGCGGTGGTGGGACTGTTGCGTGATCGTGATCCCCTCGCCGCACTGTCCGTCGGAGCCGCGGCAAGCCTCGTCATGAACGTCCTGCTCGCCGAGGCCATGCTCCTCTTCGGCGCCTGGTCGCCGAGGGCCGGCGTGGCGACCGTCGCCGTGCTGGGCGGATTCATGTACGTGCTCCGTGTCTTGTACCGGGGGAAGAGCATGCAGACCGAACAGGGGGCCAGGACAAGGTGAACATCCAGGTAGTTCGGCCGGGTGAGCTCGGCGAGTCCGAGCGGGCCCGATGGCGTGAGCTGCAGAAGGCCGACCCGAGTCTGGACAATCCGTTCCTGTCGGTCGAGTTCGCCGTCGCCATGGACCGCTTGCGCGACTACGTGAGGGTGGCGGTCGTCAGCGACGGCGGGCGCATCGCCGGCTTCTTCCCCTACGAGCGTCACAGCTTCGGCATCGGCAAGCCGCTCGGCGGCTTCCTCACCACGTGCCACGGCCTGATCTCCGCGCCCGGCCTCAAGGTCGACGCCAAGGCCCTGCTGCGGGCCTGCAAGCTCAGCGTCTTCGACTTCGATCACATGGTGGCCGGGCAGCCGACGTTCGCGCCGTACGAGCAGGACGTGCGCCCGGCCCCCGTGATGGACTTCACCCAGGGTTTCGACGCCTGGCTCGACCAGGTGAAGAGCAACTCGCCGAAGAACCTCAAGACCGTTCGTTACAAGGAGCGCAAGCTCGGCCGCGAGCAGGGCGAGCTGCGCTTCGAATGGTCCACGCCCGACCCGGAGGTCCTGCGGGTCCTGCTGGCGTGGAAGTCGGATCAGTACCGGCGCACCGGCCGGGTGGACAGGTTCGCCCAGCCCTGGATCGTCGAGCTGACCGAGATGATGCATGCCGAGAACGCATCGGACTTCGCGGGCGTCCTGACCATGCTCTATGCCGGTGACGTGCCGGTGGCCGGGCATTTCGGCCTCCGCACGGCGACCACGCTTGTAGGGTGGTTCCCCGCCTACGACACCGAGTACGCCCGCTACTCGCCCGGCATCGTCCACCACCTGCAGATGGCCGAGGCCGCCGCGAAGTCGGGCCTGCACATGGTGGACATGGGCAAGGGCGGCAAGGAGTACAAGGACTGGCTCAAGAGCGGCACGCTGTACGTCGCCGAGGGCCGGGTCTCGCGGCCGTCGGCGTCGGCGGCCGTCCACTGGATGGGCAGAACTCCCTTCAACAAAGCCCGAACAATTGTCATGGATCGACCGTCTCTCTATAGAGCGGCCGATCGTGTCCTCAAGGGCTTCGGTCGGGTGCGCACCTCGATGCAGCAGCAACAGGAGTCACCCAACGCAGTAGCGAACGAAGCGACGGGAGCGCGCTGAACGCTCCCAGCAGCAGCCCGGCACCCACACACCCTCACTCCACAGGACCCTCCGATGCACCCTTCACCGGCATCGCCGTCCCCGCAGCACCCGGGGGCGGTTCAGGCCGGCTCGCAAGGGAGGGTCCCGGAAGGATATCCCTCGCCATGAGTCCCGAGATCACCAAGCACAACGGCAAGGTTCACTCCTCGCCCCTCCGTTCCATGCCGCCGCCCAGCAGCTTCACGCCCGTCACCCCGCACCTGGCCATTTCCCCGACGGTGAGCGTGGTCGTCCCGGCGATGAACGAGGCGGAGAACCTGCCGCACGTCTTCGCCACCATCCCGCAGTGGATCGACGAGATCGTGCTCGTCGACGGCAACTCCACCGACGACACGGTGGCGGTGGCCAAGCGCCTGCGCCCCAACGTCAAGGTGGTCACCCAGACCGGCAAGGGCAAGGGCGACGCCCTCGCGGCCGGCTTCGCCGCCTGCACCAGCGACATCATCGTGATGATCGACGCCGACGGCTCGACCGACGGCCGCGAGATCATCAACTTCGTGGGCGCGCTGGTGACCGGCGCCGACTTCGTGAAGGGCTCGCGCTACGCCTCGGGTGGCGGCAGCGACGACCTGACGCTCAACCGGCGTCTGGGCAACAAAGTCCTCACCGGCATCGTCAACGTCATGTACAACACCAAGTACACCGACCTCTGCTACGGCTACAACGCCTTCTGGGCCCGCCACCTCGACGTGCTCAACCTCGACTGCGACGGTTTCGAGGTCGAGACGCTGATGAACGTCAGGGCGGCCAAGGCCGGTCTCAAGGTGCACGAGGTGCCGAGCCACGAGCGCAACCGCATTCACGGCGAGAGCAACCTGCACGTCGTCCGCGACGGTTTCCGCGTGCTCAAGACCATCTTGAAGGAGTGGCGCCGCCAGCCCGGCTCCCCGCAGCCCGAGCCCACCGCCCGGCCCGCCGCCGACCGGGGCGTCGCGTAATCATCCTGAAGAGGAACGTTGTGAACACGTCTGTTGTCATCTGCGTCTACACCGAGGAACGGTGGGAGGACATCAGGCAGGCAGTCGAGTCGGTCGAGAACCAGACACGCCCGGCGTACGAGCTGATCCTGGTGGTCGACCACAACCCCGACCTGCATCTCAAGCTGAAGCGCGAGTACCCGCAGGCCATCGTCGTGGAGAACACTCACGAGAAGGGGCTGTCCGGCGGCAAGAACACCGGCGTCGACACCGCGGGGGGCGAGATCGTCGCCTTCCTCGACGACGACGCGGTCGCCGATCCGGGCTGGCTGGAGGCTTTGGAGGAGGGCTTCCAGGAACCCGGCGTGGTGGGCGTGGGCGGCCGCACCGAGCCCTTGTGGGCCTCGGGGCGGCGGCCCGGCTGGTTCCCCTACGAGTTCGACTGGACGGTCGGCTGCACGTACCGCGGCATGCCCGCGGTGCGCGCGCCGATCCGCAACGTCATGGGCGGCAACGCGGCCTTCCTGCGCGACGCCGTGTCCGAGGTGGGCGGCTTCCACAGCGGCATCGGGCGCAGCGTGCAAGGACGCAAGTCGCGCCCGCTGGGCTGCGAGGAGACGGAGTTCTGCATCCGGCTGAGCCAGCGCAAGCCCGGCTCGGTCATGTTGTTCGAGCCGCGCGCGGTCATCGGGCACAAGGTGTCCACGCAGCGGGAGCGCTTCGCGTACTTCAGGTCGCGCTGCTACGCCGAGGGGCTGTCGAAGGCCCTGGTCACGCAGGAGGTCGGCACCCAGGACGGGCTGTCCAGCGAGCGCGCGCACGCGCTCAAGACGCTCCCGCTGGGCGCGCTCCGCGGCATCGGCGAGGCGCTGCGCGGCGACCTCGGCGGGCTCGGCCGGGCCGCCGCGATCGTCATCGGGCTGGCCTGGACCACCTGGGGCTACGTGGTGGGCTCGGCGCGGCTGAAGGTGGCCCGATCATGATCCGCGTCCCGATCCTGATGTACCACTCCGTCACCGACACGCCCAACGACGAGACCAGGCCCCACGCGGTCCGCCCCGCCGACCTGGAGGAGCAGCTCGACTACCTGAAGGGCGCCGGCTTCACGCCGCTCACCCTGGGCGACCTGGTGGCCGCGCTCAACAAGATCGACGGGCACGCCGTGCCGGACAAGCCGGTCGTGCTGACCTTCGACGACGGCTACGCCGACTTCCACGGCCAGGCGCTGCCGCTCCTGGAACGTCACGGCTTCCCCGCCACGGTCTTCCTGACCAGCGGCTGGGTCGCCGACGCGGGCGAGGAGGCCGCGGGCCGCCCCCTGGACGCCATGCTGTCCTGGGGGCAGGCCCGCGAGCTGGCCCAGACCGGCATCGAGATCGGCGGCCACAGCCACAGCCACCCGCAGCTCGACCAGCTCCCCGACGAGGAGCTGCGCAACGAGCTGCGCAGGAACAAGGGCCTGCTGGAGGAGAAGATCGGCGCGCCGGTCGCCACCATGGCCTACCCGTACGGGTACTCCAGCGCCCGCGTCCGCCGCGAGGTCCGCAAGGCCGGCTATTTCGCCGCTTGCGCCGTGAGCAACACGATCGCCGCGGACCGGCACGACATGCTCGCCATCCCCCGGTTGACGGTCGGCAAGGGCCAGACCATCAACATGTTCAAGCGCGCCGTCGAAGGCAACGCCGTACCCCTCATCTACCTGCGCGAGCGCATCCTCACCAAGGGGTACGCGGTCGTGCGGCGCACGAGGTACGGGCTGCAGCGGGTGCGCGGAAATGTCTGACGTCCGGGCCAGGATCCTCCGCGACCTGCGCAACCCGCTGTTCCGCCAGGGCTACGCGCTCATGGCCAACACCGTCGTCACCGGCGTGCTGGGCATGGGCTACTGGCTGCTGGCGGCGCACTACTACACGCCCGAGGAGTTCGGGCGCGGGCAGGCCGTCATCACCGCGATGCGGCTGTTCGCGTCCCTGACCGCGCTCGGCTTCGTCGGCGCGCTGGCCCGCTTCCTGCCGGTGGCGGGCCGCCGCACCCCTGACCTCATCCTCAGGGGGTACGGGCTGGCCGCCGCCACCGGGGGGGTGGCGGCGCTCGGCTTCCTGCTGACCCTGCCGATGTGGGGGCGGACGTACCAGGTGCTCGGCGGGTTCGGGCCGGGGTTGTTCTTCCTCGGCTCGGTGCTCGTGTGGGCAGTGTTCACGTTGCAGGACGTGGTGCTGACCGGGCTGCGCCGGGCCACCCTGGTGCCGCTCAACAACCTTGTCTTCGGCGTCGTCAAGATGGGGCTGCTGGTCGCGCTGGCGGGCGCGCTGCCCGAGGGCGGCATCTTCGTCTCCTGGATGATCCCGACGGCGCTCGCGCTCATCCCGGTCAACTGGGTGATCTTCGGCCTCGTCGTGCCGCGGCACGTCAAGCAGGCCGACCCGGCGCAGGAGCCGCCGCGGCTGCGCGAGGTCGGGCGCTTCCTCGCGGGCGACTTCCCCGGGACGCTGTCGATCCTCGCGATCGTCTACCTGGTGCCCGTGGTCGTCGCCACGCAGGTGGGCGAGGCCACGTTCGGGCGCTTCTCGATGGCCCACACGCTGGCCAGCATGATCGAGCTGCTGGCCATGAACATGGCCGTGTCGCTGACCGTCGAGGGCTCCTTCGACCGGGCCAGGCTGGCCGAGAACTGCCGGCGGGCGCTGCGGCGGGCGTTCATGATCGTGACCCCGATCATCGCGGTGGCGATCCTCGGCGCGCCGCTGATCCTGACCATCTTCGGCTCGGACTTCGCCGAGGAGGGCACGCTGCTGCTGCGGCTGATGGCGCTGGCCGTGCTGCCGCGGGTGCTGATCGAGGTGTACCTGAGCGCGCTGCGGGCGCAGAGCAGGGCGCGGTCGCTGGCGACCGTGCAGATCGGGCTCGCGGTGCTCGTGCTGGTGTCGACGGTGGCACTGTTCCCGTTCGCGAGCGTGAACGCGGTGGGGTTCGGGCTGCTCTTCAGCGAGTTGCTCGTGGCGCTTTTGATCTTCGGAAAACTACGTAAAATTCTCAAATACGACGAATCCGGGCGGGAACCTGTCACCCAGGGGTTGTCCGGGGCCTCATGATGGTCAGCGTGAGGCAACGGGACGGCGATGGCATGACAAAGGGGAGCATCGGCTCCTCGGACGTGCGTGGGGACAAGGAGGATTCGAACGTGCCCTTCGATCCGGACGCTACGGGGGTCATCCCCAAGCTGACGTTCGACGAGGAGCCGTCCGGGCCCGTTCCCGAGGCGAGCGGGGAGGAGCCCGCCGACGTCCCCGACGGTGCGCCCGCCGACGACGCCGGCGACGACCGCGCCGCCGACCAGACCACCACCTTCCGCATCCCGGGGCCCGTGCACATCGGGCACCCGCCCACGGCGGAGGAGGCGGCCGACCCGGCTGTCGCCGGCACGGTCTCCATGCCCGTCCAGCGGCCCGAGGACGACCCGGGGGCCGCGCCGAAGGTCTCCGGCCCTTCCGGCCCGGACGCCGACGCCGAGCGGCCCAGGGAGGCGCGGGCGGCGTCCGAGGCCGCCGCCACCAACCCGGCCCTCCGGCGCCCGCCGGGCGGCGCGGCCCGCGGCGACGCGCCCTCCGCCGCCACGACCACCCGCCCCGCTCCCAAGCCGCCCACCCGTAAGACAGGCGGGTCGAAGGCGAGCCCGTCCAAGGGCGAGGCGTCCAAGACGGAGACCCCCAGGACCGAGGCTCCCCAGGGGGAGGCTCCCAAGACCGAGGCTCGCAAGGGCGAGGCTCCCAAGACCGAGGTGTCCGGGGCCGAGGCGTCCAGGGCCGGCGCGCCCACGACTGCGGCGCCCACGGCTGCGGCGTCCACGGGCGAAGGGGTCACGGCCAAGGGGGCCACGGCTGCGGTCTCCGAGGCCGAGGAGGCCACGGCGCAGGAGTCGAAGGGGGAAGCGCCCGCAGCGGCGTCGGGGGCGTCGTCGTCCCCGACGGCGGCGGAGACGACGCGCGCCGTGCCCAAGCCTCCCGTCCGCCTGGGGAAGGCGCCCGTCGGCGGCGGGAAGGCGCCGGGCAGCGGCACCAAGCCGTCCGCCGACGCCACGAAGCCACCCACCGACGCCCCTGAGCCGCCCGCGGACGCCCCTGAGCCGCCCTCGAACGCCACGAAGACGTCCGCCGACGGCACGGGCGCGCCTGCGGGCGACGACGTGAAGACGCCGGCCGGCGGCGCCGGGCAGCCCGCCGACGCCGGGAGCGCGCCCGCTGAGGGCGGGAAGACGGCCGTGGGCGGTTCCTCGACGGCTGCTGCTGCCGAGCAGGACCGGCCTGCCTCGGAGCGGCCCGCTGACGAGACGACGGCCCCTGGCAAGACAAGCGCGGCGGCGAAGAGCGGCAGCGCCCCCGGCGCGGCGGCCGGCGCGGCGTCCGCGTCGCAGACCCCCGGGTCGCAGACGTCCGCCGCGGCGCCGGCCGCTCCCGTCGCCCCCACGCCCGCGAAAGCCCCGAGCGCACCCGGAACTCCCGCGCCCGAGAAGTCCCCGGCGGCACGCGCGACCCCAGCCGCTCCGGTGGCCCCAGCTCCGGCCCCGTCCGTTCCTGTGGCCCCGGGGGCTCCGGGAGGGGCCGCGACGGCTTCGGGAACGGCGTCGGGGGCGGTCCCGGCGGAGGCCCCGACGCGGGTGCCGACGCCGGCGCCCGCGCGGCCGCAGGGCGGGAAGGCCGGACGGCTGGCGGCGTTGCTGGCGAGCGCGCCCAAGTGGCTGCCCGTCGTGCTGGTGCTGGAGGGCCTGGTCATGTACGTCCTCGCCCTCAAGGCGCCCCCCGGGCCCTTGCGCGGCGTGGACCCGGCCGCCATCGACGGTCTCGGCCTGATCTCGGCCCTGCCGGCCACGGCGTTCCTGGCGATCATCATCATGCTCGTGTCGTTCTTCGTCACGGTCGCCCAGAGCACCGACCGCAAGTTCCTGCTGCTGTTCCAGATCGCCGCCATCACCTTCGCGCTGCACGGCGCGGGCGCGCTGGTGGCGGCGGAGCCGCGCTTCCCGACGGCGTACATCCACGCCGGTTTCGTGGAGTTCATCAGCCGCACCGGCGAGTCGGCGATCAGCATCGACGCCCGCATGGGCTGGCCGGGCTTCTTCGCGTTGTTCGCGTTCGTGACGAAGGCCGCCGGCATCCACGACATGACGACGATCCTGCAGTGGACGCCGCTCCTGTCGAACCTGCTGTACCTGCTGCCGTTCGTGCTGATCCTGCGTCAGGTGGTGGCGACGACGCGGGCCCGCTGGTTCGCGGCGCTGCTGTTCGTGCTGGTGCAGTGGATCGGCCAGGACTACTTCTCGCCGCAGGGTTTCACGTTCGCGCTGTACCTGGCGTGGGTGGCGATCCTGCTGCGCTGGTTCGGGCGGGTGGAGCCGCGCACCGAGCCGGTCGCGCCGAAGGGCCTGCGCAAGCTGCTCGGCCGGCTGGACGCGATGATGCCGGGCGAGCTGGCCAACACCGGCACCTACCGGGCCGACAAGCTGCTCATGCTCCTGATGCTGATCGCGCTGTTCCTGGCGGCGGTGGCCTCGCACCAGATCACGCCGTTCATGATGCTCGGCGTGCTGACGGCGTTCCTGATCTTCAAGCGGACGTCGCTGACCTGGGCGCTGCCGTTCTTCCTCGGGCTGGCGGTGCTGGCCTGGATCAGCTACATGACGGTGGGCTTCTGGTCGAGCCAGATCGACGCGATCTTCGGCGGCCTCGGCAACATCCTGCAGAACCTCCGCAGCAACACCGGCGACCGCATCGAGGGCAGCGACCCGGCGCACGCCCTGGTGCTCCAGGCCCGGCTGGGCATCCTCGTGGTGATCCTCAGCCTGGCGGCGACCGGTCTGCTGCGGCGGCTGCGGCGCGGGGTGTTCGACCGTTCGGCGCTGATCCTGCTGTGCGTGCCGGTGCTGGCGCTCGGCCTGCAGAGCTACGGCGGCGAGATCGGCCTGCGGATCTACATGTTCGCGCTGCCGGGGGCCTGCCTGCTGGCCGCGTACGCGTTCTTCCCGAATCTGCCGGCCGACAGCGCGGACGTGCGCGAGGAGACCGTGCCGCTGCGCAAGCGGAACGTGCGCTTCGACCCGCGGCTCACCAAGAAGCTCTCGGTGGTGCTGGCGGCCTGCTTCGCGGTGTTGTTCGCCTTCGCGTTCCTGCTGGCCCGCTACGGCAACGAGAAGTTCGAGCGGGTCACCACGGGCGAGGTGGCGGCCATGCACTACGTGTACGAGCACGACAAGCCGAGCGCCCGCGTGCTCTACCTGGTGCCGAAGGTCGGCAACGAGGTCACCCCGACCATGCCGTGGGGCGAGCGGGACATCGAGATCGTCAACTTCAACGTGCAGGCGCTCGTCCACAAGGACCCGACGATCATCGCGGACGCGGTCAAGACGCTGCAGGAGCAGCCGCGGAACTCGTACCTGATGGTGAGCCGCGGCCAGGTGAGCTACCTGCAGCTCAACGAGGGCTACCCGGCCGACTGGGGCGAGCGGTTCCGGGCGGCGCTGGACGCCTCGCCGGACCTCAAGCGGGTCTACGCGAACGACGACGCGGCGCTCTACACGTGGAAGAAGTTCGTGCGCGGCACGGAGACGCCGGAGCCGAGGCCGTACAAGTCGGCCCGCGGTGAGCCCACCTCGCCGTGGACGCCGGTCGGCATCGCGGCGCTGGGTGTGACGTGGGTGACGCTGCTCACGTACGAGATCATCCGGCTCAACGGGCCGAACCGGGCCAGGAGGACCCGCAAACGGCTGCTCTACCTGGCGGTCCCGGCGTTCGCGGTGGCGTTCGCGGTGATCATCGAGCGGTTCATCTACATCGCACAAAATAACTGAATTCACAGGAAACCCTCAGGATGTGCGGGATGATGACCTGCGATGAGGACACAGCAGACACATCCCGCAATCCCGGACGCACCAACGGCCACCCGACGGACGACCGCACGCATCGCGTCGGTGGACGCCCTGAGAGGCTTCGCGCTGCTGGGCATCCTCGTCGTGAACATCGCCTTCCTGGCCTCCGGCTACCGGATGGCCGGGCAGGCGGAGCCGGCGTTCGACGGCCCGCTCGACTGGGGCGCGCGCTGGACCGTGACGCTGCTCGCGGAGAACAAGTTCTACCTGCTGTTCTCCTTCCTGTTCGGCTACAGCTTCACGCTCCAGCTCGACTCGGCCGCCCGGCAGGGCCGCCGGTTCGTGCCGATGTTCCTGCGCCGGCTCGGCGGGCTGCTGCTGCTCGGCCTGGCGCACGCGGTGCTGCTGTTCCCCGGTGACATCCTGACGACGTACGCGGCGGCCGGCCTCGCCCTGCTGGTGCTGCGCAGGATCACGCCCCGGGCGGCGGTCCTGCTGGCCGTGGGCCTGACGGCGCTCCTCGCGCTCGCCTTCGCGGCGCTCGCCGCGCTCACCGCGGCCGGGCTGGACCTGACCCACACCGTCGCCGACACCGCCGCCGAGGCCGCCCGCTCGGACGCGGCGCTGAGCGGCGGGATCTGGCAGATCGTGGCCGAGCACGTGCGCAAGCTGTCGCTGATCCTGCTCCTGCGCGTGTTCTTCCAGGGCCCGGCCGTGCTGGCCGCCTGCCTGATCGGGCTGGCGGTGGGCAAGCTCGGCGTCCTCCGCGACCTGTCCGCGCACCGGGCCGCGCTCCGCAGGCTCCAGTGGACGGGCTTCACGGTCGGCCTGTCCGGGTCGCTGTTCTACACCGCCTCGGCCTGGAACGGCACCGTGCACAAGTTCTGGGGCGAGGCCGTGGACCTGCTCACGGCGCCGCTGCTGGCGGCGGCGTACGCGGCCACATTCCTGCGGCTGCTGCCGTACGTGCCGCGCGTGGCCCGCGCGCTCGCCGCCCCCGGCCGGATGGCCCTGTCGAACTACCTCGCGCAGTCGCTGATCTGCGCACTGATCTTCACCGGGTACGGCCTCGCCCTCGTGGACCGGGTCAGCCCGCCGCTGGAGGTGCTGATCGCCTGCGGCGTCTTCGTCTGCCAGGTGCTCTACAGCCATTGGTGGCTGAAGCGGCACCGGTACGGGCCGGTGGAGTGGTGGCTGCGCTACCTCACGTACTGGCGCCGGCCCGCCCCGAAGGCCGGCCGGCACGCGGCGCCCGACACCGGCCGGGCTACGCGCCGCCCCGGCCCGACCACTTGACCTCGTACGGGGCGAAGGCGACCTGGCGGCCGTCGACGGTGGCGGTGAGCTGCTCGCCCGTCGTGTTGACCAGCACCATCTGGCGTTCCTGGCCGAGCGCCTTCACCCGCGGGTCGGAGACCTGCACGTCGGTCAGCCGCACCCCGCCGGGGAACCACTTGGTGAACCCGCTCAGCAGCCCCGCCATCGGCATCTCGTCGCCCGTCTTGGGCGTCCACAGGCAGCCGGGGCAGTCGCCGGCGTCCTTCTGCTGAGGGTTCCAGTACAGGGCCGTCGTCACGCCGCTCCTGGCGAACTCCATGAGGGCCGCCGCCTGCACCGCCGTGCGCTTCTCCTCGCTCCAGCCGGCGTTCTCCGGCTCGACGTACCACTCGGCCCACCACACCGGCAGGTCGCCGCTCTGCTGCCGCAGCCAGGCGGTGATCGCGCTGAACTTGCCGAGGGCGGCGAAGTCGTCGGGAACGTTCCCATTGTCGCTCGTCATGGTGGCGCCGTCCACGACGATGAAGTCGGCGCCCTTCTTGTGCTCGATCCAGTACGTGATCGCGTCGAGGGCGCGCTGGTCGACGGTGCCCCACGGCCCGCTCAGCTCGGCGCCCGCGGCGGGGCCCGCGCCGCTGGCGATCGACATGTACGGCCCGCCCACCTGGATGCCCGGGTCGACCTGCTTCAGCGCGTCGTAGACCTTGTTGTACATCTCGGTGTAGCCGCGGGCGTCCCACTGGTTGGTGGCCGGGTCCCAGAAGCCCTTGAACTCGTTCCACACCATGAAGTGCTTGACCGTCGGGTACTGCCTGGCCACCCGCGCCGCCAGCTTGGCGAAGTCGTCGAAGTGCTCGGGCTCGGGCGCGACCGTGTGGTTCTTGCTCCAGTCCGTGCGCCCGGCCTGCCCGCCCTTCATCCAGTCGGGCGCGCAGCACAGCGTGATGACCGGCAGCGACCGCGACGAGGCCATGAACGTCAGCCGCCGGTTGAGGTCGCGGAAGTTGAGCTGGCCGGGGCTCGGCTCGGGGTTGCCCACGCCCCAGCCCATGATGTGCTGGTTCTGCAGCATCGGCACCCGGCCGAGCAGGCCCCTGGCCTGCTCGGCGACGTTCTCGGGCTCGGTGTCGGCGCTGTACTGGGTGTGCGTGACGCCCCAGCGCGGCCAGGCCGCCAGCGCGGGCGGCGCCTCCAGGGAGGGCGCGGGCGCGGCGGGCTGGGCGGTGGCCATCTCGCCGCCGGCCGAGGCGACCTCCTCGCGCGCCTTCGACCGCATCGAGGCGTACACCATGATGCTCACCACCAGGACGACCGCGAGGACCCCCCCTCCCACGGCGATGGGCCAGGGCGATCGTCGGCGCGCGTGCCGGCCGTCGGAGGGGATCACGGAGGGCTCCTCACGGAAGTTCGCGGAAGACGGACGAGGGCCGGGCCAGGCCCGGCCCTCATTAAACTAATCGCTCCGCTTGCGTGCGACTTGCCGTCGTCCCCTATTCGGCCTGCGGCTCGACCTTCGGCGGACGCTGGCCGCCGGCCGGGCCCGGCACCCCCGCGTAGCGGTACGGCACCGGCTGCCGGCCCGGCTGGACGACGAGGAGCGTGCCGGGCGTGTCGGTGTAGAAGGCGGACTCGACGGCGGCGGCCACGTCCTCGGCCGTGAGCAGCGGGAACCCGGCGCTGGTGAACATCTCCCTGGCCGCGGCGACGAGCGGCGTGTCGGTGAAGCCGGGGCAGACCGCGCTGATGCGGATGTTGCGGGCGGCCAGCGGCTCGGCCAGCGCCCGGACCAGGCCGACCACGGCGTGCTTGGTCATGGTGTAGATCGGGTCGCCGGCGAAGCCGACGAGCCCGGCGAGGGACGCGGTGACCACGATCGCGCCGCCGCCGGAGCGTTCGAGCAGCGGCACGGCGGCGCGGGCGCCGAACACCACGCCGTCCATGTTGACGCCCACGACCTGGCGGTAGCGGGCCAGGTCGAAGTCGGCGAGGTCGACCCGGCCGGTCATGCCGGCGTTGAGGTGCACGAGGTCGAGCCGGCCGTAGCGGCGCTCGGCCAGCGCCACGGCCTCCAGGGACGCCTCCTCGGTGCTGACGTCGGCGGACAGCCACGCGCCGTCGATCTCCTTCGCCAGCCGCTCGGCGCCCTCGGCGTCGAGGTCGACGAGGACGCACCGGGCGCCGGCCGCCGACAGGCGCCGCGCGGTGGCGGCGCCGATGCCGCTCGCCGCTCCGGTGATCAGTGCAACTGTGCTCATGACGCTCCCTGGGGTCGGGCGGTCCTGACGGGCTCTCGGACGGGCGGGCTCGGGCGTGGTCCTGGGCGTGATCCCGGGCGTGATCGGGCGTGATCCTGGGCGGGGTCTCGGGCGCGGGCTGCGGTGGGTCAGAGCTGGTCGAGCGTGCGGTGGGCGCGCGCGATCAGCGTCGGCACGGCCGCGCCGATCCGGTCGAACCCCTCCCCCACGGTCTTACCCTGGCGGAAGCGCGCGTGGATACCCTCGATGATGACCGCCAGCTTGAAGTTGCCGAAGGCCACGTAGAAGCCGAGGTCGCCGATCTCGCGCCCGGACGCCTTGGCGTAGTGGGCGGCGAACTCGGCGGCGTCGAGGAAGCCGGGCGCCAGCGTGGCGTCGCCGGAGACCGGGATGCCGGCCCGCTCGTCGTCGCCCCTGCTGTGCCAGTACGTCAGCGTCAGCCCGAGGTCGGCCAGCGGATCGCCGAGCGTGGACATCTCCCAGTCCACCACGGCCAGGATCTCCAGGTCGCCGGGCCGGACGAGGGTGTTGTCGAGCCGGTAGTCGCCGTGCACGAGCGTGCCGGGGGCCTCCGGGGGCAGCCGGTCGCGCAGCCGCCGGACGAGCCGGTCGTACTCCGGCAGGTCGGCCGTCTTCGACCGCTCCCACTGCTGGGACCAGCGGTCGAGCTGGCGGGCCAGGTAGCCCTCGGGCCGCCCGAAGTCGCCGAGCCCCACCTCGCGGTAGTCCACGGCGTGGATGGCGGCCAGCACCTCGGCCAGCCGCTCCGACAGCCGCCGCACCTGCTCGGGCGCGGGGTCGCCGAGTTCGTCCCTGGTGCGCACGGCGGTGCCGGGGACGTGGCCCATCAGGTAGAACGGGGCGCCGATCACGTCCTCGTCGGCGCAGAAGGCGACGGGCTCGGGCACCGGAACCGGGGTCGGCGCGAGCGCGGAGATGACGCGCCACTCGCGGCGCATGTCGTGGGCGGTGGGCAGCACGTGCCCGAGCGGCGGGCGGCGCAGCACGAGCCGCCGCTCGCGGGCCTCCACCAGGTAGGTGAGGTTGGACCTGCCGCCCGAGATGAGGGAGACTGCCAGGGGCTCGCCGGCGTCCGGCACGTTGCGGCCCATCCACTCGACCAGGCGGGGCCGGTCGATGCCAGGTACGGTCATGGACACACATTAGAACGTCACTCGGTGCTGAGGGCTAGCTGAGAGTTGTGTAACGTTCCGGACCTGCGTGGATGAGCATGGCGTGAGATCCTTTAACCTGGGCATTACACGTCTGATCCCACGCTGGACCCAGAGTGCGGCCGTCAGTAGGAGCTCATGCGCGTCACCCTTGCCCTCCCTCGTGAGCTGGGAGCGTCCGAAGTGAGCCGATGGCGGGCTCTGCAGGAGTCCGACCCCGCCTTCGACAATCCCTTCCTGTCCCCCGAGTTCACCCTCACGGTGGGCGAGCTTCGTGATCTCGTGCAGGTCGCCGTCCTGTACGACGGGCCGGAGATCGTCGGGTTCTTCCCCTTCGAACGCCACCCGATGGGCATCGGCAAGCCGGTCGCGGCCGGCCTCACCGACGCGCAGGGGCTGGTCCACGTGAAGGACCTGGAGATCGACGCGCGCCGGCTGATCAAGGACTGCGGCCTCGCCGTCTACGAGTTCGACCACCTGGTGTCCGGCCAGCCGCTCATGGGCCCGCGCAGCGAGCGCTTCCCGTCGCCGATCATCGACCTGCGCGACGGCTACGAGCGCTACACGGCGTTCCTGAAGGACAACTCCGGCAAGACGTACAAGAGCACCCTGGCGAAGTCGCGCAAGCTCGAGCGCGAGGCGGGCACGCTGCGCCACGAGTACGCCGTCACCTCGCTGGAGCCGCTGCGCACGCTGCTCGGCTGGAAGACCGACCAGTACCGGCGCACCGGCCGCACCGACCGCTTCGCCCACCAGTGGATCGTCGAGCTGGTCGAGCGGCTGCTGGCCACCCAGACCGACTCCTTCGCGGGCGTGCTCGACATGGTCTACGCCGGCGACCGGCCGGTGGCCGGGCACTTCGGCGTGCGCACCCGCACCACGCTGGCCGGCTGGTTCCCCGCCTACGACACCGCTTTCGCCAAGTACTCCCCCGGCCTCATCCAGCACCTGGCGATGGCCGAGAAGGCCGCCGCGGCCGGGATCGAGGTGATCGACATGGGGCGCGGGCAGAAGGAGTACAAGGACAAGCTCAAGACCGGCGAGCTGGAGGTGGCCGAGGGCCGCGTGGCCAGGGCCAGCGCGGCGGCGGGCGTGCACTGGATGATGCGCGTGCCGGTGCGCAAGACCCGGGCGACCGTCATGGCCAATCCGCTGCTTCTCAAAACAGCTGACAAGGCATTGAAAACCTACGGGCGCTTCCGTACCGTCATACAGCGGTGAAACACATCGCAGAGCGCACGGGTCGTCGCTGCCTGCCGCTCCCGTCCAACCGCCTCGGTCTCTATCTGGCGCTGCGGCACTGGTGCACGCCCGGGCAGCGGCTGCTCATGTCGCCGATCTCGGCCGACGAGATCCTCTTCCTGGTGCTCGCCGCGGGGCTGCGGCCGGTGATCGCGCCGCTGGACCCCCGCGACGGCAACATCGACGCCGCCCGCGCCGACCTCGCGACGGTCGACGCCGTCCTGACGACCAACCTCTACGGCCTGCCCGACCGGGTCCCCGCGTTCGCCGGCAAGATCGTCATCGAGGACGTCGCGCACGCCATGGAGACGAGCCTCGGCGGGCGCCCGCTCGGCACGTTCGGCCAGGCCGGCGTCTTCAGCCTCTCCAAGCACCCGGGCGCGGGCTCGGGCGGCGTGCTGGCGGTCGCGGACGAAGCCGACCTGCGGGCCCTCGAACAGGCCCGCGACGAGCTGCTGGCCCCCGGCTCCCTGCGCGCCGACCTGCTGTCGGTGACCACCTCGATGGCCCGGCACGCGGCGCTCCGGCTCGGCCTGGCGCGCCCGGCGCTCGCCGTGTCCCGCCTGCTCGGGCTGGAGGAGGAGCGCGAGGGGTTCCGCATCGCGCTCGACCCCGACCGGCTGGACCTCGCGCTCAAGGAGATCCCCGAGCTGCCGCCGTTCGACCCGTGGGTCCGCGCCGACCTGCACCCCTACCGGTCGCGCCGGGGCCGGCTGGTGCGCTGGTACCAGGCGCGGCGGGTGGCGAAGGTGCCCGGCGAGCGGGCCAGGCGGCTGGCGGGCGTGGCCCGGCTGGCCGAGCTGCCGAGCGTCGCGCCGGCCGTGCGCGAGCACGCGGACCAGCCGCTGTTCCGCGTCCCGCTGCTGGTGCGCGACCGCGACGCGGCCATCGCCGAGCTGGAGCGGCGCGGCGTCCCCACCGGCTACCTGTACGACCCGCCCTACGACGACTACGCCCCCGGCTACGCCGAGCCGTCCCCCGACCCCGCCCAGGCGCGCTGGTGGGCCCGGCACGTGCTCCCGGTGGACCCGGTGTACGTCCACCGCTCCCTGCCCGTCCTGCGCGCCCTGGAGCCCGCTACGGCGCCGCCGCCGCCGTCTCCCTGACGATCGCGGCGAGCGCCCGGCAGCCGCGCCGGACGTCGCCCAGCGAGGCCGAGCCGTACCCGATCACCAGGCCGTGCAGCCGCTCGGCGCCGTGGTGGTGGCGGCCGGTGGCGTCGAGCAGGATGCCGCGCTCCCTGGCGCGCGCGACCACGGCGGGCACCACGGCGGCGGGCAGCTCCGCCAGGACGTGCAGCCCGGCCGTGTCGCCGCGCAGCCGGCAGACCGGCCCCAGCAGCTCGACCACGGCGGCGCGGCGGCGGGCGTACTCCAGGCGCATGCGGCGCAGGTGCCGGTCGAGGTCGCCGCGCTCCAGCAGGGTCGCCACCGCGTGCTGGACGGGGCCGCTGGTGCGGTCGGCGACCGCGCTCCGCAGCGCGGCGATGCGCTCGACCAGCTCGGGCGCGGCGACCAGCCAGCCGACGCCGACGTCCGGCGAGAGGGTCTTCGACAACGTGCCGAGCAGGACCACGCGGGACGGGTCGAGGCCGTAGAGCGCGGGCAGCGGGGCGACGTCGTAGCGGAACTCGGCGTCGTAGTCGTCCTCGACGATCGTCGCGCCGGTGCTCCTGGCCCAGGCCAGCAGCCGCTCGCGGCGCGGGATCGGCAGCCGGCCGCCGAGCGGGTACTGGTGGGCGGGGGTGGTGTAGAGCACGCGCAGGTCGCCGGGCAGGCCGTCGACGATCACGCCGTGCTCGTCGACCGGGCAGGGCACCAGCTCGGCGCCGCGCGCGGCGAGGACCGTGCGCGCCACGTGGTAGCCGGGGTCCTCCACCCCGGCGCGGGCCCCCGGGCCGAGCAGCGCGAGCGCGCACAGGTCGAGGCCGTTGCCGGTGCCCCGGGTGACCAGGACGTTCTCCGGGCCCACGGCCATGCCTCTGGCCCTCCGCAGGTGGTCGGCGAGCAGTTCGCGAAGGCGCGGCAGGCCGTGCGGGTCGGGGTCGGCGCCGGGCGGCAGGTCGGCGGCCCGGCGCCAGGCGCGCCGCCACGCGGCGTGGTCGTAGTCGCGCACCCAGGGGCGGCCCGCGGTGAGGTCGATGAAGGAGCCCGCGGGCTCGGGCGGCGCGGGCTCGTACGGGGCCTCCCGCGGCGGCGTCACGGCCTCCATGTCGGCCACGAACGTGCCGGAGCCGTGCCGCCCGTCCAGCCACCCCTCGGCGTAGAGCTGCTGGTACGCCTCGGTGACGACGGTCCTGCTCACCTTGAGCTGGGCGGCCAGGGCCCGGCTGGACGGCAGCCGCTCGCCGGGCGCGAGCGCGCCGCCCAGCATGGCCTGCCGCAGCCAGCCGGCGAGCTGGGCGGTGAGCGGTTCGGCGGCCTCCCGCGAGAGGGAGACCGGCAGGTCGATGGAGCTACGCACGCAAGTGGTCCCTTGGAAGGGGTGGATAGTGGCCATCCAGGTTAGGTCCACTTCGCCCGTACGGTCGAATCATGCTCTCCGCCACTCCCCGCACCACGCTCGGGCGCTCCAAGGAGCGCGGCAGCACCGACAGGGACGACCTGTACGAGGTGCTCGACACCGGCCTGATCTGTCACCTGGGCGTCGTCGTGGACGGCTGCCCGATGGTCGTGCCCACCGGCTACGGCCGCCTGGGCGAGACCCTCTACCTGCACGGCTCCACCGGCGCCCGGTCGCTGCGCGCGGCCGGCGGGGGCGAGGTGTGCGTCACGGTCACGCACCTGGACGGCGTCGTGCTGGCCCGCTCGATCTTCCACCACTCGGTCAACTACCGCTCCGCGATCGTGTACGGCCGCGCCCGGCTCGTCACGGACGACGACGAGCGCCTGGCCGGCCTGCGGGCCCTGTCCGAGCGGCTGGCCCCCGGCCAGTGGGACTACGTGCGGCGGCCGAACCGCAAGGAGCTGGCCGCCACGGCCGTGCTGGCGCTGTCGCTGGAGGAGGCGTCGGTCAAGCTGCGCCGCGGCGGGCCGGTGGACGAGGAGGAGGACTACGGCCTGCCGGTCTGGGCGGGCGTGCTGCCGCTGGTCACCGCGTGGGGGACGCCCGAACCCGATCCGCTGCTCCCAGAAGGTATCGATCCGCCGGTTCACATCCTCCATCGGGAGTAGTTCCATAAATCAGGTGCCCCCCTGGCAAACCCGCGTCCTTGATCGCACGTCTCATCAGGTGGGCCGGACCCTGATGGGAGATGGCATATGGAGTGGACCGCTCCCGGCTACACGCAGATCAAGCAGCTCGGCGCGGGCGCCGGCGGGCGCGTCGTGCTCGCCGTGCACGACGAGACCGGGGTCAAGGTCGCGATCAAGTACCTCGCCCCCCGGCTGCTGGGCGACCCGGCGGCGGTGGCCAGGTTCCAGTCGGAGGCCCGGCTGCTGACCACGCTGCGCCACCCCCACATCGCCACGATGTGGGAGTACATCCAGGACGGCGGCGGCGCGGCCATCGTCATGGAGCTGGTCAACGGCGTGCCGCTGCGCGCCCTGCTGCGCGAGCACGGCGCGACCGAGCCGGAGGCGGCGCTGGCCGTGCTCAAGGGCTCCCTGCTCGGCCTGGCCAAGGCGCACGCCATGGGCGTCGTGCACCGCGACTACAAGCCCGAGAACGTGCTCGTCAGGGACGACGGGGTCAGCAAGCTCGTCGACTTCGGCATCGCGGTGCGGCACGGCGCGGCCGGCACGCCGGAGGGCACGCCGCCGTACATGGCGCCGGAGCTGTGGGAGGGGCGGCCCGCCTCGCCCTCGACCGACGTCTACGCCGCCACCGCCGTCTTCTTCGAGTGCCTGACCGGGCACCGGCCCTACCGCTCGACCGAGCTCAGCGTGCTCGGCTACCAGCACGTGCACGCGCCGGTGCCCTTCCACGACGCGCCCGCGCCGGTGCGCGAGCTGGTCAGGCGCGGCATGGCCAAGGACCCGGCGCAGCGGCCGGCGGGCGCGGAGGCGTTCGTGGCCGAGCTGGAGGCGACGGCCGCGGCGGCGTACGGGGAGGACTGGGAGGAGCGCGGCCGGCGGCGGCTGGCCGCCCTGGTGGGTCTGCTGGCGTTGCTGCTGCCGCAGCCGACGGGCGCCGCGCCGGAGGTGTCCACGTCGTTCGCGCGGACCGTCTTCCGTGAGTTCCGCTCGCGCATGAGCTCGACCGCCGCCCGGGTGGCGATGGGCGGCGGGCTGGCCGCGGCCGTCGCGGTGACGTCGGTGGTGCTGCTGGCCGGTCGCGAACGGCCGCCGTCCGCCGGTCGGCGCGGCCGCGGTCGTGCCGCCCACCAGCCTCACCCCGGAGGCCGCCGCCGCGCCGCCGACGGCCTCGCCCACGCCGCCCGGGGAGACGCCCTCGGGGACGCCTGCGGAGACGCCGGAGTCGACTCCCGCGCCGCCGCCGGCCGTGGCGAGCCCGCCGGGCACGCCCGAGGCCGTCGTGCCCGTGGACGACACCTCCGGGCCGCCGCGCACCTCGTCGCCGCCGACCGCCCCGCCGACCGCCCCGCCAACCACCGCCCCGCCGACCGCCCTCCCGCCGACGGCCCCTCCGCCGTCGCGGAGGCCCACGACGCGGCCCCCGACCCGGGTCCCCACGCGCACCCCGACACGGACGCCCGTACGGACGCCGACACCCACTCCGACTCCGACTCCGACGCCCACCCCGACCCCCACGCCGACCCCCACGCCGACGCCGACGCCCACCGTGACCGTGCCGCGGCCGCCCGCCGTGCTGGCACTGAACCTCGGCGGCCTCGCCGTGGACGCCGACGGCGTGGCCGGCGCGACGCTCACCGTCCGGGCGAACGGCCCCGGCCCCGTCGCCGTCACCGCCGCCTGGTCGGCCCCCGGCACCGCCGGCCGCACCCAGAGCCTGGTGCTGCGCGGCTCGACGGCCTACACGCGCACCCTGTCCTGGCCGATCGGCGAGCGCCCCTGCGGCAGCACGGTCACGCTGACCGTCACCACGTCGCCGGCGGCCCCCGGCGGCGCCAGGACCGCCTCGGTGGCCGTGCCGCCCTGCCCGGCCGAGGTGACCGGCCTGCGCGTCGCCCTCGACTTCCCCGCCGCGCCGGCCCGCGCCGCGCAGGCGGCGATCAGGGTGACGGCGAGCGGCCCCGGCGCGATCCCGGTGCAGGCCAGGTTCGCGGTGGACGGCGAGCCCGTCGGCAGCCGCGGCGCCACCTTGTCCGGCCGCACCTCCTACGCGCGCACGCTCACCTACGCCCTCCGCTCGCGGCCCTGCGGCTCGACGGTGTCGGTCCAGGTGACGGCGGGCGGCCGGACGGCCGCCGCCAGGACCTCGGTGAGCTGCCCGCCCGCGGTGCGCCAGGTCTCCGTCCTGCGGGCGAGCGCGGGCGACGGCGTCACGGCCACCGTCCGGGTGCTCACCTCGAACCGGCAGCCCGTGCGCCTCACCGTCAGGTACGCGAGCGGCGAGGGCGGCGGCACGCGGTCGGCGACCCTGTCGGGCGGCACCTCGTACGTGCGGACCTTCTCCTTCCCGGTCAAGCTCGGCTGCGGCGCGAAGTGGTCGGTGACCGCCTCGACCGACCCGGCCGCGGCGAACGGCGGCGACACGGCGAGCGGCGTCACCGCCGGCTGCCCGCGCGAGGACCCGCCCTCGCAGGAGCCCCCCACCAAGGAGCCCCCTACCAAGGAGCCTCAGAAGACCCCCAGCCCCACACCGAAACCTGAGACTTCCGACACACCGGCAGAGATCGACTGAAATCGTCATCCACACTTATCCCCATAACTGCTGGGAATCCGGTTCGGTCCCGTTAAGCTACGGACCGTTTGATGCGGGTGGGGGCCCACACAGCCAAGAGGAGACCGTATGTACGGCGAGGGCCAATGGGGGGTCCCCGGCTACACCGAGGTTCGCGAGCTGGGCTCGGGAGCCGCCGGCCGGGTCGTGCTGGCCACACGTGACCACGACGGGGCCGAGGTGGCCATCAAGTACCTCAGTGACGAGCTGAGGGCCGACATGGGCTTCGTCGCCCGCTTCCGGCACGAGGCCCGCCTGCTGGGCACGCTGCAGAGCGCGCACCACGCCCGCCTCATCGACTACGTCGAGTCCGGGTACGGCGCGGCGATCGTCATGGAGCTGATCAACGGCGTCTCGCTGCGCGAGATCCTGCGCTCGCAGGGCCCGACCGGCCCCGAGGCCGCGCTGACCGTGCTCAAGGGCTCCCTCCGCGGCCTCGCCTCGGCGCACGCGATCGGCGTCGTGCACCGCGACTTCAAGCCCGAGAACGTCATGGTGCAGGAGGACGGCAGCAGCAAGCTGGTCGACTTCGGCATCGCGGTCCGCGCGGGCGAGGAGGCCGGCGCGGCGGGCACGCCGCCGTACATGGCGCCCGAGCAGTGGTCAGGCTCGCCCGCCGGCCCCGCCACCGACGTGTACGCCGCCACGGTCGTCTTCTTCGAGTGCCTGACCGGCGCCCGCCCCTTCCGCGCGCCGAACCTGGCCGCGCTGGCCCGCCAGCACCAGAGCGCGCCGGTCCCGGCCGAGGAGGTGCCGGCGGCGCTGCAGGGCCTCGTCGAGCGCGGCATGGCCAAGGACCCCGCCGAGCGGCCGCCGTCGGCGGAGGCGTTCCTGACCGAGCTGGAGGCCGTCGCGGCCGGCGCGTACGGGCCGGACTGGGAGGAGCGCGGACGCCGCCGCCTGGCCGCCCTTGCCGGGCTGCTCGTGATGCTCTTCCCGAGCGCGCTGGAGGAGCCGGTCGAGACGGAGACCGCGTTCACCGAGACGCGTTTCCCCGACCCGGCGGGGCTGCTGCGCAAGCTGCCCGCCAAGATCGCCATGGCGGCCGTCGGGGCCGCCGTGCTGATCGGCGCGGCCGTGTTCGTGGTCACGTCGTCGGCCGACGAGCCCGCGCTCTCGGCGGGCACCACGAAGGTCACCCCCAGCGCGGCCCCGCCCGCGACGGAGGAGCCCGACGTGCCGGAGGAGAGCGCGGAGCCCACGCCGGAGGAGACCACCGACGAGCCGGACCCGACGCCGACGGCCACCGCCCCGCAGAGCCAGGCGCCCCAGACCGCGCCCCAGACCGCGCCCCAAACTGGGCGGCCCACCGCCGCGCCCACCCGCACCAGCGCCCGTCCCCGGCCCACCCGGAGCCCGATCAGGACCCCGTCCAGGACCCGCAAGCCCACGGCGGCCTCGTCAGAGACGGCCGAGCCCGACGAGAGCGGCAAGGTGGACGTGCCGACCGACACCCGCCGCCCGAGCACGCCCGCGCCGACGCGCAGCACCGGCTCGCCGACCACCCGCCCGCCGCGGCCCACCTCGGAGCCGCCCAGCTCGTCCCAGCCGCCCACCTCCCAGCCGCCGACCGACCCGACCGGCGACGGCACGCCGAGCGAGGACCCGCGGATCGACCGCGGCGGCGAGGCCCCTGCCGCGCTGCTCGCGGCCGGGCTGGTGACGTCCGGCGCGGTGCCCGTCACACTGGCGGTGCGCCGCCGGATGGCGGGCCGCCACAGAAGGAAGCGCTAGACGCGCCGGGGGGCGACGGGGATGAACAACCCTGGGCACGGTATCGCCGGTTTCCGGCTCACCGAGCACACCTGGATGACCGAGCTCGGCAACTGGATCGACGCGATCTCACCCGACGGCCGCAGGGCGGGCGCCCTGCTGTTCGACGCCCGGCTCATCGGGCTGCCCGGCGTGCGCGAGCGGGTGGTGGCGGCGGTCATGGCCGACCAGCGGCTGGTGCTGGGCGGGCTCGGCGGCCTGATCCCGGTCGCGGACGTCGTCGCGGCCGGCGAGCAGGTGTGGCTGCTCACCGGCCAGGCGGTCAGCCCGACGCTGGCCGACCTCCTGACCGGCGGCCCGGTCGACCCGGCCGGCGCGGCCTCGGCCCTGGTGGAGACCGCGAGCACGCTGGTCGCGCTGCACGCGGCCGGGGTCACGCACGGCTCGGTGCACCCGGGCACGGTGGTCGTCACGGCCGAGGGCGCGGCGCTGCTGTCGGAGCGCGGCCTGTCGGACGCCATCCGCGGCCACGTCTCGCCGCCCGAGCGGGACGCGGCCGGGTGGGCGGCGCTGGCCCGCGGGCTGGCCGCCTCCTTCGGCGGCCGGGCCCGCAGGCGGCCGCGCTGTTCGAGCGGGTGGCGCCACGGCCGGCACGCTGGGCCTGGCCGCGGCGGCGACACGCTGCTCGCCGAGCAGGCCGTGCTGCACCGGCGGGGCGGTCAGCCGGGCCGGGCTGGGCCGCGCGGCGCGCTCGCGCTCGGCCTTCGCGCAGCCGCCGGCGCACGCCGCGCCGCCCGTCCCGTCCCCGCCGAGGGACGAGGGCGACATCGTGACGCTGCTGCACGTCCCGGCGCGTTCGGCGGGCCCGGTGCGGTTCGGGCCGGGCATCGACACGCAGGAGCAGCGGCCGGAGACCACGGCGGAGCGGATCTGGCGCTCCGGGCGGGGCGAGCCGGGCGGCGCGACCCGCGCGACCCGCGCGACCGGCCGCGGCGGCCGGGCGTCCAGGTCGCGGCGGTGGCGCACGCTCTCCGCGGCCGCGCTGTTCGCGGTGATCATGGCAGGGGCGGTCCTGGCCTGGTTCAAGCTGAGCGACGCGCCGGACCTGGTGGTGGCGTCGGCGGAGGTCAAGGCGGCCAAGAAGTCGTACGGCTGCGACGGCACGGCGCTGCTCACCGCCACGGTCGTGACGAACGGCGCCCCCGGCGAGATCGCCTACGAGTGGCACAAGAACCTGGACAAGGACGTCGTCAGGGGCACGCTGCAGACGCGCTCGGGCCAGACGTCGTACCAGCTCCCGCTGCGCTGGTCGCTGCACGGCAAGAGCACCGCCAAGGCCACGGCCACGCTGCGGATCCTCGCCCCGGGGCCGGCCCGCACGGCGAAGGCGAGCTTCACCTACAAGTGCTGATGCCCGTCCAGCAATGCATATCAAAGCGGTTCTTACTAATCTGGCGAACATGACCACCCAGACCCCCGCGGGCTGGTATCCGGACCCCTATGGCGAGCCCAAGCTCCGCTGGTGGGACGGCAACCAGTGGACCGACGCCACCCACGCCCAGGAGCAGGGGCCCGCTCAGCCCCAGCCCCAGCAGCCCCAGCAGGCCCAGCCGCAGCCGGCCTCCGGCCCCCAGCAGCAGGCCCCGCACGACTGGTCGGCGACCCCGGCGAACCCCACGCTCCAGTACGGCCGGCCGACCTACGGGCAGACGGCCTACGGCCAGCCGGCGCCCACGCAGCCGAACTGGGGCGGCGGCGGACCGGCCTACCCGCCGCCGCCTCCGCCGAAGCAGGGCAACCCGCTGCCGTGGGTGTTCGGCGGCCTGGCGGCGCTCGTGGTGGTCGCGCTGCTCGTGGCGGGCGGGATCTTCCTGCTCAACCGGGGCGGCGAGGACCCGGCCGCGCTGCCGCAGCCGGGCGACACGTACGTGCCGCAGGACCCGCCGAGCAGCGAGCCGCAGCCCAGCCGGCCCTCGCCCGGGCAGAGCGCGGGCCCGCCGCCGCAGCCGCAGGACGGCCGGATCAACGACTCCCAGGCCGGCCTCTCCTTCGAGGTGCCGAAGGACTGGAAGGTGCCTCCGCAGATCAACCCGGACAACCCGCCGCCGACCCGGCAGCTCTGGACGGCGGGCGTGGAGGCCGTCGCCCAGGAGAACTACGACGGCAAGGACGGCAACTGGGTGGGCAACATCAACACGGGCGTGCTCAACGAGCTCTACCCCTACACGGGCGTCGCCGGGCTGCGCGCCACCGCGCAGGCGGTCTTCATGGACTTCGCCCCCCAGTTCTACTCGGTGCCGCACGAGAGCAAGGTCGTGACCGACAAGGCCATCAAGGTCGGCGACCGCGACGCCTGGCTGCTGCAGTTCGAGATGGACTTCACGAAGGAGTCGGAGGCCAACGGCTACAAGTGGAAGAAGGAGAACGGCGCGATCGTGCTCATGGATCGCGGCAACGGCGAGCGGCCGGCCATCCTGTACGTCTCCGTGCCGGACAATCTGGGCACCGACGTCCTCGGGAAGGTCCTCTCCTCGCTCAAGCCCGCATGACCAGTGGCACTAGGCTGGTGGGGTACAAGCGGGCGGATCGCTCCGAGCCGCTGGGCGAGGAGATCGTATGAGTGACTTGCTGGTCTGGATCGACTGCGAGATGACCGGGCTCGACCTCGGGCGCGACGCGCTGGTCGAGGTGGCGTGCGTCATCACCGACAGCGAGCTCAATCAGCTCGACGCGGGCATCGACGTGATCATCAAACCGCCGCCGGAGTCGCTGGAGCAGATGTCGCAGGTGGTGCGCGAGATGCACACCGCCTCCGGGCTGCTGCCCGAGCTGGCCGGCGGGATGACGCTGGCGGAGGCCGAGTCGCTCGTGCTCGACTACATCCGCCGCCACGTGCCCGAGCCGAAGAAGGCGCCGCTGTGCGGCAACTCCATCGGCACCGACCGCACGTTCCTCGCCCGCGACATGCCCGGGGTGGACGGTTATCTGCACTACCGGATGATCGACGTCTCGTCGATCAAGGAGCTGGTCCGCCGGTGGTACCCGCGGGTCTACTTCGCCGCCCCCGAGAAGCAGGGCGGGCACCGGGCGCTGGCCGACATCACGGAGAGCATCAGGGAGCTGCGCTACTACCGGGCGGCGATCTTCGTGGAGCAGCCTGGGCCCGATTCGCTCACAGCGAGATCACTCGCCGAGCGTGTCAGCGGATAAGGAGTGGCGTAAAGACTCCCGAACCCCGCTACACTTTTCCTGTGCCGCCTCGCGAGGGGCGGTCATGGTGGGTGTAGCTCAGTTGGCAGAGCACCAGGTTGTGGTCCTGGGTGTCGAGGGTTCAAGTCCCTTCACTCACCCCAAGCGAAACGACGGCCGGTCCTTCGGGATCGGCCGTCGTTGTTTTTCTCCCGACAATCGCCCCCAAAACACGACAATGCGGGTTATGCTCGCTGTCTACCGCTAACGCCGGAAGCACGGGGGCCTCGGCGATCGATCTGACCGTCCCCCCGGAGGCCGGATGAGAGTCGACGACACAACGTTCGATAGCGTGTTCACGTCCCTGAGCAAGCGCGAGATCGAGGTCATGGACCTCATCGCCACCGGCCAGTCCAACGGCCAGATAGCGCAGCGCCTGTTCCTCAGCGAGAAGACCGTCAAGAACCACGTCAACCGGATCTACGCCAAGCTCGGCGTGGACAGCCGCGTCACCGCCATCGGGCTCTGGCGCTCACGACGCCAGTAGCGGACCGGGCACCACCGCGGGGGGCGCTGGCCTTTCAGGCGCGGAAGGCCAGCGCCGACACCCCCGCGCGTCTCAGGCGCCGGGCTTGATGCGGCGGCCGGTGACGCGGGACGGGACGATCTTGAGGTACTGCTCGCGCTCGCCGCCCGCCCACGGCTCGACGCCCGTGGCCGCCGCCGCCTGCTCCTCCTCGGCCGTCACGTGGTGCAGCCCGCCCTGCACCAGCACGCTCCACCCGCCCCTGGTCAGCTCCTCGATGCGGTCGACCTCGAAGGCGACCTTGTACTCGACGTCCGCCACGCCGGTCCGCAGGTCCTCGTCGGTGGAGCCGCCGGTGGCGGTGCGGAAGACGACCGCCCCGTCCAGCAGCCGGAAGTTGACCGGCAGCACGGTGAGCCCATAGCGGCCCTCGAAGGCGATGCGGCCCACGCCGCCGGGCTCCAGCAGGCGCAGGCACTCCTTCTCGTCCAGCACCAGCAGCTCGGCGCGGGCGGAGGCCGGGCCGGCGCCCGCGGGCGTGTCGGCGTCCTCGCCGAGCAGCGCCTCCACGCTCGTCTCCAGCGCCCCGGCGAGCCGGGCCAGGGCCTCGCGCACCGGCACCCCGGGTTGTCCTTCGAGGCAGGCGACGTAGGCGGCCTCGACGCCCGCCCGCTCCGCCAGCTCCTCGTGGGTCAGGCCGAGCGCGGCCCGCCGTTCGGCGATGCGGCGGCCGAGACGCTCGATGGTGGTCACTTGCTGAGACATCGGTGATCTCCTCCCACGGATCACCGTAGTCGTTTCTCCCTGCCGGTTGGCAAAGGGGGGCTTTCTTCTCGCGGTGGTTTAACCGACGCTGACGGAGTCATAGGAGTCCATGGCGCTGTTGAGGGGGAGGAAAACGGTCATGGTGCGGAGAACACGGGTGGTCGTGGTGGGTGCGGGCTTCGCCGGGCTGGCGGCGACCCGGGAGCTGGCCCGGGGCGGGGCGCTGGTGACGCTCGTCGACCGGAACCCGTATTCGACCTTCCAGCCGCTGCTCTACCAGGTGGCCACGGCCGGCATGGGCACCGCCGACGTCTCCTACCCCGTCAGGACGTACGCCGCCAAGTGGCCGAACGTGCGGGCGCGCCGGGCCGGGCTCAGCAAGGTGCTGGCGGACGAGCGGCGGGTGGAGCTCGACGACGGCACCTCCGTCGACTACGACTACCTGGTGGTGGCCACGGGCGTGACCACGAACTGGCTCAACGTGCCGGGCGCCAGGGAGAACGCGCTGCCCATCTACTCCCTGAACGACGCCACCACCCTGCGCCGGCGGCTCCAGCACTACCTGGAGGACACCGCGGCCGGGCGGCGCGAGACCACGAACGTGGTGGTGGTGGGCGCGGGCGCGACCGGCGTGGAGGTGGCCGGCACGCTGGCCGAGCTGCGCCGGCGCACGCTGCCCCTCACGCATCCGGAGATCCGGCCGGAGCAGACGAGCGTGACGCTGGTGGAGCGCTTCGACTACGTGCTGGCCCCGTACAAGCCGCGGCTGCGGCAGGCGGCGGAGGCGGCGCTGCGCAAGCGGGGCGTGCAGATGCGGCTCGGCTCCACGGTGGCCTCGGTCGAGGCGGACGCCGTGGTGCTGCAGGACGGCACCCGGCTGCCGAGCGACGTGACCGTGTGGGCGCTCGGCGTCACCGCGCCCGACCAGGTGGCCGACTGGGGGCTGCCGCAGACCAAGGGCGGGCGGGTGTCGCTCACCGAGGCGCTGAACGTGCCGCACCACCCGGAGATCTTCGTGGCCGGCGACCTGGCCGCGCCGCCGAAGCCGCTGCCCCAGCTCGCCCAGCCGGCGATCCAGATGGGCAAGCACGTGGGGCGGCAGATCCTGGCCGCGGCCCAGGGCCGGCCGCTGCGGCCGTTCCGCTACAGCGACCCCGGCATCATGGCGACCGTGGGCAAGGCCGAGGCCGTGCTGGAGCGGCCGAGCGGGCTCACCGTGCGCGGGTTCCCCGCCTGGCTGGTGTGGATCTTCATCCACATCGCGTACCTGCTGGGCGGGCGCAACCGGGTGAGCGTGCTGCTCAACTTCTTCTACCGCTACTTCGGGCCGCGCCGCACCGCCACCAGCATCAGCCAGTGACCGCCGCTCAGCCGCCGGCGGGCGCGTCCGGCCGGCCGCCGAGCGCGGCCGTCAGGGCGCGGAGGCCGTGGTCGAGGTCGGGCTCCGGGATGTTGAGCGCGGGACGCAGGCGCACCGAGCGGGGGCCGCAGGGCAGCACGAGCACGCCGTGCTCCTCGCGCAGCCGCGACACCAGGGCGTCCCTGGCGGCCGGGTCCGGCAGGTCGAAGGCGGCCATCAGGCCGCGTCCGCGCACGCCGGAGACCGTCTCCGGGTGCTCGGCCTCCAGCTTGACCAGGCGTTCGAGCAGCACGTGGCCGAGCGCGGCGGCGCGCTCGATCAGGCCGTCGCGCTCGACGATCTCCAGGATGCCGCGGCTGCGGACCATGTCCACCAGCCCGCCGCCCCACGTGGAGTTGATCCGCCCGCTGACCTGGAACACGTTGCCGGGCACCTCGTCCACCCTGCGGCCGGCCATGATGCCGCCGACCTGGACCTTCTTGGCGAACGCCACGATGTCGGGCTCCAGCCCGAGCTGCTGGTAGGCCCACGCGGTGCCGGTGGTGCCGCCGCCGGTCTGGACCTCGTCCAGGACGAACAGGGCGTCGTGCTCGTGGCACAGGTGCTGCATGGCCTGGAGGAACTGCGGGCGCATGTGGTTGTCGCCGCCCTCGCCCTGGATGGGCTCGGCGATGAAGCAGGCGATGTCGTGCGGGTGGCGTTCGAAGGCGGCGCGCGCCTGCGCGAGCGCGCGCTCCTCGGCCGCCTCGACGTCGCCGTGGTGCACGGCGGGCACGTCGATGCGCGGCCAGTCGAACTTCGGGAAGCGGTCGGTCTTGCCCGGCTCGGTGTTGGTCAGGCTCAGGGTGTAGCCGCTGCGGCCGTGGAAGGCGCGCGTGAGGTGCAGGACCTTGGTGCCGAGGTCGCGGGAGCGGCCGGCGGCCTCGTTGCGGCGGCTCTTCCAGTCGAAGGCCGTCTTGAGCGCGTTCTCCACGGCGAGGGCGCCGCCCTCGACGAAGAACAGGTGCGGCAGCGCGGGGTCGCCGAGCACGCGGGTGAAGGTCTCGACGAAGTCGGCCAGGTGCTCGGTGTACATGTCGGGGTTGGCCGGCTTGTTGCGCGCGACCTGGCCGAGGAGCTGGACGAAGGCGGGGTCGAAGGGCGGGTTCACGCCCAGCGGGGCGGAGGCGAAGAAGGTGTAGAAGTCGAGGTAGCGGCGGCCGTCGCGGGCGTCGACGAGCCAGGAGCCGCGGCTTCGCTCCAGGTCGAGCACGAGGCGGTAGCCGTCGACGAGCAGGTGGCGGGCAAGGCGGGTGTGTACGTCCATGTCGCCTCCACTGTGGGCAGATGGGTCACGCGTTTCTCCGGCGAAGCGCCGACACATACGTAAAATTTACGGTACATCTACCCACGAAGTGAAGTTCTTCAAGCCCGCCTCTCGCGTGTCAGCCCTGCGAGTAGACCACGATGGACACCGCGATGTACTGCACGAGGTAGGCGGCGAGCGTGCAGGCGTGGAAGACCTCATGGAAGCCGAACCAGCGGGGTGAGGGGTCGGGGCGGCGCAGCCCGTAGACGACGGCGCCGGCCGAGTAGAGGACGCCGCCCACCGCCACGAGCACGACGGCGGCCACGCCCGCGCCCTCCAGGAGCTGCGGCATCACGAAGATCGCGGTCCAGCCGAGCAGCAGGTAGAGCGAGGTGGACAGCCAGCGCGGCGCGTCCCGCCAGAAGAGCCGGAACAGCACGCCCGCGAGCGCCCCGCCCCAGATGACGGCGAGCACCGCCACCCGCGCCGCGCCGTTCAGGGCCAGCAGCGCGAACGGCGTGTAGGTGCCCGCGATGATCAGGTAGATGTTGGCGTGGTCGAAGCGTTGCAGGACGACGGCCAGCTTCGGGCCGAGCGTGCTGCGGTGGTAGGTCGCCGAGATGCCGAACAACAGCCCCGAGGTGATCGCGTAGACGGCGGAGGCCAGGCGGGCCTGGAGCGTCGGGCCGAGCGCCACGAGCACGAAGCCCGCGATCAGGGCCACGGGCAGCGCGCCCGCGTGCAGCCAACCGCGCAGCCGGGGCTTAACGGTCAAGGTGGTCATATAACCTACGGTACCGTAGGTTAGAGCCCGCTGAGGAAGCGGACGGCGATGGGCACGGCGGCTCCGCGCCCCGATCCGCCGTGCCGGACGAACACGCAGAAGGCCAGGTCGTCGCGGTAGCCGATGAACCAGGCGTGCGGCTCGCCGTCCACCACCTCGGCGGTGCCGGTCTTGCCCGCCACGCCCTCCGGCAGGCCCTGTCCCGAGGCCGTGCCGTGGTCCACGACGGCGCTCATCATGTCGCGCAGCGCCCGCACGACGCCCTCGTCCATGCGGGCGTCGGCGCTGGTGACGCCGTCGACGCGGCGCACCTGCTCCTTCGACAGCAGCCGGGGCGAACGCCAGGTGCCGCTCTGCACGGCGGCGGCCAGCGCGGCCATGCACAGCGGCGTCGTGACGACCTCGCCCTGGCCGATGACGTCCTCGGCGAAGGCGTCGGTGTCCGTGGTCTCCGGGACGGTTCCGCAGCTCCCGCCGATGCCGGTCACCACCGGCCGGCCGAACCCCCACTCGGCCGCGGTCTCCGCCAGCTCCGCCGAGGTCAGCCGGGTGGTCGCCTGCTCGACGAAGGTGGTGTTGCAGGAGTGGGCGAAGGCGTCGGTGAAGGTGATCACGCCCCGGTCCACGTCGCCGTCGTTGTGCACGGTGCGGAAGCCGGGCACGGTGTACGAGCCGGGGCACGGCACCTCGGCCTGCGGGTCGAGCCCGCTCTTGAGCAGCGCCGCCGCGGTGATCGTCTTGAACACCGAGCCGGGCGGGAAGACGTCGCGGACCGCGCTGTAGCTGTCCTTGAGCCGGTCGGCCAGGCCGAGGATCTCGCCGGTGCTGGGCCGGACGACCACGATGGTGGAGTCGTCCACGGCGTCCAGCGCGCGGGCGGCGGCGGCCTGGACCGCCCGCGAGAGCGTGGTGCGCTCGACGTTCGCCTCGGGCTTGCGGCTGAGCAGCGCCCGGTCCGGCTGCCCCGGCGTCTTCAGCAGCAGCTCCCAGCCCTGGTGGGCCTCGCTGAACTCGGGCTTCAGCGGGTCGAGGTAGGCGTCGGCGTAGCTGTCGTGCGGGATGCGGGCGCCCTCGCTGGTCACGAACTCGGCCGTGGTCGTGTCGATCTCGCCGAGCTCCAGCCGGGCGCCCTCGGTGAGCAGCGGGTGCAACGTCTGGGGCGTCCACAGGACGCGCCACGCGCGGTCCCTGACGGCCAGCCGCAACGTGCTGTCGAACGGCCACGACCCCAGCTCGGCCAGCGTGCGCACGCCCGCGAACGGCACCTCGGCCGACTCCTCCCCCGTGCTCCTGAGCTGCCCGGGCGTCAGCGCGATCGCCTCGACGTGCAGTGCCTCCGACAGCTCGCGGTGGCGGGCGACGAAGTCCGCGGGCGGCCGGTGCACCAGCCGCTCCATGGCGAGGACGTCCCCTTTGCGCCAGGCCGCGAAGTAGGCCGCCGCCGTCTCCGCCGCGCTGCCCCTGACCCGGCTGGACGCCATGACGGCGAACGCGCCCGCGCCGACTATCGCGGCGACCGCGACAACGAGCACAATCAGCCTTCTCCGTCGCATACGGTTTCTCCCGGGAGGGATCAGCGTGACACGTGGACAGCGGGAACCGGCGCCTGGGGTCTATCCGGTGACGTTCGGCGAGGTCGAACTCCTCCGGGACCTGGACAGGCAGGACGGCTGGGTGCTGTCCAAGGATGGCGTACCTCAGTCGTATGTGGATCTCAAAGACCCCACATTCCTGGAATTCGAGTACGTACGTCTCATGGCGGACGTGATCGACCTCCTCCGTGACGGACCGCTCAACTGCGTGCACATCGGCGGCGGCGCCTGCAGCATCCCGCGCTACGTCACCGCCACCCGCCCCGGCTCCCGGCACATCGTGATCGAGCCCGACGGGCTCCTCGTCAATCTGGTACGCGAGCAACTCGACCTGCGTTCGGTGCCGCGGCTGAAGGTGATCGTGGAGGGCGGCCGCTCCGGCGCCGGCAAGGTCTGGGACGACACCGCCGACCTGGTGGTCCTGGACGCCTTCAGCGGCGCCACGATGCCGGTCGAGCTGGCCACCGCCGAGTACATGGGCGACCTGGTTCGCGTGCTGCGCCCGGACGGCACGCTGCTGGTCAACCTGGCCGACGGCAAGGGCCTGGCCTTCGCCCGGCGCCTGCTGGCGACCGTGACCGGGGCGTTCCGGCACGTGGCGCTGCTGGCCGAGCCGGGCATCCTGCGGGGGCGGCGCTTCGGCAACCTCATCGTCGCCGCCTCCCGCGCGGAGCTGCCGGTCGACCTGCTGACCCGCCGCGCGGCGGGCGGCCTCACCCAGGCCCGCTGCGTGCACGGCGAGGCGCTGACCCACTTCATCGCCGGCGCGGCCCCCATCAGGGACGGCGACCACGTGCTGGCCCCGGTGCCGCCGCCCGCGGTCTTCGGCTGAGCGTCAGCCGCCGAGCGGCTGGGCGGCCGAGCGGCCGGGCGTCAGCCGCCGAGCGGCTGGGCGGCGGCGGTCTGCCGCCAGATGAGGCCGTCGCGCAGCACCAGCGTGCCGTAGGTCGCGACGCGGTTGCCGCCGACCGTCATCCGGGCGTGGTAGAGGATCACGTCGCCCGTGGTGCGGACCGAGACCAGCTCGTCCACGTGCGGCCCGGCCTTGAGATAGGCGGCGAACAGCTCCTCGATCTCGGCCGGGCCCCTCGCCACCCGGTCGAAGCGGACCACTTCGGCCTCGGGGTGGTACTGGGCCAGCAGGGCCTGGAGGTCCTGGGCGGCGATGGCGGCGAGCTGGCGGTCGAACACGTTCTCAGGGGAGGTCATGCGGCACCTTCGGCGGCGGCGGGTCGGGGGCGGAGCAGGTCGTGGCCGACTTGGGCGGCGGCGTACGCCAGGATCAGCGGCAGCGCGGCCGCGGTGGGCAGCGCGGCGGTGGCGAGCGTGAGTGCGGCGGCGGCCAGGCGGAGCACGGCCGCGCGGCGGTCGCCGGAGCACAGGTGCTGGACGCCGAGCACGGCGAGCACCAGCGCGGCGGGCAGGCCGACCGCCCAGCTCGTGCCGCCCGGGTGGGCGAGGACGTGCTCGATGCCGATCCCGTACGCGACCAGGCCGAGCGACAGCGGCAGGTGGGAGTAGACCCAGACCTGCCCGGCGAGCCGGGTGCGCAGCACCACGGACTCGTCGATGTGCCCGAAGTACAGCCACCAGAAGCCCATCGCGATCGCCACCCCGGCCAGGGCGATCGCCAGCGTGCCGGGGGTGACGGCGTGGCCCTTGAGCCCAGTGACCACGGCCGCGACGACCTCGCCGAGCACGATCACCACGAACAGGCCGAACCGTTCGGGCAGGTGCTCGGTCTGCGGCGGCAGCTTGCCCTGGTGGCGACGGGTCAGCAGCGGGGTGGCGAGGTCGACGACCATGGCCACGGCCCAGAACGCGTACCGCTGCGGCGGCTCGACGGCGAGCGAGGCCAGCCAGCCGAGCGCGGCGACGGCGAACCCGGCGGCATAGCGCACGGTCAGCGGGCGGGCCTCGGGCACGTGCCGGCCGGCCCGCAGGTAGGCGACGACGAGCAGCAGCCGCGCCGCCACGTAGGCGACCGCGAACAGCCCCGAGCGCTCTTCGAGGTCGCCCACGCTGGCGGCCATGGCCGCCACGGCGAGGATCTGCGGCAGCGCGAGCAGGCGGTGGCTGACGTCGTCGGTGTCGAACCGGTTGGCGTAGAAGACGTAGCCCGCCCAGGCCCACCAGACCGGGACGAACAGGCCCACGTAGGCGAGCAGGCCGCCGCCGGCGAGCACGTCGGCCAGCTCGGCGACCGCCACCACGAACACCAGGTCGTACAGGAGCTCCAGCCAGGTGGCGCGGCGGTGCGCCTGCTCGAAGAGCCGTAATCGGGGTGGCTGCCACTGGCGGCTGTCACTGGTCATGCGGTGCCGTCCTCCTGCGCTGTGTAATTGTGTAATTGTCGCACGAGGAGGGCGGGCGGGTGATCAGCGGAGGCTGAGGCAGGCGACCCGGTCACCGGCCTGGCCGGCCTGCGGGCCGCTGGTCACCGTCGGGCCGGCGTGGATCACCAGGGAGCCGGGCAGGCGGCCGGCCGTGAGCCCCTGCTCGTGGCGGACGGTGGCGCGGCCCGAGCCCTCGCCGTCGGTGGTGACGTCGAGCCAGTACTCGCTGGCCGCGTCGACCTGGCCGGGGTGGTGCTGGAAGTGCGGCCCGGCCTCGTCGGGCTCGCGGCCGCACGCCTTGGCGTGCAGGTGGGCGCCGTAGCGGCGGCCGGGCAGCAGGCCCTCGACGACGAGCGAGGCGCGGCTCTGCCCCGCCGACGACTCGACGGTGACGCTGGCCTGCGCGCCCGCCGGCACCAGCTTGCGGTCGTAGGCGATGGCGCGGGTGTCGGAGCCGGTGAACTCGCCCGCCCCGGACAGGCTGACCACGTCGCCGGCCGGACCGGTCTCCTCGGAGGAGGTGGCGCGCGGGCTCGGGCCCTTGGCCTGCATGGGGGCGGGCGGCCCGGCGCAGCCGGCGGCGGCGAGCAGGACGAGCAGGGACGCGGGCACGCGCATGTGAACTCCCCAAGGGACGGGACCCGGCGGCTTCCGAGAGGCCACCCACTCTAACGAGTGACCACGACACTACGGGGAGTATTGGCGGGAGTGCCCCTCAGGCGCCGTGCTCGGCGGCGACGGCGTCGATGAGCGCGGCCAGCGTGAAGTCGAGGCCGGTGAGCCCGCCCTGGTCGTGCGTGGTGAGCGCGAAGTGCAGGGTGCGCCAGCGGATGTCGATGTCGGGATGGTGGTTCAGCTTCTCGGCCTGGACCGCGACCGCGTCCACGATGCGGATGGCCGTGGGGAAGTCGGGCGCGGTGACGCTGCGCCGGATCTCGTCGCCCTCGCGCCGCCAGGCGGGCAGCTCCTTGAGCCTGCTCTCGACGTCCATGCGGCCACCCTATTCCCGCGCGCCCGAGCCGTGACCGGGATGTGGCCCCCTTGCCTAGAACGACTTTCTAGAAGCAGAGTTGGTCCCATGATTGAGGAGTACGCGGACCGCGTCTGGCGCGGCGAGTCGGACGACAGCATCGTGGACGCGGGCCTGGCCGGCTCCGGCGTCCACCCGATCGCCGACGGCCTCGGCTGGTGGCAGGGGTTCGGCAACGTCATCTGCCTGGCCACCGAGGGCGAGCTGATCCTGTTCGACACCAGCAGCCCGCTGTCGGCCGCCAAGCTCCACGAGGACGTGCGGAGCTGGAGCCGCGCGCCGCTCACCACCGCGTTCTACTCCCACGGGCACATCGACCACGTCTTCGGCGTCGGGCCGTTCGAGGAGCAGGGGCCGCGCGCCACCGTCTACGCCCACGAGGCCGTCGGCGACCGGTTCCGCCGCTACGTGCTCACCAACGGCTACAACGCCGTCATCAACCGCCGCCAGTTCCAGGCCGACAACCTCCGCTGGCCGGCCGAGTACCGCCACCCCGACGTGACCTACCGCGACGCGCTGACCGTCCGGCGCGGCGGGCTCACCTTCGAGCTCACCCACGCCAAGGGCGAGACCGACGACGCCACCGTCGGCTACGTGCCCGAGCACCGGCTCCTGCTGCCCGGCGACCTGTTCATCTGGGTGACGCCCAACTGCGGCAACCCGCAGAAGGTGCAGCGCTACCCGCGCGAATGGGTGCACGCCCTGCGGCGGATGGCCGCCATGGACGCCGAGATCATGCTGCCCAGCCATGGCGCCCCGATCTTCGGCCGGGACCGGATCAGGCAGGCCCTGCTGGAGACCGCCGAATGGCTGGAGTCGCTGGTCACGCAGACCCTCGACCTGCTCAACGCCGGGGCGCGGCTGGACGAGATCGTGCACGCCGTCCGCCCGCCCGCGCACCTGGCCGACCGGCCCTACCTGCGGGCGCGCTACGACGAGCCCGAGTTCGTCGTCCGTAACCTGTGGCGGCTCTACGGCGGCTGGTACGACGGCAACCCCGCCACCCTCAAGCCCGCCCCCGACGCCGTGCTCGCCGCGGCGGTCGCCGAGCTGACGGGGGGCCCCGGCGCGCTCGCGGACGCCGCGCTCAAGGCGTTGTCCGGCGGGGACGAGCGCCTGGCCGGCCACCTGGCCGAGATGGCCGCCCTGGCCGCCCCCGACGACCCCGGCGTGCACCGGGTGCGCGCGGAGGTGTTCGGGACCCGCGCGGCGAACGAGCGCTCGCTCATGGCCAGGGGCATCTTCGCCTGGGCCGCCGCCGAGTCCGGGAAGCGCTCCTGAACCCGTTACCGTGGGGTGCCGTGGAACGCATCATCGGGGTCGGCGTCGTGCTCACCGCGCCGGACGGGCGCATCCTGCTGGGTGAGCGGGTCAAGGCGGGCGAGCCGCCGTCGTGGTGCCTGCCGGGCGGGGCCGTGGAGCCCGGCGAGAGCTTCGAGGCGGCGGCGGCGCGCGAGCTGCGCGAGGAGACCGGCGTGTCCGACGCCGGCCCGCCCCGGGTCACCGCCGTCGTGCTCGACCACCCCGGCGACGGGGCGGTGCGGGTGACCGCGGCGGTGACCATGGAGCTGCGCTCGGGCGAGCCCGCGGTCACCGAGCCGCACGTGTTCCGGTCCTGGCGCTGGTTCTCGCCGGGCGCGCTGCCGTCGCCGCTGTTCCCGGCGACGGCGCGCGTCCTCGCTCCCGGAGAGGGGCACTACCGGGTGAGGTGACGCTCAGCCGAAGTGGGCGCGGGTCTCGGCGAAGGCCGCGTCCGTGCCCTCCAGTGCCCGCGCCACGTCCTGCTCGGTGTGGGCGGCCGACAGGAACCAGTTGTGCCACGGGTGCAGGTACACCCCGTGGCGGAGGCACGCGTCGCTCCAGTGCATGGCCACCGACAGGTCGGCGTCGCCGTCGAAGCTCAGCCACGGGATCGTCACGGGACCGGTCTGGTTGATCACGAAGCCGTGCGCCTTGGCCTGCGCGTACAGGCCCTCGCGGAGCTGGGCGCCGGCCCGCTCCATGGCCGCGATGCCGTCCGTGTCGCGCAGGGTCTCGATGGTGGCCCTGGCCGCCGCCATCGGCACCGCCGAGAACCAGAACGAGCCGGTCGAGTACAACGTCTGCGCGGGCCCGCGCAACGCGTCGGTGCCGGTCACGGCGGCGATCGGGTAGCCGTTGGCCATCGCCTTGGACCAGGCCGTCAGGTCGGGACGCACCCCGTACGGCTCCCACGAGCCGCGCAGGTCGATCCGGAACCCGGCCCGCACGTCGTCGATCACCAGCGCCGCGCCGATCCGGTCGGCCAGCGCCCGGGCGCCGCGCGCGAAGGCCGGCTCCACCAGCTCCTGGTCCTCGAACGAGTCGTGCTTGAACGGCGTCACGATGATCGCCGCCACGTCCCCCTCGACGGTGGCCGCGGCGGCCTCCAGCGACTCCAGCGAGTTGTAGGTGAACTCGACCAGGTCGGCCCGCTCGTTCGGCGTGGTGCCCGCCGGGGAGGGCGTGCACCAGGGGTCGGCCCCGTGGTAGGCGCCGTGCGCCATCAGCACCTTGGTGCGGCCGGTGGCGGCGCGGGCCACCATGAGGGCCTGGGTGGTGGCGTCGGTGCCGTTCTTGGAGAACATCGCCCAGTCGGCGCTCGGGATCAGGTCCACCAGCAGCTCGGCCAGCTCCACCATGACCGCGCCCGGGCCGTTCAGGCAGTCGCCGAGCGCGGCCTGGCGGGCGGCGGCCGCCTCCACGCGCGGGTGCCGGTGGCCCAGCACGACCGGGCCCCAGCTGCACATGAAGTCGATGTACTCGCGCCCGTCGGCGTCCCACTGACGGCAGCCCTCGCCGCGTTCGAAGAACTGGGGGAAGCCGGGGGCGAACAGGGCCGCGTTGAGGTGGCCGTACATGCCGCCGGGGACGACTTTCGCGGCCCGCGCGCGCAGGTCGGCGTCTTTCATGACAACATCCTTAGCGTCGATTCGAGGTCGGTGAGGCCGGCGTCGGAGCCTAGGCCGGTGGCGACGCGGGCGGCGGCGGCGGTGCCCCAGCGGGCGGCCGTCAGCACGTCCTCGCCGTGCAGCAGGCCGGTCAGGAAGCCGGCGCAGTAGGCGTCGCCGCAGCCGGTGGTGTCGGCGACCTCCGTCTTCATGGCCGGCACCCGTTCCGCGCCGCCGGCGGTGACGACGAGGCTGCCCTCCTCGCCCAGCGTGACGAGCACGCCGCGCGGGCCGTCGGCCAGCAGCTCGCGGGCCGCCTCCGCGGCGTCGGCGGCGCCGGTCATGTGGCGGGCCTGCGACTCGTTGGGCAGCACGTAGTCCACGTGCGGCAGGAACGCCCTGGCCATCTTCAGCAGGTCGGGCAGCTCCGACAGCAGGTCCATCGTGACGATCGCGCCGGCGGCGCGCACCTCGTCCAGGAGCGCGAAGAAGGCCGGGTCGCCGAGGCCGAACGTGACGTCCATGCCGCCGAGGTGGATGCCCCGGGCGCGGCGGAGCACGCCGGGGTCGAGGTCGGCGGGGGCGACGGAGAGGTTGGCGCCGGGCACGTGGAAGCTGGGGCGCCCGCCGTCGGGCCTGATGGGCAGGATCGAGGCGGCGGTCGCCTCCCCCGCCCTGCGCCGCAGGCACGAGGTGTCCACGCCGTGCTTGGCCAGCACCATGAGCAGGAAGTCGGCGAGCTCGTCGTCGCCGATCGCGCCCATGGTGACGACGTCGTTGCCCAGCTTGACCAGGTCCACCGCGGTGCCCGCGGCGGCGCCGGCCGCGGTGAGCCGGATCTGGTCGACCAGCACGGTGTCCTGGCCCTCGGGGATGTGCTCGACGGGCCTGGCGAGAATGTCGACGATGTGGACGCCGACGGTGACGACGGTCATAGTCTAAATAGACAGACGTCCGAATAAAACGTCAAGGGAGGGCTCGATGCCGAAGATCGTCGATCACGACGAGCGCAGGCGCGAGGTGCTGTCGGCGGCCCGCCGGGTGATCGTCAGGGACGGCATCGACGCCGCGACCACCCGGGCCATCGCCAAGGAGGCCGGCTACTCCAACGGCGTGCTCGCCCACTACTTCGCCGACAAGGACGAGATCCTGCTCTCGGCGCTGCGCCAGTCGCACCAGCGCATCAGGGAGCGGCTGACCGGCAAGGTGGCGGGCGTGACCGGCCTCGCCGCGCTGCGCGAGCTGCTGCTGGACAACCTGCCGCTGGACGCCGAGCGCACCCAGGAGTCGCGGCTGGAGGTCAGCTTCTGGAGCCGCAGCCTCGCCTCCGAGCGGCTGGCCGAGGTGCAGCGGACCGAGGCGGGCGAGCTGCGCGCGGCCGTCCGCGAGCTGCTGCGCCAGGCCAGGGACGCGGGCGAGCTGCGCGCCGGCGACCATCCGGACGACAGCCTGGACGACCTGGCGGAGCACCTGCTCGCCCTCATGGACGGCCTCAGCCTGCACCTGCTGCTCTACCCGGGCCGGCTGACCCGGGTGGACGTCGAGCGGCTGATGCTGCGCGCCGTCGACCGCCTCTGAGGGCCGGCGATTGCCGGTCGTCGGACGACCGACTACATTGCGCGGGTATGGACGACCTCCGCGAGCAGCTCTGCGCGTACGGCCGCCGCGCCGTCGAGCTCGGCCTGGTCATCGGCACCTCGGGCAACCTCAGCGCGCGCCGCGGCGACCTGGTGGCCGTCACCCCGTCGGGGGTGGCGCTCGACCGGCTCACGCCCGGGTCCTGCCCGGTGGTCGACGTCGAGGGCCACCTGGTGGAGGGCGACCTGCAGCCCTCCAGCGAGACGCCCATGCACCTGGCGATCTACCGGAGCACCGGCGCGCAGGCCGTGGTGCACACCCACTCGGTGTTCGGCACGGTGGTGGCGACGACGATGAGCGAGCTGCCGCCGGTGCACTACAACGCGCTGCTGCTGGGCGGCGTGGTCAAGGTCGCCGAGTACGCCACGTACGGCACGCCCGAGCTGGCCGCCAACGTGCGCGAGGCGCTGGCGGGCAAGCAGGCCGCCCTGCTCGCCAACCACGGCGGGGTGACCATCGGGCCGGGCCTGGAGCAGGCGTTCGAGGCGACGCGGCTGCTGGAGTGGCTGTGCGAGGTCTACGTCCGGGGGCTGGGCGTCGGCAAGCCGGTCGTCCTGACGGACGAGCAGCTCGCCGCCGTGGTCGAGCGGTCGCTCAACCCGCCGTCGTTCCCCCGCCGCCCCTGACGGCCCGCCTTCCCGCGACTGGCGAGCCGATCTACGGGTAGAGGCCGCTCTTCCCAAGCCAGTCGCGAGAAAGGAACGATCATGGCCGGACAGGCCAACTCCCGAGACGTCGTCCAGCGGCCCGACGGCACCTGGGCGGTGACCAAGCCCGGCTCCGAGCGGGCGCTCCACACGGCCGGCACGCAGGCCGAGGCGGTGGAGCGGGCCCGCGAGCTGCTGCACCGGGACGGCGGCGGCGAGCTGCGCATCCACGGCACCGACGGCAAGGTGCGCGACCAGCGCACCATCGCCCCCGGCAACGACCCCACTCCCCCGAAGGGCTGACGCCCAGCCCCGCTGCCCCTGGCGCTCCCGGCGCCCCTACCCCAGGGCCGCCTTCTCGGCCAGGCCGAGCGGCAGGCCGCCGGACCCCGCGATGCGGTCGTGGAAGTCCTTCAGCGGCCCCTGGAACGACTGCCGGACGCGGTCGATCTCGATGGCCCCCGTCAGGTAGGACGGCGCCTGGGTGGGCCAGGCGCAGTAGCGGCTGACCTCGCCCTGCGCGGTGCCGGGCGACAGCGACGCCTTGGTGGCCATGAACGTCTCGGCCTCCTCGACCGACATGTCCTCGCAGTGCAGCGCGGTGTCGACGACGATCCGCGCGGCGCGGAAGATGCGGCAGTCGAGGTGGGCGAGCTCGGTCGCCGGGGTGTCGAAGTAGCCCTGCTCGTGCAGGAGCTTCTCGACGTACAGGGCCCAGCCCTCGGTGAAGTACGGGGTCCGGAAGACCTTGCGGACCGTGCGGGGGTTGCCCGCCATGTACGACAGGTGCCAGTGGTGGCCGGGGTAGGCCTCGTGGACGGCGATCGAGGGCATCTGGGCCCGCGAGTTCGTCCGCAGCCGCTGGCGCACCTGCTCCTCGGTGAAGTCGTCCGGCGTGTACGGCACGAAGAACACGCCGGTGCGCGAGCCGGCCAGCGGCGGCGGCGCGAGGTAGTGGGCGACGGCCAGGATCGGCCGGGTGTACTCGGCGGAGGGCAGCACCTGGCACTCCTCGCCGTCGGCGAAGGTGACCAGGTCGCGCTCCTTGACGAAGTCGCGGGCCCGCAGGGTCTCGGCCTCGTACTCGGCGCGCATGTCGGCGAGGGTCGGCGGGTGGTCGTCCATCAGGGACTCCATGGCCGCCCGCCAGTCCTGGCTCCCGTTGACGCCGACCGCGACCTCGCGCATCCTGGCGTCCAGCTCGGCCCAGGCGGCCTTGCCCTTCTCGTGCAGCTCGGCGGCGCCGTAGCCGAGCAGCTCGCGCTCGCGCAGCAGCGTGGAGTAGAGCTTCTCCCCCATGCGCCAGGTGCCGCCGCACTCGTAGCCCTCCAGGAAGGCCACGAGCTCGTCGAAGGCGCGGGCGGCGGGCTCGGCGGCCTCGGCCAGCTTGGCGCGGAGCCCGTCGTCCCCGACCATGCCGGGGATCGTCCTGGTGAGGAAGTTGCGGCCGGTGCGGGCCTGGCCGAGGCCGCGCTGGACGAGCAGCGGGGCGGCGAGGCCGGGGTCGAGGTTGGCGCGGCAGGCGGCGAGCACGCCGGGCACCTCGGCCAGCCGGGCGATGGCGGCGGCCACCAGTTCGGGCTCCGGCTGCAGCCGGCGCTGGAACGGGGTGTACATCGCGGCGAAGACCGGCGAGAGGTAGGCGGCCGGGTCGCGCCGCCACTCGGGCCAGGACGCGAGCGCGACCGAGCCCCTGAGCTGGGACAGGACGAGGTCCCTGTCGATCTCGTCGTCGAGGGAGGCGGCGGGCAGGGCGGCGAGCCGGTCGAGCCAGCGGGCCTCCTCGCGTTCGCGGGCGGTCCAGCCGTCGGCGGTGAAGTCGCCTAGGGTGTGATCGTAGCCGTCCGCTCCCAGCAGGCTGGCGAGCACGGGACGGTCGGAAAAGTACCACTTGAGAAACTCGTCCACCGCTGCACCTTATCCTGAGCGAATGCCCCTGCAGATCACCGGCGCGCTCGGCGACCCCGACCTCCTTCGCCTCCCCTGGGACGTCCCCCTGCAAGACTGGCCGCAGCACCACCTGGTCGATCTGCCGCGCGGCATCTCGCGGCACGTGGTGCGCTTCGCCCGGCTCCAGGGCAAGGTGTACGCGATCAAGGAGATCAGCGAGCGGTACGCCAGGCGGGAGTACCAGCTCCTGTGGGACCTGGCCCGGCTCGACGCCCCCTCGGTCGAGCCGGTCGCGTACGTCACCGGCCGCGAGGACGGCCTGGACGCCGCCCTGATCACCCGGCACCTGCAGTTCTCGCTGCCCTACCGCGCGGTCATGTCCGGCACCCTCCGCCCCGACACCCTCACCCGCCTGCTGGACGCCCTGGCCGTGCTGCTGGTGCGGCTGCACCTCACCGGCTTCTACTGGGGCGACTGCTCGCTGTCCAACACGCTCTTCCGGCGGGACGCGGGCGCGTTCGCGGCGTACCTGGTGGACGCCGAGACCGGCGAGATGCACCCGATGATCAGCGAGGGCCAGCGGCTCACCGACATCGACGTGGCCCACACCAACATCTTCGGCGAGATGCTGGACCTGGAGGCCGGCGGGCTGCTGCACCCGTCGATCGACCCCATGGACACCGCCGAGGACATCGTCGCCCGCTACCACCGCCTCTGGGCCGAGCTGAACGACAGCGAGATCATCGAGGAGGTGGACTGGCACCGCGTGGAGCAGCGCATCAGGCGGCTCAACCTGCTCGGCTTCGACGTCGCCGAGATGATGGTGCGGCGCAAGGTCGGCACCGGCCGGCTCATCGTGCGGCCGAAGGTCGTCGACGCCGGCCACCACCAGCGGCGGCTGCTCCGGCTGACCGGCCTCGACGTCGAGGAGAACCAGGCCCGGCGGCTGCTCAACGACCTCGACGGCTTCCGGGTGGCCAAGGGCCTGCGGCACGAGGACGAGGCGATCGTGGCGCACCGGTGGCTGGCCGAGGTGTTCAGCCCGACGGTGGACGCGATCCCGGCCGAGCTGCGCGGGAAGCTGGAGCCCGCGCAGCTCTTCCACGAGCTGCTCGACCACCGCTGGTACCTGTCCGAGCAGGCGGGCGCCGACGTCGGGATGGCCACGGCGGTGAAGTCGTACGTGGACAACGTGCTCGTGCACAAGCCCGACGAGAAGGCGCTGCTCCCGGACGAACCGGGCCGGTGACCCCTTCGGCCGGTCAGTACGCCACGGTGATGCGCCCGCGCGGGTGGGTGCCGCGCTCCAGCTCGTCGCCGACGGCCGCCGCGTAGTCCTCGGCGGAGATGAAGCTGCGGCCCTCGGAGTCGCTGAGCAGGTCCTCGTGGCCGATGCGGTAGATGCCGGTGCGGCTGCCGGGAGCGATCTCGGCGGCCGGCGAGATGTAGGTCCAGTCGAGGTCGTCGACCTGGCGGAGCAGGCGGAGGACCTCGCGGGCGGCCAGCGCCTCCCTCTTGTAGATCTCCGGGAAGTCGGGCGTGTCGACCAGGTCGAGGCCCGGGGCCACCTTGAGGCTGCCCGCGCCGCCGACGACGATCAGCCGGCGCACCCCGGCCTCGCGGGCGCCGTCGACCAGCGCGCGGTTGGCCTCCAGGAACGGGCCTTCTGGGTCGGTGCCGTCGCGCGGCGGCGCGATGGCCGAGACGATCGCGTCGTGCCCCTTGGCCAGGGTGGCGGTGTCGCGGACGTCGCCCTTGACCGGGCCGCCCGTGCGGCTGACGCCGGTCACCTCGTGCCCGCGGTCGGTGAGCTCTGCGACGATGCGCTGGCCGATCATGCCGGTCGCGCCAAAGACGAGGATCTTCATGCGGCCAAGAGTATCCATCGGATACTGGTTACTTCATCGTGCTATAAGTACCTTATGGATACCGGCGATGTCTTCGACCCCAACTGTCCCACTCGCGTGGTCTTGGACCGTATCGGGGACAAATGGTCGATGCTCGTGCTGCTCAGCCTCAAAGGCGGGCCGATGCGCTTCACGCAGCTCCGTTCCCGCATCGGGGGCGTCACGCCGAAGGTGCTCACGCAGACCCTGCGCGCCATGGAGCAGGACGGGCTGCTGACGCGGGAGGTCTTCGCGGAGGTGCCGCCGCGGGTGGAGTACACGCTGACCGGCCTCGGGCGGTCGCTGCACGGGCCGCTGTCGGTGGTGGCCACGTGGGCCGAGCAGAATGTTGCGGAAATCCTCCGGTGCCGCGAGAAATTTTCGTGAATCTAACAATTGCCCGCGCTTGGGATTGCTTTTCTCCGCCATAGCCGTACAAAACCTTAACTCCAGCGACTGATCACGCTTCGAGGCGGTTCCATCCCTCTACGCTGTCTCCGTCCCACCAACGGCGAGGGAGGTCACGTGCTCGGAATCGACACCTGCCTGGCTGAGGTCATGGCCATACCGGGGGCGCTGGACGCCATGCTGGTGGACAACACCAGCGGGATGGCGGTCGCCTTCAGCCAGGCCTCCGGCGTCGACGCCGACCGCTCGGCCGCCGCGCTCACCGAGGCGCTGCGCGCCACGACCGACGGGCTGGCCCGGACCTGTCCGGGCGACGTCGTACGCATCGACGACATGATGGTCACCACGGACAAGGGCCACCATCTGCTCCGGCTGATGGAGACCGTGTTCGAGGGGCCGCTCGTCATCTACGTGCGCCTGGACCTGGAGCGCTCCAACCTCGCTCTGGCCCGGCACCGTCTCCAGTCCATCGCCGGCCGCTTGACGACGTGACCCATGACCAGGCTGGACACCCTCCTCGCCGGGCTCGCCCGAGAACGCTCGACGGGCGCGCTCCGGGTCGGCCGCAGCGGCACCATCTTCCTGTCGGACGGGCGCGTGACGTACATGGAGTGCGCCCAGGTGCCGAGCCTCGAGCGGCTGCTCACCGCCAGGGGGCGGATGACGGAGGCGGCGCTCCGCGCGGTGCAGGCCGAGGGCGGCTGCGCACGGCTGCTCCAGGAGGGCTCGCTCACCCAGGGCGAGCTGCAGTACGCCGTCCTCGGCGCGGTGCTCGACGCCGCCTTCTTCCTGCTGCCCATGAACGGGACCCGGCCCAAGTTCCGTCCCGGCGAGGAGCACTGGCTCGGCGGGCAGTGGTTCTTCGACGTGGCGGGGCTGGTGCGCGAGTGCGCGCGGCGGCGGGCCCAGCTCGCCACCGTCTGGCCCGCGGCCGACGTGGACGTCAGCCCGGTGCGGCCGGTCGCCGCGCTGCCCGGGCACGGGGTGACGCTCGACCGGGTCCAGTGGGAGGTGCTGGTCCGGGCCGACCACAAGGCGACGCCGCTGGAGCTGGCCAAGCAGGTCGGCCGGTCGGGCTACTCGGTGCTGCTGGCGGTGCGGCGGCTGGCCGCCGCCGGGCTGCTGGCCGCCCCGGACCCGCAGCCGGCCGAGGACGAGGCGCGGCTGCCGAAGCGGGCGCGCGGCGAGCTGCCGCGACCGCCCCACCATCCGGAGGCCCCGCGGTTGCCCGCAGGGCCGCCCATCACGGGGGACCCGACCGATATAGCGCTGCTGTTGCGGCTGAAGAAGGCGCTAGAGGAGCTGTCGTGAGGTTTCCCTCACTCAGGAGGAGGCCACGGGTGGAACTGAGCCAAGAGGTTCTGGAGGAGATGACGCTCCTGCGCGAGCGCACTCCGGACGTGAGCGGGAGCGTCGCCTGCACCGTGGACGGCCTGCAGGTGGCCTGCGACCTGCCCGACGAGATCGGCGAGCAGGCGGCGGCCCTGGCCGCGGCGCTGCTCGCCATGAGCAGGCGCATGCTGATCATGACGCATCAGGGCGCCTTCGAGGAGACGCTGATCTCCGGCACCGCCGGCTTCGTGGCCTTCTACGCGGCCGGCCCCACGATCGTCCTCACAGTCCTGGCCGGGCCCGGCACGAACGTCGGGCTCCTGCGGCTGGAGGGCAGGAAGACGGCCGCCGCGGTGGCGGCCGTCGCAGCACGCAAGCACTGACCCATCCCGGCAGAGAAGGAGGAATCATGGCAGGCATGGACGTCTCTCTCAAGGAGATGATGACGATCGACGGTGCGGTCGGCGCGGCTGTCGTCGACTACGGCAGCGGCATGGCGCTCGGCACCCTCGGCGGTTCGAAGGACCTGGACCTCCAGGTCGCCGCCGCGGGCAACACCGAGGTCGTCAAGGCGAAGCTGCGGACGATGGACTCGCTGGGCCTCAAGGAGAGCATCGAGGACATCCTGATCACGCTGAGCGGGCAGTACCACATCATCCGCCCGATCACGGGCCGCAGCGGCAAGGGGCTGTTCCTCTACCTGGCGCTCGACCGGGGGCGGGCCAACCTGGCCATGGCCCGCCACCAACTTCGCGGCATCGAGGAGAAGCTGGAGGTCTGACGCCGTCCGCCCGTGGCCCGCGCCCCCGATCCAGGGGTGCGGGCCGCGTCGTGCCGTCGCTCAGGCGCTCGTGAGCTTGGTGATCTCGGCGGCGATGTCGGGCCAGAGCGCGCGCGGCAGGTCGTGCCCCATGCCCGGGTAGGTCACCAGCCGGGCGCCGGGGATCGCGGCGGCCGTGGCCTGGCCGCCCGCGAGCGGGACGAGCTGGTCGGCCTCGCCGTGCAGCACCAGCGTGGGCACGCGCACCCGGCCGAGGGCCTCCACCCGGCTGCCCGACGCCATGATCGCGGCGAGCTGGCGGCCGGTGCCCGCCGGGTCGAAGCAGCGGTCGTAGGCCAGCCCGGCGAGCGTGGTGACGCGCTCGCGGTCCAGCTCGTAGCCCGGCGACCCGATGACGGACCAGGTCCGCACCGCCTGCTCCAGCACGCCGTCGCGGTCGGCGGCGGGGCGGGCCATGAGGATGGCGGCGGCCTCCTGCGTCGGCGGGGCGATCTCCGGGCCCGGGGTGGACATGATGGAGGTCAGGCTCAGCACGCGCTCCGGATGGCGGACGGCCAGCGCCTGGGCGATCATCCCGCCCATCGAGGCGCCCACCACGTGAGCCCGCGGCCAGCCGAGGGCGTCCATGAGGCCGGCCGTGTCGTCGGCCATGTCGTCCAGCAGGTACGGCGGAGCCGTCCCCATGCCGGGCAGGCCGGCCTCCGCGAAGTGCGTGGACAGGCCGGCGTCGCGGTTGTCGAACCGGACGACGTGGTGCCCCTGCTCGGCCAGGAGCTCGCAGAACTCCTCGTCCCAGTGGATGAGCTGGGCGCCGAGGCCCATGATGAGGAGGAGCGGGCGGCCTTCTGGCGCGCCGAAGCTCTCGTAGGCGATGTCGATGCCGTTGGCGGTTACGCGGGTGGTCACCCGACCAGAATGTCATTCTGGTCCGGCGTCCGTAAAGGGTGACAGGCCGGTGTCAGCCCCTGGTCACCAGCCGGCGGAGGCGGTCGCCGCCCAGCACGACGCCGCCGCCCGCGAGGGCCAGCACGAACGACAGCAGCATGCCGGCCACGCCGGTGCCGGCCTCCTTCGCCTCCACGGCGGCCGGGGCGGCCTGGGTGTGGCGGCCGACGACGGTCTCGACGCCCGCGCGCCCGCCGGGGGCGGCGGCGACGGCCTTGCCCGCGGCGGCCCGCCCGTCCTCCGCCTCCGCCCGCGCTGCCTCCGCGGCGGCGTCGTCGGCGGCGTCGGCGGCGGCGTCGTCGTCCGCGGCGGCTACGGGCTCGGCGGCCTCGGCGGCCTTCTCCTGCGGCTGCTCCGCCGCCATCGGCTTGGCGGCCGGCTGCTCCGCCTTCTCCTCGGCGAGCACCTTCGGCGGCTCGGCCGGGTTGTCGTCGCGCTCGGACCAGGCGCCGGTGGAGAAGGCGACCGGGTAGTTCTTCTTGCCGACGCCGTCGCCCCACTTGGTGATGACATAGTCGATCTTGATGTGGCCCTCGCCGCCGATGCCGTCCACGCCCAGGGTGTCGGAGTTGAACCTGCCCCCGGTCAGCTCGGCGAAGGTCTTGGCGTCCAGGTCGAGCATGACGCCGCGGCTGGAGGGCTCGCCGGGGCCGCGGTCGCCGACGAAGAAGGGCATCTTCTTGCCCTCGTACATCACGTAGCCCTCGGTCAGCAGGGGCCAGCTCGGGCTGGCGGCCAGCCCCTTCTGCATCGGCTTGCCGCTGGCCGGCAGGCCGGTGTCGCCGGCCCGACCGGAGGAGTCGTCCCAGAAGTAGGAGGCCGTGGTCGAGCCCTCGAGCAGGATCTTCTCGTCGGTGTCAGCGTGGGCGGGGGTGCAGACGGCGGTGAGCGCGCCGATCGAGCAGGCGGTGAGCACGGCGAACGAACGCAGGCCGAAATGGGCAGACATGGAGCAGTGAGGTCCTTCGCGAGGGGACGGGGAGACACGCTCAGGGAAGAAGGGCGCAGCCGGGGAGGACACCTGACGGGGGAGGCTGCGCGGAGCGCGGAGAGAACCTGGAGGCGGGGCCGCTCAGCGGGCGGCCGGCACTACACAGTCCGGGAGGGGGCACTCTGGAATGGCGACGCGTGGGGAGCCGGCGTCCGGGGGTGTGACGCGGTGGGGCATGCGGGGTTCCTCTCCATCACGCCTACCGGGTTAGCTGACGGGTTCGGGCGAGGAGATGCCCTACCGGCGCAGTGCCGGATTCACCCCAACAAGGTGGGTCCCCGGTTCCCGAGGGGCTCGGGATTCGGCTGGTTGATTGGCTGACACTTAACCACGCGTACCGGACGAACGCAAACGAATCGTCATGAATCGGGCGAAAGATCTACCTATCTCCTGGGCAAAGAAAGAGGGGGCGCGGAATAACCGCGCCCCCTTCGTCAAGCCGGCCTCAGCCGCCGCTCTTGCGCCTGAAGGATCGTTTGTTCGCAGCCGGACCGTGCGTCCCATGGATCTTCGACGGGTCGCCGCCCCTGCCACCAGCGCCGTTGCCCGCGGCCTGGCCGCGCTTGCGCTCCAGCGCCTCGCGGAACTTGCGCTTCATCTCGTCCTCGGGAGTTTCGCTGACTTCCGGCTCCGGTGATTCCGCCATTGAGGACCTCCATGGTGTTGGGACCCCTCCAGCTTCGCACGATGCTCCTTACGATGCGAAACCGGCTTCAATCTTGCTCGGCGGCGCAGCGGGCGTCTCCAGCCGCCTGCCGGGCATGGCCGCCAGCGCCACGAAGGCGATCAGCGCTCCGGCCACGCCGATCGACGGGATGACGGCCGCCGCGGCGGCGGCGTGGGCGGCGGGCAGGCCGTGCGCCGGGGCCTCCGCCGCGACGGTCGAGGTGTAGAGGGTGCCGCCCACGGCCAGCGCCACCGAGCCGCCGATCTGGCGGAAGAAGGTGAGGTTGGCCGAGGCCGTGCCGATGTACTGGGGCGGCACCGCCTGCTGCACGGCCACGGTCAGCCCCGACAGCATCGGCCCCATGCCGAGCCCGATCAGCGCCATCCAGGCCGCGAGCGCCAGGCCGCCGGTGTCGCGCGCGAGGTTGAGGCAGAGCAGCGTGCCGGCCGTCAGCAGGAACGGGGAGACCAGCAGCCACGGCTTGTAGACCCTGGTCCTGGACATGAGCGTGCCCATGAGCGCGCTGCCGGCGACCATCGCCAGTGTCATCGGGTAGATCCGCAGGCCCGACTCCGTGGCGCTGGCGCCCAGGGCCTCCTGGAAGTAACGCGGCAGGAAGACGACTCCCGCGTACATGCAGAAGGCCGTGACGAACGAGGTCGCGTTCACCAGCGTGTACGTCCGCACGCCGAACAGGTGCAGCGGCATGATCGGGTTGGCCGCCCGCCGCTCCACCGCCACGAACGCGGCGAGCGCGGCCAGCGCGAGCAGGATGGGCCCCGCCACGGCCGCGTCGGTCCAGGTGTGGCCGTCGAGACCCTTCTCCGTCAACCCCAGCAGCAGAGCGGTGACGGCCACCGTGAACACCGCGATCCCGGCGTAGTCGGGACGCCCGCCCGCGCCGGAGCCCGGCCGGTTCGGCAGCCGCAGCACCACGGTCGCGATCACCGCCGCGCCGAGCGGCACGTTCACGTAGAAGGCCCAGCGCCAGCTCGCGTGGTCGGTGAACAGGCCGCCGAGGAACGGCCCCGCCAGGTACGTCAACGCCATCACGCCGCCGAGCGCGCCCTGCGTGCGGGCGCCGCGCGGGCTGCCGGGCGGGAACATCTCCATCACCAGCGCGAGCGACAGCGGCAGCAGCGCGCCCGCGCCGAGGCCCTGGAGGGCGCGGAAGGCGATGAGCTGCACCATGTCCTGGGCCACGCCGCACAGGGCCGAGCCGAGGACGAACACCACCATGCCGACCAGCAGCAGCGGCTTCCTGCCGTGCTGGTCGGAGAGCCGGCCGTAGAGCGGCACGGTCACCGTCGAGGTGAGCAGGTACGCGGTGACCACCCACGTGTACAGCTCGCCGCCGCCGAGGTCGCCGACGATGCGCGGCAACGCCGTGCCGACGATCGTCTGGTCGAGCATCGCCAGGAACATGCCGCCGAGCGCGGCCACGAGCACGGGCACGTCGCCGCCTCGCGTCTTCATGTCATCAGTCACAGGTGAACATTGATATGTAAAAGCTTACATGTCAAGTCTTCGCTATGCTGGCGGGCATGTCCCTGCGGATCGCGCTCCTGGGGCTGCTCTCGGCCGTGGGCCCCGCGAGCGGCTACGACCTGGCGAAGAAGTTCGACCGGTCGCTCAACCACGTCTGGCAGGCCGGGCACACGCAGATCTATCCGGAGCTGGTGAAGATGGCGGCCGACGGGCTGGTGGACGCCGGCTCGGAGGGCGCGCGCGGTCGCAAGACCTACACGATCACGCCCGAGGGCGCCCGGCAGCTCCACGAGTGGATGCTGGAGCACACGCCCTCGGTCGTGGTGCGCAACGAGGTCGCGCTCCAGGCGTTCCTGCTGCCGCTGCTCGATCGCGACGACGCGATCGCGGTGGTCGAGCGCATCAGGGCCGGGCTGGAGGCGCGCCTCGCGACGCTGCAGTGCCAGCAGGCCGGCGCGTTCGGCTCGTACGCGCTGAAGCTGGGGCTGGCCCAGCTCCGCACCAGCATCGGCTGGACGGAGGAGACGCTGGCCGACCTCAGGAGGGCCGCCGGGTAAAGGGGAACCGTTCGGTTCCTGGTGTTGCGTTGGGACGCTGCCGGATAGAAAACCCGACATGGTGGACATATCCCCTGGGCGGCGGGCATGAGCGTCCTCGGCCTGGACGTGGCGGTGGATCTGGGGGCGGCGCGCACGCGGATCTACGTCAAACGCAGGGGCATCGTCCTCGACGAGCCCTCCGCCGTCGTCCGCGACGCCATGACCGGCAAGGTCGTCGAGTACGGCGCCGAGGCACACCCTGACGGGGGCCACGAGACCTGCTGGCCCGTCAACGCCGGCCTGCCCGCCGACGGCGAGCTGACCCGGCGGCTGGTCCGCCACTTCCTGCGACGGGTGCACCGGCGGCGGCCCTTCGCCCGGCCGCGCCTGGTCATGGCGCTGCCCGAGGGCGCCACGCCGATCGACCGGGCCGCGCTGCGCGACGTGGCGTACGAGGCCGAGGCCCGCACCCTCCTGCTGGTCCCGCACGGGCTCGCGGCGGCGCTCGGCGCGGGCCTGCCGGTCAAGGACGGCGCCGGGCGGATGGTCATCGACATCGGGCGGGACACGGCGCGGGTCGCCGTCCTGTCCCACGGGGCCGTGGTGGCCGCCGGGACGGTGCCGGTCGGCGGGCGGGCCATGAACCTCGCCATCGCCCGCCTGGTCGAGCGCGAGCACGGGCTGCTGCTCGACGAGGCCGCGGCGGAGGACGTCAAGCGCCGCGCGGGGACGGACTGGAAGCCGCTGCACCGGCACGTGATCGTCCGGGGGCGGGACGCCGGGACCGGCCGCGAACGCGCGGTGACGCTGCCCGTGCAGCTCATCTACGAGGCGACCCGGCAGCCGATCGAGACCGTCGTGCGGGCGGCCGTCGGCACCGTCGAGCGCTGCCCGCCCGAGCTGGTGGCCGACCTCGGGGAGCGGGGGGCGGTGCTGGTGGGCGGCGGCGCGCTGCTGCGGGGGCTCGGGCGGCGGCTGCGGGCGGCGCTGTGCATGCCGGTGCGGCGGGCCGAGCAGCCGCTGGAGTCGGTGGCGCTGGGGCTGGGGCGGTACGTGGAGGACCTGAGCCTGGTCCGCCGCCTGAAGGCGACCGTCCACTGACCCCGCCCCGCCTCACCGCCCCGACTCGCGCAATCCGCCCCTCGCCCTCGCCCTCGCCCTCGTTCTCGCCCTCGTTCTCGTCGGGTGTTCATCGGCGGGGACTTGCGCGATTTGCGGCATTTGCCCTATAGGGCGCGCGCACCTTCGGTAAGGTCCGATCCATGCGTACCCGCCGATACGCTGCCACCACGGCGCTCCTCTGCGTCGCGGCGGTCACCGCATGTGCGGCGGGCCACGGCCTCCCCACGCTCGACGAGGCCACCCGCCGCCTGACCACCGACGCCGACCGCCTCCTCGGGACGCCCGGCCTCCGGCCCGGCGGCCTGCACCGCTCAGGGCCCCAGCAGATCGAGGACACCACCTGCGTCCCCGGCGAGGTGCGCGGCTTCCTCCAGGTCGAGGCCGAGCGCGTGGACGCCTCCTCGGGGCTGCAGGAAGAGCTCCAGGCCATGGGGTACGACAAGGTCGCCGACGACCTCGACCTGCGGGACGACACCCAGGACGTGTCGGTGCTGCGCAACCCCGAGACCTGGCTGACGTTCGAGCTGACCGTGGTGCACGGCGAGCGGCCGGGGGTCCGCCTGGTCGGCAAGACGACCTGTTACGCGGCCACCGGCCGGCCCGCGTCCCCCGATCACGATCAGGGCGTGGACAACGCCTCGGTCGGAGCGAGCCGCGAGGCGCGCACCGCCGGGTAGAGGCCCGCCACCGCGCCGATCGCCAGCGTCGCCGCGAGGCCGCCCGCCGTCGCCCAGAGCGGCACCACCGACGGCCAGCCGCTGTACAGCGCGTACCCCATGGTCACCGCCGTCCCCAGCAGGACGCCGCCCGCCCCGCCCAGCGCCGACAGCAGCAGGGACTCCGCCAGGAACTGGGTGCGGATCTGTCCCCGCGTCGCGCCCAGCGAGCGGCGCAGGCCGATCTCGGCCCGGCGTTCCAGGACGGAGATGACCATGGTGTTGGCCACGCCGACCCCGCCCACGAGCAGCGCGACCGCGCCCACCCCCAGCAGCAGGTTGGCGAAGGCCTGGCTGGTGGCCTGCTTGGCGGCCAGCGCGTCGGACGGGCGGGAGACGTCCACCTCGTTCGGCGCCTCCGGGTTGGCGGTGCCGGCCAGGACCTCCCGCACGGCCTCCAGCTTCGCCTCCTCCGAGCGGGTGTAGAGGGTGGTGGGGTGCCCGTCGAAGCCCAGCCGTTCCTCGGCGACCGGCCAGCCGACCAGCACGCCGCTGTCCAGGTCGGTGGCGAGGGCCACCGGGTTCAGCACGCCGACCACGGTGAAGCGCACGCCGCCGACCACGACCTGCGTGTCCGGGCCGGCCGCGCCGATGCCGAGCCGCTGCGCCGCGGACGCGCCGAGCACGGCGGCCGGGTACCGTTCGGTGGCGGCGTTCAGCCAGATGCCGTCGCGCAGGGTCGCGCCGAGCGTGCCGAGCAGGTCGAGGCGGGCGGCGTAGGTGACGAGACCGCCGGTCTGGGCCTCGGGGATGCGCTCCGTCCGGTACACCTTCGCCTCCGGCACCTTGCCCACGGACGAGACCGCCTCCACGGGGCCGATGCGCTCGATCATCGCCTCGGCCTCCGTCGGCATCTGCGCCGCCTCCCCCATGAGGGTGGTGCCGGCGGAGACGGTGAGCAGGTTGGTGCCGAGGGCCGAGAGCGTGCGGTCCAGCTCCGCGCCCGACGACGACGACAGCCCGACCACGCCCACCATGGCCGCGATGCCGATGGCGATGCCGAGCGCGGACAGGAACGCCCGCAGCGGACGGGTCCGCAGGCCGACCGCGCCGACGCGCATGACGTCGCCGGGCCGCATCCGGGCCGGGGACAGCTTCGGACGTTCCACCACCACCTCCAGGGCGGCCATCACAGCGCCCGCCCGTACTCGGCGGCGCGCGACGCCGACCCGTTCTCGGCGGCGCGCGACGCCGGCTCGTGGACCCGCTCGTTCTCGCGGTGGCGCGCCGAGTCGGCGACGACGCGGCCGTCGCGCATGCTCACCTGGCGCGGCAGCCCGGCCGCGATCTCACGGTCGTGCGTGATGATCACGATGGTGGTGCCGGCCGCGTTGAGCTCGTGCAGCAGCTCCATCACGCCCGCGCCGGACACCGAGTCGAGCGCGCCGGTCGGCTCGTCGGCCAGCAGCAGCGGCGGCTCGCCGGCCACCGCGCGGGCGATGGCGACCCGCTGCCGTTCGCCGCCGGACAGCTCGTGCGGCTCGTGATCCATGCGGTGCCCCAGCCCCACGCGCTCCAGCGCGGCCGCGGCGCGGCGGCGGCGCTCGGCCCGCCCTTGACCCGTGTAGATCAGGCCGTCGGCCACGTTGTCCAGCGCCGGGACCTTCGCGGCCAGGTGGAAGTGTTGGAAGACGAAGCCGATCGTGGTGGCGCGCAGCGCGGACAACTGCCCGTCGGACAGCCTGGACACGTCGTAGCCGTCGATGTGGATGGTGCCGGAGGTCGGGCGGTCCAGGGTGCCGACGACGTTCAGCATCGTGGACTTGCCCGACCCCGACGGGCCGACGATGGCGACCAGCTCGCCGTGGTCGATGCGCAGCGACACCTCGCGCAGCGCCGCCACCCCGCCCGGATAGGTGCGGGAGACGTCCGCGAGGGCGATCATCGGGTACGTCATCGCGGCATCCCCACGGTCATGCCCTCGCTCAGCCCTTCACCCTTGACCTCGACCCGGCCGCCGGAGAACAAACCCGTCTCGACCGCCACGTACCGGGCCGTGCCGCCCTCGACGACCTGCAGCCCGAAGCCGCCCTCGCGCAGCGCGACCAGCGCCGCGACCGGCACGGTGAGCACGTTCTTGCGCTGCGAGGCGGTGAACGTCACGTCCACCGAAGCCTTGTCCAGGCCCTTGGCGGACTTCGCGTCGCCGATCGAGACCAGGGCCTCGACGCGGGTCTCCGGGTCGGCGTTCTGGCCCTCGCCCGGCTCGATCACGGTGGCGACCTCGGTCACCTTGCCCGGCACGCTCTTGCCGTCGGGCAGCGTGACCTCGACCTTGGCACCCTTCCTGGCCATCCGCTGGTCCTCGGCCGCCAGCTCGGCGGTGACGACCTTGGACGTGCCGGTGTAGCTCAGCACCTTCTGGCCCGGCTGGGCCGGCTGGCCCTCCTCGGCCTCCAGGCTCTCCACGCGTACCTTGCCGGGCGCGAAGACGACCCGGCCCAGCTCGACCACGCCCGTCTCGGGCAGGCCGCGGTCGTCCTGCCACTCCCTGACCGCTTCGGCCGTGTCGTAGGTGTACTCGTCGTCCACGGTGAAGCCGTCATAGCCGAGCTTGCTGAGGTTGCGCTCCAGGTTCTCGACGTCCTCGCCCTCCGTGCCGGGCCGCAGGTCGCGGTAGGCGGGCGTGTCGCCGTACATGAGCGTCACCGGCTGGTCGTCGAGGCGGTAGAGCGAGCGGCCGCGGGTGATCTGGCGGCCGGTGTCCGGCAGCCAGGTGATCGTGCCGGGCTTCCTGGCGACGGCGCCCGTGACCGGGCCGTAGCCGAGCTCGCCGTCGGCGTCCACGGTGTCGTTCAGGGTCTCCCTCTTCACCGGGGTGGTGGCCGGGGGCAGGACCGGCGCGGAGCTGGTGGGGCCGGCCGCGCCTGCCAGCAGGCCCGCGCTGTTGATCGCGACGAAGCCGCCGCCGGCGGCGGCCACCACGACCAGCAGCCCGGCCACCACCCTGCCCCGTCCACGCCGGCGACGCGACCGCACGGGTGCGGGCCCGGACGCCGGCCCGGACGCCGGCCCGGACACCGGGCCTGCTCTGCCGCTCCTTCCGTCCTCCCCGCCGCTTCCTCCCTTTCCTCCCTTTACGTCCTTCTCGCTGTTCCCGTCGGTCCCGTCGGTTCCGTCCGTTCCGTCTGTACCGTCTGTACCGTCTGTACCGTCGAGCGCGGCCATGCTCATCCCAGCGCCCCCATGCCGGCCTCGGCCATCTCCTTCTGGCACTTCTCCTGGGCGGCCTTGAAGTCGGGGTCCTGACCGACGTCACCGGTGATGCGGACCGCGTTGCCCTCGGGGTCCGGGTACTTCTCGACGCCGTTGTCCCGCATGCACTGGGCGGCCTTGCGCAGCGCCTCGGCGCGCTTGGGGTCGCCGCCGCCCTGCATCTGTCCGCTCGGGGCCCACTCCTTGCACGCCTCCTGGGCCTTCTCCAGCTTCTCCGGCGGCGTGTCGGGGCCGACCTTGAGCATGATGCCCTTGCCCGGCTCGGGGTCGTCCATGTCGATGCCGTTCTCGCGCATGCACTGGGCGAACTTGATGCCCTTCTCCTGCGGATCCTGGCTCGGCTTGGGGGCGGCGGACGCGCTCTGGCCGCCGGTGCCGGCGACCGACGCCACGTCCGCGCCGCCGCCGTCGTCCGCGCCACAGCCGGCCAGGAGCAGGGTGACCGCGACGGGTGCCGCGGCCAGCGCGCTGAGGACTCGTCCTCGCATGAGTGATCTCCCATCTCGTCGGACGGTGCACGTCCGGGTGTCTTCGAGGGGAGATGCAATAGGGCGCGCTGTTTCCTCCGCGTTTCCACCCACGGCCCTGCAGGCCCGGGCCGCGCTTACTTCGAGCAAATGCCGCCTGCGACACACTCGGCCTGTAAGCGAACGAAAGGGTCAGAGGGACGTCATGCGGGTGCTGGTGGTTGAGGACGAGCCCGTGCTCGCCGACGCGATCGCCGAATGGCTGCGCGAGGAGACCCACGCGGTCGACCTCGCGCACGACGGCGAGACGGCGCTCGAACGCATCGCGGTCAACGACTACGACGTGGTCGTGCTGGACCGCGACCTGCCGCGCGTGCACGGCGACGACGTCTGCAAGGAGCTGGTCGCCTCCGAGCGCGACGCGCGCGTGCTCATGCTGACCGCCGCCGCCCAGCTCGACGACCGGGTGACGGGCCTGTCCCTCGGGGCCGACGACTACCTGTCGAAGCCGTTCGCGTTCCCCGAGCTGGCGGCCCGGGTGCTGGCGCTGGGACGGCGTTCGCGGCCGGCCGTGCCGCCCGTGCTGCGGCGGGCCGGGATCACGCTGGACCCGGCGCGCAGGGAGGTGTTCAGGGACGGGCGGTTCGTCCCGCTGTCGAAGAAGGAGTTCGCGGTGCTCGCCGAGCTGCTGCGGGCGGCGGGCGGCGTCGTCTCGGCCGAGCACCTGCTGGAGAAGGCGTGGGACGAGCACGCCGACCCGTTCACGGGTGCGGTCCGGCTCACGATCTTGAAGCTGCGCCGCAAACTGGCCGACCCTCCGGTCGTCGAGACCGTGCCCGGGGTCGGCTACCGCATCCCCTAGCCCGCAACGAAGATCACCACCAGGAGTCCGCGCGTGCCGCCCACCCTTCGTGCGTCAGGAGCCCCGCGGGTGCCGGGCTCCCGCGATGTGCCCGCGTTCCTCCGCCTCCCCCGGGCCCTGTCGCGGCACCGGCCGCGCACCCTGCGGCTGCGGCTCACCCTCGTCTACGGAGCGCTCTTCCTGCTGGCCGGCCTGGCCCTGCTCGGCGTCACGTACCTGCTGTTCAACCAGCAGCTCACGCGATCGTTCGAGGACCGCACGACCGCGCCGCCCGGACGGATGAAGCAGATGATCGTCGTCGACAACGGCGTCCGCCTCACCGGGGACATGGCCGTCGAGTGGCTGCGGCAGCAGGAGCTGGAGCTGCGCGGCGCCGCGGTGACCTCGCTGCTCACGCAGGGCGTCATCGCGCTGACCGTGGTCGGCGGGACGGCTGCCGTCCTCGGCTGGGTGGTCGCCGGACGGGTGCTGGCGCCGCTGCACCGCGTGACCGACACCGCGCGCAGGATCGCCGCCGCGCCGATGGCGGAGCGCGGGCTGCACGAGCGGATCGCGCTGGAGGGGCCGGAGGACGAGGTCAAGCAGCTCGCCGACACCTTCGACACCATGGTCGAACGGCTGGACCACTCCTTCGACGGGCAGCGCCGCTTCGTCGCGAACGCCTCGCACGAGCTGCGCACGCCGCTGACCCTGAACCGGGCGCTGGTCGAGCTCGCCATGCACCGCCGTACCGCGTCGCGGGACGTCAAGGAGCTGGGCGAGAGCCTGCTGGAGATCAACGCCAGGCACGAACGCCTCATCTCGGGCCTGCTGCTGCTCGCCAGGTCGGAGCAGGAGATCGCCGACCGTTCGCCGGTGGACCTCGCCGACGTGGTGACGCACGTCGTGCGGCAGACCGCCGGCGACGCCGCCGACGCAAAGATCACGGTGTACGAGGTCACCGCCCAGGCCCCCACGACCGGGGACGCGCTGCTCCTCGAACGACTGGTGCACAACCTGGTGGAGAACGGCATCCGGTACAACCTGGACGACGGCAGCGGGTGGGTGCGCGTGGTGAGCCGCACCGTGGGGGACGGGAAGGTCGAGGTGGAGGTCAGCAACACCGGGCCCGGCGTGCCGCCGTACGACGTCCCGCTGCTGTTCAAGCCCTTCCACCGGCACGGCGCCGAACGCGTGGTCACGGCGCGGAGCGCGGGGCTGGGGCTGTCGATCGTCCGGTCGATCGCGCTCGCGCACGGAGGCGACGTACGGGCGCGGCCGCGCGAGGACGGCGGCCTCGTCGTCATCGCCTCCCTCCCCCGCGCCCGCCACTGACCACCCACCGGGCTCACGAGAGCAGCGCGCGCAGCGCCGCGCCGGCCCGGCCCGCCTCGACGGTGACGATCTCGTACGCGGCCACGCCCGCCACCGCGAACGGGTCCTCGGCCGCCGCCTTCTCCACGTGCTCCCGATCGCCGACGGCGAGGATCACACCGCCGAGGTCGTCGGGCACGGTTTGCCCGGACAGCAGGAACGTGCCGTCCGCATGCCGCCGTTCGAGGTAGGCGACGTGCCCTGGGACGTGCGGGGCGACCTCGGCGACCGGGACGGTGTAACGCACCAGCAGCACGTGCACCATGGGCACGGCCGCAGCCGCAGCGGCGGGGGCTGTGGGCGCCGTGAGCGGCGACGTCCCGCCGTCGCGGGGGGATATGGAGGCGGCAGGCGGTGCCGACGCTTCGGGGGGTGCCGGGTGGCCGGCGTAGTAGCGGCGCAACTCGGGGGCCGCCAGTGGCGCGAACATCGGTGTCTCCCGCCTCGACGTGGATCAGGTGCGGGACCACTCTGCCAGGGCGGACCGACAGAATCGGCTGCCCTTTCGAGTGACCAGGCGAGGGGGTGGAAAGGGTGGGTTCGGGTGGGGGCGGGGGCGGGTAGTGATCGGCGAAAAGGTCGGGAGGGAGTCCCCCATGTCCGGTCCGTCGATCCCCCGTTTCCACCTGGCCGTGCCCGTTGACGATCTTGACGCGGCCCGGCGGTTCTACGGCGAGCTCATCGGGTGTGAGCAGGGCCGCAGCTCCGACAGGTGGATCGACTGGAACCTGCACGGGCATCAGTTCGTGACGCATCTCGCGCCCGTCGCCGGGCGGTTGCGGGCGCACAACGCGGTGGACGGGCACGACGTGCCGGTGCCGCATTTCGGACTGATCCTGACGATTCCGGAATTTCATGAACTGGCGGCACGGTTCCGGGACGCCGGGACGGAGTTCGTCATCGACCCCTACCTGCGCTTCGCCGGCGAGCCCGGCGAGCAGTGGACGATGTTCCTGCTCGACCCGGCCGGCAACGCCCTGGAGTTCAAGGCGTTCGCCGACGACTCCCAGGTCTTCGCCGTCCAGCCGGCGGGCGGCTAGGCCAGCCGGTCGCCCAGCGCGGCCGTGCGCAGCGAGCGGTACAGCAGCCGGGCGTCGCCCAGGTGGTGCCGCAGCAGCTTCTCCAGCCCGCCGATCGGGACGAGGTTCTGCGGCGCGCGCGGGTCCTTGTAGTCGACCCCGGCGAGCGGCGGCAGCGCCAGCGTCACGGCGTCGGCGAGCGCCACGACCTGGGCGGGCTCCAGCTCGGCGCTCGCCTCGCAGCGCGCCACCCCCGCCCACGGCGCGGACGACCGCACCGGCAGCCGCACGTACCAGGCGTGCCGCCGCCAGCTCGTGCCCATGAGGAACACCGGCGTCCGCTGCCCCGGCGCGAGCGCCCCCACCACGGCGGACTGCGGCGACGGCAGGTACGCCGTGTGGTGGGTCTTGATGTAGCCGACCGTGCGCGGCAGGTGGCTGCGGCCCCGCAGCGGGCCGTCCACGAGCAGCAGGTCGTCGGTCGTGGAGCGGTGGCGCACCGCGAGGTCCACCTCGAGCTGGGTGACCTGCCGCTGCAGCGCCAGCGACAGCTCTTCGAAGCTGGCGTCGGCGGCCTTGCTCGGATGGTACGTGGCGTGCGCCGTCTTCACCTCGGGCGCGTGCGGCGAGGCGGAGATGAGCGTCCTGCTGACCTCGATCTCGGCCAGGTCGGCGCCCTCGGCCCCGCACCTGACGATCCCCGCCGCGTACGAGGCCGCGATCCCCGGCACCGGCATGGGCGCGTCGGGGTCGTCGACCCAGACCCGCGCGTCCACGCGCCGCACCCCGTCGGCGACCAGCAGCGTCGCGGGCGGGACGGCGTCGGGCCCGGGCGTGACCGGCCGCCAGGCGGCGGGCGGGCACTCGATGTCGAGCACCAGCTCGGCGCTGGTGGCCCCCATCTCGGCGACGTTCTCGACGGCGAGCGCGGCGGCGTAGCCGGGGTCCCATGGATCGACGGTGAAGCCGCTCACGAGGCGGCCCCGCTCGCGATCCCGGTCTTGGTGACGTGCGAGCCCTTGCCGTCGCGCCGCACCTCGAAGCGCACCGGCACCCGCTCGGCCAGCGCGGGCACGTGCGTGACGACGCCGATCATGCGGTCCTGGCCGGCGGCCAGGCGTTCGAGCGTGGTGGCGACGGTGTCGAGGGTGGCGGGGTCGAGGGTGCCGAAGCCCTCGTCCAGGAAGATCGAGTCGAGGCCTTTGGCGACGGCCCCGGACAGCGCGAGGGCGAGGGCGAGCGCGGCCTGGAAGGTCTCGCCGCCGGACAGGGTGCGGGCGCTGCGCCGCAGGCCGGCCTCGGCGAAGTCGATGACCTCGATGTCGCCGGTCCGGTCGGCGAGGGCCAGCTCGTACTGGCCGTCGGACAGCTCGCGCAGCGTCTCGGAGGCCGCGGCGACGAGCACCGCCAGGGCCTCGGCGCACAACCAGCGCTCGAACGCGTTGGCGCGCAGCCGGAGCGCCAGCTCGTGGGCGACCTTGGCCTCGTGCTCCTTCATCGCGACGCGGTTCTCCAGGTCGGCGGCGCGCCGGCGCTCCTCCCTGAGCCGTTCGAGGTCGCTCTCGGCGCGCGCGAGCGCCCCGGCGACGGCGGCGCCGAGCTGGTCGGGCGAGGCCTCGCGGGGCGCGACGACGCCGTGCCCGGCCAGGCGCTCGGCGAGCCTGCGGCGGTCGGCGGCGAGCCGGTCGCGGGCCTCGGCGAGCGCGCGCTCCCGCTCGGCGAGCGCGGCGCGGGCGGCCTGCGCCGCCCGGTCGCGCCAGCCGAGCAGCTCCTCCCAGGCGCGGTGCAGGTCGTCGCGGATGAGGGGCGGCGGCGGGTCGTCGGGCGCCCCGGACACCAGCAGCCGGTCGCGGGCGGACTCGAGCGCCTGCCAGGCCGACGCCTCCTGGCGTTCGACCTGGCCGGCGTGGTCGCGGGCGCGTTGCAGCCGGCCGCGGGCGGCCCGGACGGCGCTCCGCGCCTCCCCCGCCACCGAGTCGGCCTTGGCGATGGCGGCCAGCCTGGCCTCCAGCTCGGCCCGGTCGCCGGGGGCGGGCAGCGCGGCCAGCTCGGACTCCATCCGCTCGGCCTGCCGGGCCAGCATGGCGGCCGACGTCTCGGCCTTGGCGTGGGCGGCCTGGGCGCGCTGGGCGCGTTCGCGGGCCTGGGCGAGCGCGCGGTCGGCGGTGCGCATGTCGGCGGGCGAGCGGTGCAGCGGCAGCTCGGCGACCGGGTGGTGGCAGACGGGCACGGCTCGCCGACGGCCAGCCGGTGCACCAGGTGGGCGGCGGCGTGCGCGTCGCGCAGCCGTTCGACGCTCTCCTCGGCCTCGGCCGCGGCCTGCCCGGCGGCCTCGGCGGCGGCGGCCAGGCCGGCGAGGGCGGCGGCGGCCTCGGCCGCCTCGACGCGGGTGCGCGCGGCGTCGGCGGCCAGCCGTTCGCGGGCGTCGAGCGCGGCGAGGGCGGCGCGGGGCGCGCCGCGGTCGCCCAGCGCGGCCAGCGCCTCGAACGCCTCGTGCTCGTCGGCCTCCAGCGTGGCGACCTCGCCGGCCAGCGTCTCGACGGCCGCGGCGGCGGCGCGGCGGGCCGAGGCCAGGGTGGGGACGGCGTCCGGCATGGCGAGGCGGCCCAGCACGGCCTGCCGCTCGGCGACGGCGGCCCGCTCCTGCTCGGCGCGGCGGATGTCGGACTCGCGGGCCCGCAGCAGGTCGAGGTCGGCGCCGATCGCGTCGGACAGCCGGGCCAGCGCGGCCAGCCGGTCGGTCAGCTCGCGCTCGGCCTCCTCGCTCGCCCCGGACAGCTTGGCGAGCTGGTCGCGGGCGAAGGACGCCTCCTGCCTGGCGGTCTCCTCCTCGCGGGCGGCGCGCTGCCTGATCAGCTCGTAGACGTCGGCGTCGAGGAGCTGCACCAGCAGGTCCTGCCGCTCGCGCGGGGCGGCGTGCAGGAACTCGGCGAAGCGGCCCTGCGGCAGCACCACGCACTGGGTGAAGAAGCGGTATTCGAGGCCGGTGACCCGCTGCGCCTCGGGGGTGACGCCCTCGCCCTCGGCGAGCGGCTTGACCACGGCCTCGAACGCCTGCTCCAGCGGCGCGGCCGGGTCCAGCTCGTCCAGCCGGGCCTCCTTGGTGCGGACCGCGCCCTTGGCGTCGCGGACCATGGCGCGGACCACGCCGTAACGCCGGCCGTCGCTGTCGAAGACCATCGCGACCTTGCCCGCCGCGACGGACGGCGCGAGCGCGTGGGCGACCGCGCCCTCCCGGCCCCAGCGCGGGACGGTGCCGTACAGGGCGAAGCAGATCGCGTCGATGATCGTGCTCTTGCCCGCGCCGGTCGGGCCGATCAGCGCGAAGTACTCGGTGTCGGAGAAGTCGACGACGACCGGCTCGCGGAAGCTGCCGAAATGGTCGAGATGGAGCAGCAGGGGACGCATCAGCCGGTCACCTCGTCGTAGAGCCGGTCGAACAGGGCGGCCACCTGGTCGTCGTGGCGTCCGGTGGCGGCGAGGTAGTCGCGGAACAGCTCGCGCGGGCTGCGCCCGGCCGTGCCGGCACGGCGGGTGGCGGGCACGGGGCGGAACTTCTCGTCCAGCATGACGTCCACGGCGGCGCCGGACAGCAGCTCGCGGACGTCGTCGGCGAGCCCGACGCGGGGTTTCTCCTCCACGACGACCTTGAGCCAGTCGTCGCCCGGGTCGATGCCCTCCAGCTGCTCCAGCGTGCCGCGGACGGTGCGGAGCCGGCGGGCGGAGGCGAAGGTCAGCTCACGCACGACCGCCGGGCGGCCCGGCGAGACCTCGACCAGCAGCGCGCCCGGGGTGTTGCCCTCCTCGCCGAAGTCGACGTTGAGCGGCGAGCCGCTGTACCAGATCGGGCAGGGGCCGGGGATCTGCTGGCGGCGGTGCAGGTGGCCGAGGGCGGCGTACTGGGTGGCGGGCGGGAACGCGGTCGGCTCGAAGTAGTAGGAGAAGATCGACTGGGCCTCGCGCTCGCCGCCGCCGAACGCGCCGCCGGGCAGGGTGCCGTGGGTGGTGACGAGGTTGACGGTGTCGCCGTGGAAGCCCGCGGTGAGCGCGCCCATCAGCTCGCCGATGCGGGAGGCGTAGTCGCGGTTGTGCTCGGCGGCGGTGCCGGTCAGCACCTCGGCGGCGCGGACGACGTACCGGTGCGACAGGAACGGCAGCACCGCGAGCCGCACCGGCTCGCCCGTGCGCGCGGTGAAGGCGAGCGTGCCGCCCGCGTCGGGCCGCCGGAAGACGCCGACCACGTGCAGGCCGAGCTTGCCCAGCACCGGCCGGTAGACCTCCAGGAGCTGCGGGTTGTCGTGGTTGCCGGCCAGCACGATCACGTCGCGGTCCTCGCCGCGCAGCGCCATGAGGGCGCCGAGCACCAGCGACTGGGCCTCGGGCGTGGGCGCGGAGGTGTCGAACAGGTCACCGGCCACGATGACGGCGTCGACGTCGTGGGCGCGGGCGGCGGCGACCAGCTCGCGCAGCACCTCGCGGTGCTCGTCGAGACGGGAGCGGCCTTTGAGCACCTTGCCCACGTGCCAGTCCGCGGTGTGCAGGATCTTCACGGAACCACCTGTACGGATCGAGAAGGGCGGTCAGAAGGGCGGGATGTCGTCCTCGACGGCGGACGGGAGCCCCTGGAACGGGTCGGCGTGCGCCTTGGCGGCCGGCAGGGGCGCCGCCTCGGCGGGCCGGGTGGCCCACGCCGGGAACGGGAACGCCACGGCCAGCGGCACCGGGATCTCCGGCTGCGCCACGAACATGGTGCCCGGCTTGGCGATCGTGGCGCGCTCGCGCACGGCCGGGGGCATCCAGCCGTACTCCGACCGGGCGGCCTCGGCCGGGTCGAGGCGGCCGGCGACGCGGACCGCGCTGTTGGAGACGATGCGCCGCTCCACCTCGGAGGCGGTCTGCTGGGCGCCGATGAGGATGACGCCGAGCGAGCGGCCGCGTTCGGCCACGTCCAGCAGGATCTCCTTGATCGGGGAGTCGCCCTCGCGCGGGGCGTACTTGTTGAGCTCGTCCAGCACCACGAACAGCAGCGGCTTGGCCGTGCCCGAGGACTCCTTGCGGTGGAACTCGCCGCGCAGCACGACGCCGACCACGAACCGCTGCGCCCGCTCCGGCAGGTTGTGCAGGTCGACGATGGAGACCTGGGCGTCGGAGGTGCTGACCGAGTGGGCCCGGTAGAAGGGCAGGTCGCCGCGGACGATCGGCGACAGCGGGCGCACGGCGCTGCGCAGGCGGCGCAGGAAGGCGTTGACGGTGCCGAGCGGGGTCTGCGCGCCCGTCCAGTCACGCCGGCTCTCCTCCTCCTGGAGCTGGTCGGACAGCATCTCCACCAGGTCGGCGAACGTGCGGCAGGTGGTGCCCTGGACGCGGACCGCGCCGCCGTCGCCGACCGGCTCGGCCCACGACTTCAGCCGGGCCGCGACCTGCCCGACGAGCAGGGAGTAGCCGGCCCGCTCGTCGTCGGCGTCGGCGAAGACGAAGCGCAGCAGCTCCTCCTGGCAGAACTCGACCAGCGTCCAGTAGAAGGCGCTGACGCCCTGCGTGCGAGCGGCGACGTGGGGCACGCCGTTGGGGTCGTTCGGGCGGGGCGGGGCGAAGACGTGGACGCTGCCGAAGGCCCGCGCGGGCAGCCCGAGCCGGGCGTAGACGTCGCGGGCGCGCTGGTCGAGGCGGGTGTTGTCGTGGTCGAGGAAGAGCAGGTCCTCGCCCTTGACGGAGAAGATGAGCGCCTTGGTGTTGGCGGACTCGGCGTCGAGCACGCCGGAGTTGAAGATCGAGTAGAGCAGGAACGTGGCGAAGGACGTCTTGGTCGCCACGCCCGACACGCCGGAGATCGACACGTGCGCGCCGCGGGTGCCGTCGAGGAAGTCGAAGTTGACGTAGAGCGGCTGGCCGTCGCGGCCGGTGCCGAGCGGGATGCGCCGCTCCATCACGTCGAAGTAGAGCGCCTGGTCGCGGTCGCCGGCGCCGGCCAGGTAGACCTGGGCGCCGGGCAGCGGCGGCACGAACACCTCCGGCTCGACCCTGGTCACCCGCACCTCGGCCACCTCGACGACGGCGGCCGGGAGCGCGCCGTCGGCGATGAGGAAGACGTCGGAGTCGTAGGCGGCGCCCTCGTGGCGGGCCTCCACCGTGGTCACCACGCCCGCCACCAGCACGGGGCCGTGGCCGGGCACCTCCCGCCTGGTCACCACGACGTCGTCGAGCTGGACGACCTTGCCCGGCTCCAGGCCCACCCAGAACGACAGCGGCGAGGCCGCCTGCGTGCCGAGGACCCGACCGACCACCTCACCGGTCACCTGCGCCCCGGCCGCCGCCTGGGCCGCGTGCGGGCTCGCCGCTCCGTTGACCGTCACCAATCCCTCCGCCCCCATCAATGCCCTTCTCAAGGAGAGTAGTGGGGCGGACGGGGTGCGTCCGGCTCATTACCCTCAATGCGGGATCGGGAGGCGCTGCACGCGCAGCTCGTGCGCGCCGTCGGCGCGCGACATCTCGTAGTAGAGCCACCAGTGGCCGTCGTGGATGAGCGCGTCGACATAGCGGACGGAGCCGGTGCCGTACGGGGAGGTCACCCAGGGGCCGTACTCCGACAGCCGCCGCCAGGTGAACAGGTCGGAGGAGATGGCGACGCCGCAGCGTTCCTCGTAGTTCTCGGTGTGGGAGGCGGAGCCGTCGTAGAAGCCGACGTAGCCGCCGGCGACCGGGACGACGCTGTTGAGCCGGGCCTGGTAGCGGTCCCAGCCGGTGCCGACCGGCAGGACCGTGCCGCGCCAGGTGAACGACTCGCCGTCCAGGCTGGTGGCCAGGCCGGTCGGGTGGGTGGTCGCGCCGACGTTGTAGATGTCGGCGGTGGCGTGGGCGGCCGGGTCGGGGCGGCCCATGGGCTCGGCGAAGCTGGCGAACAGGTACGTGACCGGGCCGGCGCGCAGCACGTACGGGTCCTTGACCCCTTCGGTGCCGGTCGAGGCCGCGGTCAGCACCGGGCGGGCCCGGGTGACGTCGAACGCCGACGGGTGCTCGGCGGTCAGCGCGTCGATCCGCCACCGGTTGTCGGCGGGGTCCACGTACGACAGGTACAGCCGGTAGCCGCCGCTGACCGGCATCAGGCAGAACCGTTCCATGGAGGGGGTGCCCAGCTCGTCCTTGTGCACGCTCCACACGTCGGTGAAGCTGAGGCCGTCGTCGCTGACGGCCACCGCGCACTGCCAGCCGCGCTCGGCAGCCGCGCCCCTCGGCCGGCGCCGCCGGTAGGTGAGCCAGAACCGCTCGCCGTCGTGCAGCACGCCGGCCGCGCCGGACCAGTACCCGGAGGCGTCCTTCTCCGGCTCCAGCACGACGGAGCCCGCCAGCGGATCGAACGCCGACAGCGGCGCGTATACCCGATGAGCCACAATGCCTACCTTTCGTACAAGAAACTGTCCAGGGCGACGGCGGCCCCGCCCACCACCCCGGCGTCGCCGGCGAGGGTCGGACGTCCCACCCGTACCAGGTCGCGCAGCACCGGGAACGTCTTGGCGCGCAGCGCGGCGCGCACCCGGTCGAAGACCGGCTCGGGGGCCGCGCCGAAGATCCCGCCGAGCAGGATCAGCTCGGGGTTGAGCAGGTTGACGGCGCCGGCCAGGCCGGTGGACAGGTGGCCGGCCACCTCGTCGAGCAGCGCGTCGTCCAGCTCCGCGAGGAGGTCGGCGGAGCGCCGGCCGAGCCGCGCGGCCAGGTACGGCTCGGACACCACGGTCTCCAGGCAGCCGGTCGCGCCGCACGCGCAGGGGCGGCCCTTCTCCTGCACGCGCAGGTGGCCGAGCTCGGTGACGCCGTGCGGGCCCGGCCGGAACGGCTGCCCGCCGATCACCAGGCCGGCGCCGACGCCGGTGCGGACGTGCACGTACAGGAGGGGGTCCGCGCCGCCGGTCGCGCCGTAGCGGCTCTCGGCGAGCGCCATGGAGCGCACGTTGTGGTCCACGACGGCCGGCACGCCGAGGGCGCGCTCCAGCAGGTCGGCGAAGGGCACGTCGCGCCAGCCGAGGTTGACCGACAGGACGACGCGCCGGCGCGCGGCGTCCACCGGGCCGGGGGCGGCGACGCCGACGCCGAGCAGCCGGCCGGCGGGGACGGCCGCGGCCAGCCCGGACGCCTCCTCCGCGATCCGGGCGGCCACCCGTTCCGGGCTCTCGGCGGCGGCGTCGAAGGCGAACGACCTGCTCTCCCGCACCCGGGCCCGCAGGTCGCACAGTCCCAGCTCGACCGCGCCCGCGCCGACGCGCACGCCGATGACGTGCCGGGCGTCGGCCCGGATGCCGATGCCGGTGGACGGCCGGCCGACCCGCCGGCCGGCGCCCGCCACCGCGCCTTCGGCGACCAGGCCTTCGTCGAGGAGCTGGCCGACGACCTTGGTCATGGTCGTGGCGGACAGGCCCAGCCGGCGCGCGAGGTCGGCGCGCGGCTGGGGGCCGTCGTCGCGCAGGCTGCGCAGCACGAGGCGGCGGTGGTGCCGGCGCACGTCCTGAACCGGTGAGTACCGCTGGTCCATGGATCGCCCCTTTAACTAACTACCCGTGAGAAAATAACGGGGACCGGACGATTCGGTCAAGTCTCCCAAAAGGGATTCCGTCAGCCGCCGAACAACTCCGCCAGCGAGGTCGCCGGATGCCCGGTGAGCGCGGGCACGGCGTCGCTCACGCCGTCCAGCTCGCCCGCCGCGATCGCCAGATACGTGGACACCCACGCCTCCACCTGCCAGCCGGGCGCCCCGTGGACCTGGCGGGAGGCGTACGCCTCATCCAGCGTCTCCTCGTGGTAGACGTGGCGGCGGCCGGTGGCCGCGGTCAGGACGGTCGCCACCTCCTCCAGCGTCAGCGCCTGCGGCCCGGTCAGGTCGTAGGTCGCGCCCGCGTGGGCGGCCGGGTCGAGCAGCACGGCGACGGCGGCGTCGGCGATGTCGTCCTGGGCCACGGCCGCCACCCTCCCCCGGCCCGCGGGGCCGCGGATCACGCCGTCCTCGCCCGCCATGCCCGGCAGGAAGTCGGCGTAGAGGTTGTCGCGCAGGAACGTGAACGGCACCCCGCCGGCGCGGATGTGCTGCTCGGTCGCCCAGTGGTCGCGGGCCAGGGTGAACGTCGCGTCGGGGGCCGCGCCGAAGAAGGAGACGTAGACCAGGTGCGACACGCCGGCCGCGCGGGCCGCGTCCACGAACGCGCGGTGCCGGTCGAGCCGGTCGGCGCTCTCGGCCGCCGAGACGAACAACACGGTGCCGGCGCCGTCGAGCGCGCGCCGCACCGCCTCAGGATCGCCGTAGTCGGCGCTCACCGCGCTCGCGCCGGGCAGTCTCGGGGCGCGCCCGGCGTCCCTGGAGACCAGCCGCTGCTCGACGCCGGCCGCCGCGAGCCGGGCGGCGACCCGCCCGCCGAGCTTGCCGGTGGCGCCCGTGGTCACGACGAAGGCCATGGCGCACAGCCTAGAGGCCCGGCGGCGCGGCGGACCGTCGGCGCGCTGCCGGAGGGCGCCCGAGCGCGCCGCCGGAGGGCGCCCGGCCGCGCCGCCGTGATCGTCCGGTCCCGCGGGAGGCCGTAGGCTGCTCGGATGACCGGCAGTCCCGCTGAGGTGGAAACGCTGCTGTCCGACGCCGTCGCCGGGTGGGAGCCCGTGCCGCCCTGGGCCGTGGCGCGGGCCCGGCTCGCCGGGGGCGGCACCGCGATCGCCAAGTGGACGCGCCCGCACGTCCTGCAGGCGCGCGAGCGCGGCTGGCGCACCCGTACCGAGGTGGCCGCGCTGCGCTTCCTCGCCGACGACCTCGGGCTCGCGCTGGCGCCGCGCGTCCTCGCCGCCGACCTGGACGCCGGCCTGGTCGTGCTGGAGGACCTGGCCCCGCGCACGCCGCTGGACGGGCTGCTGCGCGCCGACGGCGCCGCCGCGCACGCGGACCGGCTGGCCGCCGCCGCCCGCGCCCGCGGCGCTGCTGAACGCCGCCACCGCGGGCCGGGCGGAGACGTACTACGCGCGGCGCGCCGCGCTCGGCCCGGTCGACCCGCGCGCGACCGCGCCGGGGCCTTCGCCGGCCACCACGAACGCGGGCTGCGGGCCGGCGGCCGAGTTCGGCGCGCCGGTCACCGGCCCGGCCGGGCGCGAGCTGGCCGCCGCCGTCGCGGAGCTGCTGGAGCCGGGGCCGTTCCTGGCGCTCGGCAACGGCGACGCCGAGACCAACAACGTGCTCGTGCGCGCCGGCGGCGACCCGGACGCCCGCCTCATCGACTTCGAGTTCGCCGGTTACGGGCACGCCCTGCACGACGCGGTCCCGCTGCACCTGCCCGGCCCCGGCTGGCTGACGGTCGCCGCTCCCGGGCCCGCCGCCGAGTACCGCCGCGCGCTGGCCCGGGGCGTGCCCGAGGCCGAGGACGACCGCCGCTACGGCCTCGGGCTGGCCGCGGCCTGCCTCTGGTACGCCCTCGTCCGCGTGGAACGCCTGCCGGCCCTGGCCGCCCGCCCGCCGGGTGACGACAGCCGGGCCCAGCTCGTGTCGATCCTGGAGGCCGCGGCCGGCGTCGCGCACGGAGCACTGCCGCACCTGGCCGGCTGGGCGCGCCGCACAGCAGAGCTGCTGCGCCGCCGGTGGCCGGACGCCGACCGGGACCTCGGCGCGCTGCCGCCGTACACGCCGCGCCGCCACTGACCCGCTTCCGGGGGAATCGGGCACGCTTGCCCGGATGCGTAGATCGTGCAAACTTTGACGTCTTCGCCCTGCCCTCTCCCCGGGAGCCCGCCGTGCGTGTCGCTCTGATCGCCCCCGTCGTCGCCCTTCTCCTGGCGAACGCCCCCGCGGCGTCCGCCGCGGCCCCCGAGGTGATCGACTACAGGTGCACGACGACCGCCACCGGCGACACACAGAACATCAAGCTCAGCGTCGAGCTGACGGTCCCGGCCACCGCCGGCGTGCAGCAGAACGTGACGATCGGCTGGAAGGGCTCCTACTCCGGCTCGGCCCAGCTCCTCGCGCCCGCGACGGGCCTGGAGGCCGGGCTCAACCTGTACGCCTACGTGGGCATCAGCGGGATCACCGGCCTGACCTCGGCGACCGGCGTGGCCCAGCTCACCGGCGTGACGCCGAGCGCCGCCATCCCCCTCCCCACGACCACGGTCAACCTGACGACGACCCCGCCGCAGGCGGGCCAGGGCAAGGTGCACGTCGCGGCCGTCAACTTCGGCTCCAGCCCGCAGGAGCCGGTGATCGAGTGCGAGGTCGCGAACGCCGCCGGCCGCACCGAGCACCCGCTCAGCGTCACCGCCGGCGGCACGTCGAGCAGCCCCTCCCCCACCCCCACCGCGAGCAGCACCCCCACCGACGACGCCGACGACGAGGAGACCGAGGACCCGGAGACCAGCGCCACGCCGGAGGAGAGCGACGCCGGGACGAGCACCCCGTCAGGCGGCGTCGCGACCGGGGGCGGCGGCGAGGCGGGCCCGGACGGCCGGTCGCTGATCCTGGCCGGCTCCCTGCTGCTGCTCGCCTCCACCGCGGGCCTCGCGCTGCGCCGCCGGAGGCTGTCGGCGTAGCCGGTGACCGACCCCGGTATTCCGCAGGAGGGAAGGTTAGCCTAACCTTAGGCCCATGACCGAGGAGATCTCCCTCCGCGGCGCGGAGCTGTGCCTGAGCTACCACGGCACCCCCGTGGTCCGGGACGCCCGCATCGCCCTCCGCCCGGGCCGCGTCACCGCCCTGGTCGGCCCGAACGGCAGCGGCAAGTCCACCCTGCTGCGCGCGCTGGCCCGGCTGCACCGCCCCGACAGCGGCGCCGTGACCCTGGCCGACGGCACCCCCTGCCTCGACCTCACCGCCCGCGACTTCGCCCGCCGGGTCACCCTGCTCGCGCAGAGCCGTCCCACGCCGGGCGGCGTCCAGGTGCGCGACGTCGTCGGCTACGGCCGCCATCCCTACCGGCGGCGCTGGCGGGCCGGCGACCCCGGCGGCGAGGCGGCCGTCGCCCGCGCGATGGAGCTCACCGGCGTCGCCCCCATGGCCGAACGTCCCGTGGACGAGCTGTCCGGCGGCGAGCTGCAACGCGTCTGGCTGGCCACCTGCCTGGCCCAGGACACCGGCGTCCTGCTGCTGGACGAGCCCACCACGTTCCTCGACCTGCGCTACCAGGTGGAGCTGCTGGAGCTGGTCCGCGACCTGGCCGACGAGCACGGCGTCGCCATCGGCGTCGTGCTGCACGACCTCAACCAGGCCGCCGAGATCGCCGACCACGTCGTGCTCCTGCACGCCGGCCGGGTCCGCGCCGACGGGCCGCCCGCCGACGTCCTCACGACCGAGCTGCTGAGCGACGCCTACGGCATCCGCATCGAGGTCTCCCGCGATCCGCGTACCGGCACCGTCACCACCCGGCCGATCGGCCGCCACACCCGCGCGGTCCCCGCCGCCACCTGAGCCCCGCACCACCACAAGACAGGAAAGACCATGCGCAAGACCCTGCTCGCCCTCGCCTCCGCCGTCCTGCTCGCCGCGTGCGGGACGACCGAGGCCCCCGTGACCGAACAGGCGGGGCCGAGCGGCAGCCCCTCCGCCGCCACCAGGATCACCGTGACCGACAGCCGGGGCAAGCAGGTCACCCTGGACCGCCCGGCGACCCGGGTGGTCAGCCTGGAGTGGGGCGAGACCGAGATGCTGGCCTCCCTCGGCGTCATGCCGGTCGGCGCCGCGGACGTCAAGGGCTACGCCACCTGGGTGACCGCCGCCAAGCTCGACGCCTCCGTCAAGGACGTCGGCAACCGGCAGGAGCCCAGCGTCGACTCCATCAGCGCGCTCCAGCCCGACCTCGTGGTCATGGAGGCCTCACGCGACTCGGCGCTGGTCGGGCAGCTGGAGAAGTTCGTGCCGGTGCTCGTGACCAAGGGCAGCGACGCGCGCGACAACCTCACGCGCATGCGTGGCGACCTCAACATGATCGCCACCGCGGTCGGCAGGACCGACCAGGCGGCCAAGGTGCTGGCCGACTTCGACGCGGCCCTCGCCGACGGCAAGCAGAAGATCGCCGCCGCGGGCGCGGCCGGCAAGCCGTTCGCCATGGCCGACGGGTGGAAGCAGGGCAGCACGATCTCGGTCCGGATGTTCGGCAAGGGCTCGCTGGTCTCCGAGGTCGCCACGCGGCTCGGCCTCACCAACGCCTGGACCGGCGAGGTGGACCCCGACTGGGGCCTCGGCACCACCGACGTCGAGGGCCTGACCGCGCTGAAGGACCCCGAGACCCGCTTCTTCTACAACGCCTCCGACGGCCTCGACGTCTTCGCCGACGGCCTCGCCTCCAACGCCATCTGGAAGAAGCTGCCGTTCGTCGAGAAGCAGCAGGTCACCAAGCTGCCCGACGGCATCTGGACCTTCGGCGGGCCGCTGTCGTGCCGGCAGTACGCCGAGGCGCTGGTGAAGGCGTACGCGGGTTGAGCACCGGAGCACGGCGAGGGACGGGCGTCCCGTCCCTCGTGCCCGCGCCGCCCGCCACGCCGCTGCGGCGGCTCGGCACGGCGGGCGTCCTCGTGCTCGCGCTGGCCGCCACCGTCGTGGTGGCGGCCGTGCACGTGACGCAGGGCACGTCCTCGGTCGGGGCGCTCGACCTGCTCCGGCTGCCGTTCGGGGGCGGCGGCGACGAGGCCGCCCGGGTCCTGCTGGCCTCGCGGCTGCCGCGGCTGCTGGCCGGGATCGCCGTCGGCGTCGCGCTCGGCGTGGCGGGCTCGCTGCTGCAGTCGGTCGCGCGCAACCCGATGGCCTCGCCCGACACGCTCGCGGTCAGCTCGGGGGCGTACCTGGCGGTGGCCGCGGCGGCGGCGTTCGGGCTGGCGCTGCCGGTGCCGGTGTCGGGCGGGCTCGCGCTGTTCGGCGGGCTGGCCGCGGCCGGGCTGGTGATGGCGCTGGCGGCGGGCGGGCGGGCCGGGACGACCCGGCTCATCCTGGCCGGGTCCGCCACCGCGCTGGCGCTGCAGTCCCTCACCAACCTCGTCATGATCCTCTTCGAGGAGGAGACCACCGGGCTGTTCGCCTGGGGCAGCGGATCGCTCGTGCAGAGCGACTTCGGGGCCGTCGCCCAGCTCGGGCCGGTCATCGCCGCGGTGCTGGCGGCCGCGATGCTGGCCGCGCCGCGCGTCGACATCCTCGGCCTCGGCGACGACACGGCCGCCGTGCTCGGCGTGAACGTGCGCCGCCTGCGCGGCCGGCTCACCCTGCTGGCCGTCCTGCAGGCGGCCGCCGCCGTGACGATCGCGGGGCCGATCGGGTTCGTCGGGCTGTGCGCGCCGGTGATCGTCCGGCTGCTGCCCCGGTCCATCCCCGGCCTGCACCGCAACCGGTCGCTGCTGCCGCTGTCCGGGCTGGCCGGCGCGTTGATCGTGCTCGGCTCCGACATCCTGCTGCGGGCCGTGCTCGGCGCGCAGGCCGGCGTCGAGGTGCCGCCCGGCGTGGTCACCACGGTGCTCGGCGCCGTCGTGATGATCTGGCTGGCGCGCCGCTACCGGGACGCCGGGCCGACCCGCCGGCCGCCCGCCGTCAGGACCGGGGCGACCCGCACCCGCGGCGCCTTCCTCGCCGTGACCGCGGTCGCCGCCGCGCTGCTCGTGGCCGCGCTGGTCGCCGGCCTGCTCGGCGGCGACCGGTGGCTGCTCACCGGCGACGTGCTCAACTGGCTGCAGGGCCGCTCCGGGCGGGCGCTGACGTTCGTGCTCGACCAGCGCTGGCCGCGCGTGCTGGCCGCCGCGCTGGCGGGGGCCGCGCTGGCCGTGGCGGGCGCGGCGGTGCAGGCCGTGTGCCGCAACCCGCTCGCCGAGCCCGGCGTGCTCGGCGTCACGGCCGGGGCCGGGGTCGGCGCGGTCACGCTGCTGGCCGCGGCGCCGCTGGCCGGCGTCTGGCTGATGTCCGCCACCGCCGGGGCGGGCGCGGTGGCCGCCTTCGCCCTGGTGTACGCGCTGGCGTGGCGCGGCGGGCTGCACTCGGACCGGCTCGTGCTGATCGGCATCGCCGTCCAGGCCGCGTGCACGTCCGTCACCGTCCTGATCATCGTCAAGGCCGACCCGTGGAACACCGCGATGGCCCTGACCTGGCTGTCCGGCTCCACCTACGGCCGGGTGCCGGCCCAGCTCGTGCCGGTGGCGGTGGCCCTGCTGCTGGCCGTCCCGCTGCTGGCCTGGCTCCGCCGCGACCTGGACCTGCTCGCGCTGGACGAGGACACGCCGCGCGTGCTGGGCGTGCCCCTGGAGCCCGTCCGCCTTGGGGCGCTGGCCGCGGCCGTCGTCCTGACCGGGACGGCGGTGTCGGCGGTGGGCGTGGTCGGCTTCGTCGGCCTCATCGCGCCGCACGCCGCCCGCGCCCTGGTCGGCTCGCGGCACGCTCGGGTGCTGCCGGTGGCCGCCCTGCTGGGCGCGCTGCTGGTGAGCCTCGCCGACACCCTGGGCCGCACCGTCATCGCCCCGGCCCAGGTGCCCGCCGGCCTCGTCACGGCCCTGATCGGCACTCCGTATTTCGTCTACCTGCTCTGGCGCGCCCGCGCCCACACCGACGCGACTTGAGGGATTCGAGAGACCGGAGGGGCCGTCGTAGGCAAAGCTTGCACCAAGAGCTTTTGCCCCCTGAAAAGGCGGTGGGGAGCGGCCCTTCCGGGCGGCTCCCCTGCCTAAGTGACACCAACGATAGTTCCCTGACGGTCCCGCCGCAATCCCTTCGGCGACACTCCGTCACGGGGACGCGACGCGGCGGAGGGAAGATGAACGTCTCGGGTCGGCCGGAGGCCGACGTCCTGATCAAGGCTCGCATCTGCGAGCTGCTGGAGTCGTGGCGCCCCTGGCACCGCCGGCTCTGGGACGTTGGAACGGTCCACGCCATGCGAGAGGCCGTGGAGGCCGCCGACTGGGTGGGGCGGCACGTGCTCTCGTCCAACGCGATGGCCTGGTGCGTCCGGCACTCCCTCATGCCCCGGCTCGCCACCGACAGCGCGCTGCGCGACGGGGAGATCCGCCGGCAGCTCCACCGCGTCTGCAACGCCCCCGTCAAGGCGGGAGCACGTGGCCAGCGGGCGCTCGGCCTGCTCGCCGAGCTGGTCGCGGACGGGTACCTGCGCCGCTGGCGCGACCTCGTCGCCGAGGAACGGGCTCATGTGGAACGTTCCGCCCGCTGCGTCGCCTCCCACATGCTGGACGGCGGGTTCCATCAGGAGTTCCTCCGGCAGCAGGTCCGCGCCCACCTGGACGGCTCCGCCACGGCCGTCGACCTGGTCGAGCTCCTCATGAGCCTGGAGGACCAGGGCGAGCGCGACTACGAGGGCATGGTCGTCGTCCAGGACAAGGTCCCGGCGCCGCAGGCGGCCGTCAAATCGGCCCTCTGGCTGCCGAAGGAGCAGGTGAAGGCCATCCTCGAGGAGGCGTACCCGACGGCCACCGCCGTACGGGCGAGCGGCGGGCTGCTGTTCCGCGTGCGGGCCCGCGACCACATCTCCGCCGCCCACGAGATCACCGAGCGGCTGGACCGCATCCGCAACCGCGTCCGGTACCGCCGCAACCACGTCCCGCTCGACGTCTATCCTAAGATCTTCCTGACCGGCTTCGCGGAGCCGCAGGACTTCCGGCGGGGCGACCCGGCCGTCAACGTCATCTCGCTCGAACGCCGCGGCGTCCTCTACGACCTGCCGGAGGCCGGCACGCCCGGATCGCGCATCGACGACGCCCTCGAACTCGCCGCGGCGCTCACCGAGAGCTCCCCCAGCAAGGCGGTGGCCGGGGCGTGGGCGGCGCTGGAGGCGCTGCTGTTCTGCGACACCGACGAGGCCGACCGCGACGAGGGCCGGGCCGTCGCCGCCGACCGGGCCGCGGCGCTGGTGACGGCCGGCTGGCCCCGGGCCGAGCTGACCAGCCTGAGCTACGACAAGGACATCCTGGCCGCCAGCCCGCGCCTGGCCCGCGACCTCGCCGCGATCGGCGGCAACAACCGGGAGCGGACCCGCCGCATGGTGGAGTGGCTGCGCACCGCTCCTCCGCGCCCGGTGGCGGCCCCGGCCACCGTGGCCGCGTTCGAGCGCGCGACGGAGCTGGCGGGCAGCCCGGCCGCGCCGCTCGGCCGGGTGAACCGCTACCTGCGGGCGAGCTTCCGGCGCCTCTACCGCCAGCGCAACATCGTGCTGCACGGCGGCTCGACCCGCTCTCTCGCGCTGGCCGCGACGGTGCGGACCGCGGGCCCGCTCGTGGGCGCGGCGCTGGACCGGCTCGCCCACGGGCACGCCGGCGTCAGCGCCGCGCCCCTCGACCTGGCCGGCCGCGCCGACCTCGCGCTGCGCATCGCCGGCGACCGGGACGGCTGGCGGCTGCACGAGCTGCTCGGGGCCTGACGCGGCGGGGCGTCGCTCCTCCGGACGCCGGCCGCCGACGAGGGGGCGAGCTTGACGAAGACCGGCAGAACGCGGAGGGCGAGGTCGTGCACGCGGGGCGGCGCGGCTCAGAAGTCGCCCAGTTCCTTGACGAACGCCTCGTGGGTCTGCATCAGACGGCGTTCCATGGCCTGGATCGCGGCCTCGTCAACGGGGGCGGCCACGCCCGCCTCGGCGATCAGCGCCTGCGCCTGGCGGGCGCAGTCGTCCTGGGCGGCGGTGACCGCCCGCAGCAGGTGATCGGCCAGTTCCTGGCTGCCCAGGCGCATCACGCGGGGGTTCAGCTTGATGGAGTCGACCCGGCCGGTGCTGTCCGCGCCCACGACGATCATGCCGTCCGCGGCCGTGCCGGTGCCGCGGACGTCGCCGAGGCGGCTCTGGACATCGGCCAGGCGGCGCAGCGCGGTCTCGGTCTCCCTCGCCACGCGCTCCAGGTCTTCGGGACCGATATCACCGGGATCAAGCACGTTTCGCCCCTTCTTGTCATTTCTGTAACACTGATCACCCCTGACTCGGGACAAAATACTCGATACGCTCATGACGCGTTAAGCCGATGTTTCGTCATCCGCAAAGCACGACGGCGTCTAGGGGGAGAACTTGGCCCAGGACATCCATGTCACGTCCAAGACCATCGCCGACATCCAGCGCAACCTCCGCGAGTACGTCATCCCTGGCCTGGAACGGCTCAAGGGCACGGTGGACAGCACGCACGTGCCCTTCCCCGGCTTCGGCACCCTGGGCCTCGTCCTCGTCGGCAAGTACGACAGCGTCCGCGACGACGTCAAAGGCCACGTGGACGAGGCCATCGAGACCATCGGCAAGTGGATCGAGGCCCTGGAGACGATCAAGAAGAACTGGCGGGACGCCGAGGACGCCAGCAAAGTCGTCTACCAGTGACACGAGGAGGACTGCTTCATGCCCTACGCCGCGCTCCACGCCAAGGCCGCGCTGGACGACCTCAAGCTGGCGGCGAAGTCCGCCCCGGCCATCATGGTCGGCATCACCATCGCCACCACCGCCATGGCGAACCTGCCGGCCATGGGCGACGCCAAGGCCAACTGGAACTCGCTGGCCAAGGCTCTTGAGGTCGAGTACCCGGGCCTGATCGGCAACGCGGTCTTCCTGTCGCGGGCGGGCTGGATCGCCGACGACCGCGAGGAGTTCCTGAACGCGGCCAGCGTCTTCGGCGGCGACCTGCAGAAGCTCAGCGGGCTCTGCTACAACATGGAGTCGCAGGTCGACCAGGTGCGCGACGCCTACGCGGTCTACTGGATGCAGATCGGCGTCCTCGCCGCCGCCGTCCTCGGCTACATCGTCGCCTGCCAGGCCATGAAGGCGACGCCCTACATGCGCGCGGCGGGCGACGTCCTGCTCCAGCGCCTGAGCGCGCTCACCAACTCCATGATCGCCCAGAAGACGAAGGTCCTGTACGGCTTCCTCGCGGTGGCGGGCGGCACCCTCGCCACCAGCTCGCAGTCCATGGGCCAGCTCTTCAACGTCCAGCCGACGCAGGGCGCCGCGATCGACTTCGAGCGCGCGGTCATTCACACCACGCCGCCCTCGCAGTACCTGGCGCCGAAGCGGGAGCTGCCCGCGCCGCCGGAGAAGAAGGGCCCCTGACCCGGGCCCACGGGCCGGGAGGGCGACAAACGACGAGACCGTCTGGCGGGCCAGACGGTCTCGTGTGTGCTGGTGCGCCGCCAGGGACTCGAACCCCGGACCCGCTGATTAAGAGTCAGCTGCTCTGACCAACTGAGCTAGCGGCGCCTGCAGGAAGGAATATACCGGTCATCCCCATCCTGGTCGAATCGGCCGTGGCGGCCGCCCTGTTGCTAGAATATAGTTCGGTCTGCAGACAGGAGCATCGATGTTCGACTCGCCCGCCGACGTGACGGAGCGGCTCGCCGCCGTGGACTACCTCTCCGACGAAGCCATCTCCACCTCGGTGTTCCTGGCCGCGGCGCTGGGCAAGCCGCTGCTGGTGGAAGGCCCGGCCGGGGTCGGCAAGACGCAGCTCGCCAAGGCGGTCGCCGCCGCGACCGGGGCCGAGCTGATCCGGCTGCAGTGCTACGAGGGCCTGGACGAGGCCCGCGCCCTGTACGAGTGGAACTACAAGAAGCAGCTCCTCCGCATCCAGGCCACCAGCCAGGACGACGACATCTTCACCGAGGAGTTCCTGCTGGAGCGCCCGCTGCTCAAGGCGATCCGCTCCGAGCGGCCCACCGTCCTGCTCATCGACGAGACCGACAAGGCCGACGTCGAGGTGGAGGGCCTGCTGCTGGAGCTGCTGTCGGACTTCCAGGTGACGATCCCCGAGCTCGGCACCATCGAGGCCAGGCGGCGGCCGTACGTGGTGCTGACCTCCAACGCCACCCGCGAGCTGTCGGAGGCGCTCAAGCGGCGCTGCCTCTACCTGCACATCGAGTACCCGACGCCGGAGCGCGAGCGCGACATCGTGCTCAGCCAGGTGCCGAGCATCCGGGCCGACCTCGCCGAGCAGCTCGCGCGGACCGTCGCGACGCTGCGGGCGCTGGAGCTGAAGAAGGCGCCGTCGGTGGCCGAGACCGTCGACTGGGCCAACACCCTGCTCGCCCTCGGACGGGAGGAGCTGGACGAGGCGACCGTGGCGGGCACCCTGGGCGTGGTGCTGAAGCACGCCGCCGACCACACGCGGGCGGTCAAGGAGCTGGGGCTCCCCGATGCCTGAGCAGGGGTCGCTGGTCGACCGGCACGTCGGCTTCGTGCGGGCGCTGCGCGAGGCCGGGGTGCCGGTGTCGGTGGCCGAGGGGCTGGACGCCGCCAACGCGCTGCGCGTGGTCGAGCTGGCCGACCGGGAGTCGCTGCGGGCCGCGTACGCGGCGACGCTGGTCAAGAAGCCCGCCTACCGGCCGGGGTTCGACGTGCTGTTCGACCTGTGGTTCCCGGCCGCGACCACCGGCCTGCGGGCGGCCGCCCCCGAGCGGCCGGTGGACCCGGAGACGGCGACGGTCGAGGAGCTGCGCGCGTATCTGGCCCGGCTGCTGACCGACGGCGGCGAGGCCGAGCTGCGGGCCTTCGCCCAGGCCATGGTGGGCCGGTTCGGGCGGCAGCAGGCGTCCGGCCCCGGGCGGCAGAACTGGTTCTCCTACAGCGTCCTGCGCGCCCTGTCCCCCGAGACGCTGATGGCCCGCATCCTGCGCGAGGTCCTGGCCGGGCAGGAGCGCGGCGGGCTGGCCGAGAAGACCGCGCGGCAGCGGGTCAACGCCGGGATCCGGCGCTTCGAGGAGGAGGTCGCGACCGACGTCCGCCGCCGCATCGCCGAGGACTCCGGCGTCGAGCGCATCGCCCGCTCCGCCGTGCGTCCCCCGCTCGACCAGATCGACTTCCTGCGCGTCACCAAGGCCGACCTGGCCCGGCTGCGCAGGGAGGTGCACCCGCTGGCGCGTCGGCTCGCGGCCCGGCTGACGATCAAGCACAGGAAGGGCCGGCGCGGCCGGCTCGACTTCCGCCGCACCGTGCGGGCCTCGCTGCAGAGCGGCGGCGTGCCGCTGACCACGCACTTCAAGCCGCCGCGCCCGCACAAGCCGGAGCTGGTCATCCTCTGCGACACCAGCGACTCGGTCTCGTCGTTCGCGCACTTCACGCTGCTGCTGACGTACGCGCTGCGCGAGCAGTTCACGAAGGTGCGGGCGTTCGGCTTCGTCGACACCGTGGACGAGATCACCCGCTTCTTCCAGCCGGGCGCCGACGTGGTGGAGGCCATGACCCGGCTGGCGAACGAGGCCGACATGGTCCGCTTCGGCCGCACCAACTACGGCCACAGCCTGGAGCGCTTCGCCGAGCGCTACGGCGACGCGATCGGCCCGAAGACCTCGCTGCTGATCCTCGGCGACGCCCGCTCCAACTACCAGCCGCCCGCCCTCGACCTGCTGAAGTCGCTGGCCGCCAAGGCCCGCCACGCCTACTGGCTGAACCCGGAGCCCCGGCAGCAGTGGGACACCGGCGACTCGGTGGCGAGCGACTACGGCACGATCGTCCCCATGTCGGAGTGCCGCAACGTGGCCCAGCTCACGGCGTTCATCGAGTCCATCGCCTAGTCCCGCGTCGCGGCGGGCGGCCCGGACGCCGTCGTGCCGCCGTTCGCGGGGAACGGCGGCACGACCAGCGTTCCGGCCGGGGCCTGGCCGGCGCTGCGGGTGAAGGCCCTAAGCGGCGGCCTTGAGCAGCTCTTTGGCCGCGGTGCGGGTCAGCAGCTCGATCTGCTCGTCGGTGTAGACGCGGCCGGGGACGGCCCGGATGACCTTGGCCGCCACCCGCGGCTTGAGCACGGTCAGGCCCTCGGCCACGAAGACCCCGCCCTTGGGCAGCAGGCCGCAGTGCACGGCGAGCATGGGCGAGATGGTCACCGGGATGCCCGTCTCGCGGCTCAGCAGGTCGCCGAAGGACTCGGCGGTCCGCACCAGGCCCTGCGCGTACTTGGAGCCGTACTTCTCGCCGAAGAACAGGCGGCCGGCGTAGACGTTGATGTCGGTGTCGGGGCTCCAGGACTCGTTGTCCACGACCCACACCCCGGCCGGGCCGATCACCAGGTGGTCGATCGACGCCTCGCCCTTGACCGCGCGGCCGTCCAGGACGGTGTAGCCGTGCCTGGCCAGGGAGCGGCGCAGCAGGCGGGCCGTGATGGCCTCACCGTGCTTGGCGCCGCGCCACACGGCGGTGGCGTGGAAGGCGCGCCAGTCGAGGTACCAGTCACCGGCCGCCACCAGGGCGGCCACCAGGACCCCGATCAGGACGGAGGCGGCCGCCGCCTCGAAGCGCAGGGCCACCGCGACGCCGATGACGAAGCCCACGCCCGCCTTGACGTACCTGGATCGGCGCCTGTTCTGCGCGTCCTCGCGCCAGAGTTTCTCGTACCACCATTGCGCGGAGTTTCCTGTGTACTTGTCGCTTGGCTGCACGTAGATCGAGCCACCGGGCACGGCAAACTCCCCGAGAAGAGTAGGAAATGTACAGGATCTGCCACGCCGAAGATCCCTCGCCGGTCAAGGGATACCCGTCCCCAAACCAAGGCAAGCCTAAGGTGAGGTCTTTAGCACCGGCAAGACGGCCTGCCACTCCGGTGCGACCGACCAGTCGGTATGCTGACCCGGTGACCAAGGGGGACCATGTGAAAGAGGAACCGGTCCGGCAGCGGCTGCTGGCCGAGGCGACCCGGCTGTTCGCCGAGCGCGGCTTCGAGGGCACCTCCGTGCAGGAGATCGTCGTGGCGGCAGGCGTCACCAAGGGCGCCATGTACCACTACTTCGACTCCAAGGACGACCTGCTGCGCGAGATCTACGGCCGGGTCCTGCGCATGCAGATGGACCGGCTGACGCAGATCGCCGACGGCCCCGGCACGGTCGAGCAGCGCCTGCACCGCGCGGCGGCCGACGTCGTGGAGACGACGACGGCCAACCTCGACGACTCCAAGATCTTCTTCCGGTCGATGCACCTGCTCGCCCCGGAGACGCAGAAGATCGTCCGGGCCGAGCGCCGCCGCTACCACGAGCGCTTCCGCGACCTCGTGGCCGAGGGGCAGCGCGCCGGCGTCCTGTCGAGCAAGGTGCCGGCGGAGCTGGTCGTCGACTACTTCTTCGGCTCGGTGCACCACCTGGGCACGTGGTTCCACGTCGCGGGGCCGCTCACCGGCGCCCAGGTGGGCAGGCACTTCGCCGACCTACTGCTCGCCTCCCTCGGGGCCGGGGACGTCGGCGAGTGAGGCCAGCGCCTCCCGGTGGTCGCCGGGCGTGCCGAGCGCGATCTCGGCCGACTTGGCGCGCTTGAGATAGAGGTGCACGGGATGCTCCCACGTCATCCCGATCCCGCCGTGGAGCTGCAACGCCTCCTCGGCCGCCCGCACCGCCACGCCGGCGTTCCACGCCTGCGCCACGGCCACCGAGACCGCCGAAGGGTCGGCCACCGCGTTGCGCGCCGCGGCCCGCGCCCGTACGACGTCCAGCCACAGGTCGGCCAGCCGGTGCTTGATCGCCTGGAAGGAGCCGATCGGCCGGGCGAACTGGTGGCGCTCCTTGACGTAGGCGAGCGTCGTCTCCAGGCACCACTCGGCCACGCCGAGCTGCTCGCTGGCCAGCAGCGCCGCGCCGAACCGCAGCGTCGCCGCCAGGTCGCAGGCGCCCACCCGGCGGCCCTCGGCGCGGTCGAGGGTGACCGTGGCGACCGGCCGGGTCAGGTCCAGTGACGGCACGACCTCGGCCGCCACCCCCTCGACCGCGTACAGGTCGCCGTCCACCGGCACCAGCAGCACGTCGGCGACGTCCGCGCCGGCCACGCCGGTGACGGTCCCGGACAGCCGCCCGCCCTCGGCCCGCACCGACGAGCCCCGCCCCGGCCGGTACGGCGAGGCCGCGAACGACACCGCGAGCGCCGCCGTGCGCCGCCCCTCGGCCAGCTCGCCGAGCAGCGCGTCCCTGGTCGGCAGCAGCGCCCGGGTGGCCAGCACCGCGCTGGTGAGGAACGGCACCGGCGCCACCGCCCGGCCCAGCTCCTCCAGCACCACGCCCGCCTCGCCGGCCCCCGCCCCGGCGCCGCCGAGCTCCTCGGGGATCAGCAGCCCGGCCACGCCGATCTCGCCGGCCAGCGTCTTCCACAGGTCCAGGTCCGTCGGCTCGGACTCGACGCGCTTCAGCACGGCGGCCGGCGGGCAGCGGTCGGCCAGCAGCGCGCGCACGCTCGCGCGCAGCTCCTCCTCGACCTCGGAGTACAGCAGGGTCATCGCGGCAGGTCCTTCCAGGGCACGTCCTTGTCGACACGGGGTTCCGAGGGCAGGCCGAGCACCCGCTCCGCGATGATGTTGCGCAGGATCTCGGACGTGCCGCCCTCGATCGAGTTGCCCTTGGCGCGCAGGTAGCGGTAGCCGGGGCCGCGGCCGAAGAAGTCGACGTCCTCCGAGCGGCGGAACGTCCAGTCGTCGTAGCCGAGGTCACGGTGGAACTCGACGTCAAAGCCGGACAGCGCCTGGTTGAGCCGGGCGAAGGACAGCTTCATGCCCGACCCCTCGGGCCCGGGATGCCCGGCGACGAGCTGCTCGCGCAGCCGCGCCCCCGACAGGCGGGTGACCTCGGCCTCCACCCACAGCGACAGCAGCCGCTGGTGCAGGTCGTTCGTGCGCAGCTCGGGGTGCTCGCGCCAGGCGTTCAGCACGGTCGCCATGACGCCGCCGCCGCGCCGGCTGGGGCCGCCGCCGATGGCCACGCGCTCGTTCATGAGCGTGGTCTGCGCGACCCGCCAGCCGTCGCCGACCTCGCCGAGCCGCAGGTCGTCGGAGAGCCGCACGCCGGTGAGGAAGACCTCGTTGAACTCGGCCTCGCCGGTGATCTGCCGCAGCGGGCGCACCTCGACGCCGGGCGCCTGCATGTCGCACACGAAGTACGTCATGCCGCGGTGCTTCGGGACGTCGGGGTCGGTGCGGGTGACGAGGATGCCCCAGCGGGCGTGGTGGGCGCCGGAGGTCCACACCTTCTGGCCGTCCACGACCCACTCGTCGCCGTCGCGGACCGCGCGGGTGCCGAGGGTGGCCAGGTCGGAGCCGGCGCCGGGCTCGCTGAAGAGCTGGCACCAGATCTCCTCGCCGGTCCAGAGCGGACGCAGGAAGCGGCGCTTCTGCTCCTCGGTGCCGAACGCCAGGATCGTCGGCGCGGCCATGCCGAGCCCGATGCCCTGCTTGCCGCCGTTGATCTGCGGGGTGTCGGCCAGCTCCCGCTCCACGACCTGCTGCAGCTCGCGGTGCGCGCCGAGCCCGCCGAGCCCCTCGGGGAACCACACCCAGGCGAGCCCCGCGTCGAACCTGGCCCGCAGGAACTCCAGCCGGTCACCCGCCGGATCGTGCTCCTCCAGGAACCGGGCGACCCGCTCCTTGATCTCCGCCTCGTTCAATGTCTCACGTGCCCTCTCTCTGTGTGGCCCCCGTCAGGGTTTGCGGCGACTACATCCACTTCTTCAGCTCGCGATAGGCCAGGGAGCGCTTGTGCACCTCGTCGGGGCCGTCGGCGAGGCGCAGGGAGCGGGCGCCCGCCCAGAGGGCGGCCAGCGGGAAGTCCTGGGAGACGCCGCCCGCGCCGTGCACCTGCACGGCCTTGTCGAGGATCCACTCCACGGCGATCGGGGTGGCGATCTTGATGGCCTGGATCTCGGTGTGGGCGCCCTGGTTGCCCGCGGTGTCCATGAGCCAGGCGGTCTTGAGCACGAGCAGCCGGAGCTGCTCGATCCTGATGCGGGACTCGGCGATCCAGTCCTGGATGACGCCCTGCTGGGCGACCGGCTTGCCGAAGGCGGTGCGCGACAGGGCGCGCCGGCACATCAGCTCGACCGCCCGCTCGGCCATGCCGATGAGGCGCATGCAGTGGTGGATGCGGCCGGGGCCGAGGCGGGCCTGGGCGATGGCGAAGCCGCCGCCCTCCTCGCCGATGAGGTTGGCCACCGGGACGCGGACGTCCTCGAAGACGACCTCCGCGTGGCCGCCGTGGTCGGCGTCGGTGTAGCCGAAGACCTGCATCCCCCGCTCGGCCCGCAGGCCGGGGGTGTCGCGCGGCACCAGGATCATGCTCTGCTGGCGGTGCTTGGGCGCGTCGGGGTCGGTCTTGCCCATGACGATGAAGATCTTGCAGTTGGGGTTCATCGCGCCGGTGATGAACCACTTGCGGCCGTTGATGACGTACTCGTCGCCGTCGCGGACGATGGAGGTGGCGATGTTGGTGGCGTCGGAGGAGGCCACCTCGGGCTCGGTCATCGCGAACGCCGAGCGGATCTCGCCGTCGAGCAGCGGTCGCAGCCATTCCTTGCGCTGCCACTCGCTGCCGAACATCGACAACACCTCCATGTTGCCGGTGTCGGGGGCCGCGCAGTTGGTGGCCACCGGCGCGATGGACGGACTCCGGCCCATGATCTCGGCCAGCGGGGCGTACTGGAGGTTCGTCAGCCCGGCGCCGTGCTCGCCGGGCAGGAACAGGTTCCACAGGCCGCGCTTCCTGGCCTCGTCCTTCAGGTCGTCGAGCAGCGGCGGGGCGCTCCAGCCACTGGTGGCCGCCTGTTCCTCGAAGGCGGACTCGGCCGGGTAGACGCACTCGTCCATGAAGCGGAGCAGGCGCTCGCGCAGGTCCTCGGTGACTTTGTCATAGGCGAAGTCCATGCGGTGAGCCTACCGACCGGCCGGTATGACTGTCGACAGGTGGTCTCTCACAAAAACCGTCATGTGGTCATCATCGCGACAATCCTCGCCACCTAGAGTGACCGTCATGACCAAGAAGCTCCCCGACCCCGTGGTGCTCGAGAACGACGTCGTCCGGCTCGAACCGCTCACGCTCGCCCACGTCCCCGACCTGTTCGCCGCCGGTGGCGGGGACGACGAGGTGTGGCGATGGCTGCCGGTCGCCACGCCGCGCGACGAGGAGGAGCTGGGCAAGACCGCGCTCGCGCTCATCCACGACGACCGGCACGTCCCGTTCGCCGTGGTGCCCAAGGACAGCGGCCGGGCCGTCGGCTGGACGACCTACGCCGACGTGCCCGGGTTCGAGGCCAGCGTCGAGATCGGCTGGACCTGGTACGGCCGCGCGGTCTGGCGCACCGCCGTCAACACCGCCTGCAAGCTGCTGCTCGTCGAGCACGCCTTCGCCCTCGGGTACAACCGCGTCCTGCTCAAGACCGACGTGCTCAACGTGCGCTCGCAGAACGCCATCAGGCGCATCGGCGGCGTGCACGAGGGCACGCTGCGGCGGCACCGCGAGCGCCCCGACGGCACCTGGCGCGACACCGTCGTTTTCGGCATCCTCGAAGAGGAGTGGCCGGAGCACCGGGCCCGGCTGCTGAACCGCTCGTAGAGAGGCGGCGTCCCATCCCGCATGACTGACCGGCTGGGCGGCTACTGCCTCGGCGCGCGGCTCGACGGCGGCGGACGGGTCGCCGTCCACGAGGCGTACGACGAGGCGGGCGAGCGGTACGCGCTCGCCGCGCCCGCCCTGGGCGACGTCGCGGCCGCCCGCCGGGTGCGCTCGCTCTCGGTCGCCGCCGTCGTCGCCGCCTGCCCCGAGGCGGAACCGCCCTACCTGGTCAGCGAGTACGTGCCGGGGCCGACGCTGCGGCAGGTGGTGGCGCGGCACGGGCCGTACGCGGGGGACGACCTCTACCGGCTGGCCGCCGCCACGGTCACGGCGCTGGCGGCGGTGCACGAGGCGGGGACGGTGCACGGGGGGCTGACGCCGGACCGGATCGTGCTGGGCGCCGAGGGCCCCCGCCTCACCGGCCTCGGCCTCACCCCACCCCTCCCCGCTCCCGCCGATCCCCAGGATCGCGTCCACGACGGCCGCGCGCCGCGGGCCGGCCCCCTGTCCACCCGCGGCGCCACCCCTGAGGACGAGGGCGGAGCGGCCGGGGACGTGTCCGCCTGGGGCCGGCTGATGCTCTTCGCCGCCTACGGGCCCGACCGCCCCTCCGACGGCGGCGAGCGCCTGGACCGCCCGCTCCGCGCCCTGGTGGCCGCCGCCCTGCACCGCGACCCCGACCGCCGTCCGCCCGCCCGGCAGCTCCTGCTGTCCCTGCTCGACGTCCCCCAGTCCCAGCAGGGCCGGCTGCTGCCTCCCGAGCCGGTGGACGACCCGCCGCTCGGCGACCGTGCCGAGGCCGTCTACCGGCGGCTCGACCCGGCCGAGCAGGACCTGGTGCCCGAGGTGTTCCTGCGCCTGGCCGGGCCCGAGCCCGGCACGGTCGCCTCGGCGGCCCGCGGCGACCTGGTGGCGGGCCGGGGCGAGGAGGAGGCGGCGGCCATCGGCCGCGTGCTGGCCGCGTTCGCCGCGGCGGGCCTGCTCACGGAACAGCCCGGCACGGCCGGGGGCACGGCCGGGGACGCGGTCGGGGGCACGGTCGGGATCGGTTGTGCCGCTCTTCCCCGGGCCTGGCCGCGGCTGCGGGAGTGGCTGGACGGCGAGCGGGACGGCCTCGCCGTGCACCGGGAGCTGGCGGGCGCCGCCCGGCGGTGGGAGGCGGGCGGCCGGCGGGAGGCCGAGCTGCTGCGCGGCGAGCCGCTGGAGCGGGCGCTGGCCTGGGCGGCCGGCGGGCGGCGGCGGGTGACGCTGAGCGCGGGCGAGCAGTCCTTCCTGGACGCGGCCCTCACGCGGAGCCGCCGCCGCACCCGCCGGGCCCGCCGGCGCTGGACCGCCGTGGCCGCGCTGCTGCCCCTGGTGCTGGCCCTCGGCCTCGGGCAGGCGCTGGCGCAGCGCGGCGCGGCCGAGGCCCGCCTGGAGCTGGCGATGGCGAAGGTCGCGGCCTCGCGGGCGGAGCAGGTGCGCCCCGCCGACCCGGTGACCGCGCGGCGGCTGAGCCTGGCCGCCTGGCGGCTGGCGCCGGCCGTTCCCGAGGTCCGGCGGGCGATGGCGGCGGTGGACCCGGCGGTGGCGGCGTTCGCCGACCCGGCGGCGGGGCCGCGCACGCTGCACGCCGTGAGCGGCGACGGGGCGCTGCTGGCCGCGCTGGAGGAGGACACGCTCCGGGTGTACGACGTGGCGACCGGCCGCGAGCTGGCCCGTACGGCGGGGCCGGAGCAGAGCGTCCGGGCGCTGGCCTGGTCCCCGGACGGGCGGACGCTGGCGCTGGTCGGCGTGGACCGCTCGTACCTGTGGACGCCGGGCTCCCCCGCCGTCGGGCCGCCGTTCGGGCGGGGGCTGGGCGCGCCCGGCGAGCAGGCGGCGTGGTTCAGCCCGGGCGGCGGGCTGCTGTTCGCGGCGGCCCGGCAGTCGGGCGAGCGGTGGGCGTGGGACCTGCGGGCGCGCCGGGCGGCCTTCGTCGGCGAGTACGCGGTGGTCGGCCCGGCCGACCGGGTGGCGCTGGTGTTCGCGGGCCGCCGTTCGCAGCTGAGGCGGGACGGCCGGGCGACGCCGGCGGCCTGGCTGGACCGGATGCCGTGGGAGTACACGGCGTTCGCGCCGGACGGCCGCCGGGTGGCGATCGCCGAGGAGAGCGGCATCCAGGTGTACGGCCTGGACGGCGTGCCGGCCGACGCGCCCCGATTACGTCCCTCGCCCGCGTACCTGCGTTTCAGCCCCGACGGGCGGCTGCTGGCCGCGACGGACGACGAGCGGGTCCGGGTGTGGCGGCTCGGGTCGATCCCGTGGCTGGTCGCCGAGCGGGCGGTGCCCGCGTCGGGTGCGGACCGGCCGGCGCGGGCCGTGTTCACGCCCGACGGGCGGCTGCTGCGGGTGCTGGCCGGGCGCGGCGTCGTCCTCACGCTCGACCTGGAGCCGGCGCCGCCGCCCCGCGATCCCGCCGCGCACGTCTGCGCCCGTTACGGCCCGCTGTCCCCGCAGGAGTGGGCCAGGCACCTCCCTGAGCTGCCCTACCGCCCGACCTGCTGAACCCCCGCCGTCCGGCCCGCCCGCACGGCCCGCCCGCACGGCCCGCCCGCACGGCCCGGCGAGCAGGCCCGGCGAGCAGGCCCGGCGAGCAGGACCGGCACAATGGCCGGCATGAGGCTCGACCATCTCGTGTACGCCACCCCCGACCTGGACGCCACCGTCGCCGAGCTGGAGCGGCGGCTCGGCGTCCGGACCGCCGAGGGCGGGCGGCACCCGGGGCTCGGCACCCGCAACCGCCTCGTCGGGCTCGGCGGCCGGAGCTACCTGGAGGTCATCGGGCCGGACCCGGAGCAGCGGGCGCCGGCCGGGCCGCGGCCGTTCCTGATCGACGAGCTGACCGAGGCCACGCTGGTGACCTGGGCGATCGCGGTCGAGGACATCGACGCCGCCGTCGCGGCGGCCCGCGCCCGCGGGTACGACCCGGGCGAGCCGCGTGACATGTCGCGCCGCACCCCGTCCGGCGACCTGCTGGCCTGGCGGCTCACCCCGCCGCAGCGGGCCGGGCTGGTGCCGTTCCTCATCGGCTGGGGCGCGGCCCGGCACCCGACCGAGAACGACCTGCCGCAGGCCGAGCTGGTGTCGCTGACCCTCGCCGCCCCGGACGTCGAGCCGCTGCGCGCGGACCTGGCGGCGGTCGGCGTGACCGACGCCCGCCTGGCGCGGGAGGCGGCGCCGCGCCTGGTCGCGGTGCTCGCGGGCCGCTACGGGAACGTCACGCTCGGCGGGAGCGGGCTTCAGCCGTAGAACTCAGCGCAGCATGCCCGCCAGCAGGTCCTGGACGGCCTGCTCCAGCTCGCCCAGGGTGGGGGTGGCGCCGGCGCCGGCGATCGCGTCGAACATCAGGCCCTCGGCGAAGGCCACGAGCTGCCGGGCGTGCCGCGCCGGGTCGGCCGAGCCCAGCGCGGTCAGCAGCGCCACGGCGGGGTCGCGGAAGCGGCGGCCCGCGCGGTCGTAGATCGCGCGCAGCTCGGGGCGGCGGGTGGCCTCCAGGGCCAGCTCGTAGCGGGCGAGCGTGCGCCCGCGGTCGCCGAACTGCACGTGCAGCGCCCCGGCGAGCAGCCGGGACACCTCGGCCCGGTCCACCGGCTCGCCGCCGGTCGCGGGGCCGGGTGCGCCGCCGGGTGCAAGGCCGGGCACCGCCGCCTTCAGGACCGCCGCCTCCAGCTCGGTCAGCCGGGCGAGGGTCAGCTCCAGCAGCGCCGCCCGGGTGCGGGCCAAGTTGGACGTGGAGCCGGGCGGCAGGCCCGCCGCCTCGTCCACCGCCCGGTGGGTGAGGCCGCGCATGCCGCGTTCGGCCAGCAGGGCGATGGCGGTGTCGGCGACGAGGTCGGAGCGCTTCACGGGAGTCGATACTACAGCGGTAGTGCGACCGGACTACAGGCGTAGTACGCTGACACTACAGACGTAGTGAACGGGAGGCGCTGACATGCCGCAAGCTGTGGTCGTGGGAGCCGGGATCGGCGGGCTGACCAGCGCGGTCGCGCTGCGACGACAAGGGTGGGAGGTGACCGTGCTGGAACGCGCCGCCGCGATCGAGCCGGTGGGCTCCGGGCTGGCGATCGCGGCCAACGCCCTCAAGGCGCTCGACACGCTCGGCCTCGGCGACCGCGTCCGGGCGTTGTCCCGGGTGCAGGGCCAGGTGGGGATCAAGCGCGCCGACGGGCGGTGGCTCACGCACACCACCCCCGAGGCCGCCGAGGGCCGCTACGACGACTCGGTGGTCGTGTTGCTGCGGGCCACGCTGATGGAGGTCCTGACCGACGCGATCGGCCCGGACGCCCTGCGCCTCGGCATCGGCGTGAGCGAGGTGGACCCCGAAGGCGGCGTGGTCAGGACCGAGGCCGGCGAGGAGCTGCGGGCCGACCTGGTGGTGGGCGCGGACGGCATCCGCTCCCGCACCCGGCAGGCGTTGTTCCCCCGGCATCCCGGGCCGGCGTACTCGGGGGTGACGGCCTGGCGCGGCCTCGTGCCCCGGGGCGAGCTGGAGATCCGCAGCACCGAGAGCTGGGGCAGGGGCCTGGTGTTCGGGGTGAACCTGCTGGCCGGCGACCTCGTCTACGTCTACGCCACCGACGTGTCACCCCCGGGCCTGGCGGGCGGCGACGAGCGGGCGGAGCTGATCCGCAGGTTCGGCGGCTGGCACGACCCGATCCCGGCGCTGCTGCGGGCGGCCGACCCCGCGCTGATCATCCGCAGCGACGTCCACCACCTGGCCGAGCCGCTGCCCGCCTACCACCGAGGCAGGGCCGTGCTGGTCGGCGACGCGGCCCACGCGATGACCCCGAATCTCGGCCAGGGCGCCTGCCAGGCCATCGAGGACGCGGTGGTGCTGGCACACGTGGCCGGTTCCGGCGGACCGGCCGCCTACACGGCGGCGCGACTGGCGCGGACGCGGAAGATGGTGCGGCGCTCGTGGGCCGTCTGCCGGGTCACCAAGGTGCGCAACCCGCTCGTCGCGGGGCTGCGGGACGCGGCGGTGTCACTGGGCACGCGGCTGGTGCCGGACCTGCTGGTGCGCTCGCTGGACGAGGTGCTGGGCTGGCGTCCGCCGGGGCAGGAGGCGGCGCCCGGCGGGGTGGTCAGCTCGCGTCCGAGGCGGCCGTGATCGCGGTGGCCGGGGAACCGGAGGCGGTGGCCGGGGAACCGGGGGCGGCGGCCTGAGCGCCGGGCGAGGCCGGGAGCTGCGCGGCCGGACGGCTGTGGTCGGGGGCCAGGCGGCCCAGCGTGACGGTGCCGCCGATGGTCAGCGCCGCCGCCAGCACGGCGGGCACGGCCGTGCCCGGGCTGGTCGGCAGCGGCTCGCCGAGCAGCAGCGCCCCGGCCAGCACCGAGGTGATCGGGTCGATGACCTGCACGCCGGCGTACGCGATGCCGAAGTAGCCCACCGCGTACGAGCGCTGCAGCAGCACCACGGCGCACACCAGCAGCACCGGCACGGCCAGGGTGAACCAGTGGACGAGCCGCCCCCAGTCGCCCTCCAGCCCGCCGCCCACGACCCGCACGAACGTCGACACGCTCGCGGTGACCACGCCGGCCCCGACCGACAGCGCCATGGCCCGCCCCGGGCCGTGCATGCGGGCCGCCGCCACCTGCGTGACCAGCACGATCCCGCCGATCACCGCCAGGAACCCGAGCGCGGCGCCGTCGCCCAGGTGAGGCGTCACGTCGTGCTCGGGAACCAGCAGCATGAGCCACAGCAGGCCCACCGCGACCGCGAGCGAGCCGAGGATCTCCGCCTTGTAGGGCCGGCGCCCGTACATGAACGCGGCCAGCGGCACGGCGAACACCAGCGTCGCCACGCTGATCGGCTGCACCACCACCAGCGGGGCGAGGCTGAGCGCCACGGCGTGCAGGCAGGCGCCGGTGAAGCCGATGACGCCGCCGATCCACCAGCGGGGGCGGCGCACCAGCTTGAGCGAGGCGCCCTCGGTCACGGCCTCGTACTGCTGCAGGGCGGCGCCGAGCGCGTAGCCCAGCGCTCCCACCAGGGCGATGATCAAGCCGGCCCAGGTCATGGGCGCCCACGCAGGGGTACGGATCCTTCCACGAGCATTGCTCCAGCTTAGGAGGCGCGCGGAGCGGACGAATCATACTTTAGGCGGATCATTGCCTAGATATCGCCTGCCACCTGCACGGACATCTTCCCCTAGGAGTATGCCCGGCCCCCCGAGAGGACGCGAGGCCGAGAACCGCCCCACGCCCGGGTCTCCTGAAGGGACGGAGGCGAAGCGCCGCCCCACGCCCGGCCCTTCCGTGTTGCGAGGAGGTGGAGGGGTCAGGAGGGCTCGGGGCAGACGCAGAAGGCGTGGCCGGCCGGGTCCTGGAGGACGATCCAGCGCACCCCCTCCTCCGTCACCCCGGGCTGGAAGTCGGGCCGGGTGGCGCCCAGCTCGACGTACTCGGCCGCCGCCTTCTCCACGTCCGGCACCCGGAAGTCGAGGTGGAACTGCTTGTTCGGGCTGGGCCAGGTCACGGCCTCGCGCTCGGGGAGCTGCCCGAAGTAGATGTTGAGGCCGTCGCCGTCGCTCACGGCGGCGTACTCGTCCGTCGCGTAGGTGATCTCCCAGCCGGTGATCTCGTGGTAGAACTCGGCCAGCTTCTTGGGCTCCGGGCAGTCGAGGCTGACCGCGAGGAGCTTCGCCTTCGTCGTCATGTCCGTCAGCCTTCCAGCCGTACCTGCCACCTTTTGTCAGGTACGTCACGGAACACGGAACACGGAAAACGGAAAGGCGAAGGGCCGCGCCCACACCGGGGCACGGCCCTTCTCTTGCGGCGTGTCAGGAGTTACCGCGGAAACCCGCCGTAGTAGTCCCCAAGGCGGGCCCGGTACTCGGGCTCCTTGAACCTGCCCTCGTCGAACTCGGGCGCGTCCTTGATCTCGGCCTTGGTGCGCGCGACGTAGACGTTGCGCTCCTGAGGGTCGATGCTCGTGACGGTCTGCGCCGGGAGCATGACCTTCTTACCGAAGATCCAGGGGCCGGTGTCGACGATGATGTAGCTCTCGCCGACCTCGTACGTCGCCTCGTCGACGGACCCGATCTTGCCGTCCGTCGCCTGCACGTGGTAGCCCACCAGGTCCAGGCTCTGGCCTCGGTCGTAGACTTCAGGTCGATAGTCCCAGAGCTCCATGGGAAGCTCATCCTCTCTCTTCCGTGGTCTCGTTCCTCGGGCTCGTGTCCTCTACCCGGTCACGAACCCCTAAACGCGCGGCAAAGCCTGACTCTCCTGACAAACGACCGTCAGAGGCACGTCGGAGCGCCAGGGGCGGATACGATCCGCGCATCGGACCGACCGTGACAAGGGGGTCAGGTGAGTCTCGACAGCGCCCAGGAATGGGCTCCACCAGGCGTGGACCCCTCGCGGCCGAGCGTCGCCCGGGTGCACGACGCCCTGCTCGGCGGCCTGGAGAACTTCGCCTCCGACCGCTCCGTGGCCCGCAGGCTGAAGGACGCCGTCCCCGAGGTTGTGGACCTGGTCTGGTGCAACCGCGCGTTCATCGGCCGGGTCGTGGACTTCCTGGTGCGCGAGGCCGGCATCCGCCAGATCGTCGACCTCGGCGCGGGGCTGCCCACCGTGGAGAACACGCACGAGGTCGCCCAGTTCGCCGACCCGCGCTGCCGGGTCGTGTACGTCGACCTCGACCCCATGGTCGAGCCGCACGCCCGCGCGATCATGAAGGGCAACCCGTACGCGGACGCGATCACCGCCGACGCCCGCGACGTCGCCGCCGTGCTCGGCCACCCGTCACTGACCCGGCTCATCGACCTGGCGCAGCCCACCGCGATCATGGCCATCGGCCTGCTGCACCTGTTCTCCGACGACGAGGACCCGCACGGCCTGGTCCGCCGCTACATGGCGGCGCTGCCGAGCGGCAGCTACCTGGCCGTCTCCAACTTCATGGCCTCCCCCAGCCCGCAGGCCAAGGCCCTGGAGGTGCTGCTCCAGGCCACGATGGGCACCGGCTACTTCCGCGAGCCCGAGGCCATCGCGGCCTACTTCGACGGCCTGGTGCTGGAGGAGCCCGGGGTGGTGCACTTCCCCGAGTGGCGGCCCGACGAGCGGGTGCCCGGGCCGCTCGCTCCCTGGGAGGAGCTGCTGCTCGGCGGCGTCGCCCGCAAGCCGTAGGCGCTAGGGTGGGGCTCGTGCCGCGACGTCTGATCTGCTCCCCGCCGCCCGCCCGCTAGCGGGCGGCCTCTCCTGAGTTCTCCGGGCCTGACCGGTCCGGGGGTGGTTGCTGCCCGCGTACGGGCCCCTTTCCACCACCTCCTCCGGAGAGCTCCTGTCATGACCCATGTCACCGCCCGGCGGGGCGCCCTGTACGTGTCCGTGGCCGCCACCGCCTGGGGCACCGGCGGCGCGGCCGGCTCCCTCCTGTTCGAGACCGGCGGGCTCGGCCCCGTCGGCGTGTCCCTGTGGCGCTACCTGCTCGGCGCCGCGTTCCTGCTCGCCCTCACCCCCCGCGCCGCGCTCCCCCACCGGCTCCCCCACCGGCTCCCCCGCCGGCTCGGCTGGCGGATCCTGCCGGTCGGGGCCGGGATGGCCGTCTACCAGACGGCGTACTTCGCCGCGATCGCGCACGCGGGCGTCGCGACCGCGACGGTCGTCACCATGGGCGCCACGCCCGTCTTCGCCGCGCTGGGCAGCCGCTTCCTGCTGCGCGAGCGGCTCGGCGGGCTCGCGCTCGGCTCGCTGGCCGCCGCGCTGGCCGGGCTGGTCCTGCTCACCGCCGAGAGCGCGACGCAGGCGCGCGCCTCGGTCGCCGGGATCGGCCTCGCGCTGGTCTCGGCCGCCGGGTACGCCGGCGTGACGCTGTTCTCCCGGCACCACCGCGACGACCCGGCGGGGACGGCGATCGGCGGCTTCGTCGTGGCCGCGCTCTGCCTGGCGCCGTTCGCCCTGACCGGCCGCGTGGCGCCGGAGCTGAGCCTGGCCTCGGCGGCGCTGCTGCTCTACCTGGGCGCGGTGCCGACGGCGCTGGCGTACGGGCTGTTCTTCCGCGCGCTGACCGCGCTCCGCGCCACCACCGTCTCGATCATCTCACTGGGCGAGGCGGTGGGCGCGGCGCTGCTCGGCGTGCTGGTGTTCGGGGAGCGGCTGACGCCCGTGGCCTGGTGCGGGTGCGCGTTGCTGCTGGCCGCGGTGGCGGTGCTCGCGGCCCGGCCCGAGACCGGCTGAGGCGGGCCCGGGAGCGGTGTGACGGCGCGGGCCGCGACATGGGTTAAGGTCCGGTACGGCGGCGCGTGCCGTGCCGTCGCTGCGCTCCCACCCCGCCATCGGGGGAACGGTGTCGGCGAAGCGTGCGTTGGAGGAACTGTGGCCTCACTCAAGGGAATTTTCAGGAACCTCCTGGACCGTCCGGGCGGCGTTCCCCTGACCCCCTACCAGAAGGTCGTCAAGGCGGCCGGCGAGCGCGCCGAGCGGGTCAAGGAGCTCGCCGAGCTGCCCCGGCCCGGCATGGACGACCTGGCCGGGTTCTGCGCGGTGGCGCGCGAGGCCGCCGACCGCACGCTCGGGCTGCGCCCGTACGACGTGCAGCTCCTCGGCACGCTCGCGCTGCTCGACGGCAAGGTGGCCGAGATGGCGACCGGCGAGGGCAAGACCCTGTCGGGCGCGATGGCCGCGGCCGGCTACGCGCTGCAGGGCAAGCGGGTGCACGTCATCTCCGTCAACGACTACCTGGCCAGGCGCGACGCCGAGTGGATGGCGCCGTTCTACGAGGCGCTGGGCGTCAGCGTGGGCTGGATCGACCAGAACTCCACGCCGGAGGAGCGGCGGGCGGCGTACGCGAAGGACGTGACGTACGGGCCGGTCAGCGAGATCGGCTTCGACGTGCTGCGCGACCGGCTGCGCACCGACGCCGCCGAGATCATCGTGCCGGCCCCCGAGGTCGCGGTGATCGACGAGGCCGACTCCGTCCTGGTGGACGAGGCCCGCGTGCCGCTGGTGATGGCCGGCGCGGCCGACCCCGGCGACGCGGTGCCGGAGATGGCGGCGCTGGTCAGGCAGCTCGTCCGCGGCTACCACTACGAGATCGACGAGCAGGCCCGCAACGTCTACCTGACGCAGAAGGGCGCCGACAGCGTCGAGAACCTGCTCGGCGTCGAGCTCTACGACGAGAACGAGCCGGGCGCGCTCATCGAGCTCAACCTCGCCCTGCACGCCCACGCGCTGCTGACCCGCGACGTCGACTACATCGTGCGCGACGGCAAGGTGCAGCTCATCAACCCCTCGCGCGGCCGGGTGGCGGTGCTCCAGCGCTGGCCCAACGGCCTGCAGGCGGCCGTCGAGGCCAAGGAGGCGCTGCCGCCGAGCGAGAAGGGCGAGATCCTCGACTCGATCACCGTGCAGGGCCTCATCCGCCGCTACCCTCAGATCTGCGGCATGACCGGCACGGCGGTCGCGGTCAGCGAGCAGCTCGGCGAGTTCTACGGGCTGAAGGTCGCGGTGATCCCGCCCAACCGGCCCTGCGTGCGGAACGACGAGCCCGACCGCGTCTACCCGACCGGGCCCGACAAGGACGCGGCGCTGGTGGAGGAGATCCAGGAGGTCCACGCCACCGGCCGGCCCATCCTCATCGGCACGCTCGACGTGGCCGAGTCGGAGAACCTCGCCAAGCTGCTCCAGCGGCGCGGCATGGAGCCGGTCGTGCTCAACGCCAAGAACGACGCCGAGGAGGCGTCGATCATCGCGCGCGCCGGCGAGCGCGACGCGATCACGGTCTCCACCCAGATGGCCGGGCGCGGCACCGACATCCGGCTCGGCGACGGCGTGGCCGAGCTGGGCGGCCTGTACGTCATCGGCTCCGGCCGGCACGCCAGCAGCCGCCTGGACGACCAGCTCCGCGGCCGGGCCGGCCGCCAGGGCGACCCCGGCGGCTCGGTGTTCTTCGTCAGCATGCAGGACGACCTCATCACCCAGTTCGTCCCCGACGAGCGCCCGCCCGCGGCCGACCCCGACGGCATCGTGCGGCACCGGCGCGGGGCGTACCTGGTGGGGCACGCCCAGCGCGTGGCCGAGGGCGTCAACCTGGAGATCCACCGCAACACCTGGCGCTACACCCGGCTGCTGGAGCAGCAGCGCGAGCTGATCCTGGAGTGGCGCGACAAGGTGCTGCACGGCGACGCCGCCTCCAGGGCGCTGGAGAAGGCCGATCCCGGGCGCTGGGCGGAGCTGCCCGAGGACACCCGGGACGAGACGGCCCGGCAGATCGTGCTGCACGCCATCGACACCTGCTGGACCGAGCACCTGGCCTTCCTGCAGGACCTCCGCGAGGGCATCCACCTGCGGGCGCTCGGCCGGATGTCGCCCGTCGACGAGTTCCACCGCGAGGCGGTGGCGGAGTACAAGGCGCTGCTGGCCGAGGTGGAGCGGCGTTCGCTGGAGGCGTTCGAGTCTCCGGAGCCGGACCTGAAGCGGCCGTCGGCGACGTGGACCTACCTGGTGCAGGACAACCCGTTCGGCACCGAGTGGGACCGCATCCTGCGGCGGGTCAAGAACGCCGCCCGCCGCGGCTGATCAGCGCACGCGGGGCAGCACCTCGCGGGCGTAGAAGTCGAAGAAGGCGTCCTGGTCCTGGCCGATCTGGCTGACGTAGACCTCGTCGAAGCCGGCGTCCACGTACTGCCGGATGGCCTGGACGTGCGTCTCGGGGTCGGGCCCGACGGGGCTGCCGCCGACGGCGTCGTCCTCGCTCACCATCTCGGCGAGCTGCTCGAAGTGCCGCGGCAGCGGCAGGAGCTGCGAGGCCTCGCCCTTGATGCCCTGGGTGGGCCACAGGCGGTGCACGGTCTTGCGGGCCGTGGCCTCGTCGGCGGCGTAGCACGCCTTGAGGCCGCCGCAGACCGGCTTGCCGGCGCCGCCGGCGTCGCGGTAGCGCTTGACCGCGTCGGCGTCCGGCATGGTGGTGATGTAGCCGTCGGCGATGCGCCCGGCCAGCTCGGTCGACTTCTCGCCGAAGCCGGACATGAGGATGGGGGCCGGCTCGTCCGGCAGCGTGTAGAGGCGGGCGGTGTCGACGTTGTAGTGGCGGCCGCGGTGCGTCACGAGCTTGCCGGTGAACAGCTCGCGCATGATCTCGACGGCCTCCTCCAGCATGTCCAGCCGCTCGGCGAGCGGGGGCCAGCGGGAGTCGACGACGTGCTCGTTCAGCGCCTCGCCGGTGCCCACGCCGAGCCGGAAGCGCCCGCCGGTCAGCGCCGCGCTGGTGGCGGCGGCGTGCGCGATGATGACCGGGTGGGTGCGGACCAGGGGGCAGGTCACGGCGGTGGTGATCGGCAGGGACGTGGCCTCGGCCAGGGCGCCGATCACCGACCAGACGAACGGGGCCTGGCCCTGCTCGTCCAGCCAGGGGTGGAAGTGGTCGGAGATCCACAGGGCCTCGAAGCCGGCGCGTTCCGCGGCCTTGGCCTGGCGCACCAGTTCCTTCGGGCCGTGCTCCTCACTCGACAGGAAATAGCCGAAAGTCGTCATAAATCTCCCCTGCCCCTTAAGGCGGGGAAAAACATGTTATGGGGTCGCGGCTGAGGGCAGTGATGGGCTCATGGCTACTTTGCTCTGGATCATCGCGGTAATCCTCGTCATCGCCGGGATCTATGTGATCCTGGCCCGGCGCGACCTTCTCTGGGGGATCGTGCTCATCGTCCTCGGGTTCCTGGTCGGCCCGGGTGGCGTCAGCATCTTCAATGTCTAGGGGCGTCGTCCGCCCGCACAGCTCCATCCGACCAGTGCCGCTGGGCCGGTCTTCGAGAACGGCCCAGCGGTTCCATCATGTTTGTTTTGCTGAAATATCGTGTGCAGTGCACCTCTTGGCCGTCACTTCGGGCATGAGAGGTGAGTGAGCAAGTATCCGCCGTTCGGCCGCTACGAGACCGGAGCGGCCACGGCGCGAGTGCGTGAGCAGCTCGCCAGGCTGCGGCACCGCATGCGCAACGAGGCCATCCTCGACGAGGCCACGGCACGGCTCGCCACCGAGATGAACATCCGACCGGGCGAGGCCGCCGAGCAGCTCGCCAGGATGGCCCAGCACAGCGGCCTCGACCTGGTCGAGGTCGCCAAGGGCATCGAACGCCCGCACGAGGAGCCGCCTGCGCCCCAGGACGTCCCCGTGTGGGTGCGCAGCATGCTGGAGGCCGTGCACGCCTCGGCCATGTACCTCACCCCCGTCACGGACGACGCCGGCCGGGTCGTCGACTTCCGCATCCTGGCCGCCAACCGGCACGCCAGGACCCCCGCCGGCATCACGGCGGACGAGCTGTCCGGCCGCCGGCTCATGGCCGCGAGCCCCGGCGTGGCCGGCTCCGGCCTCGTCGACGACTACATCGGGGTCTACGAGAGCGGCGAGCCGGTGCACCGCGAGCCGATGGAGTTCGTGGAGGTCGTGGACTACCTGCTCTGGCCGGCCACGCTCAGCGTGCGCGCGGCCCGCGTCGAGGACGGCCTGCTGGTCACCTGGCGGCAGCTCGACGACGAGGAGCTGCTGGTCTCCGGCTGGGAACGCGCCCAGCGCCTGGCCGAGCTGGGCTGGGGCGAGTGGAACCTGGCCACCGAGCGCACGCTCTGGACGCCTCAGATGTATGAGATGTTCGGCCGCGACCGCGCCGACGGCCCCATGGCGCTGGAGGACCTGCCGAGCGTGGTGGTGCCGGAGGACCTGCCGATCGTCGAGGACCAGATGCGCTCGCTGCTGCAGTACCGCGAGGCGGTCGAGACCGAGTACCGCATCCAGCACCGGCACGGCGTGCGCCACCTGAGCATCCTCAGCGAGCCGATCCTGGACGGCGACGGCCTGCCGGTCAAGGTGCGCTGCCTGGCCCAGGACGTCACCAGGAGCCGCCGCAGGGAACGCGCCCTCGCCGTGGCCCATGAGCAGACCCTCTCCCAGCGCCGCCGCGCCGAGGAGGAGCACCGGGTCACCGTGCAGCTCCAGAACACGATCCTGCCGCTGCGGCGCGGCCTGGTCCACCTGCCGAACCTGACCGTCGGCGTGCGCTACCTGCCCGGCGAGCACCTGGCGCGGCTCGGCGGCGACTGGTTCAAGACCCGGCACATCCCGGACGGCCGGGTGCTGCTCTGCATCGGCGACGCGATGGGCCACGGCCTGACCGCGACCAGCATCATGCTCCAGATGCGCTCGGGGCTGGCCGGGCTGGCCTACACCGGCGCGTCCGCCGGGCAGCTCACCACCTGGCTGAACGACCTCATCGTGCACGGCAACGAGGGCGTCACCGTGACGGGCACCGCGATCATCGGGCACTTCGACCCGCGGGAGCGCACGTACTGCTGGACCAACGCCGGCCACCCCACGCCGCTGCTCATCAGGGACGGCCGGGCCGAGCCGCTGAGCGGGCAGCCCGGCATGATCCTCGGCGCGTTCGACGCCGCCGAGTACCGGACCACGCTGACCCGGCTCGAACCGGGCGACGTGCTCGTGCTCTACACCGACGGCGTCGTCGAGCGGCGCGGCGCGGACCTGGAGGAGGGGATCGCCGCCCTGGTCCAGGCCGCGCACTTCTGCGTCGGCGACGATCCCGAGGAGATGATCGACTGCCTGCTGCGGCGGCTCGGCGGGGACAGCGCCGAGGACGACGTGTGCGTCCTCGCGGCGCGGGTGCTCTGAGCTGATGCGGGGGGCGGGGGTCAGCAGGAGCCGTTCTCGCCCAGGCAGTAGACCGCGTAGGCGCGGCCGAGCACCGGCAGCGCGACGTTGCGCACCCGGATGCCGCCCGGCGTCATGCCCTTCTCGCGCCCCTTGTGCGCGTGCCCGTGCAGGATCAGGTCGGCGCCGGCCGTGTCGACCGCCTCGGCCAGGAGGTAGCTGCCGAGGAAGGGGTAGATCTCCGGCGGCTCGCCCTCCAGCGTCTCCTTGATCGGGGAGTAGTGGGAGAGCACCACCTTGAGGTCGGCGGTCATCTCCTTCAGCGACACCTTCCACGCCTCGGCGATGTAGCGGGTGTGGGCCACGAAGTTCTTGATCTCGCGCTCGCCGAACTCGCTCGCGCACTTGCCCGCGTACCCGCCGCCGAAGCCCTTGCCGCCGACCACGCCCAGCTTGGTGTCGCCGCACTGGATGACCACGCCGTCGTCGTGGAGCACGATCACGCCGGCGTCGCGGAGCGCGGCCGCGATCTCGTACTGCAGGTCGGAGTGGTAGTCGTGGTTGCCCAGCACGGCCACGGTGGGGATGGGCAGGCCGCGCAGCTCGTCGGCCACCAGCCGGCCCTCCTCCAGGGTGCCGTGCCGGGTCAGGTCACCGGCCAGCATGAACACGTCGGCGCGGTCCTCGATGCCCTCCAGGCGCTTGCGGTACTGGCCGCGCACGTCCTCGCCCAGGTGGATGTCTCCGACGGCCGCGATGCGCAGTTCAGTCAAGGTGCTCATCCTCTCCCGGCTCGGTGACCTCCACGACCATGATCTCGTTGTGCACGCGCAGGTCCGGCGCGGCCTCGTGGGCCACCTGGCCGAGCCGCTCGCGCTGCTCGGCCCCGCTCACCTGACCGCGCAGGAAGAGCTGGTCGCCACGGATGTCCACGCGGATGCCCAGCTCGTGGGTGCGTCCGTCCTCGGCCAGCGCCTGCTGGACGCGGGCCGCGACGTACTGCGGAGCTTCCATCTCGCCTCCTTACTCTGTCGTCGCGTGCCCGGGCAGAAACGGATCAAACGGTGTGAATCAGGTCGATGACCGCCCGTTCCACCGGCCCCGCGGTGGCGAGCTGGCCGAAGTCGGCGTCCGCGCCGAGCTCGGTCAGGGCGCCCGCGATCGTCCGGCCCTGGTCGTACGCCTCGACCACGCGCGGGTCCACGTACGACGTCCGGGCCACGGTGGGGGTGTTGCCCAGGTACTCGGAGACCTCCCGCATCACGCGGGTGATCGCCCTCTTCTTCTTGGTCGGCCCCTCGCTGACCGCCGGCCGGGACACCGCCAGCCCGACGGCCGCCAGCACCGTCGCGTGCCAGGTGCGGAAGTCCTTGGCGGTGACCTCCCAGCCGATGACCTCGCGGAGGTAGTCGTTGATGTCCTCGCTGCGGATGTCGGCCCAGCCGCCGTCGCGCCGCCGGTAGCGCAGCAGCTCGCCCTCGCCGCCGGAGCGCTTCAGCGAGCGCAGCACCGCGCAGGCCGCCGGGTCGGCCACCTCGACCTCGCGCGGGATGTCGCCCTTGGCCTGGTAGGAGAAGATCACGTAGCCCTTGGCGAAGGTCAGGTGCTCCATCCGCAGCGTCGCCAGGCCGTAGCTGTCGTAGCTCTCGCCGCCGATGCGGAAGAAGCCGATGTCGAGCAGCCGGGCGGCGGTGGCGAGGACCCGCTCCCTGGTCAGGCCGCGGCCCTGGAGCTGCTCGTCCACGGTCTTGCGGAACGCGGGCAGCCGCTCGGCCACCTCCAGCACCCGGTCGAACTTGGCGCGGTCCTGCTGCTCGCGCCACAGGTCGTGGTAGCGGTACTGCAGGCGGCCCGCCGAGTCCGTGCCGACGGCCTGGAGATGGCCGGAGGGGTCGGTGCAGATCCACACGTCGGTCCAGGCCGGCGGGATCGCCAGCGCCTTGATGCGGGCCAGCGTCTCGGGGTCGCGGACGGGGCCGCCGTCGGGGTCCACGTAACTGAACCCGCGACCCCGCCGTCGCCGGACGATCCCCGGCTCACTGTGGTCACTCGGATGCAGCTCGGGCACGAGGGGCGGGCTACCCAGCACGTTAGGCGACAAACAGGACGGGCAGGTGAGCGGACATGTCTGATAGAGGAGATTGGCACGAGGAACGGTCCGCAAGGGGCCACGCCATGGTGCCGGCGACCCCTCGCGATGTGGTGCACATCAGGGTGGGGTCGTTCATGCTGGTGTTCCTGTTCGCCTTCACGGTGCTGGGACTCATCGCGCGGGCGCCGGTCATCACCGGCATCGCCATCGCGCTCGCCGTGGTCACGGTCATCGACATGATCCTGGCCGTACGGCGCCAGAAGCAACGACGCGGAGACGGAGAGGCGGGCTGATACGTCCATGGCACCACTGCGAGGGCGGGTAGTCGTGGTGACGGGCGCGAGCGGCGGCGTTGGCCGGGCGGTCGTGCGCGAGCTGGGCAAGCAGGGCGCGAAGGTGGCGCTCCTGGCGCGAGGGACGACGGGGCTCGGCGCGGCGGCCGTCGACGTGGGGGCCGCGGGCGGCGTCGGCCAGGTCTACGAGACCGACATGGCGGACTACGAGCAGGTACGGGCGGCGGCCGAGCGCATCGAGACCGAGATGGGCCCCATCTCCGTCTGGATCAACACGGCCTTCTCCAGCGTCTTCGCCAAGTTCACCGACATCTCCCCGGAGGAGTACGAGCGGACGACGCAGGTCACCTACCTGGGCTACGTCTGGGGCACGAAGGTCGCCCTGGACCTCATGGGGCCGCGCAACCAGGGCGCGATCGTGCAGACGGGCTCGGCGCTGGCCCAGCGCTCGATCCCGCTGCAGTCGGCGTACTGCGGGGCCAAGCACGCGATCCAGGGCTTCACCGAGTCGGTGCGCACCGAGCTGCTGGCCGACAGGAGCAACATCAGGATCACCACCGTGCAGCTCCCGGCGGTCAACACGCCGCAGTTCGAGTGGGTGCTGAGCAAGCTGCGCCGGCACCCCCAGCCGGTGCCGCCGATCTACCAGCCGGAGGTGGCGGCGCGGGCCATCGTGTACGCCGCCGAGCACCCGGAGCGCAAGGAGTACTGGGTGGGCGGGATGACCGCCGCGACCCTGATGGCGCAGCGGATCGCGCCGGCGCTGGTGGACCGGTACCTGGCGCGCACCGGCATCCAGTCGCAGCAGACCGACGAGAAGCCGCCGAGCGGCGTGTCCAACCTTTGGGAGCCCGCCGACGACGACCACGACTACGGCGCGCACGGCACCTTCGACCGGCGCTCGACCGCCCGCAGCCCGCAGCTCTGGCTGTCGCAGCACCGCGGCCCGGTCCTGATGGGGCTGGCCGGCGGCGCGGCCGCGGCGGGCGCGCTCGCGTTCCTGCGCCGCAGGTGACCTGACACGCGGAGGACGCGCGGGCTCCTCGGCCGGCTCGACGCGCTGCGCCGCGCGGTGACGGAGCAGGCAGGCCGCGAACCGCGACGGCCGTGACCGGCGCGGGCCCCCGTCCGCATCGGGGCCCGCGCCGGCGCTCACCGGGCGGCGGAACCGGCGGCCCTCACTCGGCCGCCTTCATCAGTTTGGCGTAGGCGAGCTGCAGCCAGTCCGACACCGCCACCGCCGTCATCGTCGCGCCGATCATACGGGTCGCCTTCGGCGCGAACACCAGACCGGCCGCGTAGCCGGTCGCCACCCACTGCGCCAGGCAGAACGGGCAGGCCAGCAGCTCGCCGAGCGCGCTTCGCGGGCTCTCCTGGAGCTCGGCGGGCCCGCTCTGGCCCTCGTACCGGGTGAAGGGGGCGCGGAGGGGGCTCGTGACGGGATCCTTGGCGATGCGCCGCGACACCTTGTGCGTGCAGGCCGCCATCAGCGCCAGGTCCATCACCCCGATCCGGTCCGGCGCCCGCCGCCCGGCCAGCGCGGCCGCCGCCGCGGCGACCGCCACCGTGCCGCCGTAGGCGGCCATGATCCCGAGGTAGCCGCGGAGCGGCCGGTGGTGCTCGCCCTCGTAGGCCCGTTCCGTCTTCTCCAGGATTTCCGTCATAGCTCCCGCGACTACCCTCTCGCGGCCTGCTCCAACGTCTACTTGACCTTTGCCTGGGTAGCCCGGACTCATGAGCAGCCACGGTCACGAGGTCACCGACGCCATCCTGGACACCTTGAAGCGCGCCAGCTCCGGGCTCAAGGACGCCGGGGTCAAGTTCGCGCTGGCCGGAGGTTGCGCGGCGTACGCGAGAGGCGCCGCCCCCTCCCTCCATGACGTCGATTTCGTTCTCACCGAGCACGACGTGCCGGCCGCCCTCGAGGCGCTGCGCGGGCTCGGCTTCCAGACCGCCAAGCCGCCGGAGGACTGGCTGGTCAAGGCGTACGACGAGGGCCGGCTGGTCGACCTGATCTTCCGGGTGTCCGACCTGGACATCACGGAGGAGCTGCTGGACCGGGCCGAGCCGTTGAAGGCGTCGGCGGTGATCGTGCCCGTGCTGGAGGCCACCGACCTGGTGATCTCGTGGCTGCTGCCGCTGTCGGAGCACGCCTGCGACTACGGGGCGCTGCTGGCCCAGGTGCGCGCGCTGCGCGAGCAGGTGGACTGGCCGCGGGTGGCGGCGGTGACGGAGCACTCGCCGTACGCGGCCACGTTCATCACCCTGCTGGAGCGGCTGGGCGTGCTGAGCGGGCCGGTCGAGCCGTCCGGCGACGCCAAGTGGCCCTGACCCGCGCCTCAGCTCAGCGTTAAGCGGGCCGGTGCGGGTAGAGGGCGGAACCATCACCGAGGAGGGTCCTTGAATGCCTGAGCGCGATCTCCAGTACCTGGCCGAGCTGGCCGCCCAACTACGCGTCGACTCCGTCCGCGCCGCCGCGGCCGCCGGCTCCGGCCATCCGACCTCGTCGATGTCGGCGGCCGACCTCATGGCGGTGTTGTTCTCCTGCCACCTCCGCTACGACTTCGCCAACCCCGGCAACCCCGCCAACGACCATCTGATCTTCTCCAAGGGGCACGCCTCCCCCCTGCTGTACTCCCTCTACAAGGCGGCCGGCGTCATCGACGACGAGGAGCTGCTGTCGTTCCGCAAGCGCGGCAGCAGGCTGGAGGGGCACCCCACCCCGCGCCTGCCCTGGGTGGACGTCGCGACCGGCTCGCTCGGGCAGGGCCTGCCGGTCGGCGTCGGCGTGGCGATGGCCGGGCGGCTGGAGCGCATGCCCTACCGGGTGTGGGTGCTGTGCGGCGACAGCGAGCTGGCCGAGGGCTCGATATGGGAGGCCGCCGAGCACGCCGGCGACGAGGGCCTGGCCAACCTCACCGTCATCGTGGACGTCAACCGCCTCGGCCAGCGCGGGCCCACCCGGCACGGCTGGGACACCGGCGCCTACGCCCGCAGGTTCGGCGCGTTCGGCTGGCATACCATCGAGATCGACGGCCATGATCCCGGGCAGATCGACTTCGCGCTCGCCGACGCCTGCAACACCCGCAGACGGCCCACCGTCATCCTGGCCAAGACCCGCAAGGGCGAGGGCGTGCTGGAGGTGGAGAACCGCGAGGGCGCGCACGGCAAGGCGCTGAAGGACCCCGGCAAGGCCGTCGAGGAGCTGGGCGGCACCAGGGACGTCCGGGTCGAGGTGCACGTCCCCGACGAGGGCCCGGCGCCGTACCGGTTCGAGGACGGGCCTCTGGAGCTGCCGGCGTACAAGGTGGGCGACGCGGTGGCCACGCGGACGGCGTACGGGGAGGCGCTGGCGGCGCTCGGCGCGGCCAGGGGCGACGTGGTGGCGCTGGACGGCGAGGTGGCCGACTCGACGAGGACGCAGACGTTCGCCGAGGCGTTCCCCGAGCGCTTCTTCGAGATGTACATCGCCGAGCAGCAGCTCGTGGCGGCCGCGGTCGGGCTCGCGGTGCGCGGCTGGAAGCCGTACGCGGCCACGTTCGCGGCGTTCCTGACCCGGGCCTACGACTTCATCAGGATGGCCGGGGTGAGCGGCGCCTCGATCCGGCTGGTCGGCTCGCACGCGGGCGTGGCCATCGGCGAGGACGGGCCGTCCCAGATGGGGCTGGAGGACCTGGCCATGATGCGGCCGGTGCACGGCAGCACCGTGCTCTACCCGTGCGACGCCAACCAGACGGCGGCGCTGATCGCCGAGATGGCCGAGCTGGAGGGCGTGTCCTACCTGCGCACCACGCGCGGCGACACACCGGTGATCTACGAGCCGGGCGAGCGGTTCCCGGTGGGCGGCTCGCGGGTGCTGCGGCGCTCGGCCGGCGACCGGGCCACGATCGTGGCGGCCGGGGTGACCGTGCACGAGGCGCTGGCGGCGGCCGACGAGCTGGCCGCGGCCGACGTCCCGGTCGGGGTGATCGACCTGTACTCGATCAAGCCGGTGGACGCGGCCGCGCTGGCCGAGGCGGCCACCACGACCGGCAACCTCATCACGGTCGAGGACCACCGGCTGGAGGGCGGGCTCGGGGACGCCGTGCTGGAGGCCGTCGCCGAGCTCGGTCCCCGGGTGGTCAAGCTGGGGGTGAGCGGGCTGCCCGCCTCGGCCACCCCCGAGGAGCAACTGGCCGACGCACGCATTGACCGCCGCGCCATTGTCGCGGCGGTCAAGCGCTTGCTGTGACAGGCCCGGTGATCGGCCGGGGGAAGGTCACCGCGCCTTCGCGGTGGCCTTCCTGTTGGCCTTCTTGATGGCTTCCACCAGTTCCTTCTTCTTCATCTTCGAGCGGCCGCGCACGCCCAGCCGCTTCGCCACGTCCCGCAGGTGCTCCTTGCTGGCGTTGGCGTCCACTCCCTCGGCCGTGCAGCCGGACCGGTCCGTCGCGCCCTTGTCGGACGGGCCCTTCTCGGCCTTCGGCTCCCAGTGGTCGCCGACCTTCTCGAAGGAGTGCTTCAGCGCGGCGAACGCGGTCATGTGAGCGCGCCTGCCCTCTCCGTACTCCTGCACGGCACTGTCGTGCGCCTTGATCCAGGTACGCTGCGCCTTCTTCGGCGAGCGCTTGATCGTGGACGGCAGCTCCTCGACACCTGGCATGCCGTTTCACCTCCTACAGCGGCGGCTCGTCGTAGTGGCGGCGTTCCTCGTACACGGTGGTGCGGCGGGTCTCGGGCTCCGCGATGATCTCGTGACGGTGCACCGGTTCGTCGATGGGACCGACCGCCCTGCGGGTGACGGTGATCCTGTAGATGCCGAACAGGAGACCGACCAGACCGCCGAGCATGAGGATGACCCCCACGACATTGATGTCGAGGCCGGCGAGGTCGAACTCGACGGCCCAGGTGAGGATCGCACCGAGCATGATGAGGATGATGCTTCCGGCGATGGTCATCTGATTTACCTCCTTGACACGAGGAACTTCTATCCCCATGTCGAAAAACAAACCAGTCGTGGTGATCGGGCTGATGGGCTCGGGTAAGACGACCGCCGGCCGCCTCCTCGCGGAGGCTCTTGACCTGCGCTTAAGCGACAGCGACCCGTTCCTGCGGGCGCGGTACGGCGGCACGGCCGCGCAGATCGCCGCCCGCGAAGGCGCCGACGCCCTCCACCGCCACGAGGCCGAGCACGTCCTGCACGAGCTGGCGACCGGCGAGCCTGAGGTGATCGCCGCGGCCGCCAGCACCGTCGAGGACCCCGAGGTGCGGCGGGCGCTCCGCGAGGCGTTCGTGGTGTGGGTGGACGCCGACGACGCCGTGCTCGCCGAGCGCATGAAGTCGGGCGACCACCGCCCCGGCTTCGACCCCAAGGCCATGCGGGCCCGCCGCGAGCCGTACTTCGCGGAGATCGCCGACCTGCGCTGCGACGTGGGCGTCCGGCGGCCCGAGGAGGTGCGGGACGAGGTGCTGCGGGAGTTGCGCTCCCGGGGCCTGGCATAATGATCATGACACATGGGCCCCCCGAGGCGCGCGGGGGGCCTGTGGCGTCCATCTCGTCAACCATCCACCCGCGTCACGCATCTAACCGCACGTGAGTATGCGCTTGGTGCCCGGCGACCCCGAACGGCTCGGCGGCTTCTGGCTGGCGGGCCGGCTCGGCGCGGGCGGGCGGGGCGTGGTCTACGACGCCTACGACGACGACGGCCGCCGCCACGCCGTCACCGTGCCGCGCGGGGAGGCCCCCGGGCGGCGCTACGAGCGCGTCTCCTGCCCGTCGCTGGCCGAGGTCGTCGCGGTCGGCGTGGACGGCCGCGTCCCCTACGTCGTCACCGCGTACGTGGACGGCCCCGACCTGCGGCGGGCGGTCGAGCTGCACGGCCCGTACGCGGGCGGCGAGCTGCTGGCGCTGGCCGACGCGCTCGGCGCGGCCCTGGAGGCGCTGCACGAGGCCGGGCTCACGCACCGGGGGCTCAACCCGGAGAGCGTGCTGCTGGCGGCCGACGGCCCCAAGGTCATCCAGCTGGGGCTGCCGGCCCCCGGCACGGTCGCCGGCACCTGCACCTACCTCGCGCCCGAGACGCTGACCGGCCGCGGCGAGACGGGGGCGGCGGCCGACGTGTTCGCGTGGGGGGCGGTCGTGCTGTTCGCGGCCACCGGGCGCGACCCGTTCGCCGGGGAGAGCCTGGGCGGGGTGATGCACCGGCTGCTGACCGTCGACCCCGACCTGAGCGTCCTGCCCGAGGAGCTGCGCGAGCTGGTCGGCGGCGCCCTCGCCAAGGACCCGGCCGACCGGCCCGAGGCGTCCCGGCTGCGGGTCGCGACCTCCGCGGTGCTGCGCCCGCCCGCCGGGCACGCCGGGCCGCGCTCGCTCGGCGAGCTGGCGGAGGAGGCGTACCAGGCGCTGACGCCCGCGCAGCAGGAGCAGGTGCCCGGCCTGCTGCTGCGGCTGCTGGACGGCGACAGCCCGCACGACGAGGGCGGCGTGCTCGGCCCGCTCATGGACGCCGGTCTGCTGGTGCGCCGCAGCGTGCGGGTGCCGCCCGCGGAGACCGCTGTCGGCAAGCTGGTGGCGGTCGGCGACGGCCGGGTGGCCCCCGCCAGCGCCGCGCTCTACCGGGCCTGGCCCCGGCTGCGCGGCTGGGTGGCCGACGAGCGCGAGAGCCTGCACGTGCTGCGCCGCATCCGCGAGGCCGCCGGCGCGTGGTCGGCGCACCGGCGCGGGCGCGGTCACCTGCTGCGCGGCGAGGAGCTGGACACCGCGCTCGGCTGGGCCGCCACCAAACGCCGCCACCTGCGGCTGAACCAGCTCGAACGGGACTTCATCAACGACAGCGTCACTCTGTCCAAGCAGCGCAGGAGGCTGCTCGCGCCAGCTCTCGGGGTGCTCGGCGCGGTGCTGGCCGTCGCGGTGTCGATGTCGGTGGCGTCCGTACGCGGCCAGCACGAGCTGCGCGGGCAGCTCATCGAGGCGAACGCGCGGGCGGTCGCGGCGCGGGCGGAGGCGCTGCGCTCCTCGGACCCGCGGACCGCGATGCGGCTGAGCGTGGCCGCCTGGCGGCTGTCGCCGGTGTTCGAGGCGCGGGCCGCGTTGCAGGCCTCGCTCACCCAGCCCGAGCTGGGCGTCTTCACCGACCCGGCGCCCGACTCGCGGGCCCGCTACCTGCTGCGCGGCGACGAGCTGGTCAAGTGGGGCGCCGACGCCGTCACCTTCTACGACGTGCCCTCCGGGCGGCGCACCGGCGTGCGGGGCCTGCCGCCGGGCAACCCGGTGCTGAGCGACGACGGGCGCTTCGCCGAGGGCGTGGACGGGCGGCCGGTCGAGCTGGCCACGGGCCGGGCGCCCGGTCCCGGCGCCGCGTACGTGATCAGCCGGGGCAACCGCACCCGGGTGTACCGGGGCGAGCGGGTGCTGCTGGAGGTCACCGACCGCAAGGTGGCGCTGGCCCCGGACGGGACGCGGGCGGCGGTGTCCCGGGCGGACGGGCGGGTCGAGCTGTGGGAGCTGGCGGGGCGCCGCCGGCGGACGGCCACCGTGTCGGTCCGGCCGCCCCGGATGCCCGCCCTGGCGGCGCCGTCGATGGCGTTCAGCCCGGACGGGCGGCTGCTGGCCGTGGCGGGGCGGAGCGGCGTCACGCTCGTGGACACCGCCCGCGCGGCCCTGACCCCCATGAGCCCGCCCGGCCCCGGCGAACCGGTGGTCCCCGGGGCCGAGGACGCGCCTGCCGTTCCCGACAAGTCCGGCCTTCCCGCCCACCCGACCGGCGGAGGCGACCCGGCCGACGGGGGCGACCCGACCGGAGGGGGTGCCCGCTGGACCGTCGCGGCCGGCGGACGGGCGGGCGCGGCCGGCGGGTACGCGACGCGGTTGTCCGCCCGGCCGCCCGCCACCCCCGAGGACACGCCCGTCTTCAGCCCCGACGGCCGCCTCCTCGCCCTCCCCGGCGCCGGCGAGGTCCGTGTGTGGAACGTGACCGAGCGCCGCCTGTCCGGCTCCTACCCCCTCCGCGACCCCCGCCCCGGCCTGACCTTCTCCCCCGACGGCCACTGCCTCCGCTACCTGAGCGGCACCGGCTCGGTGGTCTCGCTGGACGTCTCCGGCCTGCCGCTGCCGTCCGGCGAGCACGAGGCGGCGGCCTTCTCCGGCGACGGCAAGGTGGCCGCCAAGGCGGTCGGCGACGCGACCGAGGTCACCGACACCGAGGACAGCAGGAAGCTGGGCCGCATCGCCGCGGCCGGCGACCTGGCCTTCGACGCGGGCGGCAGCCTGCTGGCCGTCGCCGGCGACCCGGTGACCGTCTGGCGGGTGCCCGGCGGCGAGCTGATGAGCTCCGTCGACGCGGGCGGCGACGTCCTGGCCGTGGCGCTCTCCCCCAAGGGCGACCTGCTGGCCACCGCGCGCGGCGGCACCCTGGAGACGTGGGACGTGCGCACGGCCCGCCGCGTCCGCGTGTACGAGGGCGCGGGCGACCCGGCGCTCGCGTTCAGCCCGGACGGCGCGACGCTCGCCGCCGGCGCCACCCTGCTCGACCTCCGCACCGGCCGCCGCACCCCGCTCGACCTGCGGACCGGCACGCCCGGCCGGGCCACGGCCGACGCCCCGGTGCCGACCGCGCTCGCCTTCTCCCCCGGCGGCAGGACGCTGGCGTTCGGCCTGGACGGCGGCCGGGTGCTGCTCTGGGACACGCGCGGGCGCGAGCGCATCGGCACGATCGAGACCGGCGCCTCGGCCGTCGACGCGCTGCGCTTCTCCCCCGACGGCGATCTGCTGGCCGTCGCCGCCACCCGCACCTCGCTCTGGGACGTGCGCACCCTGCGCCAGGTCGGCCAGGCCGCCCCGGGGACGTCCGGGCTGGCCTTCAGCCCCGACGGCAAACGCCTGCGCGGCGTGGCGCTCGACGGCACCGTCCGCGAGAGCCCGGTCGACCCGGCGCTCGCGGCGCGGGAGGTGTGCGCGCGGGCGGGCGGGCCGCTGAGCCGCGACGAGTGGTCGCGGCTCATCCCGGAGAGCGGCTACCAGGACGTGTGCTGAGCGGGGCGGCGGCCCGTCAGTCGTCCGGGTACAGCTTCAGCACCTTGCCCGAGCGGTCGGCGACGAGGTAGCCGGAGCGGCTGTAGGCGTCGCTGAGGTAGACGAGCAGGACCTGGCGGGGGCTCGTGAAGGTGAAGTCGGGGTCCACGATCAGGTAGCGGGACGTGGGCTTGTCCACGTTGAGGTCCTTGTCCGCCCGCTTGAACAGGGCCGGGAGCGCGTCCCAGTCGTAGCTGTTGAGATCGACGGTGGGGCCGTCGATCTCGCTGCCGAAGCCGGCCGACTTGGTGACCTGGCCGTCGCGGTAGTCGTAGCGCTCGGAGACCTCCGGGTCGCCCTTCTTCGGGGCCTCGACGACGGCGTACGTCGGGTAGACCGTCAGGCTGACGACCTTGGTGCCGCCGATCGCGGGCTTCAGCTTGGCGATCATGGCCTTGACGCCCGCCGGGGTGTGCAGGTTCTCCTGCCGCGACGGGCCGGTGTCCTCGGTGGCGGTCGGGTCGGCGCTGCTGCTGGATAACGGCGTGAACCGCAGGCCGGTCGGGTCGAGGCCCGTGGGCGTGCCGCTGCCGCCGCCGAACGGGAGCAGCCGCCACAGCAGCACGCCGATCACCACCACGGCCGCCACGGACACCGCGCCGAGGGCGCCGCGGCTGGAGCGGCGGGAACGGACGGTGTCCTGGTGCGCCACGGGCACCGCGCCGTACGGGGGCGGGGTGGCCTTGCCGTACGGGGGCGGGCCCGCCTGGCCGTAGACCGGCGGGGCCGCCTGGCCGTACGGGGGCGGGGCCGCCTGGCCGTACGGGGGCTGCGGCGCGGGCAGTTGCCCATAGCCGTGCGTCAGCGGCCCCTGCCCGGCAGCCCGCCCGACGCCCTGCCCGGCACCCTGGCCCGGCCCCGTACTCGGCCCCGTACTCGGCCCGGTACTCGGCCCGGGCGGCGCGCCCGGGGCGGGATCGGCGCGGAACGCTCCATCAGACGACCCGGCCGCGGCGGCGAGCATGCCGTCCAGCGTCTCGACGTCCGGCCGGGCCGCCGGATCGCGCTGGAGCAGGGCCCGCAGGACGGGAGCCAGCGCCCCGGCCCGCTCCGGCGGCGGCACCTCCTGGTTGAGCACGGCGGCCAGCGTCGCGAGCGTCGTGGCCCGGCGCATCGGGTGCCGCCCTTCGACGGCCACGTACAGGAGCATGCCGAGCGACCACAGGTCGGAGGCCGGATCGCCTTCCTGCCCGTTGATCCGCTCGGGCGCTATGTACTCGGGCGAGCCGATAAACGACCCGGTCGCGGTCAGGCTCGTGGACTCCCGCACCGCCGCGATGCCGAAGTCGGTCAGCACCGAGCGGCCGTCCTCGCGCAGCAGGACGTTGGCCGGCTTGACGTCGCGGTGCTGGATGCCGACCGCGTGGGCGGCCCGCAGCGCCGACAGGACCTCGCGGCCGAGCCGGGCCCCCTCGGCGGGCGTCAGCGGGCCGCGCTGGAGGCGGTCCTGGAGCGAGCCGCCGGTGACCAGCTCCATCACCAGCCACGGGTAGCCGTGCTCGCCCGGGTCGACGATGTGGTGGATGGTGACCACGTGCGGATGGTTGAGCCTGGCCAGGGCCCGGGCCTCGCGCAGGACGCGGGCCCGCAGCTCACGCGCCGCCGTGGAGTCCTGCGCCTCGTCGTAGGCGGGGTCGGGCGGCCGGACCTCCTTGAGCGCGACCTCGCGGTGCAGGGCCACGTCCCGGGCGCGCCACACCAGGCCCATGCCCCCGCCACCGAGCCGTTCCAGAAGCTCGAAACGACCGTCGATCACCCGATTGTGCATGGAGAGCAGCGTAGAGCCGCGACGCTCCCCGCGTCATCAGCGTCTCGCCCGCGCCGGCCTCGGCGGCTCACTCGCCGAGATCGCTCAGCTTCCCGATCAGGGCGGTACGCGAGGTGATCCCGAGCTTGGTGTAGATGTGGCTCAGGTGGTACTCGACCGTCTTGACGCTCAGCACCAGCTTGCGGGCCGCCTGCCGGTTGGTGAGGCCCTTGCTGATGAGCACGGCCACCGTGTGCTCCTGCGGCGTCAGGCCGAGCCTCGCGGTGTCCTGCGGGCGCAGCACCGCGCGCCCGCTCGCGGCCAGCTCCAGGTCGCACTGCTCCAGGTACGGCAGCGCGCCCAGCCTCGACAGCGTGAGCTGGGCCGCCTCCAGGTGCTCGGCGGCGGCGGCCCGGCGGCCCCTGCGACGCAGGAACGTGCCGTACGCGAGCTGGATCCTGGCCTCCTCGAACGGCATGTCGAGCTTGGCCGAATGGCCGAGCGCGACCTGGTAGAGGGTCTCCGCCTCGGCCGGCTCGTGCCGGGCGGCCAGCAGGCCGGCGCGGGCGCGCGCGGCGGCGGCGAGCACGCTGCGGCACTCCCCCTCCAACGCCAGCAGCTCGCACGGCACCAGCGCCGCCTCGGCCTCGGCCGGCCGGCCGGTGTTGACCAGGGCGTCGGCGAGCAGCGTGCGCCACAGGACGAGAGCCGGGTCCGCGGGGACCCGGACCCTGGTGAGCGGCACGAGGGCGGCGACGACCGCCTCGTGGTCGCCCCGGGCGGCGGCGGTGAGCGCGTCCGCGCCCGCCGTGGCGACCTGGGCGGGGACGTTGCCGGGACGGCAGGCGGCGCGGGCCGCCCGGACGTGCGCGAGCGCCTGGTCCCACTCGCCGCGCGCGGCCGGGACCAGCGCGGCCACGGCGTGGGCGTAACCGGCCAGCCAGACCTGGCCGAAGTCGTCGGCCGTGGAGGCGGCCAGCTCGCCGTGGGCGGCCGCCTCGTCCCAGCGGCCGAGCCGGTACTCGACCTGGGCCAGGCCGGTCGCCACCAGGAGCTGGAACGCGGCCGAGGCGTCGGCGCCGGCCGCCAGGGCGCGGCTGAGGTCGGCGTAGGCGCCGCCCAGGTCGTCGGCCGCCAGGCGGAGCATGCCGCGGCCGAGCACCGCGTCCGGCTCGCCGGTCTCGGGCTGGCCTGGCGCGCCGAGGCCCGCGCACAGCTCCGCCGCCTCCTCCGGCCGCCCGGCCCACGCCAGGCCCACCAGCCGCGCGAACCGCACCAGCTCCCCCCGCGGCCCGCCCCCACCCCCGGCTACGCGCTCCAGCCCTGAACCGGCGGTCCCGGCCACATCGCCAGCGAGAGGGCTGGTGGCGGCGACCGGCTCCGAGGCGGGCGCCTGGGCGGCCACGGCCGGCGCCACAGCGGGAGGCGGATCGCCGGCGACCCACCCCGGCGAGGCGCCGCCCCGTCCCGAAGCGGAAGGGCGGGCGACGGCCAGGCCGGGGGCGGGAGAGCGGGCGACGGACGGGTTGGGGGCGGGAGGGCGGGTGGTGGCGGACGGGTCGGGGGTGGGGGTGGGGGGTTCGGGGGTGGGGGTGGGGGGTTCGGGGGTGGGGTGGGTGGACCAGTGGACGGCGGCGGGGCCGTCGCCGCGCAGCAGGGCGGCCAGGGCCTGGCGGGCGGCGATGCCCTCGGCCAGGAGCGGGTCCCCGGCGTGCGTCCAGGCGTCGTCGAGCCGCCGCCCCGCCTCCTCCAGCCGCCCCGCCACCAGGGCCACCGCCCCCAGCGCGTAATCGCGGACCGCCGGGTCGGCGGCCGGGCCGAGCTGGGCGGCCAGCGCGGCGGCGTCGGCGGGACGGCCGGCGGCGAGCAGCGCCTCGACCGCCTCGGCGACCAGCCGGTCGCGGCCGGGCCCCTCGTCGGTGAGCTGGACGGCCCGGGTGAGGCAGCCGCACGCGCTGGCCCACCGTCCGGCCGCCGCCTGCCGCCGCCCCATCCTGGCGACCTCGCGCACCAGTCCGGCGTCCACCTGGTCGGCGGCGGCGAGCCGGTGGTGCAGGCGCTGGACGACGTCGTCCACCAGGTCGGCGGCCAGCAGGTGCAGGCCGCGCCGGGTGGCCGGCCCGAGGTCGTGGTAGATCGCGGCCCGGACCAGCGGGTTGGGGAAGCCGGCCGAGACGCCGGCCGCGGTCCGCCACTCGGCCAGCAGGCCGGCGCCGGTCGCCTGTTCGAGGGCGGGCAGCGGCTCGGCCAGTTCGGCGACGCGGGCCACGAGGTGCAGCGGCGCGGAGGTCCCGAGGACGGCGGCGGCGGTGAGCAGCCGCTGCGCCGCGGGCCCGCACCGGCCGAAGCTCTGGAGCACGAGCGTGGTGTAGGCGCGGGGCGCGGGCAGCGGGGCGTCCACGTCGGCCAGGGTCTCGGCGCGTACCTGCTGGAGCAGGGCGCGGGCGTGCAGCGGCACGCCCTTGGTGTGCTGGTGCAGGCGTTCGGCGGCCTGCGGCGTCAGCCGGACGGGGCCGATGCGGGCGCTGAGCGCCTGGAGCTCGCGCGCGGTGAGGCCGTCGAGCGGCAGCCGGAGCGCGGCGCCGCTGCGCAGCAGCCGCCGCAGCCCGTCGGGCAGCCGCGGGTCGTCGCTCTCCCTGACGATCAGCAGCGCCATCACCCGATCGGTACGCAGCCGCCGCAGCGCGAACGTCAGCGCGTGCAACGACGGCAGGTCCGCCCATCCGGCCCCGTCCACGGCCATGACGACCGGCGCGCCGCGCTGCACCTGTCCCAGCAGTTCCAGCAGCGCGGCCCCGACGACCAGCGGGTCCGGGGGGCCGGCCAGGGCGTGCTCCGGGGCGGCGAGGCGGGCCAAGGGCTCGGGCAGGGGGTGAACCTGGGGGGCGAGCTGGCCCAGCACCCCGTACGGCAGCTCCGCCTCGCCCTCCTCGCCGCTGACGTCCAGCACCACGGCGTTCTCGATGGCCGACAGGAACTCCCCGGCCAGCGCCGTCTTCCCGATGCCCGCGGGCCCCTCCAGCACCACGAGAGCGGAGCGGCCCTCGGCGGCCCGGCCGAGCTGGGCGTGCAGGACCGCCAGTTCCCGGCTGCGGCCGACGAACTGGTCGTCCCGGGAGCGCTCGGGTCCGTTGCGGAGGGAACGGGCTGTCATGGACTCCTCCCCTGACCGATTCATCGTGGGCCTTGGCCCGGCGACCGTCCAGTGTCCGCGTTGACCCGAGTCAGCTCCCGCCGTCATCAGGGAGTGGCCCCGGGGTAATCCCCAGGGCGTTCCCTGATGCTCGGGGCTGGGCGCGTTCTTACCGTCCAACGTGGACGAATGCCCCAAGAGCCGGGAGAACACCATGCCGTCCTACATCGCAGAGGAACAACGGGGAGCGGAGGCGCGCATTCTCAACGCGCTGTTCCCCGAGATCCTCCAGGGTCTCCAGCTGACCCATCAGGCGGGTGACGAGTTCGGCGCGGAGCCGCGCCGCCAGCCCGCGGGTCCCCGGATGGAACACCGGCACCTGGAGTACCGGCAGCCGTCGCGGCAGCGGTACCCCGATCCCGAGTCCTACGCCCACATGCTGGCCGACCGGTCCTTCATGGACGTCGCGGCCGTGCTCATGCCGGTGGTGCAGGCGATCACGCCGCCGCTGGTGGAGCAGCTCCTGTCGTTCGGCCCGCCGAAGGCGGAGATCGACCGGCACGAGGAGGACCGGCTGGCCCAGTTCGTGCCGCAGCTCGTCGCCACGATCGCGCCCATCGTCACGCAGGTCCTGCCGGGCCTGCTCCAGTCGATGCACGGGGTCCGCGCCGGCCACCCGGTGCGCGTCACCGACCACGAGCTGAACCAGCGTTACCTCGGCCCGATCCTCCAGGCCATGCTGCCCGCGATCGTCACCCGCCTGCCGGAGCTGCTCGCCGTCGTGCACGGCGACCAGCGTCCTCCGGTCCGTCACGAGCGGCTGCCGGGGCACGGCGAGCTGCAGGTGGTCAGGATCTCCAGGAACGACCTGGTCCACGCCCACCGCCTGCCCGACGGCGACGTGATCCAGCTGAGCGAGACCGCCGCCCCGCCCGGCACGACCGAGGTGCGGATCAGCACCGCCCCGCACGCGCTGTGGTGGAAGGGCGTGCAGGTGACCGGCGACGGCGACCGGGAGATCTGCTTCGCCGGGACCGACGGCGAGCCGGAGGCGAGCTTCGACTCCCGGGCCGCGCAGTCCGGCGGCGTCGTGGTGCTGTGGAAGGCGCAGCTCTTCGGCGTCCGCACCCCGATGTACGTGATCCCGATCTCGGAGCTGTCGCCGGACGGCAAGTGCCTCACCTTCCACTGGGCGGCGGACTGATGGCCGCGCCGATGACCGGGCCCACGCTGCGGCTCGGCAGCACAGGGGAGGACGTCAGGCGGCTGCAGGAACTGCTGCGCTCGCGCGGCCACCGGGTGCGGGTGGACGGGTACTTCGGCGGCTCGACGTACGGCGCGCTGCTGAGCCTCCAGCAGCGCGAGGGCGTCCGGGCGGACGGCGTGGCCGGCCCGGAGACCTGGCGGGCGCTCGGCGAGCCCCGGCAGGAGCGGCAGGAGCGGCACGAGCGGCCCCAGCAGGAGTGGCCCCGGCAGGAGTGGCAGCAGCAGGAGTGGCAGCAGCAGGGCCGCGGTGAGCGCGCCCGCTGGACCCTCATGGTGTGCTTCGCGGGCGAGAACGACCTGTCCGACGCGGCGGGCCGGGACCTGGAGGAGCTGCGGTCCGCTCCGGCGCAGGACGGGGTGCGGGTGACCGCGTTCGTCCGGGAGAGCGGCGGCCGGGCCAGGCACCTCGTGCTCGGCGCGGGCGGCGAGCGGGACCACACCGAGGAGGCCCCGGGCTCCGGTGAGCCGGGCGACACGCGGGCGATGCGCGAGTTCGTCCGCTGGGCGGCGCGGCGCGCGCCGGCCGAGCGGTACGCGCTGGTGCTGTGGAACCACGGCCGCGGCCGGCGGGCCGACGACCTCGACCGGCTCTACGCCGAGGCGAGGGGCCGCCGGGTGCGGCGCGACGTCGAGTCCGGCTACGTGCGGCGGGCGCCGCGCACCGCGATGTCCGGCGAGGAGCCGTCCTTCTCGGAGCTGGTCGAGCTGGCCGAGCACCCGGCGGTGGCGAGGGCGGTGTTCACCGAGCCGGTCAAGCGGCTGCTGACGCTGCCCGCCGAGCACGAGCGCGCGGCGGCGGCCCGTGACGGCACGCTGCGCGCGCTGGACGCGATCGAGCTGCGCGAGCTCCTCGCGGGCGTCCAGCAGGACCTCGGCCGGCCGCTCGACGTGCTGGGCCTGGACGCCTGCCCGATGAGCGACCTGGAGGTCTGCTACGAGGTGCGCGAGCACGTCGGCGTGGTGGTGGGCGCGGAGGAGCCGGAGCCGGCCGGGTGCTGGCCGTACGGCGAGATCGTCGCGGCCCTCGCCGCCGACCCGCGCGCGGACGCGCGGAGCCTCGGCCGGATCGTCGTCGAGCGGTACGCCGACCGCTACCGGGGCACCCGGCACACCGTCACGCAGTGCGCGATGGACGCGACCCGCGTCGAGGAGTTCCTGCGGGAGTTCCACACGCTGGCCGGCGCGCTGCGCGGGCAGGTGCGGATGAACCGGTCCGTGGTGGACAGCGTCCAGTCGGTCGCCACCCGGTTCGCCTGGGACCGCTCGCTGGTGGACCTGCGGACGATGTGCCTGGGGCTGGTCGCGGACTCGCGGACGGACCCGACGCTGGCCTCGGTGGCCGACAAGCTGCTCGCCATGCACCAGCCGGGCGGGTTCATCGTCCAGGAAGCGCATCAGGGAGAAAAGGTCGAGGATTGCGGCGGCCTGTCGGTCTACTTCCCGATGGATCGCACAATTTCCCGCTATTACGCCGATCTCGGGTTTGCCCGGGACACCGAATGGGGTGAATTCCTCAGGGAATACGCGAACGCGCGTACCATCAAGCGTTAGAAGCCACGAGCCGGCGAAAATCACCGGCGCCAAAGGGGCTATTGCGGCCCGGGACCGGCCGCAATAGCCCCTACCTTTGTCCTATGGATCCCCTCATCAGCCGCAGGGCGCTCAACCGGGCCACGCTCGACCGCCAGTTCCTGCTGGCGCGCACCGACCGCGGCGTGCTCGACGTCGTCGAGCACCTGGGCGGCCTCCAGGCCCAGACCCCGCACACCTGGTACACCGGCCTGTGGACCCGGATCGCCGACTTCGACCCGGCGGTGGCCGGCGAGCTGCTGATGTCCCGGGCGCTGGTCCGCATCGCGCTCCAGCGCTCCACCATCCACCTCGTCACCGCCCGCGACTGCCTGGCCATGCGTCCCCTGCTCCAGCCGGTGACCGCGCGCATGACCCGCACCACGTTCGGCAAGCGGCTGGCCGGGGTCGACATGGACGAGCTGGCCGAGGCCGGCCGCGAGCTGCTGGAGTCGCGGCCGATGACCTTCGCCGAGCTGGGGCGCGAGCTGGCCGCGCGCTGGCCGTCGGCCGACCCGCACGCGCTCGGCCAGGGCGTGCGCTCCCTGGTGCCGCTGGTGCAGGTGCCGCCGCGCGGCGTGTGGGGCAGGAGCGGGACGGTCGCTCACACCAGCGCCGAGTCGTGGCTGGGCTTCGAGACGCCCGCGATGACGGCGGGCGAGCTGGTGCGGCGCTACCTGGCGGCGTTCGGGCCGGCGTCGGTCAAGGACGTCCAGACCTGGTCCGGGCTGACCCGGCTGAGCGAGGTGGTGGAGACGCTCGACCTCGTGCGCTTCCGCGACGAGTCCGGCCGCGTCCTGTACGACCTGCCGGACGCCCCGCGCCCGCCCGAGGACGTCCCCGCGCCGGCCCGGTTCATGTACGACTTCGACAACCTGTTCCTGTCCCACACCGACCGCTCGCGGGTGATCAGCGACCTGGGCGCGGGCGTGCTGACCCGGTTCGCGGGCACCAACGTGCAGCCGCGGGCCGTCCTGGTCGACGGCTTCACCGCGGCCGACTGGACCTACCGCAGCGCGAACGGCCTCGCCACGCTCAACGTTCACCAGTGGCAGCCGCTCACGGCGGCGGAGCGGGAGGAGGTCGAGCGGGAGGCGATGGCGCTGCTGGGGTTCCTGACCCCCGACGACAAGCACGAGGTCGCGTTCTTCGGCGCCTCCTCGATGGGCTGACCGCCGGGCCCGGCCGGGGTCAGGCCGACGCCGGTGAGGCCGCCGAAGCGCCGGACCGCCTGGTAGTACGTCCAGGCGAGCCGGTCGCAGGAGGCCCGGCCGGCCTCCGCGTAGCCGGCGCACACCTCACGCAGGTCGTGATAGAACGCCTGGTCCACGTGCGCCTTGTTCGCCGGGAACGCCCCCACGGCCTTGTAGTTGCGGTACCCGAAGTCGTGCCGCCGGCAGGGCAGGCGGAAGTCGAAGCCGAGCGGCCGGTCCGGGCTGCCGGAGCACAGGTCGCTCGACCAGTCGAAGCCGTAGCCCCCCCACGCCTCCTGGTCCTCCCAGGCCAGCCGCCAGGCGAGGGCGCTCGGCGTCGTGGGCCGGGTGAGCCCGGCGAGGGCGGCGAGCTTCTGCTCCAGCGTCACCGCGCGGGCGGCCGGCCCGGTCGCGGCGGTCAGCGAGCAGGCGGCGAGCACGAGCGTGAGGAGGCGGCGTCGGACCATGGCGACCAGAATGGCCCGGCGTGCCTCCGCCGGGCCGCACTTGCGGTTAACGCGGAGGCAGAATGTGCGTCATCACTCGCGCGGGAACGCGCATTTCCGGCAAGTCGCCCCCGCGTCTCGGGCGAAGGCGCTCAGGTCTCGTGCAGGCGGCGGATCACGGCCTGCTTGGCCGAGGCGAACTCCTCGTCCGTCAGCACGCCCGCGCGGTGCAGCTCGCCCAGCTCCGCCAGGCGGCGCAGCACCGCGTCGTGGGCGTCGTCGGCGACCGGCGGCGGCGGCGGCTCAGGCGCCTCGCGCGGGATGCGCGCCAGCACCGCCGCGGCGACCAGCGCGGTCGTGCCGCCGAAGCGCTGGATGCCCCACGACACGCAGCGCGGGTCCTTCTGCGGCTGCCGCGCGGGCCCCTCGCCCTTGACGCGGAAGCGCAGCGTGCCGTAGCCCATGCCGGACTGCGGCTTCCACTCCACGCCCGTGATCTGCGCCAGCGGGTATTCCTGCGGCCCCGCCTGCTCCTTCTCGGCGCTCGCGAAGCCGGTCCACTCCAGCCGCACCCGCTCCCCGTCGAAGATCGCCGTGCCGTCGCCGGCGGTGGCCGAGATAGGGAGGTCGGGGCCGGGCAGCAGGTAGCCGTCGCACGGGCCGGCGGGCTGCTGGTAGATCTCCAGCGTGTCGCGCACCTCGTCGGCGAAGTACTCGGCCGCGCCGGCCCGGGTCCTCGGGATCGCCAGCCGGTACGGGTCGGCGGGCGGCCCGAGCGCCCCGGCCACCGCGTCGGACAGCGGGTCGGCCCCCTTGCGCAGCCGTAAGCGCAGGTGGCCGCCCTTGCGGGCGGGCTCGAAGGTCACCCCCGCGACGGCCTCGCGCGGCACGGCGACCGCGCCCAGCGTGCGGCGCAGCTCGTGGATCTCCTTGCCGCTGCCGGGCACGATGCGCAGGATCTCACCGTTGAAGGTCCACGACCCGTCGGGGACGGCGATCTCGGCCATATCCTCAGCCTAGGACACGCTCGGGGGGTGATCACGTCGAGAGGAACCGCATGGAGATCTTCACGAGCTGGCCCTCCTGGCGGGAGGCCGAGGGCCCGCTGATCCAGGCGCTGCCCGCCCCCACCGTGGACGCGGTGCGCGAGGCGTTCGCGTTCGCCCGCCGCTGCCACGGGGTCCAGCAGCGGCCGACGGGGCGGCCGTACGTGGAGCATCTGCTGGAGGCGCTGGAGGTGGCGGTGGCCGGCGCCGGGCTGCGCGAGCAGGAGGTGCTGGTCGCCGTCGTGCTGCACGACGTGCTGGAGGACACGCCGTGCACCGAGCGGGAGCTGGCGCGGCGCTTCGGCGCGCGGGTGGCCGAGCTGGTGCGGTGGGTGAGCAGGCCGCGTGGCACGGCCAAGGCCGACCACCTGGCCGCGCTGGTCAAGGCGCCGGCGCAGGCCGTGCTGGTCAAGCTGGCCGACCGGGCGAGCAACGTGCAGGAGCTCCAGCGCATGCCGTGGCGGTTCCAGCGGCGCTACTACCTGGAGACGGTGGCGTACGTGCTGCCGCTGGCCGGCGCCCACCCGTGGTTTGCGGAGTGGTACGGCGAGTGGCGTCGCCTCTGGCGGCGTGTGGAGCGCTGGCCGGGCTGAGCCGGGCGGCCCGGTCAGCCGTGCATGCGGGCCAGCCGGTTGCGCACCCCGCGGAAGTGGGCCACGACGGCGGCGGTCGCGGCCGGCCCGTCGCCCGCGAGCACCGCCGCGTAGATGTCGCGGTGCCGCCTGGCCACGTCGGCGGGGGGTTCGTCCGGCGCGCCCAGGTGGTCGCGGAGCTGGTAGTAGACGTCCCAGAACGCGCCGAGGAGCTGGGAGACGAGGGGGTTGCCGAGCGGCCGGTAGAGCAGGTCGTGGAAGAGCCGGTCGGTCTCGGGCGAGACCAGGCCCTGCTCGGCCTCGGCGTCCATGCGGGCGATGACGTCGGCGACCGGGCCGAGCTCGGCCTCCGGACCGAGCGCGATGAGCCGCTGGACGAGCCCGGACTCCAGGATCTCGCGGATCTCGATGAGGTGCGCCAGGTGGTTCTTGCCGTTCTGCAGCGTGATGCGGCTGTGGAAGGCCAGCTCGTCCACGAGCCCGGCCAGGGACATGCGGCCGACGAACATGCCGAAGCCGTGCCGGATCTCGACGATGCCGACCGCCTGCAACGCCTTCAGCGCCTCCCGCACGGAGTTGCGGCTGACCTGGAGCTCCTCCATCAGCTCGGACTCCGTGGGCAGCGGATCCCCCGCCACCAGCCCGCGCCGGACGATGAGGTCCTTGACGCCCTCCTGGGCCTCGACGGCCCGGCTGGTCCTGGCCGGCCGCGCGGCGGGACGCGGGACTGCGGTCATGAAGGATCCTTTCGTCGTAGGTAACAATCCTGAAATCTTGTGTTGACCTCAAGCGACCCGGACATCTAGCGTCCATCTTACGCACGAGATAGGACATGGGATGTCCCATGTTCTACCTACCCAGGAGGCATCCGTGAGCTCTGAGTTCAGCCGCCGCGACTTCCTGCGCTACAGCGGAGCGACAGGTGCGGCGGCGTTCGTCGCGGCCACCCTCGCCGCCTGTTCCGGAGGTCCGGCCTCGACCGGCTCCGTCGGCGCCGGTTCGAACAAGGACCTGATCACCGCGGTCATCGGCTACGGCAACGACCAGAGCTGGGACCCGACGCAGACCGCCTCGGCCTTCGCCATGGCCGGCATCCAGCACGTCTACGAGGGCCTGCTCGACACCGACCCGATCACCCGCGAGCCGTACCCGGCGCTCGCCACCGCGCTGCCGTCCGACCTCAACGCCACGAGCTGGACGTTCACCCTGCGCGAGGGCGCCAAGTGGCACGACGGGCAGCCGGTCACCGCCGACGACGTCGTCTTCACCTTCCAGCGGGTGCTGGACCCGGAGGCGAACGTCCTGGTCGGCAACTTCTTCCGCGCCTGGCTCCAGGAGGTGAAGAAGACCGGCGAGCGGACCGTGGAGCTGGTGCTCAAGTTCCCCTTCCCCGACGCCGCGCCCCGGCTCACCATCGCCAAGATCATGCCGAAGCACGTGTTCGGCCAGCCGGGAGCCTGGGACCAGGCCAAGGGCGGCAAGGCGGTGGGGTCGGGGCCGTACAAGCTGGTCCAGCACAACCCGAAGTCCAACACCGCCTTCGAGGCGTTCGACGGCTACAACGGCCCCCGCCCGGCCACCGTCAGGAAGATGAACTGGCTGACCATCGTGGACGCCTCCGCGCGGGTCGCCAAGATCTCCGGCGGCTCGGCGGAGGCGCAGATCGCCGACAACATCCCGTACGCCAACGTCGACCAGCTCAAGCAGCAGGGCCTGAGCGTCGAGGGCGGCAAGGGCATGAACCACATGTTCCTGATGTTCAACACCGCCGCCAAGCCCTTCGACGACGTACGGGTCCGCCAGGCGCTGCACTACGCGATCGACAAGCGGAAAATAATCGACGTGGCGCTGAAGGGCCACGGCACGGCCTCCAGCTCCTTCCTCAACGAGGGCCACCCCGACCACCAGCGGGCCTCGGTCGTCTACGACTACGACCCCGACAAGGCCAAGGCCCTGCTCAAGGAGGCGGGCGTCAGCGGCCTCACGGTCAACCTCATGGCCGTCAACGTGAGCTGGATCGCCGACTGCCTGCCCACCATCGCCTCCTCCTGGGAGGCCGTCGGCGTCAAGACGACGCTGGAGCCGCAGGACACCGCCGCGCTGTTCACCAAGATGGACCAGTTCCAGGACTACCAGGTGGTGGCCGCCGCCTCGAACCCCAACCAGTTCGGCATGGACGCCGACCTCATCCTGCACTACAACTACGTGCCCGGCGGCCTGTGGATGAAGTACAGCCACTGGGACGGCACCGACGACGCCAAGAAACTCTTCGCCATGATGGACGAGGCGAGCAAGGAGACCGACCCGGCCAGGAAGCGCGACCTGATCCACAAGTACCTGGACCTGGTCGCCGAGAAGGCCGTGCTCTACCCGGTCGTCCACAACGAGCTGATGACCGCCTGGGACCCGAAGAAGATCTCCGGCGTCCGCGCCCAGCCCTACCCCGGCATCAACCTGCTGCAGGCCAAGAGGACATGACGCTCGTCGCCCGGATGCTGCTGCGGCGGCTCCTCATCCTCGTCCCCGTGCTGCTCGGCGTGGTCGCGTTCGTGTTCGTCGTGATGCGCTTCTCCGGCTCCAAGCCCGAGTACGCCTACTTCCAGGGCGCGAACCCGACCCCCGAGCAGATCCACCAGTTCCAGGTCGAGAACGGCCTGCTGGACCCGCTGCCGCTCCGCTACGTGCGCTTCGTGGCCGACCTCGCCCGGGGCGACCTCGGCACCAGCGTGCTCACGAAGAAGCCGGTGCTGGAGTCGATCACCACGGCGCTGCCGCTGACCCTGCAGCTCACCTTCCTCGGCCTGGCCGTGGCGGTGGTGCTGGCGCTGGCGTTCGGCGTGACCGCGGCGCTGTTCCGCGACCGGTGGCCGGACCAGGTCATCCGCATGGTGTCGCTGATCGGCGTGGCCGCCCCCGCGTTCTGGCTGGCGCTGCTGATGATCCAGTGGCTGGCGGTCGGCGAGGGCCTGTTCCCGACCGGCGGCTACATCAACCCGGCCGACTCGGTGCCGGGCTGGCTGCAGTCGATGACGCTGCCCGCCCTGTCGTTGTCGCTGCCGATCGCCGCCCAGCTCACCCGCATCATCCGCACGTCCATGGTGGAGGAGCTGGACCGCGACTACGTGCGCACCGCCGTCGGCAGCGGCCTGCCCCCGATCGTGGTCGTCGGCCGCAACGTGCTGCGCAACGCCCTCATCAACCCGCTCACCGTGCTGGGCCTGCGCATCGGCTACCTGATCGGCGGCACCGTCGTCATCGAGACCATCTACGGCCTGCCCGGCATGGGCCAGCTCATGATCAACGCGGTGCGCGACGGCGATCCCGCCGTCGTGCAGGGCGTCGTGCTCACCATCGCGGTCGGCTTCATGGTCGTCAACCTCGTCGTGGACGTGCTCTACCTGCTGGTCAACCCCCGTCTGAGGAGCGCCGCATGAGACGTGGACAGACCGCGCGCCTGACCCGGCCCGGCATCCGCTTCCGCCGGCTGAAGCCCCTGTCGTGGGCCGCGGTCGCCGTGGTGGCCGTGGTCGTGCTGGCCGCGCTGCTCGCGCCGTGGATCGCGCCGCACTCGCCGTACTTCCAGGAGGCCGCCGGCGGCGGCCCCTCGGCCGCGCACTGGATGGGCCTGGACAGCGCCAACCGCGACATCCTGTCCCGCCTGCTGTACGGGGCCCGCTGGTCGCTGCTCATCGGCCTCGGCGCGACCGGGCTCGCCCTGGTCGCCGGCGCGCTGGTCGGCGCGGTCGCCGCCACCGCGCGGCGCGGCGTGGACGAGACCATCATGCGGGTCCTCGACGTGATCATGGCCTTCCCCGGCATCGCGCTGGCCGCGGTCCTCGTGGCCGTCTTCGGCGGCAGCATCCCGGTGCTGGTCATGGCCATGGCCTTCCTCTACATGCCGTCCGTGGCCCGGGTCGTGCGGGCCAACGTCATCGCCCAGTACGGCGAGGACTACGTGGCGGCCGAGCGCGTCATCGGCGCCCGCACCCCGCACATCCTGCTCAGGCACGTGGCCGTGAACTGCGCCGCGCCGGTGCTGGTGTTCTGCACGGTGATGGTGGCCGACGCGATCGTGTTCGAGGCGTCGCTGTCGTTCATCGGGGCCGGCGTGCGCCCGCCGAACCCGTCCTGGGGCAGCGTCATCGCCGACGGCAAGAACCTGGTGCTGCTCGGCGGCTGGTGGGCCACGGTCTTCCCCGGCCTGCTCATCCTGCTCACCGTGCTGGCGCTCAACATCCTCGCCGAGGGCATCTCCGACGCCTGGGCCGCGCCCGCCGCCCGCCGCGCCCCCGTCCGCGCGGACGAGGACGCCTTCGAGCGGGCCAGGCCCGGCACCGGCGAGGTCGTCGAGCTGCCCGGCCTGGCCGAGGCCGCCCGGCGGCTGGCCGGACGCGCCCGCCCCCTCCCCGAGGGCCCGCCGATCCTCGCGGTCGAGCGGCTGCGCATCGGGTTCCCGGACGCGGCGGGCGGGGCCGGCGTGGACATCGTGGACGGCATCGGCTTCGAGGTGCGCCCCGGCGAGGTGCTGGGCCTGGTCGGCGAGTCCGGCTGCGGCAAGTCGCTGACCGCGCTCACCGTCATGGGCCTGCAGCCCCGCGAGGCCCGCGTCAGCGGCCACGTCCGCTTCGGGCAGCGCGAGCTGCTCACCGAGTCGCGCCGCGCCCGCCGCCGGCTGCTCGGCCACGAGATGGCGATGATCTACCAGGACGCGCTGTCCTCGCTCAACCCCGCCATGACCATCCGCGCCCAGCTCAAGCAGCTCACCCGGCGCGGCGGCCGGCGCACCCCCGCCGAGCTGCTGGAGCTGGTCGGCCTCGACGCCCGCCGCACGCTGCCCGCCTACCCGCACGAGCTGTCGGGCGGCCAGCGGCAGCGGGTGCTCATCGCGATGGCGCTCTCCCGCGACCCCAAGCTCATCGTCGCCGACGAGCCCACCACCGCGCTCGACGTGACCGTCCAGGCCCAGGTGATCGAGCTGCTGCTGCGGCTGCGCGAGGAGCTGGGCTTCGCGCTGATCCTCGTCTCCCACGACCTCGCGCTGGTCGCCGACGTCACCGACCGCGTCGTCGTCATGTACGGCGGCCAGATCGTCGAGGCCGGCGCCACCCCCGCCGTGGTCGGCGCCCCCGCCCACCACTACGCCCGCGGCCTGCTCGGCGCGGTGCTGTCGCTGGAGTCGGGCGCCGAGCGGCTCACCCAGATCCGCGGCGTCGTGCCGTCCCCGGCCGACTTCCCGCCCGGCTGCCGCTTCGCCGACCGCTGCCCGATGGCCACCGACGTCTGCCACGCCGAGACCCCGGTGCTGACCGGCGACGCCACCCACGCCGTGGCCTGCCACCACCCCGTCCGCGCGAGGAGCGAGCAGCATGCTTGAGCTGAAGGACGTGCACGTCGTGCACCGGGCCCGCTCGGGCGGGCTGTTCACCCGCGACCGCGTCCACGCCCTGACCGCCGCGAACCTCACGATCGCCCCCGGCGAGACGGTCGGCGTGGTCGGGGAGTCCGGCTGCGGCAAGTCGACGCTGGCCAGGGTCCTGGTCGGCCTGCAACGCCCGGCCGCCGGCACGGTCACCTTCCACGGCCGGGACCTGTGGGCGCTGAAGGAGCCCGAGCGGCGCGCGCTCGTCGGGTCGAGCGTCGGCATGGTCTTCCAGGACCCCTCCACCGCGCTCAACCGGCGGCTGCCGGTCCGCCAGGTGCTGCGCGACCCGCTCGACGTGCACCGCGCGGGCACCCCCGCCCAGCGCGAGGCCCGGGTGCGCGAGCTGCTCGACCTGGTCGGCCTGCCCGCCTCCGCCGCCGCCGCGCTGCCCGGCCAGCTCTCCGGCGGCCAGCGGCAGCGCGTCGCCGTGGCGCGGGCGCTGGCGCTGGAGCCCGAGCTGGTCGTCGCCGACGAGCCCACCAGCGCGCTCGACGTGTCGGTCCGCGCCCAGATCCTCAACCTGCTGCTCGACCTCAAGGAACGGCTGGGGCTGGCGCTGGTGTTCGTCTCGCACGACATCCAGACCGTCCGCCGGATGAGCGACCGGGTCGTGACCATGTACCTGGGGCGCATCGTCGAGCAGGCCCCGGCCGGGGACGTGCCGCTGCGGGCGCGGCACCCGTACACGCGGGCGCTGTTCTCGGCCACCCCCGGGCTGATCTCGCCGATCAACCCGATCCCGCTCGTCGGCGTCGTGCCCTCGGCCACCCGCCCGCCGAGCGGCTGCCCGTTCCGCACCCGCTGCTGGCGGGCGGACGACGTGTGCGCCGCCGAGATGCCCGCCGCGCGCACCGCCGACGAGCACCACCTCTTCCACTGCCACCACCCGGTGGCGGCCGGAGCGACCGACGTAGAACTGATCCAGGAGCGTTCATGAGTTTGACGGGTGTCATCCCCCCGGTCTGCACCCCTTTGACCCCCGAGTACGAGGTGGACGCCGCCTCGCTCGTCCGGCTGGTGGACCATCTGCTGGCGGGCGGGGTGGACGCGCTGTTCGTGCTCGGGTCGTCGTCGGAGGTGGCGTACCTGACGGACGCGCAGCGGCGGGTGGTGCTGGACACCGTCGTCGGGCACGTGGCCGGGCAGGTGCCGGTGCTGGCCGGGGTGATCGACATGACCACGCCCCGGGTGCTGGAGCACGTCAGGTCGGCGGTCGCCGCCGGGGCGAGCGGGCTGGTCGCCACCGCGCCGTTCTACACCCGCACCCACCCGGAGGAGATCCGCACGCACTTCCGGACCATCGCCGCGCGCGGCGGGCTGCCGCTGTACGCCTACGACCTGCCGGTGTCCGTGCACACCAAGCTGCCCGCCGAGCTGCTGCTGGAGCTGGCCGCCGAAGGGGCGCTCGCCGGGGTCAAGGACTCCAGCGGCGACGACGGCGCGCTGCGGCGGGTGATCCTGGGCCGGCAGCGCGGCCAGGGGACGCCGTTCAGCGTGCTGACGGGCTCGGAGGTCACCGTGGACTCGGCGCTCTGGATGGGGGCCGACGGGGTCGTCCCGGGTCTCGGCAACGTGGACCCGCACGGCTACGTCCAGCTCTACCGCAGCGCCGAGCGGGGCGACTGGGAGGCGGCCAGGGCGGAGCAGGAGCGGCTGGTGCGGCTGTTCGAGATCGTCCGGGTCGGGGGCGCGCGCATGGGCGGCAGCTCGGCGGGGCTCGGCGCGTTCAAGGCCGCGCTGCACCTGCGCGGCGTCATCGACTGCCCGCTCACCGCGCTGCCGCAGATCCCGCTCGACGACGACGAGACCGGCCGCGTCGGCAAGCTCCTCGCCGCCGCCGGGCTGCTCTGACCGGGCTGCACTTACCGGGCGGGCCCCTTCAGCCGATCACGCCGGGCTGGCGAGCTGCGCGATGTCCTCCGCGCCGTCCTCGATGAGCTTCGAGGCCAGGTCGGACAGCGCCCGCCCGGCGGCCAGCTCGTCGCCGATGCCGGGCACGGGCCGGTCGCCCGGGTTGCGGCGGGCGTGCCCCACGCTCTCGTGCCGCTTGCCGTCGGGCGTGAACAACACCGCCGTGGCCGTGGTCAGCGCGTCGTCATCGGTCTCGCTGATCCAGATCTGGACGTTCCACTGCTTGTACTCCACGACGAACACCTCCCTCTTCCGAGCTTCCTCCTCACACCCGTCGAGGTAAAGGCGGTCAGGCCGTGACTTGGGCCTCCGGGGCGACCCGGGCCAGCCAGGCCGCGGCCTCCCCGGCGGGCAGCACGCGCCGCAGCCGCACCGACGGGCGCATCAGCGGGTAGCGCCCGCTAGGGCGCCACGGGCGCTCGTACGGCGGCGGGCCGAGGACGACGACGCGGACCCCGTCCAGGCGGGGGATGTCGGCCGGGCGGCCCTCGTCCCAGACGCGCCTGCCGTGGCCGTCCGCCAGCGTGAACGGGCCGCGCACCGGCAGCCCGCCCGGGTCGTCCAGGGCCTCGGCCAGCAGCGTGCGGAGCTGGGAGTTGTCGCCGATCCCGCCGATCACCACCTCGTAGCCGCGGCCGGCCGGGCGGTGCAGCACGATCAGCCGCTCGTCGTCGAGCACGCGCAGCAGCCCGGCCAGGCACTCCAGGTCGGCGCGCTCGTCCAGCACCGTGCCGAGGGCGGCGATCAGCCGTTCGCGGCCCGGCAGGGCGCGCCGCAGCCGGGGCGAGAGCTGCAGGATCGACAGCACCGGCCGGGTCCGCAGGTGGGCGAGGGACCAGGCGCCGACCAGCTCCACCGCCGTCTCGCGGGTGAGCGGCGCGGCCGTCAGGCGGTCGGCGGTGGCCTCGGTCCAGCGGTGGTCGTCGGCCACGGGCTCGGGCGGCCGGCCGCCGGTCGCCGACCGCCAGTACGCGGCGAACGCGCCGGCCAGCTCCAGGCAGTCGCTCAGCTCGTCCACCAGCGGCCCGGCCACCGGCTCCGGGTCGCCGCCCAGCTCGGCCAGCGCGCCGCAGAGCACCCCGAGCCGGGCGCCGAGCCGTACGGGGACCCGCTCGAAGAGGTCCCCGAGCCGGGCCAGCGTGGCCGTCAGCGCCGGCTCGCCGGCGGTGCGGGCGGCGGCGTGCAGCCGCGGCAGGAGGTCGAGGAAACGTGCGGGGTCCCGGTCGGCCGCGGCGCGGTGCAGTTCGTCGGTGAGTTGATCGAGCATTGCGGCAGGCTATGACACCAGGGGTGACGGAGGACCCTCTTTGGGGGTGAAGCCGGTTACGACCGGCGGACGATCCGGTAGCGCCGCCTTGCCCCGGCCCTGCGCGGCCGGGGCCCGGCCGCGCAGGCCGGCCCCGGGCGGTGCGCATCAGCTCCGGCCCGCCATGCCGCGCTCGATCGCCTCGATGATGCGCGGCCGCATCTCCGCGGCGCTGATGATGGCGTCCACCGAGCCGACCTCCACCGCCCGCTGGATGCTGTGCACCCGGTCGAACTCGGCGGCGACCTCGCCCAGCTTCTCGGCCCGCACCGCCGCCTGCACCTCGACCAGCCGCGCGTTGAGCGCGGCCCGCTCGGCGCCGCTGGCCGCCGAGATGCGGCTCTGCAGGTCGGTGACCCGCTCGTCGGTCGCGGTGCGGTGGCTGACCTCGCTGGCGAACACCACAGCCGCCGCCGGCGCCCCGCCGAGCACCGAGGCGAAGGAGCCCTCCAGCGCCAGCACGGTCAGGTTGGGGTTGAGCGCCTTGGAGAACACCACGAACGCGCCGCCGTGGTAGCGGGAGATCACGCAGAACACGATCGGCCCGTCGAAGTTGACGATCGCCCGCCCGATCTCCGCGCCGTACTCCAGCTGGAGCTTGCGCATCGACTCGGGCGAGCCGTCGAACCCGGACAGGTTCGCCAGCACCACCAGCGGCCGGTTGCCGGAGGCCGCGTTGATCGCGCGCGCGGTCTTCTTCGACGAGCGCGGGAACAGCGTGCCGGCCGTGTAGGAGTCGGGGCCGTCCGTGGGCGGGAAGCCGCGCCGCGGCACCGAGCGCGACTCGATCCCGACGAGGCAGACCGGCCACCCGCCGATGTGCACGTCCTGGACGACCGAGGTCTCCGCGTCCTCCATGCCCGCCCAGCGCTCCAGCACCGGGTGGTCCTGGTCGGACAGGGCGCGCATCACGGTCCGGATGTCGAACGGCTTCTTCCTGTCGGGGTTCTTCGCGGCGGAGAAGATCTCGCCGACGGTGGCGAAGTCGCTGCCGGCGATCAGGTGCGGGTAGCCGGAGACGTCGCGGTCGGCCGGGTCGGCGGTCTCCGCGCGCCGGGGCGCGCTCTCGCCGGGCACGACGTAGGTGTGGTCGTAGTGCGCCATCAGCACGTCGCGGGCGGCCTGGAGGTTGGGCGCCCAGTACTGGGCCTGGCCGTTCGGGCCCATGACCCGGTCGTAGCCGCCGATGCCGTAGTTGTCCTCGGCCGACACGCCGCCGGAGAAGTCGAGGGCCTGCTTGCCGGTGAGCACCATCGCCGAGTCGGGCGTCATGACCAGCACGCCCTTGGTGTGCATGAGCATCGTGGCCTCGGCGTTCCAGTACGGCTGCGCGCCCACGTTGATGCCGGACACCACGATGTTGATCTCGCCGCCCGCCTGGGTGAAGGTGACGATGCGCTTGAGCGCCGCCGCCACCCAGTCCATGTTCTCGGTGCCGGAGGACATCGAGATGCGCGCGCCGGCCGACAGCGCGTACCACTCCAGCGGCACCCGCATCCGCTCGGCCAGGTCGAGCGCGGCGATCACCCGCGAGCACTCCGGCTCCGACAGCGCGCCGAGCGCCTTGGTCGGGTCGCCGAGCAGCACCACGCGGGTGACGCCCTCGGGGTGCCGCACGGTCGGGGTGGTGACGACGCCCGCCACGATCGCCGCCGAGTTGCGCCCCTTCGGCCGGTCCACCGGCACGAGCGCGCCGTGCTCGTCGAGGTCGTGCTCGACGAAGTGGCCGAGCATGCCGGTCAGCTCGTACGGGTACACGTTGCCGCGCCGGGCCGCGCGCAGCACCTTCTGGCGGTAGTCGTCGAGGGGCCGCACCGGCTCGGTGGACGGCTTCTCCACGAACAGGCTGGCGCCGCGGCCCGCGTCGAGCGTGATGCGCACCGCGACCTCGCTCAGCTCGCCCGCGGCGTTGCGCTGGCGGGCGACGAACTCGACCTCCTCCAGGCCGGCGCCCGCCGTGGTCGGCAGGATGCGCTGGACCAGGGCGTTCAGCTCGTCGTGGGACAGCTCGGTGGACGGCCAGACGTACATCATGATGCGGTTGGTGTCGAGCCGCCGGTTCTGCGGGCGTTGCAGCTGGATGTTGCGGATGGCGTCCAGGCCGGCGATGATCGCGTCCTCGACGGCGGGCAGCGCGACCAGCCGGCCGTCGGCCTCGCGCAGCGGCGTCAGGTCGCGCACCTGGCCCATCGCGATCAGCCGCTCGTCGGCGGCGTTGCTCTTCGCGACGGCCTTGAACAGGTAGATCTCCTCGTCGGCGGACGGCAGCCGGGTGAGGTCGAACTCGCGCCACCGCTGGAGCTGCAGGCGCCGGGCGATCTGCGGGTGAATCCCGCGAATCAGCCGATCCTCCACCAGCCCCTGCCCCCCACCGGTTTCCCGCGGCTCCTCGGGGCGGCCCGCATCCGTCCCCTGCCCATCGGGACGGCCACCGGTCGACCGCGGCTCCTCGGGGCGGCCCGCGTCCGTCCCTTGCCCAGCGGGGCGGCCACCGATCACCCGCGGCCCCTCGGGGCGGCCCGCATCCGTCCCCTGCCCATCGGGACGGCCACCGGTCGACCGCGGCTCCTCGGGGCGGAAGGTGAAGTGGTGGTGGATGACCGCCCCGCTGGTGCCCGCCACGATGACCGTGACCCGGCGCACGCCGGCCGGCATGGCGTGCTCGGCGAGCAGCCCGCTCAGCCGTACGGCCATCGCGTCGGCGTCGGGCTGGTCCTCCCAGGTGACGTAGAGGTCGGCGACCAGCCCGCGCTCCTCGGCGTCGGCGGCGAGCGCGCCGACCGCGCCGATGGCCCCGGGCAGGGCCTCGATGTCCACGGCGGTGGCGACGACCCGCGTCGGCCGGCCGCCCGGGTCGGTGCGCTCGGCGGTGACGAACCGGCAGCCGCCGCTGTCCCGGACGCTCACCTCCGACAGGCCGCGGTTGCCGTAGTAGCGGCGGGTCAGCACCTCCAGCAGCGGCGCGTGGTCGCGTCCCGCGTGCCCGATGCGCTGGCCGATCAGCCGGACCAGCGGCTCGGCGCTGGCCACCATCGCCTGGATCCGCTCGGCGCGGTCGGGCGCCTGCGGGTCGCGGTCGAGGTGGCGCAGGTGGTCGCGGACGGAGGCGTACACCCTGGCCCGGTTGCGGCGCAGCAGCGGCTGGGCGAACCAGCGGAACACCACGCCGCGGGCCAGGTCGGAGACCGTGGGGAAACGCACCTGGGTGGCCTCGACCAGGCGTTCCAGGGTGAGCCCGGCGGGCTCGCTCAGCGACTCCAGCGGCGGCGCGCCGGCCAGCCACTGCCGCAGCAGCTCCGAGACGATCGCGACGTCGGTGCTCATGCGCTGCTGGGCCAGGAAGATCCGGAAGACCGCGGCCTCCAGCTCCGGCGTGCGGTCGAAGCCGTCGACGCCGTAGTGGGCCAGCACCTTGGCGAGCTTGGCCTGGAAGCCCTCGGTCAGGCCGGCCCGCTCGACGTCGAGGCTCTTGAGGTAGCTGTGGAAGAACTCGCGCGGGCTGTGCACCGCGCTGTGCGGCTCGGTGTCGGCGTCGCCGCCCGGGGTGTTGCGGCTCAGCTCGCACAGGTCGGCGAAGACGGTGAGCAGGTCGAGCTCGCCCTCCAGCAGCCGCCCGCCCAGCTCGGCGCGGGCGGCCAGGTAGTCGGAGAGCGCCCGCTTGGAGTCGTACGGGTCGGCGTCGAAGCCGAGCAGCAGGTTGCGGAGGTCCTGCAGCGCACGCTCGACCCGGCCGGCGGCGGACAGGTCGGCGGGCTCGGCGGGCAGGTCGACCTCGACCGGGCCGGCCTCCTCGCGCGGCCCCTCCTCGCCCAGCGGCTCCAGGCGCAGGAGCGGCGCGCCGGTCCCGACCTGGCTGCCCACCGACACGGCCAGCTCCCGTACGCGGGCGCGGAACGGCGCGCGCAGCACCGTCTCCATCTTCATGCTCTCCAGCACCAGGATCGGGGCGCCCGCCTCGACCTCGTCGCCGACCGCCAGCGGCGCGCCCACGACCAGCGCGGGCGCCGGGGAGCGGACGACGCCGCCCTCGTCGCGGCTGATCCGGTGCGTGACGCCCTCGACCTCGACCAGGTGGATGGGGCCGTGCGTGGCCGACACCAGGCGGAAACGCTCGCCGTTGACCACGATCGTGGCGCTGTGCGCGTCGAACCGCTCCACCTCGACGTCGGCCAGGGCGCCGGAGACGGCCACCCGGTAGCGCCGCCCGCCGGTGCGGGCCACGCTCACCTGGTAGCCGACGCCGCGCAGCTTGAGGTCGAGCGGGCGGCCGGGGTCGTGCCTGACCTGGGGGCGGCCGCCGTACGCGGTGGACAGCAGCCGCCGGCGGCTCAGCTCCTCCTCCTCGCGGTAGGCCTCGATGGCGACGGCGGCCAGCGCGATCGCCGAGTGGCGGTGGCTGACCAGGCGGCCCTCGGCGCGCACCCGGTCGATCCAGCCGGTGTCGGCGCTGGCGTCGATGACCTCGGGCTGGTCGAGCAGGTCGAGCACGAAGCTCTTGTTGGTGGCGCCGCCGTCGATGAGCACGGTGGTGTCGGCCATGGCGCGGCGCAGCCGGCCGAGCGCCTGCTCGCGGTCGCGGCCGTAGGCGATGATCTTGGCGATCATCGAGTCGAAGTCGGCCGGGATGGTGTCGCCCTCGCTGACGCCGGTGTCGACGCGGATGCCGGGCCCGGCGGGCAGCGCCAGGCGGGCGATGCGGCCGGGGGACGGCGCGAAGTCGCGGTCGGGGTCCTCGGCGTTGAGCCGGGCCTCGATGGCGTGCCCGGACTCGACCGGCTGCGGGCCCTCCAGCCGGCCGCCCGCGGCCACGTGGAGCTGGAGGCGCACCAGGTCGGTGCCGGTGGTGATCTCGGTGATCGGGTGCTCGACCTGGAGGCGGGTGTTGACCTCCAGGAAGGCGAAGATCCGCTCGCCCGGGTGGTAGAGGAACTCGACGGTGCAGGCCCCGCGGTAGCCGACGGCCACGGCCAGCCGCTCGGCGGACGCCTTCAGCTCGGCCGCCTGCTCGGGGCTCAGCACCGGCGAGGCGGACTCCTCGATGACCTTCTGGTTGCGCCGCTGCACCGAGCAGTCGCGGACGCCGAGCGCCCAGGCGGTGCCCTGGCCGTCGGCGATGACCTGCACCTCGACGTGGCGCGCGCCGGTGACCAGCCGCTCCAGGAAGACGACGCCGGAGCCGAACGAGCGCAGCGCCTCCTGGCTGGTGCGCTCGTAGGCGTCGGCGAGGTCGGCGGCCGAGGCGACCATGCGGATGCCGCGCCCGCCGCCGCCCGCGGTGGCCTTGAGCATCAGCGGGTAGCCGATGCGCTCGCCGGCCTCCAGCGCCTCCTCCAGCGTGGCGACCGGGCCGCGGCTCCACGGCGCGACCGGGACGCCGACCTCCTCGGCGATCAGCTTGGCGCCGATCTTGTCGCCGAGCCGGCGCATGGCGTCCGCGCTCGGCCCGACGAAGGTGACGCCGATGCGCTCGCACAGCTCGGCGAAGGCGGGGTCCTCGGCGACGAACCCCCAGCCGACCCAGGCCGCGTCCGCCTCGGTCGCGACGAGCGCGCGCTCCAGGACGGCGTGGTCGAGGTAGGGCCGGGCGGCGGCGGGGCCCAGCGGGTAGGCGAGGTCGGCCTCGCGCACGAACGTGGCGTCGCGGTCGGCGTCGGTGTAGAGCGCGACCGTCTCGATCCGCTTCCCGGTCTCCGCGGACAGGTCACGGACGGTGTGGATGAGCCGCATCGCGGCCTCTCCGCGGTTGACGATGGCGACGCGACTGAACACCGGTTGAATCTCCCAACTTCTCGGCCAAAAGGCGACGTTCGTCCCGCGGCGTCGCCTCCACCTGTCTATACCTTGCTCGATCACCACCGGGCACACGATGTCCGTATCGCTCATGCCCGGGGCCTCGCGTTGTAGGAAACCTTCAAAAAGGCGCCGTGCCCCTGCCCTGACGCGGTCACCGCATTCCCGTACAACGCGAAAGGGGCCGAGCCATCGGCTCGACCCCTGTTCGGACTGGTGCGCCGCCAGGGACTCGAACCCCGGACCCGCTGATTAAGAGTCAGCTGCTCTGACCAACTGAGCTAGCGGCGCAACAGGTGTAACTGTATCAGCCGCGGCGCACTGCCCGCACATCCTCTCGCGATCAGCCGAGCCTGGCGGCCAGGCTGCCGTACGCCCCGATCACCAGGTCCCAGAACCGGGGCACGTCCAGCGCGGTCGCGACCAGCGCGTTCGGCCGGCGTCCGGCCAGGTCGAAGTCGGTGACGGTCATGCCCCGGGTGTAGAGGCCGGCCGTCTCGACGTTGACGACCGCGGGCACGCAGGTGAACAGGGACGGGTCCAGCGTGTACGCCACCGCGCACGCGTCGTGGATGGCCGGGCCGGAGTCGTCCGTCACCGCCTTGTACGACTGAGACCCCGCCACCAGCAGCTCGGCCAGCCTGCCGAGCGGGCGCATCCGCTCCAGCACGGCGGTGTTCACGACGGCGGTCAGGGTCACGTCGAGGCCCAGCATGGTGACCGTCCAGCCGGCCTCGAAGACGATCGCGGCGGCCTCCGGGTCGGCGAGCATGTTGAACTCGGCGGCCGGGTTGTGGTTGCCGCGCGTGTAGGAGCCGCCCATGATGACCAGGTCGCGGGCCCACTCCACGACGCGCGGCTCCTTGCGCACGGCGAGGGCGAGGTTGGTGAGCGGGCCGATGGCGACCAGCGTGATCTCGCCGGGCGCGGCGCGGAGGGTGTCGATGATGAAGTCGACCGCGTGGCCTTCGGCCGCCTTGCGCACGGCGGCGGGCAGCACGACGGCGCCGAGGCCGCTCTCCCCGTGGATGTGGCCGGCCCGTACGGTGTGCCGCAGCAGCGCGCCGGCGCTGCCCGGCGTCACCGGCAGGTCCCCGAGCTCCAGGAACTCCCGCAGGGCGAGGGCGTTCGCCGTGGTCAGCGGGAGGTCGACGTTGCCGCCCACCGTCGTGACGCCCACCAGGTCGAGGGCGTCGCGGGAGCCGGCGGCCAGCGCCAGGGCGAGGGCGTCGTCGATGCCCGGGTCGCAGTCGATGAGAACTTTCTTCACGGGATCGGAGGATACGCACCGCTTCGGGGGAGCCTGACCGGAGGCATGGATCGGGCCGGGCAGTTCCCCCAAATCTGCCCGGCCCGATCGGTGGCGGTCCAGGCCGACGCTTTCCCCCAAAAACGCCGGCGGTCCCGCACTGGCGGCTCGCGGTCCCCCTCCGCGTCCGCTTCGGTGAAGGTCGTTCGGTCAGGTGCCAGTGCTGTGCTCCTGACCTGCTATAACGCTACCGAGACGAATGCAACGGTCGCGTCATAACGGGGTCGAATATCTGTTTAATCCGACTACGGAAGTTCCCGACTAGGGCAGCTCCAGCCGAACCTCCGTACCCTCCTGCAACGACCTGCTCACCGTGCAGTACTTCTCGTGCACCCGCCCGGCCACCGCCCGGAACACCTCGTCGGCCGCCTCCGACGGCAGCTCGACGTCGTAGGTGACCGTCACCGGGCCGAGCTTGTTGGGCTCGGCCTTCTCCGCCTCCACCGTCATCGCCAGCCGGACCAGCCGGTGGCCGCGCTTGGCGGTGAGCGGCTCGACCGTCACGATGTTGCAGCCGCCCACGGCGGCCAGCAGCAGCTCCACCGGCGTGAACACGCCCTCGTCCGCGCCGCCGCCGATCCGCACCTCCGCCCCGCGGGCGTTGGTGGCCCGGAATCCGCCGTCCTCAGTCCGTTCGACACGCACGTTAGCCATGTTTCAGACCCTACTCAGAAAGCTTTCATGTTCGTTCAGGATCGTTGATGGCATGGCAAGCGAGGCGCATGCTCATCACGGTCCCGTTCTGTTCTGGTGCGGTGTCGCGGTAGCCGAGTTCGGCGCGATCCAGCCGGGGTTCGGTTATCCCTGGCGGCCCACCGCGTACGTCGCCGCCGCGCTGCTCGTGGCGCTCGGCCTGCTCACCGTGCAGGCCGCCGGACGCCTCCGCACCGAGGAGGCCAGGCAACGGCTGCGGCTGGCCTCCTACCTGGCCGGCGCGCTGCTGGTGGCCCATCAGTTCAGCTCGCCCGCGTACGTCACCGGCCTCAGCCGGGTCGGTTCGCTGCTGCTGTACGTGCTGGCCGCGGCGCTGGCGGTCTGGAGCCACTCGCTCCCCCGCTCCACCAAGGGCACCCTGCTGATCGCCGACGGCCTGGGCGAGGCCGCGCTGCGGGCCCGGCTGGCCGCCGCCGGCGACGACACGGTGACGATCTACCGCACCGACCGGGTCACCGACGAGCTGCGCGAGCTGGCGGCCCGGCACCGGCTCATCCTGGTCGAGGGCGGCGAGCACGACCCGCGGGCCAAGGAGCGCGTCAGCGCCTCCGGGCTGAGCCGCGAGATCCCCGACATCGCCGAGCGGGCCGTGGTGGTGGCCGGTCCGCGGCGTTTCCAGCGGTACGTGCGCGGCGCGTTGTCGCGGCTGGCCGTGCCGAGGTCACAGATCTATTTCAAATCAGGGCAAAACGTTTAGCCCCACCATACGTCCCGCGTGCAACGGTGGTTCGCGGACAAGGAGGCAAGGTGACGACTTTCCCCGGAACCGCCCGCGTCGAGCTGATCTCCGGCCTGCCGGTGAGCGTGGACATCCGCACGGCCCTGCCGGCCCGCGAGCTGACGCCCCTGCTGGACGACGCGTTCGCCTGGCTGCGTTGGGTGGCCGACACCTTCGACCCCGGCAACGTCGACAGCCAGATCGCCCGGCTCAACGAGGGGCGCACCATCCGGCAGGTCCCCGAGCTCATCGAGGTCCTGCACCGCTGCGACGAGCTGAGCGCGGCCACCGACGGCTGGTTCGAGGCCCGCATCAAGGGGGTCATCGACCCCTCCGGCTACATCAAGGGCTGGGCGCTGGAGCGGCTGTCGCGCGCCCTGTCCAACGCGGGGGCCGGCGACCACCGCATCACGGCCGGCCACGACGTCCGCGTGCGCGGCTCGGCCGCCCCCGGCGAGCGCTGGCGCGTCGGCGTCCGCGACCCGCGCCGCGACGTCGTCCGCAAGGTCGTCTTCGCCCACGACCTCGGCATCGCCACCTCGGGCGGCGCCCCCGTGCTCGACCCGCGCACCGGCGTGGCGCAGGAAGGGGTCGGCTTCGTCACGGTGCTCGGCCCCGACCTCGGCGTGGCCGACGCCTACGCCACGGCCCTGTACGCGATGGGCCCGGCCCTCGGCCGCCGCTTCGCCGCCGAGCTCGCGGCGAAGGGGCCGTACGAGAGCCTGATCGTGGGCCGCGACGGCCAGGAGTTCACCACGCCGGGCTTCGCGGCCCACGGCGGCGCCGAGTCCCGCCTCGCCGGCTGAGCGCGGTGCCGGGGCCGGGGGCGCGGGGTCAGGCGTCGGGGTGTTTGCGCAGGTAGTCGAGGTACACCGGGCGCAGCGCCTCGCCCAGCTCGCCCTCGCCCGCGGCGATCGCGTCGGCCAGCAGCGCCGACACCTTGGTGAGATCGGCGTCCGTCTCGTGCCCGGCGGCGGCCTCCGCGGCCGGGATGACCTTCAGCAGTTCCCACAGGAAACCGAGATCGCCATGGCGCACGGCGTAACGCACCGCGCGCTCGTGCAACTCGTGTGCCGGCAGAGACTCGAGCCCGTTCGCGTCCATCTCACTCCTTCTTCCCCGCACGCCTCTTCCCCTCGCAAGGGCGGCGATAACCGGTGACTACGAAGAGTGACGGCCGGGCACCTAATGACTTACGACCCTATCGCGGCGGCGATCACAAGTGGGAGGATCAACCAGCGTGAGATTCATCATCAGAACCGTCGCGGCGGCGGTGGCCCTCTGGGTGGCCATCCAGTTCGTGCCCGGCATCGACGTCAACGCCTCCACCAACTCCGCCAAGTACTGGGGCGTCCTGCTGCTGGTGGCGCTGATCTTCGGCATCGTGAACGCGATCGTCAAGCCCATCGTGAAGGCGCTGGGCTGCGCGATCATCGTCCTGACCCTGGGGCTGTTCCTGCTGGTGATCAACGCGGCCATGCTCCTGCTGACGAGCTGGATCTCCGGCCAGCTCGACATCCCCTTCCACGTGGACAACTTCTACCCGGCGGCGTTCTGGGGCGCGATCATCGTGAGCGTCGTGAGCTGGGTGCTGGGCCTGATCCTCCCCGACGGCGACTGACCCCGCGCATGCCGAAGGTGGTGCTGCTCGACGGCGCCGGGCTGACCTGCGCGCAGGTCAGCGACGTCGCCCACGGCCTGGCCCGCGTCGAGCTCGGCCCGGCGGACCGGGCCCGGGCCGCGTGGGTCACCGCCCGCGAGCTGACCACCCCGGTGTACGGGCGCAGCACGGGGGCGGGGGCCAACAAGGACGTACCGGTGCAGGAACCGGGGCTCGACCTGCTGCGCAGCCACGCCGTCACGGCCGGGCCGCCGGTCGAGCCGGCCCGGGCGCGGGCGATGCTCGCGGTCCGGCTCAACCAGCTCGTGGCGGGCGGCTCGGGCATCGACCCCGCCGTCCTGCCGGTGCTGGCGGACGCCGTCAACCACGGCTTCACGCCGCCGATCGGGACGTACGGGGCCATCGGCACCGGCGACCTGCCGGCCCTCGCCACCACGGCCCTGTGCCTCCTCGGCGAACTCCCCTGGCACCACTCCCCCTCCGGCGCCGCGGCCGGCCCTCACCCAGGGGACGTGGCCGAAGGGGCGCCCGCCGAGCCGCGGTTCGCGCTCGCCTCCGGGGACGCGTTGCCGTTCATCAGCTCGGGGGCCGCCACCCTGGCCGACGCCGCCCTCGCCTGCCACCGCCTCCGCGGCCTGCTCGAAGCCGCGATCGGCGTCGCCGCCCTGTCGTTCACCGCCGTGGGGGCCTCCGCCGAGCCGCTGGCCGCCGCCGTGCAGGAGGCCCGCCCGCACGCCGGGCAGGCCGCCGTCGCCGCCCGGCTGCGCGGGCTTCTCGCCCGCGAGCAGGCCGCCCGCCTCCAGGACCCGTACGGCTTCCGCGCCTTCGCCCAGGTGCACGGGGCCGCCGTGGACGCCCTCGACCGCGCGACCGCCGCCGTCGAGACCGACCTGAACGCCGCCACCGAGAACCCGCTCTTCGCCGGCTCCCTGGCCTGGCACAACGGCAACTTCCACGCCGCCCCGATCGCCCTGGCCCTGGACGCCCTGCGCGCCGCCGTCGCCCACACGGCCCAGCTCGCCACCGCCCGCCTGGCCACCCTTATGGACCCGGCCTACACCGGCCGCCACCGCTTCCTCGCCGACCGCCCGGGCGCGTCCGGCGTCCTGATCCTGGAGTACGTCGCGCAGGACGCCCTCGCCGAGCTGCGGCACCTCGCGAACCCGGTCACGACGGGCACGGCGGTCATCTCTCTCGGCGTCGAGGACCACGCCTCCTTCGCCGCCCAGGCCGCCCGGCACGCCCTGCGCTGCCTCGAACCGCTGGAGATCGTCCTGGCCTGCGAGCACGCCGCCGCCACTCGCGCCCTCCACCCCTCACCCCCGGACCGGCCCCTGACCACCGACCTCGCCACTTCCCGCCGAGCCCTCACCCACCCCGCCTGACCCCCGGCCCCGCCCGGGTGACTCCGGGGTGGGTGGGTCAGGAGGGGTGGCGGGCGACGGAACCTCGTTCGCGGAGGGTCGGGGACTGGGTGACGCGGCGGCGGCGCACCGGCCCGTCGGCGGCGGCCGCGACGAGCCGGACGGCCGCCCGCACGATGCCGTCGATGTCCCAGTCGACGGTGGTCAGCCCCGGCGTCAGCAGCCCCGACATCGGGTGGTCGTCGTAGCCCATGACCGACACGTCGCCCGGGATCGACAGCCCCAGCTCCTGCGCCGCCGCGTACACCCCGTAGGCGATGGAGTCGGCGAAGCAGAAGACGGCGCTGGGCCTGCGGGCGAGCAGGAGGTCGCGGGCGGACGCGGTGGCGGCGGCCAGCCCGTGGGGCGCGGTGGTGACCTCGATGTCCAGCCCCAGGCGGTCGGCCTCGGCGGTGACGTGGACGTCGGCGGGCCGGTCGGGGGTGCTGGCGCGGGTGGGGGTGAGGACGGCGATGCGGCGGTGGCCGAGGGCGCGCAGGTGCTCCAGGGCGAGGGTGACGCCGCGCCGGTTGTCGAAGATGACCTCGCCCGCCGTGCCCGGCAGCGAGTCGCCGATCGCGACCACGGGCAGCGACGCGCACAGCTCCTTCCAGAACGCGGCCGACGGGTCGAGCGGCTGGACGATCATGCCGTCGACCCGCTGGTCGCGGAGCTGCTGGGCGAGGGCCCGCTCGCGGGCCGGGTCGCCGACCGCGTCGAGGATCAGGGCGTAGCGGTCCTTCTCCCGCAGCCCTCTGCTGATGCCGACGGCCAGCGACTGCTGCCACAGGTCTTCGAGCGAGCCGCAGAGCAGGCCGATCATGCCGGTGCGCCCGCTGGCCAGGGCCCTGGCGATGGGGTCGGCCTCGTAGCCCAGCTCGGCCGCGGCGGCGCGGACGCGCTCCATCGTCTCCTCCGACACCTGCAGGCCGCGCAGCGCGTAGGAGACGGCCGCCGGCGACAGGCCGGTGGCCTGGGCCACTTCACGGATCGTGGCTCTCTTGCGAGGCATTACGCCAGCCTATTGCCTGCCACCGACAGAAACCGGTGACGTAGGACGACCAGCCGGATACACCGGGCTTGCGCGCGGGCCGGGCGGGCGGCGCGACGGCGTTGACAGCCGCGAGGTGAAGCGGTTCACTGAACCGTATCACTGAAGCGTTTCACAGGTTCGATTCCGCAGTGTAGGGTGTTTGCATGTAATACTAGTAGGAAATAGGGGAAGGAGTGATCGTGAGCGGCGGCGTGGACGTGCACCAGCACCTGTGGACGAGCGCGTTCGTCGAGGCGCTGCGGGCGCGCACCGCCCCGCCCCGCCTCGACGGCTGGACCCTGCTCCTCGACGGCGAGCCGCCGTACGAGGTGAACCCGGCCGACCACGAACGCCGCGACACCACCGGCCTGGACCTGGCGCTGGTGTCGCTGTCGAGCCCGCTCGGCATCGAGTTCCTGCCGCCCGAGGAGTGCCGCCCGCTGCTCGACGCCTACCACGAGGGCGCGCTGGCGCTCGGCGAGCCGTTCGGGGTGTGGGCGGCCACCTGCCACAGCGAGCCGGACCCGGACCTGCTGGCCGCCGACCTCGACCGCGGCTGCGCCGGGCTGCAGATCCCGGCCACGGCCGCGCCCGACGACCGGCTGCTGGAGGTGCTGACCGGCCGCGACCTGCCGCTGTTCGTGCATCCCGGCCCGGCGCGCGTCCCGGCCGGGGCGCCGGCGTGGTGGCCCGCTGTGGTGCCGTACGTGCAGCAGTTGCACGAGGCGTGGCACCACTTCCAAGCCGTCGTCCGGCCCCGGCACCCGCGGCTGCGCGTGTGCTTCGCGGCGCTCGCGGGCCTGGCGCCGCTGCACTCCGAACGGCTGATGGCGAGGGGCGGCGCCGGCCGGGGCCTGGTCGACCCCAACACCTTCGTCGAGACCTCCTCCTACGGGCCGCGGGCGATCGACGCGGTCGTCCGGGAGCTCGGCATCGACGTCGTCGTCAACGGCTCCGACGCCCCCTACGCCACCGCCCCCGACCCCGGCCTCGGCGCCGCCGCGGCCCACGCCATCCGCGTCACCAACCCCCGCCGCCTCCTGACCCCAGCACGGACAGGGGCGCCCGTTCCCGTTACCAGGAAGGAGACACTTACGTGAGCACCACCGCCACCGACCCGATCCAGCAGGCCGGCGGGGCCTGTGACGCCCTCCCCGAGCGCACGCTCGACCGGCGCGAGCTGCGTGACCTGGTGGACCGGCTGGCCGCCAGCCCCGAGGAGTGGCGGGAGCTGGTGGACTTCCCCGACGACGGCGGCCGGCACTACGCCTCGCTGCACCGCGACGCGTACGTGGACGTGTGGGTCCTGTGCTGGCGTCCGGAGGACGACACCGGCTGGCACGACCACGACATCTCCTCGGGCGCGGTGCACGTGGTGCAGGGCGCGCTGCGGGAGTGCAACCCGCGCATCGGCGGCGAGCACCTGGAGACGGTGGTGCCCGAGGGGCAGTCGTTCTCGTTCGGGCCGGACCACATCCACCGGCTGACCGGCGCGGTGGACCGCAGCGTGTCCATCCACGCCTACTCGCCGCCCCTGTGGCGGCTCGGGCAGTACTCGATCGACGGCACCGGCGTGATGCGCCGCGTGTCGGTGAGCTACGCCGACGAGCTGCGGCCGCTCGACGACGTCAACGTCGCCTGATCGGGGCGCGCACGTCAGCGGGGACGCAGGACGCAGCAGCTTCCGCAGGGCTCCACGTCGGGGAGCGTGATCCACAGGCAGCAGGTCCTGCGGAAGTAGCCGTCGCCGCCCGGCTCGACCAGGCCGTCCACCGGCTGCCCCACCTGCCTGAGCAGCTCCATGTAGTCGCCGGGCACGACGGTGGTCAGCGGATGGGCGAACGCCTCCGCCGTCGAGCCCCACAGCGTGCGCTCGCCCACCTTGGCCCGGGCGCTGATCGCGGCGACGATCGGCCGCTGCGTCTCCGCCAGCGCCCCGGCGATGGCCTGCGGCCCGGTGATGGCCTCCGCGCCGCCGGCCCAGGTGACGCTCGTGGCGGCGATCGTCACCCCGGCGCCGGACGGCTTGAACCAGGTCTCGGCGAGCCGCATGACCGGCACCCGCCCGTCCAGCGCCCAGCCGAGCGCCATGGGCAGCGTGTGCCAGTAGCCGAAGGTCTTCCAGAACAGCGCCGCGCCGACGTGCCGGGGGGCGTTCCAGCGCCGGGCCGTCTCGTCGATCAGCTCGTCCAGCAGCGTGTACGGCTCCCGCGTCAGCTCCGCGACCGGCGTCCAGGTCGCGTCGGGCTCGATGACGAGCTCCGGCTCGACGCCGATGACGCCGCCGCGCCCGTCGGCCATGCGGCGCAGCGTCTCGCTCAGCACGCCCCGAACCCCTTCCTCATCGGCCGGCCGCACCCAAGGTAGCAGGGCGGCCGGCGAGCCAGCCGGCCACGAGCTGCGCCACCAGCACGCCCAGGATCACCACCAGCGGCACCGTCCAGCCGCCGGACAGCTCGCGCAGATAGCCGAAGAGCAGCGGGCCGAGCGCCGCGATCACGTACCCGACGGACTGGGCCACGGCCGACAGCGCCGTCACCGCCGCAGGGTCCGCCGGGCGCAGCGCGATGATGAGCAGCGCCAGCGCGAACGACGCGCCCTGCCCGATGCCGAGCACCACCATCCACAACCAGGGGACGGTGGTCGGGGCCAGCAGCACGCCGAGGTAGCCGAGCACGGTCAGCACGCCCGCACCCACCACGTACGGCACCTGCGAGGCCCGCCGCCCGGCCAGCACGGGGATCGCGAGCGAGGCGGCAACCTGGACCAGGTTCGTCAGGCTGAGCAGGTAGCCGGCCTGGTCGGCGGGCAGGCCCCGCTCCATGAGGATCGTCGGCAGCCAGGCCAGGACGACGTAGAAGGTGAGCGACTGCAGGCCCATCAGGGCGGTGACGTACCAGGTGACGCGGCTGCGCAGGACGACGCCGAAGGGCCGCGGGCCGCCCTGCGGGCCGCTCCGCCTGCTGAGCGCCTGCGGCAGCCAGAGCAGCGCCGCGAGCAGGGCGGGCACGGCCAGCAGCGCCGTCACCCCGCGCCAGCCGAACCCGGTCAGGCGCTCGAGCGGGACCACCGCGGCCGAGGCGGCGGCCGCGCCGGCCACCACGGCGGAGACGTAGACGCCGGTCATCACGTTGATGCGGGACGGGAAGTGCTGCTTGACGACGCCCGGCATGGAGACGTTCATGACGGCGATCGCGGTGGCGGCCAGGGCCGAGCCGAGGTAGAGCACGGGCGCGCCGTCGAGGCCGCGGAGCGCCACCCCGCAGGCGATGACGAGCAGCCCGGCGAGCAGCGTGCGGTCGAGCCCGATGCGCCGCGCCAGCAGGGGCGCGACCGCGCCGAACACGCCCAGGCAGACGACCATGACCGTGGTGATCGCGCCGCCGCCCGCGGGCGACAGGCCCACGTCGTCCATGATCTCGTCGAGGAGAGGGGAGACACCGGCGATGGCCGGGCGCAGGTTGAGCGCGGTCAGGACGAACCCGGCCATGAGCACCGCTGATCGCAAGGACATGGGGCACCACTCTGGCACATACCGGTGACAACGTTGTCTACCCCCGTCCCGTGAGACATGATCCTGGCGTGAGACCGACGATGAAGGACGTCGCCACGGCGGCGGGCGTGGCGCTGAAGACCGTCTCGCGCGTCGTCAACGGCGAGCCGGGCGTGCACCCGGCGACCGCCGAGCGCGTCCGCGCGGCCATCGACCGGCTGGGCTACAGCCGCAACGAGAGCGCGCGGGTGCTGCGCAGAGGCAGGACGGCCACGATCGGTCTGGTCATCGAGGACGTCGCCGACCCGTTCTACGCGGGCCTGAGCCGGGCCGTCGAGGAGGTCGTGATCGCCCACGACTGCCTGCTGCTCAGCGGCTCCTCAGGGGAGGAGCCGGGGCGCGAGAGGGAGCTGGTCGAGACGTTCTGCGCGCGGCGGGTGGACGGGCTCATCATCGTCCCGGCCGGGGACGACCACACCTACCTGCGGCCGGAGCTGGAGGCGGGCACCAAGGTCGCCTTCGCCGACCGGCCGCCCGGGGCGGGGCTCGCCGCCGACACCGTGCTCGCCGACAACGCGGGCGGGGCCGGGCAGGCCGTACGCCACCTGCTGGAGCACGGCCACCACCGCATCGCCTTCCTCGGCGACGCCCCCGGCATCTTCACCGCCGCCGAACGGCACCGCGGCTACCGCGACGCGCTCGGCGGCCTGTACGACGCGCGCCTGGTCGCGATGCGCCCGCCCGCGCCGGAGACGATGCGGGCCGACCTGGAGCGCATGTTCGCCCTGGACCGGCCGCCCACCGCGCTCTTCACCGGCAACGGGAGGTGCACGGTGGCCGCCCTGCGGGCACTGGCCGGTCAACGGCCGGTCGCGCTGGTCGGCTTCGACGACTTCGAGCTGGCGGACCTGCTGCGGCCGGGAGTGACGGTCGTGGTGCAGGACCCGGCGTGGATGGGGCGGGTGGCGGCCGAGCTGCTGTTCCGGCGGCTGCGGGGGGACGTCGGGCCGCCCGAGCACATCCAGCTCCCGGTGCGGCTCGTCGCGCGCGGCTCGGGCGAACTCCCACCCTGACACCCCTGCGACTGCGGCACCCGGCCCGGCGAAGGGGTGGGAGTCGACCCGTCAGCGGGGGGAGGTCGGTCAGGGAGCGAAGGGGCGCGGCGACCGGTCAAAGGACCGGCGGGCCGCGAAGGGGTGGCGCTCGCACACACGACCGACAGGCGCAGAGGAGTGGGACCGGTCAAGAGGGCCGAAGGGCGGCGGGGGTCAGGGGTGGGGGTGGGCGGGTTGCGGGTGCGGGGTGGGCGCGGGGGGCGGGCGCAGGACGCCGGCCAGCGCCAGCGCCACCAGGACGCCCCCGCCCCCCGCGACCGCGATCGCGGCCCCCGGCCCCAGGGCCTCGCCGAGCGCGCCGATGAGCGCCGCGCCCACCGCCTGCCCCGTCATCAGCCCCGCCGACTGCAGCCCGAACGCCTGCCCGCGCACCTCCTCGGGCACCGCGTCCACGAACCGCCGCTGCAACCCGAGCTGGTACGCCAGCCCGGCCGCGCCCAGCCCCGCCAGGACCGCGGCCCAGCCGATGCCGGGCGCGAGCGCGAAGCCGATCCAGGGCACCCCGAGCAGCGCCGCCAGCGGCAGCGACAGCCGCTCGCGCAGCTCCGGCCGCGCGAACCGGCCCACGACGAACTCCCCCACCGCCATCCCGCCCGCGGCCGCCGCCAGCACCACTCCGGCCCGTCCCTGGCCGCCGAGGTAGGGCACGACCATGGCCTCGGCCCCGGCCAGGCACACGCAGGGCAGCCAGCCGGCGAGCAGCAGCCCCCGCACCCGCCGGTCCCGGACCAGCCGCCGGTTGACCCGCAACGTCTCCCGCACGGCCCCGCCCCACCCGCCGCCCCGGCGCCCGCCGGGCCGCCCGGACTCGCCGCCGCCGCCCGCCGCACTCGAAGCGCGCCCGCCGCCGTCCGCCGCGACCCGGGCGGGCCGGTAGGGCAGGCCCACGCGCAGCACCACCGCCGCCACCGCCGACAACGCCGCCGTGACGGCCAGCGCCCCCGACGGCCCGGCGAAGGCCAGGAACGCGCCCCCGGCCGCCAGCCCCACGATCTGCGCGCTCGCCGAGGCCACGTTGAGCACCGACCGCCCGAGCACGAACGCGTCCCCGGGCAGCACCTCGGGCAGCATCGCCGCCCGCGCCGCCAGGAACACCGGCGAGAACAGCCCGGCGGCCAGCACGACCGCGAGCAGCGCCCACACCGGCAGCCCCGCGTACGCGAGCACCAGGCAGGTCACCGCCCGCACCAGCTCACCGGCGATCATCAGCGCCCGCGGCGCCACCCGGTCGGCCAGTGACAGCAGCAGCAGCCCGCCCACGATGAACGGCAGCCAGCCCGCCATGTACGCCGCCGCCGACAGCCCGGCGGACCCGGTCCTGGCGTACACCAGCACGGACAGCGCCAGCATCTTGATCACGTCCCCGGCGATGAGCAGCACGAAGCTGCCGAACAGCACCCGGAACTCCCTGACGGCGAACACCTCGCCGAACGTCGCGCCCTTCACCCGACCGATGCTGCGGAACGCGCGCCCAGCAGCGCGACTTCTTCGGATATAACCGAAAGGTGCCGGTACGTATCGAGGTCACCCCGCAGGACCTCATGGCCAGCAGGTTCGCGATCTCGCCGCTGATCGAGACCATGCACGCCCAGTGGCGGCTGTCCGGGCGGCTCCCGGCGGGCCCGCTCGACGCGTGGGTGGCCCGCCACCACGCCACGTACGAGAGGCTGGCGCGGCGCCACCCGGTCCTGCGGGCGGGCGCCGCGGTGAGCGGCAACATGGGGGCGGGCAACGTCGACTTCATCGCCCCGCCCCCGACCGCCGTGGACGTGGCCTTCGCCGACGAGCTGGCCGCCGTGCGCGCGACGCCGCTCGCGCAGGCGCACGCCGAGATCGAGCGCGCGCTGGCCCAGCGCCCGCCGGTCGCCGGCTGGGTCAGGGACCTGCTGCTCGGCCCGGAGGTGGTGGAGCTGTTCGCGGCGGCGTACGAGGCGTTGTGGACGGAGATCCTGGCCGGCGACTGGCCGCGCTTCCACGCGGTCCTGCAGCGGGACGTCGCGCACCGGGCGGGCCGGCTGGCCGCCTACGGCTGGGAGGCGGCGCTGGCGGACCTCAGCCCGCGGGTCCGCTGGCGCTCCGGCGGCCACATCGAGGTGCGGATGCTCTCCGGCCTGGACCGCTCGGCCCGCCCCGGCGGCAGGGGGCTGCTGTTCGTGCCGTCGGTGTTCGTCGCGGCGATCGCGACCTATCTGGACGAGCCGTGGCCGTACGCGCTGCTCTATCCGGCCCGCGGCCTGGCGGCGGCCCCGCCCCGGCCGGACGCCGGCCTGTCGCTGCTGATCGGCCGCAGCCGCGCGCGCATCCTCGCCGAGCTGGCCGAGCCGGCCACGACCACGCAGCTCGCCGCCCTGCTGGGCCAGAGCGTCGGCACGACCGGCGGGCACATCGCGGCTCTGCGCCGCACCGGCCTGATCACCGGCACCCGGGTCGGGCGCGGCGTCCTCTACACCAGGACGCCCCTCGGCGACGCGCTGATCAACGGCTAGCCTGTGACGCGAAGGTATAGTCGTTGCGCATCAGTTCTGCAAATCTGTTCAGCTAAGGAGCGCGCGCATGAATGCCGCCGACGTCGCCCCCGACGCGCAGCAGGCCAGGTTCCCGCAGGAGCTGATGTACGCGGCGGCGCAGCAGTACTACATGGAGGACGCCACCCAGGGCGACATCGCGGGGCGGCTCGGCGTCTCCCGGGCGACGGTCAGCCGGCTGCTCACCGAGGCGCGGCGGCAGGGCATCGTCGAGATCAGGGTGCACCGGCCGGCCACGCTCGCCGACGGCCCGCTGGCCGGCGAGGTGGCGCAGGCGCTCGACCTGCGGCGGGTCCACCTGGTGCCCAAGGCCAGCGGCCCGGCCCTCGGCCCGTGGCTGGCGCCGGGGGTGGCCCGGGCCCTGGCCGGCGTGGGGCTGGAGTCGGGTGACGTGGTGCTGGTCTCGTCCGGCACCACCGTGTACGAGTGCGCCCGCGAGGGACTGGGCCAGTTCCCCGGCGTCACGATCGCCCCCGCGGTCGGCGGCCAGGAGGAGCCGCAGCCCTGGTTCCAGACCAACGAGACCACCCGCATCCTGGCCGAGCGCGTCGGCGGCGTGCCCGCCTACCTCTACGCCCCGGCGCTGCCCGGCCCCGAGCTGTTCTACTCGCTGCAGCACGAGCCGTCCGTGCGCCGGGTCATGGACCTGTGGGCGCAGGCCAAGTGCGCCCTGGTCGGCGTGGGCTCGGCGCCGCTGATGCGGCAGATGGTGCCCTCGCTCATGCCGCGCGACGCCGAGAGCCTGCGCCGGGCCGTGGGCGACGTGTGCATGCGGGTCTACGACCGCGACGGCGCCCCGGTCACCTATCCCGGCAGCGAGCGGCTGGTGGCCGCCAAGCCGGAGGAGCTGCGCCGCATCCCGTCCGTGATCGCGGTCGCCGTGGGCGCGGAGAAGGTGCTGTCCATCGTGGCGGGGGCCAAGGGCGGCTACTTCAACGAGCTGGTCACCGACACCCCCACCGCCGAGGGCCTGGTGGCGGCCGCGCACCAGCTCTGAGGACGACCTCCGTACAAGCCGTGAACATCTGTGCTGGACAAAGTTTCTGACTGCGCGCTAACGTGAGCCGCACCACAGGACGTGCCCTGTTGTGAGGGGCTTGTCCGTTTTCGGGGGCAGCGAGCTTTCAGAAACTCCCTAAGGAGCGTCATATGCGGACTTTCGCGTTCGCCGCAGCGGCAGTGCTCGCGGGTTCAATGCTGGCCGCGTGCGGCTCGGGCAGCGGCTCGGGCTCAGGCACGGGCACGGACGCCGGCTCCGGCGGCGGAGGCGCCACGGGCGACCTGCAGGGCGCCAAGGTCGCCTTCCTCATGCCCGACCTCGCCTCCACCCGTTACGAGCTGCAGGACAAGCCCCTGTTCGAGGCCCGGATGAAGCAGCTGTGCCCGAGCTGCGAGGTCATCTACCAGAACGCCGACTCCGACGCCGCCAAGCAGCAGCAACAGGCCAACTCGGCGCTCGCCCAGGGCGTCAAGGCCATCGTGATCGACCCGGTCGACTCCGCCGCCGCGGCCACCATCGTGCAGACGGCCCAGTCGCAGCAGGTCCCGGTCATCGCCTACGACCGGCCGATCCCGGCCAAGCCCGCCGACTACTACATCTCGTTCGACAACGAGAAGATCGGCCAGCTGATCGCGCAGTCGCTGGTGGACCACCTGAAGAAGGACTCCGCCAAGGGCGGCATCCTCCAGGTCAACGGCTCGCCGACGGACGCGGCCGCCGGGCTGATCAAGAAGGGCATCCACAGCGCCGTCGACTCCAGCGGCTTCAAGCTGCTGGCCGAGTACGACACCCCGGACTGGCAGCCGGAGAAGGCCCAGACCTGGGTCAGCGGCCAGATCACCCAGTTCAAGGACCAGATCGCGGGCGTGGTCGCGGCCAACGACGGCACCGGCGGCGGCTCGATCGCCGCGTTCAAGGCCGCGGGCGTGAAGGTGCCGCCGGTCACCGGCAACGACGCCGAGAACGCCGCCGCGCAGCGCATCATCGCCGGCGACCAGTACAACACGATCTCCAAGCCCATCAAGATCGTCGCCGAGGCGTCGGCCAACGTGGCCTGGGACTTCATGCAGGGCAAGAAGCCCGCCGGCAAGACCACGCTCTACGACACGCCCTCCGAGCTGTTCGTCCCCACGGTCGTGACCAGGGAGAACATCAAGGAGGTGCTGTTCGACAGCGGCATCATGAAGGCCGCCGACATCTGCACCGGCGAGTACGCCAAGGGCTGCGAGGAACTCGGTATCAAGTGATGAACGTGCTCTCCCTCCGTGGCGTCAGCAAGACCTTCGGGGCGGTGGCCGCGCTCACGGACATCGACCTCGACGTGGCCGCGAGCCAGGTCGTCGCCGTCGTCGGGGACAACGGCGCGGGCAAGTCGACGCTGGTCAAGATCTTGTCCGGGGTGCACCCGCAGGACGCGGGCACGATCACCTTCGAAGGCCGGGAGGTCGTGATCCCGACCCCGGCCGCCGCGCACCGGCTCGGCATCGCCACCGTCTTCCAGGACCTCGCGCTGTGCGAGAACCTGAACGTCATCCAGAACCTCTTCCTCGGCCAGGAGATCCGCCCGCTGCGGCTCGACGACGTCGCCATGGAGACCCGCTCGTGGGAGCTGCTGCGCCAGCTCTCGGCCAAGATCCCGAGCGTGCGGGTGCCGGTGGCGGCGTTGTCCGGCGGCCAGCGGCAGACCGTGGCGATCGCCCGTTCGCTGCTCGGCGACCCCAAGGTGATCATCCTCGACGAGCCCACCGCCGCGCTCGGCGTGGCGCAGACCGCCGAGGTGCTCAACCTGGTCGAGCGGCTGCGGGAGAACGGCCTCGGCGTCATCATGATCAGTCACAACATGGCCGACGTGAAGGCGGTCGCCGACGTCGTGGCGGTGCTGCGCCTCGGCCGCAACAACGGCACGTTCGCCGTGGACGAGGTCTCCACCGAGGACATCATCGCCGCGATCACCGGCGCCACCGACAACGCGGTGTCCCAGCGCGCGCAGAGGGGGAGGACGCCGTGAGCGCGAGGGAGCGCCGCCCCCTGGAGGAGCGGCGGGAGCGGAGCGACCACAGCGGAGGAAGGGGGCGGCACATGGCGACCGAGCCCGCCGCGCGAAGCGCGGCCACGGACATCGACAAGCTGGACGAGCGGCTGCGGCGACGCGAGGGGCTGCGGGGGGCGCTGGCCGACGTGGTCGAGCGGGCCCGGGGCGGCGACCTCGGCGTCATCCCCGTCGTGGCCGGCCTCGTCGTCATCTGGACGGTGCTGCAGATCCTCAACCCGGTCTTCCTGTCCAGCGCCAACCTGGTGAACCTCACGCTGGAGTCCGCCGCCGTCGGCGTCATCGCGCTCGGCGTCGTGTGCGTGCTGCTGGTGGGCCAGATCGACCTGTCCGTGGGGTCGGTGAGCGGCCTGTCGGGCGCGGTGCTCGCGGTGTTGTTCGTGGGCCAGGGCCTGCCGGTCTGGCTCGCCGTCGCGGCGGCGGTCGTGATGGGCGGGGTGATCGGCTGGGTGTACGGGCAGCTGTTCAACCGGTTCGGCGTGCCGAGCTTCGTGATCACGCTGGCCGGCCTGCTGGCGTTCCTCGGGCTCCAGCTCTACGTGCTGGGCACCAAGGGCTCGATCAACCTGCCGTTCGACTCGGGTCTGGTGAACTTCGCGCAGCTCGCCTTCGTGCCGGCCTGGTTGTCGTACACGTTCGCGGTGGTCGCCGCGGTGTGGCTGTTCGCGAGCGGCTGGCTGCACGCCAGGGAGCGGGCGCGGGCCGGGCTGTCGGCGCGCGGCGTGCCGGTGCTGGCGATGCGGAGCCTCGCGCTGCTCGCGGTGCTGGCGTTCGTGGTGTGGTACCTCGGGCGCACGCGCGGCGTGGGCTGGATGTTCGTCTTCTTCGTGGCGCTCGTGCTGATCATGCACTACCTGCTGTCGCGGACGAAGTGGGGCAGGTCGGTGTACGCGGTGGGCGGCAACGTCGAGGCCGCGCGGCGGGCCGGCATCAACGTCAAGGCCGTCTACACCTCGGTGTTCGTGTTGTGCTCGACGTTCGCGGCGGCCGGCGGCATCCTGGCCGCGGCCCGCCTCGCCGCCGCCAACCAGAGCAGCGGCGGCGGCGACGTCAACCTCAACGCCATCGCGGCGGCGGTCATCGGCGGCACCAGCCTGTTCGGCGGGCGCGGCACCGCGTTCGGCGCGCTGCTCGGCATCATCGTCATCCAGTCGATCTCCAGCGGCCTGACCCTGCTCAACCTGGACTCCTCCATCAGGTTCGTGGTCACCGGGATCGTGCTGCTGCTCGCGGTGATCGTGGACTCCGTGTCGCGGCGGTCCAGGACCTCCCACGGCAGGGCCTGATGACGATCATCTGCGTGGACGCCGGCACCACGGTCATCAAGGCGGTCGCCTACGACGCCGCCGGCGCGGAGTCGGCGCTGGCCCGCCGCGGCACCGCGGTGTCCAGGCCCGCCCCCGGCCACGCCGAGCAGGACATGGACGCGGTCTGGGACGCGGTCGCGGCCACCGTGCGCGAGGTCGCGGCGGGCGCCGGCCCCGTCGAGCTGGTGGCGGTGACCGCCCAGGGCGACGGCTGCTGGCTGGTGGACGCCGCCGGCGAGCCGACCGGCCCCGCCATCCTCTGGAACGACGCCCGCGCCGCCGCCGTCGTGGACGCCTGGACCCGCGACGGCCTGGCCGCCGAGGCGTTCGCGGTCAACGGCTCGTCGGCGGCCTCCGGGCTGCCGCACGCGATCCTGTCCTGGCTGCGGGCGCACGACCCCGGCCGGCTCGACCGCTCGGCCGCGATGCTGACCTGCGGCGGCTGGATCTACGCCCGGCTGACCGGCGAGCTCGCCGCCGAGGAGTCCGACGCCTCCGCGCCCTTCATGGACCTGCGGGCCCGGGCCTACTCCCCCGAGCTGCTGCGCCTGTTCGGCGCCGAGTGGGCCGAGCGGCTGCTGCCGCCGGTGCGCTCCTGCCCGGTCGCCGGGCTGACGCCGCGCGCCGCCGAGGCCCTGGGCCTGCCGGCCGGCGTCCCGGTCGTGATGGCTCCGTACGACATCGTGACGACGGCGCTCGGCGCGGGCGCGGTGACGGCCGGGCAGGCGTGCGCCATCCTCGGCACCACCCTGTGCACCGAGGTCGTCACCGGCGAGCCCGCCCTGGACGGCCCGCCGACCGGCATCACGATCGCGATGCCCGGCGGCTACCTGCGGGCCTTCCCGACGTTCGCCGGCACCGAGGTGGTGCAGTGGACGTGCCGCCTGCTGGGCCTGGCCGCCCCTGACGAGCTGGGCGAGCTGGCCGGGCGGAGCGCGCCGGGCGCGGGCGGGCTGGCGTTCCTGCCGTACCTGTCGCCGGCCGGGGAGCGGGCGCCGTTCTCCGACCCGCTGGCGCGGGGCGCGCTGCTCGGCCTGTCGTTCGAGCACGGCCGCGAGCAGGTCGCGCGCGCCGCGCTCGAAGGGCTGACGCTGGTGATCCGCGACTGCCTGGCGGCCACCGGGGCGAGCCCGGGCGAGCTGCGGGTGTGCGGCGGCGGGTCGGCCAGCGCGACCTGGCTCGGGCTGATCGCCGACGTCACCGGGCTGCCGGTGCGACGGCCGGCCGACGCCGAGGTGGGGGCGCGCGGCGCGTACGTGGCCGGGCTCGCCGCCACGGGCGCGGCGCCGTCGATCGCCGCCGCGGCCTCCGAGCACGTGCGGCTGCGCGACGCGGTGGAGCCGGACCCGGCCCGCCGCGCCTTCTACGACGGACTGTTCGAGGACTTCATGACGTTGCGCGGGAGCACCGCGGGCACCTGGCCGCTGCTGGCCGGGATGCGGGGCCGGGCATGAGCGTGTGGATCGGCATCGACCTCGGCACCCAGAGCGTGCGCGCGCTGGCCGTGGACGAGGACGGCGAGGTCGCCGGCACCGCCGCCCGCCCCCTGACCAGCCACCGCGACGGGCCCCGCCACGAGCAGGACCCCGAGCAGTGGTGGCGCGAGCTGGCCGCCGCCACCCGCGAGGCGCTGCGCGGCGTGGAACCGGCCCGGGTGCGGGGCGTCGCGGTGGCCGCCACCTCGGGCACGATCCTGCTCACCGACCGGCACGGCCGCCCGCTCACCCCCGCCCTCATGTACGACGACCGCCGCGCCTCCGCCGAACGCGCCAACGAGGCGGGCGCCGCCGTGTGGGAGCGCCTGGGCTACCGGCGCATGCAGCCCAACTGGGCGCTGCCGAAGCTGCTGTGGCTCCTCCGGGACGCCCCGCCGGGTGCGCGGGCCGCCCACCAGAGCGACTTCGTCAACCGGCGGCTGGTCGGCCGCGAGGTCGCCACCGACCTCGGCAACGCGCTCAAGACCGGCGTCGACCTCATCGCCGAGCGCTGGCCGGAGGAGGTGCTGGGGCTGCTGCCCGAAGGCGTCCTGCCCGAGGTGGTGCGCCCCGGCGCGCGGCTCGGGACGGTCTGCGCGACGGCCGCCGCCGAGACCGGCATCCCGGCCGGCACGCCGGTGGTCGCCGGCACCACCGACGGCTGCGCCGCGCAGCTCGGCGCGGGCGCGACCCGGGCCGGGAGCTGGAACTCGGTGCTCGGCACGACGCTGGTGCTGAAGGGCGTGACCGAGGAGCTGATCCACGACCCGCTCGGCGTCGTCTACTCGCACCGCGCGCCGGACGGCTCCTGGCTGCCGGGCGGCGCGTCCAGCACGGGCGCGGGCGTGCTGTCCCGCGAGCTGCCGGGAGCCGACCTCGACCTGCTCGGCACGCGGGCGCAGGCCCGCTACGGGCGGCGGCCGGGCATGGGACGGGCGGGCGGGCAGGGCGGGCCCGGGTCGGCGCCGCTGCCGCCGGCCGTCACCTATCCGCTGGTCTCGCGCGGGGAGCGCTTCCCGTTCGACGCGCCCGCCGCCGAGGCGTTCACGCTCGGCGAGCCCGCCGACGACGTCGAGCGCTACGCGGCGATCCTGCTCGGCGCGGCGTACGTGGAACGACTGTGCTTCGACTACCTGGACCAGCTCGGCGCGCCCGTGGACGGCGAGATCATCCTGACCGGCGGGGCCACCAGGAGCGAGTACTGGACCCGGCTGCGCGCCGACGTCCTCGGCCGGCCGGTGACGCTGCGCGAGAACGCCCAGCCGGCGCTCGGCATGGCCGTCCTGGCGGGCGGCGACCCGGCCCGGATGATCAGGACCAGGGCCGTCGTCGACCCGTCCGGTCCCGGTCCGCGGGAGCCGTACCTGCGCTTCGTCGCCGAAATGGAACGGCGCGGCTGGCTCGACCCGGCCGTCGCCGCGCACGCCCGCGAGAGGACCGCCCGATGACCGACCTCGTGCTCGTCCGCCACGGCGAGACCGTCTGGCACGCCGAGAACCGTTATGCCGGCGTCAGCGACGTCGAGCTGACCCCGCGCGGCCACGAGCAGGCGGCCGAGCTCGCCGGCTGGGCGGCCGGGGCGGGCCTGACCGCCGTCTGGGCGTCCACGCTCAGCCGCGCCGTGATCACCGCGACGGCCGCCGCCGGCCGGGCCGGCTGCGCGCTGCGTACCGACCCGCGCCTGCGCGAGCTGGACTTCGGCCAGGGCGAGGGCCTGACCTCGGCGGAGATGCGGGCCCGTTTCCCCGAGGCCCGCGCGGCCTTCGAGGCCGACCCGGCCGCGCACCCGCTGCCAGGCGGCGAGAACCCGGCCGCCGCCGCCGACCGCTTCGTGGCGGCACTGCGGGACATCGCCGAGGACATCGCAGGGGACCCAGCCGGGGACCCCGCCGGGCGGATGCTGGTCGTGGCGCACACCACCGCGATCAGGCTGGCGCTGTGCCGGCTGATCGGCGTGCCGCTCGGCGAGTACCGGCGGCTGTTCCCGCGCCTGGACAACTGCGCCCTGACCGAGCTGCGCCTCCGCGAGGGCGGACGGGCCGCGCTGCTGCAGTACAACTCCCCGATTGGAGCCGTTCGTTGACCATCCGAGTCCTTGCCGCAGGCGATCACTTCGTGAAGAACAGCCTGCTGATCGAAGCGCTGCGGCGCGAGGTGCCCGGCGAGGTGGACTTCCGCGAGCTGACGCTGCCGTGGCCGGTCGTGCCGTTCGGCCGCGTGGGCGAGGTGGACGAGGCCTCGGACGTCGAGGACGAGCTGATCGAGGCGCTGCGCGGCGTCGAGGTCTGCGTCACCCAGATGGCCCCGCTGACCAAGCGCGTCCTGGACGCCTGCCCCGACCTGCGGCTGTTCTGCGTCAGCCGGGGCGGCCCGGTGAACGCCAACCTGGAGGCGGCGGCCCGGGCCGGCGTGGCGGTGACGTTCGCGCCGGGACGCAACGCCGTGGCCACCGCCGAGCACACGCTCGCCATGCTGCTGGCCGCCACCCGCCGCATCCCGCGCACCCACGCCGACCTGGCGGGGGGCGTGTGGCGCGGCGACTACTACACCTACGACAACGTCGGCCCGGAGCTGGAGGGCAGCACCGTCGGCCTGGTCGGCTACGGCGCGATCGGCCGCCGCGTGGCGCGCATGCTCGCCGGCTTCGGCGCCGAGGTGCTGGTGCACGACCCGTACGTGGACGTCCCCGGCAAGGTGGAGCTGCCGGAGCTGCTGCGCCGCTCGCGTTTCGTCTCCCTGCACGCCCGCGCCACCCCGGAGACGGCCGGCATGATCGGCGCGGCCGAGATCGCCGCCATGCCGCCCGGCTCGGTGCTGGTCAACTGCGCCCGCGGCGCGCTGCTCGACTACGACGCGCTGTGCGACGCGCTGGAGTCGGGCCACCTGTTCGGCGCCGCGACGGACGTCTTCCCCGAGGAGCCGATCCCCGCGGGCTCCCGCCTGCTCACGGCGCCGAACCTGGTCATGACCCCGCACCTGGCCGGCGCGAGCAAGGAGACGGCGATGAAGGCGGCCGCGATCGTGGCGGCCGACGTGGCCCGCTACGTCCGCGGCGAACCGCTCGAGCACGTCGCTACCCCTTGAGCGCCCCCGCCATGAGGCCGCGCATGAAGAACCGGCCGAGCAGGATGTAGATCACCATCGTGGGGATCGACGCCAGGATCGACGCCGCCATCTGCTGGCTGTACGGGGTGGCCTGCGCGCCGGCGATGTTGTTCAGCATCACGGTCGTCGGCCAGCTCGTCGGCCCGGTGAGGAAGACGGCGAACAGGAAGTCGTTCCAGAGCGAGGTGAACTGCCAGATGATCACCACGGCGATCGCGGGCCCCGACACCGGCAGCACCACCGACCAGTACGCCCGCAACATCCCGGCCCCGTCCACCCGCGCGGCCTCGATGAGCTGGTCGGGGATCGTGACGTAGTAGTTGCGGAAGATCAGCGTGCAGATCGGGATGCCGTAGACGACGTGGGCGAGCACCAGGCCGGGGATGCCGCCGTAGAACACGCCGTCCAGCCCGGTCAGCTCGTTGAGCCGGACCAGGAGCTGCACCAGCGGGATCATCACGCCCTGGTACGGGATGAACATGCCGAACAGGAACAGCGTGAACAGCACGTCCGCCCCGGGGAAGCGCCATTTGGACAGCACGTAGCCGTTCATCGAGCCGAGCGCGCACGACAGCAGCGAGCCCGGCACGGCCAGCAGCACGCTGTTCCACAGCCCGGGGGCGAGCTTGTCCCACGCCACCCGCCAGGCCTCGACCGTCCACGTGCGCGGCAGGTTCCAGGCCTGGCCGGGATCGGCCTCGGTGAGCGGCTTGAAGCTGGTGACCAGCAGCACGTAGATCGGGATGAGGACGATCACCACGAACAGCGTCAGCACGGCGAACCGCGTCCACTGCGACACGGCCCCGCGCCGCCCGGCCACCGCCGTCATGACTGCCTCTCCTTGCGCACGGACCAGATCAGGTACGGGACGACGAAGATCGCCACGCTGACCACGATGTAGGCCGCGATCGTGGCCCCCTTGGCCGGGTCGTGGGAGTCGAACACCGCCACCCACATGAACACCGCCGGCACGTCGGTGATGATCTGCTTGCCGGACACCGCCACGATCAGGTCGAAGACCTTGAGCGAGATGTGCCCGAGGATGATCAGCGCCGACAGCAGCACCGGCCGCAGCAGGGGCAGCACGACGTGCCGGTAGACCCGCCACTCGGTGCAGCCGTCCACCCGCGCCGCCTCGCGCAGCTCCTCCGGCACGCCGCGGAAGCCGGCCAGGAACAGCGCCATGATGTAGCCGGACATCTGCCAGATCGCGGGCAGCGCCATGGCCGCCATGCCCCAGTCCTGGTCGCGGAACCACTGCCACTCCGGCAGTCCGAGGTAGCCGAGGAGCCGGTTGAGCCCGACGGCCCGCTCCCCCGTCCCCGAGTTCATCAGCCACCGCCACACGATGCCGGTGGCCACGAAGGAGATCGCCATGGGGAACAGGTAGATCGCCCGGAACGTCCCCTCGCCCTTGATCCCCTTCTCCATGAGGAACGCCAGCAGCCAGCCGAGCAGCAGCGCCCCCAGCACGAACACGATCGTGAACATGATCGTGTGATTCACCGACAGGTGCCAGCGCGGCTGGTCCCAGATGTCGACGAAGTTCTTCAGCCCGACGAACTGCCCCTCGGCCACCTGGTTGTGCTTGTCGGTCATCGCGAGCTGGAAGTTCCAGCCCAGCATGCCGTACACGAAGACGCCGATCGCGATGATCGACGGGGTGACGAGGAGCAGCCCGGGCAGCCACGCGCGTGCCCGCCTCACGTTACTTCCCTCCCGGGGCGCGGCGGCGCATGGCCGCCGCGTCCCGCTCGACTGCGTCACTGAGCGCCCGTCATCGGGCGCCCGTCATTGGGCGTTCGCCGTGGCGGCGTCGGCCAGCCCCTGCTGCAGGGCCTTGACGTCCTTGCTGCTGATGTAGAGCCCGACCGCCTCGGTGATCGAGGCCAGCCACGGCTGGCTCACCGAGACGCCGTGCTGGATGGAGCCGGCGAGCTTGTCGTCCGACCAGTCCTTCAGCGCGTCGGCCAGGTAGTCGGTGTAGAGGGACTTGTCGGCGTCGGTGCGCGCCGGGATCGAGCCCTTCTTCGGGTTGAAGGCGTCCTGGCCTTCCTTGCTGGCCGCGACCTTGAGCCAGGCGACGGCCCCGTCGCGGTGCTTGGCGCCCTTGGGGAGGGTGAAGCTGTCGGACAGCCAGAGGTAGGTGCCCTCGGTGCCGGGGGCGGGCGCCCAGTCGAAGTCCTTCTTCGAGGTCTTGCCGAGGCCGCCCTCGGGCGGGTTGTGGAAGTAGCCGTAGGCCCAGTCGCCCATGATGTTGAACGCGGCCTGGCCGTCGGCCACCTGCTTGGCGGCGGGCTGCCAGTCGTCCTGCGGGTCGCCCGCGTAGGTCATGATCTTGGCGAAGTTCTGGAGGGCCTTGGCGACCTCGGGGCTGTTCCAGTTGGCGCCCGGCTTGAACAGCGCGTTGTAGGCGTCGGTGCCGAGGGTGCCGAGCAGGACGTTCTCCAGCAGGTGGGTGACCGTCCACTCCGACCCGATGGACAGCGGGACCTTGCCCGTGGCCTTGACCTTCTCCAGCGCCGCGACGAACTCGTCGATCGTCTTCGGCGCGGCGGCCACGCCCGCCTCCTTGAGCACGGCGGGGTTGTACCAGAGGACGTTGGAGCGGTGGATGTTGACCGGCACCGAGTAGATCTTGCCCTCGACGCTGATCTGGTCGACGAGCTGCTTGGGGAAGACGTCCCTGAGCTTCAGCTCGTCGTAGAGGAAGGTGAGGTCCTCCAGGTTGCCGGCCTTGATGTAGCCCTGCAGCTCGGCGCCCGCGTGGCCCTGGAAGGTGTCCGGCGGCTGGCCCGCCTGGAGCTTGGACTCCAGCAGCGCCTTGGCCTTGTCGCCGGAGCCGCCCGCCACGGCGGCGTCGAAGAAGGAGTAGTTCGGGTTCTGCTGCTCGAAGATCTTCCGCATCGCCGCGAGGCCGTCGGCCTCACCGGGCCCGGTCCACCAGGAGAAGACCTCCACCTGCTGTTTGCCGCCGCCGCCGCTCGCCGCGGGCGACTGGGAGGTGCCTCCTCCGCCGCCTCCGCCGCCGCACGCGGCCAGGCCCAGGACGCCTGCCATCATGATCGAGGCGGCCGCTGACCACCGTCGCATCGCACACCATCCCTTCGAAGTCCCCCGAAGTAGGTGATTCTTGACAACGTTGTCAACGTGGCTGCGGACCGTCAAGGGATGAGGGGTAACAGCTCCGCATAGTCACCCGACGCGTTCGAGCGTGCCCTCGGGGCTCACGGTCACCGTGACGCCGAAGTCGTGGCGCAGACCGGGCAGGTCGAGGCCGCCGGCGGCCACCACCAGCGCCCCCTTGGACAGCGCCAGGCCCACCAGCGCCACGAGGTCGGCGCCTCCGCCCGGCCGCTGCGTGGTCAGCACCACGTCGGACTCGCCGAGCCGTACGGGCCGGTCGAGCTCGGCCATGCCGGCCAGCAGCTCGGCGTGCGACAGCCGCCGCCCGCCGGCCAGCAGCAGGGCGCTCTGCCGCCGGGCGTCCACGGCCGGCAGCGCGGTGGGCTCCAGGGTGAGCAGGGCGCGGAAGTCGATCGCGTCGAGCGCCGCGCCGAGCGAGACGACCTGCCGCACCCGCGACGCCTCCGCCGCCAGGGTCGCCGTGCCGGCCAGGTCGGGGGTGGTGATGAGGGTGCGGGCGTCGCAGCCGCGCAACCGGTCGGCCAGCAGGTCGGGGCCGAGCGCCGGGTCGAGCGGCGCGGCCACGCCGCCGGCCGCCAGCACGGTGTGCACGGCGAGGGTCTGCGCCCCGGCGGTCGAGACGTGCACGCCCACGACCTGGTCGCGCCGCGCCCCCCGGCGCACCAGCCCGGAGGCCGCCCGGGTCACCTCGGTCACCAGCCGCCGGTAGCCGTAGACGTGGCCGCCGCGCAGATCGACGAGGGCCGGCCGGTCGCCGCGCTCGTAAGCCCGGCGGAACACCTCGTTGATCACCGTGCCGGTGGTCGAGACCGTGGGCTTCATGCCCGCCAAGGTAAGGCCGCCGCCCGGCACGCGGCATCCACCGATGTATGTAGGCCGATGTGCATCTCACCATGCGTACGGAGCAGGCCGCCCTCGCGAGGGAACGTGGGCGGGCCCGGACCCTGCGCGGCCCGAGCCCGCTGTCACGCGCCCGGAGCCGGACCTCCACCCCTCCGGAGAGGCCCGACCCCTTGCGGACGCGTGACGTCCGCGTCGGCGCGGAGCCCCCTCCTCCCCGCGCACAGGAAGAAACGGTAGGCGTGCGCAGGGCCGCCGCGCATGAGCCGACCTGGCCATTCGACGATGTAACCGCGACGCCCCGCATTGTGTAGAGAACCGGCCCGCTCAGCGGCTCTCGATGACCCATGCGGCGATCTGTGTACGCGTGGCGAAGCCCAGCTTCGCCAGGATGTTGGCGACGTGCCGGGCCACGGTCGCCGGGCTGATCACCAGCTCGCCGGCGATCGCCCGGTTGCTCAGGCCCCTGGCCACCAGGTCGGCGATCTCGTGCTCACGCGGCGTGAGCCGGCTCCGCTGCCCGGCCGGGGGCGCCGCGGGCCGGTACGGCTCCGCCGGCTCCGGCGGCCGGCCGTCGAGCGCGCACGCCACCGCCCCCTCCACCCCCATGACGCCGCCCTCGGCCCAGAGCACGCCGACCACCGCCTCGCCGAGCGCGGCGCGGGCGGCGGCCAGCACCTCCTCGGTGCGCGTCCGGCTGCCGGCCGCGCAGCGCGAGCCCGCCGCGGCCAGCAGGACCGCGCGCCGGTGGTCGCCCTCGGCCGCCGCGAGCGCCGCCCACGCCTCCAGCCGCCGCCGATGCCGCCGCGCAGCCCCGCGTCGCGGCTGAGCAGCAGCGCCTCGGTGAGCCTGGCGCGGGCCTCGGCGAGGTCGCCCCGGTCGAGGGCGAGCCGGCCGAGCCCGGACAGGCAGCTCACGACGTGCTGCCGGGCGTCGATGCGGCGCAGCAGCCGCAGCCCCGCCTCGTAGTGCCGCCGCGCGGTCGCCGGGTCGCCCGAGCGGCGGGCCACCTGGGCCAGTCCGATCCGGGCGTAGGACTCGCCGTAGTGGTTGTCCAGCTCGCGGCAGGCCGCCAGCACCTCCTCGAACGCCCGCCGCGCCTCCAGCAGCCGCCCCTGGTGCAGGGCGAACTGCGCCCTGGTGCCCTGCGCCAGCGACTCCAGCACCAGGTCTCCGCGCTCCCTGGCGATCCGCAGCGCGCGGGCCAGCGCCTCCTGGTCGCCGGTGAGCTGGGCGGTCACCACGAGGCCGACGGCCTCGCCGTAGTCGTCGCCGGCCGCCACACACAGCTCCAGCCCGGCCCGGACGCAGCGCGCGGCCGGCTCCAGGTCGCCGGCCGCGAGCGCCAGCTCGCCGCGCAGGATCATGGCCTGCCCGCGCAGGGCCCGCGGCACCCGGGGCGCGTCGAGGGCGAGCAGCCGGTCCAGCCGCTCGGCCATGTCGAGCTTGCGCCCGCTGCCGAGCAGCAGGTGACGGGTGTCGTTGAGCAGGGCGAGCGCGACCTCGGGCGAGCCGGCCGCGACCGCCCGGTCGCAGGCGGCGCCGACCTCGGTCTTCAGCCCGTCGAACAGGTTGACGTGCCGTTCGAGCACCGGCCACGAGGTGCGCGCCCCGGGCGCGAGCGCCTGGCGGAAGCCGGCCGCCATCGCCGCCAGCGCGTCCAGGTGCCTGCGCCGCAGCCCGGCCTCCTCGCCGGAGCCGGCGAGCTGCTCCAGCGCGTACTCGCGGACGGTCTCCAGCAGCCGGTAGCGGGCCTGGCCGGCGATCTCGCCGTCGAGCACCACGAGGGACTTGTCGACCAGGTCGCAGAGCCGGGGCAGCACCTCGTCCTCGGCCAGGCCGTGCGCCGAGCAGACCGACTCGGCGAGGTCGAGCGTCCAGCAGGAGCGGAAGACGGCCAGGCGGCGCAGCAGCAGCCGTTCCTGAGGGCTGAGCAGGCGGTAGCTCCAGTCGACGGCGGCCCGCAGCGTACGGTGCCGGGCCGGGGCGGTGCGCGCGCCGCCGGCCAGCAGCCGGAAGCGGTCGTCCAGCCGCTCGGCGAGCTGGCGCACCGACAGCACCCGCACCAGGGCGGCGGCCAGCTCGATCGCCAGCGGCAGCCCGTCGAGCGCCTGGCACAGCTCCACCACGAGCGGCGTGTTCTCGCCGGTCAGCTCGAACCCGGCGCTGGCGGCGGCCGCCCGCGCCGCGAACAGCCGCACGGCCTCGCTGTCCGCGCCGTCCACCGACAGCGGCGGCACCCGCCACACCGTCTCGCCCGGCACCCGCAGCGGCTCGCGGCTGGTGGCCAGCACGGTGACCTGCGGGCAGCGGCCGAGCAGGTCGCGGCACAGCTCGGCGCACTCGCCGACGACGGGCTCGCAGTTGTCGAGCACCAGCAGCACGCGCCGGCCGCCGAGGGTCTCGACGAGGTCGCCGGCGATGCCGAGCGCCGCCGCCACGTGCCCGCGCAGCTCGCCCTTCTCCAGGTCGGCCAGCTCGACGAGCCACACCCCGTCGGCGTGGCCGGGGGCGAGCCTCGCGGCCACCCGTAAGGCGAGGCGGGTCTTGCCGATGCCGCCCGCGCCGCACAGGGTGACGGCGCGCGAGACGCGCATCAGGTGGACGAGCTCGTCCACGTCGGACTCGCGGCCCACGAACGCGTTGGGCTCGGCCGGCAGGTTCGGCGCACAGACGGATCGCAGCATCACCGTGAGTTTGTCACCAACTACTTCGCGTGCCCAGAGATAATCCGCGAGCCGGGCCGGGCACACCTTGAGTCATGGCCGACGAACCCCTTGAGCTCGGCGAGATGTCGATCTCCGACTGGTACGCCCACTCCGACAAGCTGGCCGAGGTCGGCTTTCTCACGATCGCCCGGCGGTTGCCGTCGCTGGTGTCCCAGGCGCTCGCCATCGCGTGGCGGGCCGACCGGCGCGACACCGTGCTGGCGATCACGCTCAACCTGCTGGGCGGGGTGTTCACCGCGTTCGGCCTGCTGGCCACGACCGGGGTGCTCACCGCGCTGTTCAGCGAGGGCCCCACGCCCGAGCGGGTCGTGGCGGCGCTGCCGAGCCTCGCCGTGGTCGCCGGGGCGGCGGCGCTGCGCGCGGTCGTGCAGGCCGGCGCGGGCTGGGCGCAGGCCCGCCTCGACCCGCAGGTCAGCCGGCTGACCGAGGAGCGCCTGTACGGGCTGACCAGCCGCGTCGAGCTGGCCGCCTACGACGACCCGGAGTTCCACGACGCGCTCCAGCGGGCCCGGCTGCGCGGCGTCTCGGTGGCCGACGCGGTGGTGTCGGCCACCGTCGACGTGCTGACCGCCGCCGTCGGCATCGCCGCCGTGGCCGGCGTGCTCGGCGTGCTGCACCCGGTGCTGCTGCCGCTGCTCCTGCTGGCGGTGCTGCCCGACGCCTGGGCCATGGTGCGCGGCGCCAGGATGCGCTACGCCACCCTGTACGCCCTCATCCCCGCCGCCCGGCGCAAGTGGATCATCGGCGACCTGGCGGCCGACCGCTCCCCCGCGGCGGAGGTCCGCTCGTTCACCATGCGCGGCTTCCTGCTGGCCATGTACGACGCGGTGGCCCGCGCCGAGCAGGACGTCATGCTCCGGCTGGCCAGGCGGCAGACGTACGCGAAGCTGGCCGGCGAGGCGCTGAGCGGCCTCGGCGCCGGCCTGGTCTACGCCGCGCTCGGCGTGCTGCTGGCAGTCGCGGCGATCCCGCTGGCCGTGGCGGGCACGGCGGTGCTCGCCATCAGGTCGGCCCAGCAGTCGCTGAGCAACCTGATGTACGCCACCAACCGCCTGTACGAGGAGGGCCTGTACTTCACCGACTTCCTGGAGTTCTGCGCCGACGCCGAGCGCCGGATCCCGGCCGGCCGCACGGCCGCGATGCCGGAGGGCTTCCAGCGGGTCACCGCCACCGGCGTCACCTTCACCTATCCGGGGGCGAAGGAGCCGGCCCTGCGCGAGGTGTCGGTCGAGATCAAGCGGGGCGAGATCGTGGCGTTCGTCGGCGAGAACGGCTCCGGCAAGACCACCCTGTCGAAGATCCTCGCCGGCCTGTACGAACCGGACACCGGAACGGTCCACTGGGACGACACCGACCTGCGCCAGGTCAGCCCCGACGACCTGCGCCTGCGCACCGCCGTCATCGCCCAGGACCACACCCGCTGGCCGCTCACCGCCCGCTACAACATCACCATGGGCACCGACAAGGGCGAGCCCGCCCTGCTCTCGGCCGCCGCCGTCGCCGGCGCCGACGAGGTCGTCGAGGGCCTGCCGCACGGCTACCGCACCCTGCTCGACCGCCGCTTCAAGGACGGCCAGGAGCTGTCCGGCGGCCAGTGGCAGCGCATCGCCGTCGCCCGCGGCTTCCACCGCGACGCCGACCTGCTCATCTGCGACGAGCCCACCGCCGCCCTCGACGCCCGCGCCGAACACGCCCTGTTCGAACGCATCCGCACCCACGCCGACGGCCGCACCGTCCTGCTCATCACCCACCGCCTGGCCAGCGTGCGCTACGCCGACCGCATCTACGTGCTGGAGCACGGCCGCATCACCGAGGAGGGCGACCACGACGCGCTCATGGCGCTGAACGGCCTCTACGCCGACCTCTACTCGCTCCAGGCCACCGCGTACCGGTGATCAGGACAGGGCGGCCTGGATCACTGAGCGCGCGATCGACGCCACGGCGGCGGCCCGCGGGCCCGGCCGCTCCAGCACCACGCCCACGGCCACCTCGGGCTTGTCCGCCGGCGCGAACGCGGTGACCAGCGCCTGCTCCTGCCCGCCCGGCGCGGCCGGCGACCCGCCGGTCTTGGCCGCCACCTCCACGCCCGGCAGGGCCGCGCCGGTGCCGGTCCCGCCGGCGTGCGTCACCGTCGTCATCATCGCCGCCAGGTGCTTGGCCAGGGTCGGCGGCACGGCGGTCCGCCACGGCGCGGGCGCGGCCTGCTTGATCACCGAGCCGTCCGGCAGCCGCACCTCCTCCACCAGGTACGGCCGCATGAGCACCCCGTCGTTGGCCACGGCCGCCGACAACATGGCGATCATCAGCGGGGTGGCCACGTTGTCGTGGTGGCCGATCGCGGCCAGCGCCGTCTGCGCCCGGTCCGTGCCCATCGGGTACCTGCTGGGCGTGGCGGGCAGCGGGATCGCCAGGTGCTCGGCGTTGAACCCGAACGCCTCCGCCTGGTCGCGCAGCAGGTCCTGGCCGAGCCGCAGGCCGAGTCCGGCGAAGGCGGTCTCGCAGGAGACCTGGAAGGCGTACATGAGGGTGGGGTGCGCGTCGCGGCAGCCGGGGTTGTTGCGCACCGGCGCGCGGCCGCCGGGCAGCGGCAGCAGCGCGGGGGCGTCGAGCAGGCTGGCGGGCGTGTACTCGCCGGAGGCCAGCGCCGCCGCCGTGGTGACCAGCTTGAACGTGGCGCCGGGCGGATAGGGCCGGTTCAGCGCGCGGTTCAGCAGGGGCTGCCCGGGGTCCTGCCGCAGCCGCTGGGCGGTCTCGGCGAGCCGCGCCGGGTCGAAGGTGGTGAACGCGTTCGGGTCGTACGACGGGTAGGAGGCGAGCGCCAGCACCGCCCCGGTGGCCGGGTGCAGCGCCACCACCGCGCCCGGGGTCCCGGCCGCCCGCAAGCCCTCGTAGGCGGCCCGCTGCGCCCGCTCGCCGATGGTCAGCCGCACGTCGGCCCCCTCGACCTCGCCCGCCCGCACCAGCGAGCGCACCCTGACGCGGGGGTCGTCGCCGGACAGCACCCCGTCCTCGGCGTGCTCGATGCCGGTGGCGCGGTGCGGGGCCAGGTGGCCGGTGACCGCCGCGTAGACCTCGCCGTGCGGGTAGGCCCGCCGGTACCGGTAGGGGCCGCCGCCCGAGGGGCGGCTGACGGCGACGGGCGTGCCCTCGTAGGTGAGGATGTCGCCGCGCGGGTGGCCGTACCGCTCGATGAGCGGCCGCTCGTTGCGGCGGTCGGCGTTGAGCGCGTGCGAGCCGAACGCCTGCACCAGCGTGACGTGCGCCAGCAGCGTGAAGAGCATGCCGCCGCAGATCAGGGCCACGCGGCCCGTCGACTCGTTGATCCGCCCGCCCCGCGCTCCGGCCATGGATCTCGGTCTAGCAGCCGGAGCGCAAAGGCCGGGCTAGAGCAGGCTGCGGTAGTAGGAGATCTTGTGGTGGATGTAGCCCTGCCGCTCGGTCAGGTTCGCGATCTGGGCCTGCACCTGGCGGTCGTGCTCCTCCAGCAGCCTGATGCGGTCGGGCACGGTGTGGTCGCCGGCGCGGACCAGCTCGGCGAAGCGCAGCATCGTCGCGATGGGCATGCCGGTGTCGCGCAGGCAGCGCAGCATGCCGAGCCAGCCGATGTCCTCCTCGCTGAACCTGCGCTGACCTGCGGCGTTGCGGTCGACGCGCTCCAGCAGCCCGATCTTCTCGTAGTAGCGCAGGGTGTCGAGGGTGAAGCCGGTCTCCTCGACGGCCTCCGCCGGTGTGTACACGCTCACACGCCAAGGATCCCACCTGGAGCGTGCTCCAGGTCAACCGCTTGACATGGAGTGCGCTCCAGCTTCCACAGTCGGTGCCATGAACTTCGCACTCGGGACGATCCCCTTCGGCACCAGCGTCGGCCTGGAGGACACCTTCGCCCTCCTCGACCGCTTCCACGAGGCGGGCGGCACGATGCTCGACACCGCCAACAACTACCCGTTCTGGGTCGAGGGCCGCACCGGCGACGAGAGCGAGCAGGCCATCGGGGCCTGGCTGGCCGCCCGTGGCAACCGCGACCAGGTCTTCATCAGCACCAAGGGCGGCGCGCGGCCCACCGTGCCCGGCGACACCACGCTCGGCTCGGCCGAGGGCCTGTCGGCGGCCGCCGTCGCGCGGGCGGCGGAGGGCAGCCTGCGCCGGCTCGGCACCGACCGCGTCGACCTGTACTGGGCGCACATCGAGGACCGCGCGGTGCCGCTGGAGGAGACGCTGGGGGCCTTCGACGAGCTGGCCAGGGCGGGCAAGGCCGGCGCGATCGGGGCCAGCAACGTCTCGGCCTGGCGGCTGGAGCGGGCGCGCAACGTCTCGGCGGCGCGGGGCTGGGTGCCGTACACGTACGTGCAGGTCCGCCACACCTACCTGCGCCCGCGCCCGCTGACCCGGCTCGCCGAGTCGGGGCACCGGCTGGCCACCGACGACCTGCTCGACTACGTGGCCGCCGAGCCGGACCTGACGTTGTGGGCGTACAACACGCTGATGTTCGGGGCGTACACGCGGCAGGACCGGCCGATCCCGGAGATCTACGACCACCCGGGCACCACGGCCAGGCTCGCCGCGCTGCGCGAGGTGGCCGGGGAGCTGGGGGCGACGGTCAACCAGGTGGTGCTGGCCTGGCTGATGGCCGACGGGGTCGTGCCGATCGTCGGGGTGTCGACGATGGCGCAGCTCGACGAGGCGATCGGCGCGGCGGACCTGAAGCTGGACCCGGAGCTGAAGGCCCGCCTGGACGAGCCCTGCTAGCCCCGTTTTCCGCACGTGCGGGTGTTTGAAGATCGCGGGGTTGCTGTGGTGATCGTCATCACGGTAGGACGTGGCGGGTGAGACAGCATGCGCAGTGGGGCCAGGCCAGTGTCGAGAAGATGCTCGGAGCATTACCGGTGATCGCGGGGTTCTGCTCGCGGCTGCGGATTCGGGAGCTGGTGGATGCGGCCTGCCCGGTGCGTGATGTCGCGGAGCTGACTCATGGTCAGGTGATCGAGGTGCTGGTGGCCAACCGGCTGACCTCGCCCGCGCCGCTGGTGCACGTGCAGGACTGGGCGCGCGCCTGGGCGGTGGGTGAGGCGTTCGGGACCGATGCCGAACTGCTCAACGATGACCGGATCGGCCGCGCGCTGGATGCCATCGCCCCGCATCTGGACCAGCTGGCCGGGTCGGTCGGGCTGGCCGCGATCGAGGCGTTCGGCATCGAGGTGACCCGCCTGCACTGGGACATGACCTCGATCTCGCTGCACGGCGACTACCCCCAGCCCGAGCCCGGATACGCGACGCCGCGTTTTGGTCACCCCAAGGACCGGCGGCCGGACCTGAAGCAGGTCCAGGCCGGGATCGCGGTGGCCGCTGATGGCGCGATCCCGGTCTTCCACCGCGCCTACGACGGCGCGGCCGGTGAGGTCGGGCAGGTCATCGGCGCCATGCAGGGCCTGCAGAAGCTGGCCGGCCCGCAACGCATGCTCATGATCGGCGATTCCAAGCTGATCTCGTATGCCAACCTGGCCGCCATGGACAGGGCGGGGGTGTCCTTCATCGCGCCGGCCTCCAAGCAGTACGTCGGCGCCGCGGCCCTGGCCGGTCAGAAGCTCGCCGACGCGGCCCGGGTGGACTACGTCGCCGCCCGGGACGAGCGCAAGAGCGCTGACCGGCGCGGCCTCTGGCACGTGCACGAGGACGACGCCATGACGCTGGCCGGGCCGCGCAAGAAGGACCCGATCCTGACGCTGCGGCGCATCTTCGTGCACTCCTCCGCCCGCGCCCAGGCCGCCGCCACCGCCCGGGCCAAGAAACTCGATCGCGCCCGCGACGACCTGGCCCGGCTGGAACGCGGCCTGGGCAGCCGCCACTACCCCACCGAGCAGGCCGTCGCCGACCGCCTCGCCGCGATCGGCCGCGACCGCCGGGTCAGCCCCTACCTGACCGCCCAGGCCGGCACCGACCCCGACACCGGCAAACCCACCCTGGTCTGGCACTTCGACCAGAGCGCGATCGACGCCGACGCCGCTACCGACGGCTGGTACGCCCTGCTCACCAACCTGCCCCCCGAGGCCGCCGACGCCGCACAGGTGCTGCGCCACTACAAAGGCCAAGAAGCCGTCGAACGCCGCTACCAGGCCTTCAAAGGCCCGCTGGCCGTCACCCAGCTGTATCTGAAGAACAACCGCCGCATCCACGCACTGATCACCGTCATCTGCCTGGCCCTGCTCATCTTCTGCCTGATCGAACGCCAGGCCCGCCAGGCCCTCACCGCCCGCGGCCAGACCAAGGTCAACGGCCTGTACGCCGGACGGCCCGCGATCCCCACCGGCAGGCTCATCCTCGACGCGCTGGCCGGTATCCGGCTGATCCCGGGCACCGGCCAGTCACCCCCGACCATCCCGCAACCCACCGACCTCCAACTCCATCTCCTGGACCTCCTCGACATCGATCCACGAGACCTCCGCTGAAGATCACGCACGTGCGGAAAACGGGGCTAGCGCGTGCCGGACGAGCCCGGCCGGCGGCTACGGCAGGTGGTCGGCGAGGTAGCGGTGGACGAGCTGCTTGCACTCGGCGATGAGAGCGGGGTCGCCCGCGGGGTCGGCGCGGAAGGCCAGCTTGAGCACGGCGTCGGTGGCCTCGACCGCGACCAGCAGCGCGCGGTCGAGCCCCGGCCCGGCGGGCGCGTCCAGCAGCTCCTGGGTGAGGGCGCGCAGCCGGCCGGCCACGATCGCGTTGTTCTCCACCGCCTCGTCGAGGGCCCGGTGGGTGCCGGGCAGCGCGGGCCCGCCGGGGGCGATGAGCACCTCGCCGAAGTCGACCACGGCGAAGCCGGGGGTGGTGCGCTTCATGTCCACGAACTCGTCGACGGCGAGGTCGACCAGGTCGGTCCAGTGGCCGAGGTCGGTGGCCGCGATGCGCTGCGTGACCCGCTGCAGGAACGCGTCGAGGTTGCGCAGCGCGAGCGCCCGCACCAGGGCCTGCTTGTCGCGGAAGAACTGGTAGAAGGTGCCGATCGGCACCTCGGCGCGGCGCGCGACCTCCTTGGTGGTGAGCGCGTCGTAGCCGAGCTCGTCGAGCAGCAGCGCGCACTCGTCGAGCATCCGTTCCACGCGGACCACGCTGCGGCGCTGGGCGGGACGGCGGCGCAACACACTCGTCATGCCCCCCATCCTGGCGCATTACCGGGAGGTACAGGGAATCCCGGGGTCCGGACGCTAACATGAGCGGCACTCGCATCGACGGGAGGAGCCGGTGATGTTCCTGTGGGGCACGGCCACGGCCGCGTACCAGATCGAGGGCGCCGCGACCGAGGACGGGCGCGGCCCGTCCGTCTGGGACGTCTTCGCCCACGAGCCCGGCCGCACCCGCGACGGCCACACCGGCGACGTGGCCTGCGACCACTACCACCGCTGGCCCGAGGACGTCGCCCTGATGTCCGGCCTCGGCGTCAACGCCTACCGCTTCTCGATCGCCTGGCCGCGCGTCCTGCCGCTCGGCTCGGGCGAGGTGAACGCCAAGGGCCTCGACTTCTACGAACGCCTCGTGGACGCCCTGCTGGAGCGCGGCGTGCAGCCGGTGCCCACACTGTTCCACTGGGACCTGCCGCAGGCCCTGGAGGAGCGCGGCGGCTGGCTGGAGCGGGACACCGCCGCGCGCTTCGCCGACTACGCCGCCGTGGTGGCCGGGCGGCTGGCCGACCGGGTGCCGCTGTGGATCACGCTGAACGAGCCGTTCGTGCACATGGCCTACGGCTACGCCATGGGCGTGCACGCCCCCGGCCGGGCCCTGCTGACGGCGGCCCTGCCCGCCGCGCACCACCAGCTCCTCGGCCACGGCCTGGCGGTGCGGGCGCTGCGCGCGGCCGGCGCGCGCGAGGTGGCGATCACCAACAACTGCACGCCGGTGCGGCCCGCGTCGGAGGGCGAGGCCGACCTGCGGGCCGCCGAGGCGTACGACATCCTGCACAACCGGCTGTTCAACGACCCGGTGCTGCTCGGCGCGTACCCGGACCTGTCGGCGTACCCGCCGGGCCTGACCTGCGTCCAGGACGGCGACCTGGAGGTCATCGCCACCCCGATCGACGCGCTCGGCGTCAACTACTACAACCCCACCCGCATCGCCGCCCCCGCCGAGGACGCCGGCCTGCCCTTCGCCGACGCCGGGATCACCGGTCACCCGACGACGGCCTTCGGCTGGCCGGTCGTGCCCGACGGGCTGCGCGAGCTGCTGACCGGGCTGAAGGCCCGCTACGGCGCGGCGCTGCCGCCCGTCCACATCACCGAGAACGGCTGCTCCCAGCCCGACGTGCCGACCGAGCACGGCACGGTCGAGGATCCCGGGCGCATCGCGTTCCTGGAGGGCCACATCGCGGCCATGCGGCGGGCCATGGCCGAGGGCGTGGACGTGCGCGGCTACTTCGTCTGGTCGCTGCTGGACAACTTCGAGTGGGCCGAGGGCTACCATCAGCGCTTCGGCCTGGTGCACGTGGACTTCGCGACGCAGCGCCGCACGCCGAAGGCGTCCTACCGCTGGTACGCGGAGTTCCTCGCCTCCTGCCGGGACTGACGCCGCCCCCGACGCCAGACCTCGGCGATCGCCCCGGTGGCGGCGATGACCGGATCGCCGGCATCTACTCGGTCACCAATCCGGACAAGCTGGCCGGTGCCCGCTAGAAGACCGACACGTGCACGTGGTCGTAGTGGTTCGCGGTGACGCCGCCGCGGTCGGACATCGGGTCCCAGCCGCCGCCCGAGCGGATGTCGTAGTAGCGCTGCTTCCAGATGATGTACATGACGCCGATGCGGGCGCCGTTCTTGATCAGCCAGTCGGCCAGGGCGTCGCCGTTGGCCTCGTCGGCGCCGGTGGCCATGGTGCCGCCGCGCGACATCATGAAGTCGCAGGCCCGGCCCTTGCCGTGCTCGCCGGGGTCGCCGGGGCGCAGGCAGCCGACGCCGTACCTCATCGGGAAGTTGGCCATGATCTCGGCGCGCACCGCGATCATGCGCGGGGTCAGGCCCTCCGCGCCGCCGGGCTGCTGGAAGCCGTACTTGTTGAGCAGGCGCTGGATCTCGTCGCGCTTGCTCTGCAGGCGCTTGATCTCCTTCTTCATCTTCTCGATCTTGTCGTTGGCGTTGAGCTTCGCCTCTTTCGACTTCTCGATCAGCGCCTCGATGCTCCTGACCCGCTCGGAGCGCTCGGTGGCCATGTAGGCGAGGTTGGCGGCCTGGCCCAGCACCTGGTGGGGCTCGGCCTGCATGCCGAAGATCTTGGTGTTGTCGAGCGGGCCCAGGATGTAGGACTGCTGCGCGATGCGGCCCACCTCAGCCTGGGCGGCCCTGAGCCTGGCCTCCAGGTCGCCGCTGGTGTCGGTGGCCTTCTTGGCCTGGATCCTGATCTCCTCGAGGCTCTGGATCTGGCCCCGGTACAGCTCGTTGAGCTGGGCCGCCTGCTTGGTCAGCTTCCGCAGCTCGGCGGGGCTGGGAGCGGCCGCCGCGGGCCGCCCGCCGGGGAGCACGAGCAGCGCGGCGAGGACGGTGACCAGAACGGCGACGCGCCCGGTTCTCACACCCGTCCCCTCTCCTCATAGTCGGTCCGAAACTATAGAAGATGATCTTGATCTCTGTCATCCGAACGGCCGAACTGCTGCACCTTTGGCGAAGTTCCGGAGGTTTGTCCGATTTAAGGAAGGCGTAAAAAGTTGGGTCTTGTATAGATCGCTCCAACGGTCTGAGATGGCGGTCGAAGTCCCGCAAGGGGCTCGTCTCACAAGGGGGGCAGACAAGCGTGTCTCGAACCACGACCCTCGCCGCGGCCGTCGTCCTCGGCCTCGGCACGGCCCTGGTGGCCTTACCCGCGCAGATCTCCGCGGCGGCGCCGCTCCCGCCCGCCGACCGCATCGAGCTCTACCAGCTCGACAGCGCGCCCGGCACCGGGCAGGCGCTCAGGGAGAAGGGCTACGACGTCGTCCAGCAGCAGGCCGCGGGCGACAAGGAACACGTCGAGCTCACGGCCGCCGCGGCCGACCTCGCCGGACTGAAGAAACTCGGCTACAAGCCCGAGCCGGTGCGCAACCCGCAGGGCCAGACCCAGCTGGAGGCCGCCAAGGCGCAGGCCGGCGGCGGCTACACCGTCTGGAGGTCCTACTCCGAGCCCGGCGGCATCGCCGACCAGCTCAAGGCCCTCGCCAACGCCAACAAGGACCTCGTCAAGCTCCAGTCCATCGGCAAGACCCTGCGGGGGCAGGACATCCTCGCCGTCAAGGTGACCACGGGAGCCCGGCTGCTGCCCGACGGCATCAAGCCGGCCGCGCTCTACTCCGCCACCCAGCACGCCCGCGAGTGGATCGCGACCGAGGTCGACATGCGGCTGCTGAAGTACGTCCTCGCCAACAAGAGCTCGCTGAAGGACCTGCTCAACAGGACCGAGCTGTGGTTCGTCCCGGTGGCCAACCCCGACGGCTACGACTTCACCTTCACCGAGGGCAACCGCCTGTGGCGCAAGAACCTGCGCGACGTGAACGGCGACGGCGCGATCACCAACGGCGACGGCGTCGACCCCAACCGCAACTTCCCCACGAACTTCCACTACGACGAGGAGGGCTCCTCCAGCATCCCGAGCAGCGAGACCTACCGGGGCGCCGGCCCGGCCAGCGAGCCGGAAACCCGGGCCATGGACGGCCTGCTCAAGCGCGTCGGGTTCGAGATGCAGCTCAACTACCACTCCTACGGCCCGCTGCTGCTCTACCCCGCCGGCTTCCAGATCGCGACGCCGACCGCCGACAACCCGATCTACGAGGCGATCACCGGCGACGACGAGAAGCCGGCCGTCCCGGGCTTCGACCCCGACCTCGGCGCCGAGCTGTACACGACGAACGGCGAGACCACCGACCACGCCCACTACCGCTACGGCACGCTGGCCTGGACGCCCGAGCTGGACGAGGGCTGCGACGGCTGCGGCTTCGTCTTCCCCGACGACGAGGCCCTGGTGCAGGCGGAGTTCGAGAAGAACCTGCCGTTCGCGCTCGACGTGGCCAAGTCGGCGGTCAACCCGGTCGAACCGGTCAACCACCTCGGCAACACCACCCCCGACTTCGTGCTCGACCCGTTCCAGGTCAGCTACGGCCGCGACCAGGTGGTGCAGGTCAACGCCAAGCGCAAGCTCGGCCCGGTGCTGCTCAACTGGCAGGTCAACGGCGGCCGTACGCGGACCGCGCTGACCGGCGAGTGGAAGGGCGGCGAGCGCTACGGCAAGGGCTACGACCACTACTACCACTGGATGCGCGGCAAGATCACCGGCACCCGGCCCGGCGACCAGGTCAAGGTCTGGTTCACCTCGCTCGGCAAGAAGAGCGGCGACTTCACCTACAAGGTCGCCACCGACATCGGCGGCCAGGTGCTCGTGCTCGCCACCGAGGACGTCACCGGCCTCAGCCCCGTCCAGGGCGTGAGCGAGGCCAAGTACGCGGGCGCCTACGCCGACGCGCTCCAGGCGGCCGGCTACAGCTCCGACGTCTACGACATGGACAAGATGGGCCGCGTCCCGCCGCACGCGCTCGGCGTGCTCAGCCACTACAAGGCGGTGGTCTGGGAGACCGGCGACGACGTCATCCCGAGGTCGCAGGGCCAGGTGCCCGGCACCACGTCCAAGGGCGGGGTGACGACCGAGCTGGCGGTGCGCGACTACCTCAACGAGGGCGGCAAGCTGCTGCACGCCGGCAAGTACCCGTCGTACGCGGCCAACAACAACGGCGCGTACTACTACGAGCCGGACACCGGCCAGCCCGAGTGCACGGTGCCGGACGACCCGCCCTGCATCCAGGTGTTCAACGACTTCCAGCAGTACTACCTGGGCGCCTACGTCTTCTTCGACGAGGGCGGCACCGACGGCGCCGGCGACCCGTTCCCGGTGAAGGGCCAGGGCGGCGCGTTCGACGGCTTCCAGGCCACGCTGGAGCCGAGCCACACCAACTCGTTCGTGGCCACCTCGGCCATCCTGCCGCCGGACCAGTTCCCGCTGTTCGCCAGCTCGGCCCCGGTCAAGTGGGTGCGCCCCGGGGGCCCGTTCGACCCGCACAGCGGCACCTGGGACGTCTACAGCGGCATCTCCGACGTGGCCTGGAAGCGCCTGACCACGACGGTGGACCTCACCGGCAGGAGCTCCGGCGAGCTGACGTTCTGGACGTCGTACGACACCGAGGCCGACTGGGACTTCCTCACCGTGGAGGCCCGCACCGCGGGCGGCGACGACTGGACCACGCTGCCCGACGCCAACGGCCACACCAGCCAGAACACCGGTGAGAGCTGCAAGACCGAGAACAGCGGCGGCTGGCGGGTGATCCACCCGTTCACGCAGCGCTACCAGGGCCCGGACTGCGAGCCGACCGGCTCCTCCGGCGCCTGGCACGCCGCCTCGGGCAACTCGGGCGGCTGGCAGCAGTGGCGCGTCGACCTGACGCCGTACGCGGGCAAGCGGGTCGAGCTGTCGATCTCCTACATCAGCGACTGGAGCACCCAGGGCGCGGGCGTCTTCCTCGACGACACCAAGGTGACGCTGGACGGCGCGACGGCCGCGGAGACCTCCTTCGAGAGCGACCTCGGCGGCTGGAGCGTCGGGGCGCCGCCCGCCGGCACCTCGGCCTCCATCAACAACTGGTTCCGCACGGACCAGGTGTTCGAGGAGGGCGGCGGCATCGTCACCAAGGACACCGTCTATCTCGGCTTCGGCGCCGAGAGCATCACCGACCAGGCGGCGCGCACGGACCTCGTCAAGCGTTCCATGCGGCACCTGCTCGGCTAGCGGCACCCTCGGAGGGGCGCGGCACCCGGCCGCGCCCCTCTTGCGCGCCCGGCTAGAACATGGTTCGGTCGGCTGTGAGGCATACCTCTGGCAAGCAAGCATTCGGTCAAGCAGGAGGCTCACGACATGCGCCAGCACGACACGCTGTTCATCGGGGGCGAGTGGGTGGCCCCGGCGGGCACCGGCACCATAGACGTCATCTCGCCGCACACCGAAGAGGTCGTGGGCCGGGTGCCGGACGGCACCGCCGCGGACATGGACAGGGCGGTGGCCGCCGCCCGCGAGGCGTTCGACCGCGGGCCCTGGCCCCGCCTGAGCTTCGCCGAGCGGGCCGAGGCCCTGGCCCGGCTGGCCGCGATCTACAACGAGCGGCAGGCCGAGATGGCCCAGCTCATCACCGAGGAGATGGGCTCGCCCATCACCTTCTCCCAGCTCGCCCAGGCGCCGCAGCCGCTGGAGATGCTGAACTTCTACGCCGAGCTGGGCAGGACGTTCCAGCAGGAGGAGCAGCGGCCCGGCCTGTTCGGCCCGGTGACCGTGCGGCGCGAGCCCGTGGGCGTCGTGGCCGCCGTCGTGCCGTGGAACGTGCCCCAGTTCGTCACGATGACGAAGCTGGCGCCCGCCCTGCTCGCCGGCTGCACCGTGGTGCTCAAGCCCGCGCCCGAGACGCCGCTGGACGCGTACCTGCTGGCCGAGTGGGTCGTCGAGGCCGGCATCCCGGCCGGGGTGCTCAACATCGTGCCCGCCGGCCGCGAGGCGGGCGAGCACCTGGTCTCCCACCCCGGCGTCGACAAGGTCGCCTTCACCGGCTCCACCGCCGCGGGCCGCCGCATCGCGAGCATCTGCGGCGAGCAGCTCAAGCGGGTGAGCCTCGAGCTCGGCGGCAAGTCCGCCGCCATCATCCTGGACGACGCCGACCTCGCCGCCAGCATGGGCTTCCTGTCCATGGCCTCGCTCATGAACAACGGCCAGGCGTGCGTGGCCCAGACCCGCATCCTGGCCTCGCGCAACCGCTACGACGAGGTCGTGGACGCCGTCGCCGGCATGGTCGCCGGCCAGGTCGTCGGCGACCCGGCCGACCCCGGCACCGGCATCGGCCCGCTGGTGGCCAAGCGGCAGCAGGAGCGGGTCGAGGGCTACATCAGGATCGGCATGGACGAGGGCGCCAAGGTCGTCGTCGGCGGCCTCGACCGCCCCCGCGACCGCGGCTGGTACGTCGCCCCCACCGTCTTCTCCGGCGTCAGCAACGACATGCGCATCGCGCGCGAGGAGATCTTCGGCCCGGTCCTCGCGGTGATCCCGTACGAGGACGAGGCCGACGCCCTCCGCATCGCCAACGACAGCGACTACGGCCTGGCCGGCACCGTCTGGACCGCCGACGCCGAGCACGGCATGGAGATCGCCCGCCAGGTCCGCACCGGCACCTACGGCGTCAACTGCTACATGCTGCACGCGAACACCCCGTTCGGCGGCTTCAAGGCCAGCGGCATCGGCCGCGAGCTCGGCCCCGAGGGCCTGGCCGGCTACCTGGAGTACAAGAGCATCGCCCGGCTGGGCTGAGGCCCCCGCAAGGGACGGGCCCCGCACGCGTGTGCGGAGCCCGTCCGTTGCCGAAGGCCACCCAGCGCGCCCCCGCGACGCTGGGCAACCGCCTGACTACTGAAGTATGTCCCACGTCCACCGCATCGACGGTTTCCTTCCCCAGGGACTTTCTCCCGGCGGTTTCCTTCCATACGCCTCAGTACGACGTGTATTACTCATGAAAAGTTCGAGGAGATCCACTTGCCGATCCGGCGGATGAGATCGGGGGTCGCGGCGGCCTCCGCGTGGCCGTACCCCGGCTCGATCCAGAGCTCCTTGGGCTCGCGCGCGGCCTCGTAGAGCTGGTGCGCGTGCTCCACGGGGAAGAAGGCGTCGGCGTCGCCGTGCACGACCAGCAGCGGCGTCGGCGCGATCAGCGCGGCGGCCTCGTGCGGCGGCATCGGGACCGGGTCCCACTCCACGCCGGTGATCCTGGTGCGCTTGACCACCCGCGCCGCGAGCCGCCCCACCGGCCGCTCGATCGCCCAGTGCACCTGGCGCATCGGCCGGGTGCCCCGGTAGTACCAGCGGGCCGGGCCGCTCACCGACACCACCGCGTCCACGTCCCGTCGCAGGCCCGCGTGGCGCACGGCCACCGCCGCGCCCATCGAGAAACCCACCACCGCGACCTTCGGACAGCCGGTCGCGCGCAGGTGCCGGACGGCCGCCTCGACGTCGAGGATCTCCTTGTCGCCCACCGTGGTCAGGCCGCCGGAGCGGCCGTGGCCGCGGAAGTCGAAGGCGAGGACGCCGCCGTACTCGCTGAGCACGTGCACGATGCGGCGCGCCGTGCGCTCGCGCCAGGAGCCGGTGAATCCGTGCGCCACGACGATCCCAACCTCTGGCCCAAGCTCTGGCCCGAGCTCCGGCCCTTCGGCCGCGCGGCGGGACGGGGTGTGGGCGGCATCGATGCGGACCCCGTCCTCGGTGCGGAGCAGGACGGGGAAGTTGGGCGCGAAAGGCATGAATACGAGCTTAAGCTCGCTCGACGTCCACCCGGTGCCCGGTGTCCCCCTCACCGGCCCGGCCGGGGCCGAGCCGCGCGCCCCAGCCCAGCCGGACCGCGTTCGGCCCGCTCACGGGATCACGCACCAGCTCCCCGTCACCCCCGCGCCCCTCACTCCCGGCCCCCAAGCCCTTGCCTGAGCCTTCCTCCTCCGGCCCGGGGGCGAGCCCGTGCTCCACGGCCCACACCGCGATCTGCGCCCGCGACGCGAACCCCAGCTTCTCCATCACGTTCGCGACATGCCGGGCCACCGTCGCCGGGCTGATCACCAGCTCCAGGGCGATGCCCCGGTTGCTGAGCCCGCGCGCCAGCAGCGCCGCCACCTCCTGCTCGCGCCCGGTCAGCCCGCCGTAGCGCGACTCGACCCGCACCGGCGCGACCGGCGGCGGCGCGCTCTCGTGGTCGAGCACCCGCCGGGTCACCTCCTCGGCGGGCAGCTCCGTCCCCCGCGACCACAGCAGCGTGACGCGCCCCTCGCCCAGCCGCGCCCGGCCCTCCTCCAGCAGCTCCCGCACCCGTCCCGGCGTGCCGAACTGCCCGATCGACTCCCGCAGCGCGGTGCCCGCCGCCGCGGCCAGCAGCGCCCCCTCCAGGTCGCCCTGGGCCCGCGCCAGCGCCGACAGCGCCATGAGCCCCCGCATGATGCCGCGCCGCTGCCCCGCCCGCCGGCTCAGCGCCAGCCCGGCGGCGACGTGCCGGCGGGCCGCGCGGTGGTCGCCCAGCTCCGCCGCCACCCGGCCGAGCTGGGCGTGACAGCGGGCCAGCTCGACCAGGTTGTCCATGCCCCGCAGCAGCGGCAGCGCCGCCTCGTGGCAGGTCAGCGCCCCCTCAAGGTCGCCGTCGGCCTCGGCCACCGCGCCGAGGTGGGTCAGCGCCCTGGCCTCCGCCCAGTGGTGACCGCACTCCCTGGCCAGGGCCAGGGCCTCCTCGCCGCGCCGGCGCGCGTAGCGGACCTGGCCCTTGAACAGCGCCAGGTTGAGCTGCGCGACCCGGACGGTGGCCAGGTTGAACGGGTCGTCGCAGGCGACCGCCGCCGCCTCCAGCTCCTCCAGGTAACGCAGCGCCCGCTCGCTCTGCCCGAGCCGGAAGAACACGGTGATCGCCACGCCGTACGTGACGCCCAGCCAGTACGAGTACGGGTGCCGCTTCTGCTCCTCCACGGCCCGCGCCACCAGCTCCTCGGCGCGGCCCAGCTCGTCGCCGGCCTCCAGCCCGTACGCGAGGGCGGCCCGGCCCACCGCGACCAGGTCGTCCGGCACCTCCGACAGGTCCATCGCCAGCAGCCGCTCGTGCCAGCCGACGCTCTCGCGCAGGTCGCCCCGCACCGCCAGGATCGCCAGGGCCGCGCGAGCCAGCCGCAGGCCGGGCACCGGGTCGCCGGACTCCACCGCCCAGTCGATCGCGGCCCGGCAGTCGTCCAGCAGCTCCCGCCCCCGGACGAAGTGCGGGAACCGCTCGCCCCACGGCAGCCGGCGCCGCGACGCGGCCGCCTCGTGCCGGCGCTCCATCTCCTCGCACACCACCCGCAGGTGACGCTCGCGCAGCGCCGCCTCCTCGCCGGCCTCGGCCAGCCGGTCGGCGGCGTACTGGCGGATGGTCTCCAGCAGGCGGTAGCGACCGGCGGCGCCCTGATGGAGCACCAGCGACTTGTCCACCAGGCCGCCCATCAGGTCGAGCAGCTCGGCCCTGCGCAGCACGCCGCCGTCGGCGCACACCCGCTCGGCCAGCCCCAGGTCGAACAGCCCGGCGAAGACCGACAGCCGGCGCAGCAGCACCCGCTCCTTGGGACGCAGCAGGTCGTGGCTCCACTCGACGGTGGCCAGCAGCGTGCGCTGGCGCGGCGGCGCGGTGCGGTCGCCGGTCGTGAGCAGGCGGAACCGGTCGGCGATGCGGTCGGCGATGCGGCCCGGGCTCAGCAGCGACGCGCGCGCCGCCGCCAGCTCCAGCGCCAGCGGCAGGCCGTCGAGCGCCCGGCACAGGCGCACCACGCCGTCGAGGTCGCGGATGACGCCCCGCGCCCCGGCCGCCGTGGCCCGCTCGGCGAACAGCACGACCGACTCGGCGTCCGGATGCCGCTCGTCGGGCAGGTCGAGCGGCGGCACCCGCCACACCAGCTCGCCGGGGACGTGCAGCGGCTCGCGGCTGGTCACCAGGAACCGCACCCGCGGACACGCGGCCACCAGCTCGCTGACGACCTCCGCGCAACGCTCGACCACGTGCTCGCAGTTGTCGAGCACCAGCAGCGTCCTGGCCGCGCGCAGGCGCAGCAGCAGGCCGTCGAGGAGCGGGCCCGGCGTCTCGTCGCGCACCCCGAGCACCCCGGCCAGCTCCGGCACCAGCAGCTCGGGGTCGCCGATGCGGGCCAGCTCGGCCAGCCAGACGCCGTCGGCGAAGCAGGGGACGACCCGCGCCGCCACGCGCAGCGCCAGCCGGGTCTTGCCGATGCCGCCCACACCACTGAGCGTGACGACGCGTTCGTCGCGGACGAGCGCGGCCAGCTCGGCCACGTCACGCGCGCGGCCGACGAAACGGTTGGGCTCGGCTGGGAGATTGTGCGGGACGTGCGCCGTCATGTGGGGCCCAAGGGTCGTGGCGGTCACATTCCCGCCTATCCTCCATCGTTCGCGGATGCGGCGCGATCACTTTCCGTCGAGACTTCGCGACTGGGCGGATACGTATGTAGGGCCCTCAGGTCTGCCGCGCTCATCACGATGCGCACCCGCGACTCCTCGGCCGCCTCCAGCGCGCGCGGTAAATCGGAGATCATCACGCGGGCGCGGCTGGCCTGGATGCGCTGCCGGAGCGCGTCGGCCCCGAGGTCGGCCGGCACCGGCCAGGCCACGCCGCCGGCCGCGATGACCGCGTCGGTGGCCACCAGCAGGTCGGGGCCGACCGGCAGGCAGATGAGCACGGTGTCGCCCACCCGCACGCCGCGGCGCCGGAGCTGCACGATCGCGACGGCCGACCTCTCGTCGAGCTGCTCCTCGGTGAGCTTCATGCCGGTGTCGGAGTCCACGATCACGTAGCGCTCATCCATGCTGACCACGGTATGGAGGGGGTCTCGTGCGTACATGGGGCGGAATATGCAGATCCCTATGCAGAACCGTTCGACGCCTGTTCAGCGGCCCACACCGCGATCTGCGCCCGCGAGGTGTAGCCGAGCTTCTCCATGATGTTGGCGATGTGCCGGGCCACCGTCGCCGGGCTGATCACCAGCTCCTCGGCGATGGCCCGGTTGGACAGGCCCCGGGTGAGCAGGCCGGCGATCTCCCGCTCGCGGGCGGTCAGCAGCGAGCGCCGCACCGGCTCGGCCGGGACCGGCTGCGCCTGGCGTACCTGCCGCTCCCCCTGCAGGACGTGCCGGGCCGCGTCGTCGGCGCTCATGGCCCGGCCGCGCGACCACAACGACGCGGTGCGTCCGTCGCCGAGCTTGTGACGGGCCCGGCCGAGCAGCTCCTCGATGCGGATCGTCGCGTGGTGCTGCCCGATCGACTCGCGCAGCGCCGCCGCCGCGGCGGCGGCCAGCACCGCGCCCTCCAGGTCGCCCTCGTGCTCGGCCAGCACCGACAGCCCCACCAGGCAGCGGGCCACGCCCTGGCGCTGACCGGTCTCCCTGCTCAGCGCGAGGCTCGCGGCCAGGCGCTCGCGCGCGGCCAGGAAGTCCCGCAACATCGCCGCCACCCGGCCGATCCTGGCCAGGCAGCGGGCGAGGTCGGCGTCGCTGCCCAGCTCACGCAGCCAGGGGACGGCCATCTCGTACTGGGCCTTGGCCGTCACCAGGTCGCCGCGGGCCTCGGCGACCGCGCCGAGCTGGGCCGCGGTGCGGGCCATGATCCAGCGGTGGCCGTGCTCACGGGCGCGCAGCAGGGCCTCCTCGCCGTGCCGCTGCGCCTCCCGCAGCCGGCCGCGCGTCAGGGCCACCGCCGACAGGCCCGCGAGGCCCGCCGCCTGGTTCCAGGCGTCGCCCGAGCCCGTCGCGACGGCCAGGCCCTCCTCGGCGTGGTGCAGCGCCTCGTCGGCGCGGCCCATGCGCAGCAGCACCACGACGATGAGGCTGTGCATGACGCAGCGCGTGAACACGTGGTCGGGCGCGAGACCGGCCAGGCTCTGCCGGGCCGCCTCCAGCGACCGGCTCAGCTCGTCGCGCGCCTCCAGCCCATAGGCCAGGTACGCCTTCGCGTGCGCGATCTGCCGCGCCGGCACCCCCGGCCCGGCCAGCGACAGCAGCCGCTCGATCCAGCCGACGATCTCCGTGAGGTTGCCGCCGAGCGGCAGCAGCGCCGTACTGATGGTGCACAGCCGCAGCCCCAGCGGGACGTTGCCGGACTCGACCGCCCAGTCGAGCGCCACCCGCTGGTCGTCCAGCAGCGTCTTGCTCGCGCTCAGCGCCCGCAGCCGCTCCGGCCACGGCACGCCCGGGGCGACCATCTCCGTGGTGAAGTGGCGTTCCTGCAGCTCGCACATGACCTTGAGGTGCCGCTCGCGCAGCAGCTCCCGCTCACCGGCCTCCTGCAGCCGCTCCTGCGCGTAGCGGCGGATGGTCTGCAGCAGCCAGTAGCGGGTGCGGCGCTCGTCGCACAGCACGAGGGACTTGTCGACCAGGCCGCCGAGCAGGTCGACGATCTCGGCCTCGGCGATGGGCCGCTCGGCGCACACCTGCTCGGCCAGGTCGAGGTCGAACGCGCCGGCGAAGACCGACAGCCGGCGCAACAACACCTGCTCCTTGGGCGAGAGCAGGTCGTAGCTCCACTCGACGGCCGCCAGCAGCGTGCGCTGCCGGGCGGGCGCGGTGCGGCCGCCCGTGGTCAGGAGCGAGAAACGGTCGTCGATGCGGTCGGCGATCTGGCCGGGGCTGAGCAGGCTCGTCCGGGCCGCGGCCAGCTCCAGGGCCAGCGGCAGGCCGTCGAGCGCCCGGCACAGGCGGACCACGTCGGGCAGGCTGTCCGGCCCCAGCTTGGTGCCGGCGGCGGCGGCCCGATCCAGGAACAACTGCACCGACTCCACCTCAGCCGCCCCACCCCTCATCCCCACCTCCCCCCCGAACGCCTCGACCTCCGGGAACGCTCCAACCCCACCCGCCTCTCCGTCCCCCTCCGAGGACGGCGGGCCTTCAGACGACGGGCCATGAAGGTGGGGTTTCTCGTAGGACGGCCCTTCGCGGAACGACTGATCGGAGTGCGGCTCGTCCAAGGGCGGCCCGTCCGGATGCACCCCTCCGCGGCGCCGCACCTCGCCGGACGCGGGGGCTGCCTCCCGGAGAACATCGGGCGGGGCAGGCAAACCCGACAATTCACCACGTGACACTTCACCGGGCCAGGCTTCCCGCGACACCTCAGGCGGGAGGACACCGCCCGCTCCTGCGTCCCGCACCCGCACGTCAGGTGCGGCCGACCCGGAGGACGCGACCTGGGGCAGGGCAACCTGGGGCAGCGCGACCTGGGGCAGCGCGACCTGGGGCAGCGCGACCTGGGGCAGCGCGACCTGGGGCAGCGCGACCTGGGACAAGCCGATCTGAGGCGAGGAAGGCGGGGCTGGCGCTCCTCGGCGTGGCGCTCCCTGGGCCTGCGGCTCGCTGAGCACCGATTCCACCCGCAGCACTCCCCCGCGCCGCGCCCCCTCAGACACCACCCCACTAGACACCACTTCACCAGACATGGCCTCACCGGACAGCACCCCGCCAGACAGCACCCCGTCAGACAGCGACCCGTCAGACAGCGACCCGTCGGGCGGCGCTCCACCCTGCAGCGCTCCACCCTGCAGCGCTCTACCCCCCGACGGCCTGCCCTCCGGCGGCGCTCCACCCCCCGATGGCCGGCCCTCCGGCGGCGCTCCACCCCCCGGCGGCCGGCCCTCCGGCGACCGGCCCCGGGAAGGGCCGTTGCCGGGCAATCGGCTGAGCTGGGCCTCGCTGAGCAGCCCTCCCCCATGCGGCGCTCCGCTGGGCAGCACTGCCGCCGGCAACCCCTCACCCTGAGGCGTCCCGAACGGCGGTGTGCCCTCCGTCGGCATCGCACCCTGCGCCGACCCGCCCTGCGGCCCACTCGTGCGTGGCGCTTCACTGCCCGTCGCCCCGCCCCGCGCCCCGCCAGCGGGCGTGGTGATGGGCGGCACGTCAGCGCGCGACGTCCCATTGAGCGGCCCATCGACATGCGGCGTCCCACTAGGCGGCGCGTCTGCCTGCTGCGTCGCAGGAAGCGATGCGGCCGCGTGCGGTGCGGCCGTGCGGGAGGCGACGGCTTGAGGCGCAGCAGGGCGCAGCACAGCCGAGGCCAAGGCGGCGGTGGCGGCGGCGGCCGGGGCGAGAGCGACCGGGGCGGCAGCATCAGGAGCGGCAGCGACCGGAGCGACGACGGCCTCAACGGCGAAGGCCGGGGTGGCGGGGTGTCGCGCGGCGGCGGGCGGCGCCGCGCTCAGCAGCTCATCGGGACGCGGGGCGCCGTGGTGGGGTGCGGTGGCCGGCGGCGTGGCGCCGTCAGGGGCGGCGACCTCGCCCGCCTCGCCCCTCACTCGACCTTCCCAGGCATGAGGACCAGCAGCGAGGGCGGGAGCTTCCGTCTCCTCGACACCCCGACCAGGGAGGAACTGAGCGGCGGGCTCCGGGAGCCCCAAGCCGCCGGAAGCAAGGGCGGGAGCCGCCACCTCCTCGACACCCTGACCAGAGAGGAGCTGAGCAGCGGGCTCCGAGGGGCACACGCCTCCGGAGGTGAGGACGGGAGCTGCCGTCTCCTCGACACTCTGAGCAGGGAGGAGCTGGGAGGCGAGGACGGGAGCTGCCGTCTCCTCGGCACCCTGAGCGGGGAGGAGCTGGGCGGCGGGATCCGGGGGGAGGGGGGCGGGTGGGGGTGGCAAGGGGGTGGGGTCGGGGAGGTCGAGCGGGGGGACGCGCCAGATCAGCTCGCTGGCGATCCGCAACGGCTCCCGGCTGGTCGCCAGGACGCTCAGCCGGGGGCAGGCGGCCACCAGCGCGGCCGCGGTCTCGGCGCAGGCGTCCACGAGGTGCTCGCAGTTGTCGAGCAGCAGCAGGCAGCGGAGGTCGCGCAGCCGCGCGGTCACGGTGTCGAGCAGCGGCCGGTTGGCCTCCTCGCGCACCCGCAGGACGCGGGCGATCTCCGGGACGACCAGCTCGCCCCGGCTGAGCCGGGCCAGCTCGACCAGCCAGACGCCGTCGGCGTAGGCGGGCAGCAGCCCGGCGGCGACCCGCAGGGCCAGGCGGGTCTTGCCGATGCCGCCGACCCCGCACAGCGTCACGACCCGCGTACGGCCGAACAGCCTGCGCAGGTCGTCGAGGTCGCGCTCACGGCCGACGAACCGGTTGGGCTCTGCTGGAAGGTTGTGCCTGGGGGGCTCTGGCATGTGGTCACCCTGCGTCGCGGAAGGATCACACTCTCCCACAGTGTCGCACTTTTAGAGGCCGAGCGAGCTGACGACGGCTCTCTCGTCCACGACTCGCAGGATCGGGTCGCCGAGGAGCCGCCGGGCCAGGTCGTACGGCGCCACCACGATCGTGGCGCGCCGCTCCTGGGCCAGGACGCGGCAGCCGATGACGCTCGGCTCGTGGGCGACCACCACGTGGGCGCCGGTCATCATGGCTAAATCGATGACCCGCAGGCCGCGGAAGGGCTCGCTGACGGCGCTGATGACGATGTCGTCCTTGCCGACGACGAGCCGGGCGGCGAGCCGCCGCAGGTCGCCGGCCAGCTCGATGTGGTCGAACATGCGCACTCCGTCGAGCGTGACGGCCGGCCCGGCCACCGGCCCGAGCTCCACGACCCCGGCGGTCAGCAGCTCGCCGAAGGGCCGGGCGCCGGGCGCGGGCTGGAAGGAGAAGACCTGTTCGACGTCGGCGGCGGCCGGGTCGTGGTGGCGCTGGGTGATCAGCATGCGCGCCTTGCCGGTGTTGCCGAGCACGGCTACGCCGCCCGCCCAGGCCACGGCGTGCACGGCGACCGGCAGCGACGCGCCGAGCGGCACGTCGATGAGCACGTGGTCGCCCTGCTCCAGGCCGTGGCGGCGCAGCCCGGCCGCGGCGCGCGTCACCCGCCGCACGAACGCGGCGTACGTCAGCACCTCGCCGGTCCTGACGTCGCTCACGGCCGGTTCGTCGCCCTTGGTCGGCGCCGATGCCGTCACCAGCTCTGTCCACGTCATGCCGTCAATCTAGGCAGCGGGCCCGCGCTTGCCATGCGCACAAATGTGCAACCGGGTATGTAGGTCGGCGGTGCCGTGCGTACATGATGCGCCGTCCTAGGCTTGATCCATGCCGGACGACTCCTTGGGGCGCATCCTCGACGCCGCCTACGCGGGGATGCTGGAGCAGGGCCTGCGCCGGCTGACCATGGATGACGTGGCCCGGCGGGCGGGGCTGTCCAGGGTGACGCTCTACCGGCGCTTCGCGGGGAAGGGCGACCTGATCGGGGCGGTGCTGCAGCGGGAGCTGCGGCGGTTCCTGCGGGCGTTCGAGCAGGAGCTGGCGCCGCTGCCGGCGACGGCGGACCGGGTGGTGGAGGGGTTCGCGGTCACGTTGCGGCTGGTGCGGGCGCATCCGCTGCTGACCCGGCTGCTGGCCACCGAGCCGGAGACGATCCTGCCGCAGCTCACGGTGGAGGCGGGGCCGTACCTGGCGGTGGCGAGGGAGTACCTGGCCGGGCGGCTCGCGGCGCCCCGCGCGGAGGCTCAGGAGGCTGAGGAGGCTGAGGAGGCTGAGGAGGCTGAGGAGGCTGCGGAGGCTATGGAGGCCGCGGAGGCGGTGGCGGAGACGTACGTGCGGGTCGCGCTGTCGTTCGTGCTGATCCCCGACAGCGCGATCCCGCTGCGCGACGACGCGGACGCCCGCGCCTACGCCCGCCGTCACCTGGTGCCCCTTCTGCCGCGGAACGGGCTCGCGTGCCCGCCACCGCGCCTGCCCACCGAGGGGGATCAACTAGACTTATGAGGCCGCGACTTCGCGCGGCCGCCCCCACGACACAGAGCGAGACGTCATCATGCCTTTGAACAGCCGCGACGACCTGCGGAACATCGCGATCATCGCGCACGTCGACCATGGCAAGACCACGCTGGTCGATGCCATGCTCTGGCAGTCCGGGGCCTTCCGCGCCAACCAGGACGTCGACGACCGCGTCATGGACTCCAACGATCTGGAGCGCGAGAAGGGCATCACCATCCTCGCGAAGAACACCGCGGTCCAGCACGGCGGCATGACCATCAACATCATCGACACCCCGGGCCACGCCGACTTCGGCGGCGAGGTCGAGCGCGGCCTGTCGATGGTCGACGGCGTGGTGCTGCTGGTCGACGCCTCGGAGGGGCCGCTGCCGCAGACCCGCTTCGTGCTGCGCAAGGCGCTGGCCGCGAAGATGCCGGTGATCCTCTGCATCAACAAGGTCGACCGTCCCGACGCCCGCATCAGGGAGGTCGTGGACGAGGTCTACGAGCTTTTCATGGACCTCGACGCGACCGAGGAGCAGATCGACTTCCCGATCGTCTACGCCTCGGCGAAGGCCGGCCGGGCCTCGATGAACCGCCCGGACGACGGCGGCATGCCCGACTCCGAGGACCTGGAGCCGCTGTTCGACATCATCAAGTCGACGATCCCGGCCCCCACGTACGACCCGAGCGCCCCGCTGCAGGCGCACGTCACCAACCTCGACGCCTCCTCCTACCTCGGCCGCATCGCGCTGTGCCGCATCCACCAGGGCCGCATCCGCAAGGGCCAGCAGGTGGCCTGGTGCCGCACCGACGGCTCGATCCAGCGCGTCAAGATCACCGAGCTGCTGATGACGGAGGCGCTGGAGCGCAAGCCGGCCGAGGAGGCGGGCCCCGGCGACATCATCGCGATCGCCGGCATCCCCGACATCATGATCGGCGAGACGCTGGCCGACCCCGACGACCCGCGCCCGCTGCCGCTGATCACGGTGGACGAGCCGGCCATCTCGATGACCATCGGCACCAACACCTCGCCCCTGGTCGGCAAGGTCAAGGGCGCGAAGGTCACCGCCCGCATGGTGAAGGACCGCCTGGAGAAGGAGCTGGTCGGCAACGTGTCGCTGCGCGTGCTGCCGACCGACCGGCCCGACGCCTGGGAGGTGCAGGGCCGCGGCGAGCTGGCGCTGGCCATCCTGGTGGAGCAGATGCGGCGTGAGGGCTACGAGCTGACCGTCGGCAAGCCGCAGGTGGTCACCAAGGAGATCGACGGCAAGGTGCACGAGCCGGTCGAGCGGCTGACGGTCGACTGCCCGGAGGAGTACCTCGGCGCGGTCACGCAGCTCCTCGCGGTGCGCAAGGGCCGCATGGAGCACATGACCAACCACGGCACCGGCTGGATCCGGATGGAGTTCGTGGTGCCGGCCCGCGGCCTGATCGGCTTCCGCACCGAGTTCCTGACCGAGACGCGCGGCACCGGCCTGGTGCACCACGTGTTCGACTCCTACGAGCCGTGGTTCGGCGAGCTGCGCACCCGCGCCAGCGGCTCGCTGGTGGCCGACCGCTCGGGCCCGGTCACCGCGTTCGCCATGCTCAACCTGCAGGAGCGCGGCGCGCTGTTCGTCCACCCGGGCACCGAGGTCTACGAGGGCATGATCGTCGGCGAGAACTCCCGCTCCGACGACATGGACGTCAACATCACCAAGGAGAAGAAGCTCACCAACATGCGCTCCTCGACCTCCGAGGAGACGGAGAAGGTGATCCCGCCGCGCGTGATGTCGCTGGAGCAGGCCCTGGAGTTCATCCGCGAGGACGAGTGCGTGGAGATCACCCCGGACGCCGTGCGCATCCGCAAGGTCGTGCTCGACGCCGCCGCGCGGGGCCGCGCCGCGGCTCGTGCCAAGCGCGCCTGAGCGGCCATTCCGTAGCGTTATCCGGGGTAAGCCCCGCCTGTAAGAGCCCGCGTATCGGCATGTGCGATGCGTGGGCTCTGCTGTGTCGTACCGTAAAGAATGATTGTCATGGGAATAGCCGTAATCACACCGTGACGCTATTCGCTGTGTAATAGATATTCCCATCGGAGAATTATCCGAATTGTGGGAAAGCTCCGGATGGTAATCGCATCCGGGCTGGCGCTGGTGTCGTTCGGGGCGATCTTGTGGTGCACCTTGACCGCCAGGCCGGTGGCGGCGCCCGCGGCGCCGAGGAACGCGGCGGCCCCCAACCCTTGGGTGCTGGCCGCCTCGAAGGCCGACGCGGCCACGGGCTCGGCCCGCCGGGCGAGCACCGAGGTGCTGCTCTCCCTGGCCGCCGACCAGGACCTCACGCCGGTGCCCGCGGGGCGGATCGACCCCCGGCAGCGCCAGATCAAGGTGACCGTCGTCCACACGCTGCGGATGGCCGCCCAGGATCCGCTGCTGGGGGCGCTGCGCCAGGGCGGCGGCTTCCCCGGCACGCTCCAGCAGGTCACCGACGCGGTCTTCGGCGCGGTGAAGGTGGACGGGCCCGGCCTGGCCCCCACCACGCGCGACGCGCCGGTGCTCAACACCGACGCCTCCGGCACGCTGGCCGTCTTCACCGTCACGCTCCTGCGGCAGGTCGGCAAGGACGCGCTGCTCACACTGGACTTCGCGGCCCCGAACGCCTTCCCGCTGATCGTCCAGCGGCGCACGATCAGCGTGCTGCCCGGCGCGTGGACCGTGCTGCGCCAGGACGGCATCACGCCGATGCGGGAGCAGGCGGAGTGGCTGGAGTTCGCCATCGGCGCCACGCCGGTGGTCATGACGCTGGCGCCGGACTCCGCCGGCTTCCCCGACGTGGCGGAGGAGCAGGACTTCTCCTGGGCCACCGCGCTCGGCGTGCTCACCGCGGTCGTGCTGCTGGTCTTCCTGCTGCGCTCGCTCGGCCGCGGCTGGTGGCAGCGGCTGCCGAACAGGGAGCTGGTGATCGGGCTGGCGCTGGCCGCGCCGACGCTGGTGATTCCGCTGGTGGCGAGGGACTGGTCGGCGGTCGCGTACGTGGTGCTCTTCGTCGCCGTGCCCGCGCTCGCGCTGCGTCACGCCGGGCGGATGCTGCCCACCAGCCCGCCCTGGAACACCCGCGACCTGCTGGTGGTGACGGGGCTCGGCGTGGTGGTCGGGCTCGGCATGCTCATCTGGTCGTGGCTGCACGGCCAGCTCGGCGGGCAGGCGCTGCTGACCGGCGGCGCGGTGGCGGCGCTCGCGGCGGCGGGGGCGGCGGTGGGGTTCAGCGTGGACCTCGGGGTGCGGCCGGTGGTCGTGCGGCTGGCGGTGTTGTCGGCGGAGGCCGCGATCGGGCTGCTCGCGCTGGCGCTGTGGCTGCGGGCGCTGCTGTCGGGGGTGTACCCGCCGGACAGCACCCGGCTCGTGCTGGCCCTGAGCTGGGCGATGATCCCGGTCGCGGCCGTCGCGGTGGCGACCAAGCAGTGGAGCCGGGGCGCGGTCGTGGGCGCGGTGGCGGTCAGCCTGCTGGTGCAGGGGTGGCCGACCGAGTGGCTGGACACCGGGTCGTGGAGCCTCGCCGTGCCGCAGGCGGTGCCCTCCGTCGGGGTGCTGCGGCTGGACCCGATCGTGCGGGGGGTGCTGGGGCTGCTGCTGCTCGGGTTCGTGATGCTGGTGCTGCGGCTGCGGCGGCTCGGCGGGGAGCTGGCGGCGGTGGACAGCCAGGTCGCCGAGTCCACCATGATCGCGGTGCTGATGGTGCTCTACATCACGCCGAGCGGCATCACGACGCTGGCCGACATCAACGTGCCGCTGCCCCTGCTGGCGATCACCTCCGTCGTGGCCTGGGCCACCGCCCGCTGGCTGCTCAGCGGCCCGCACGTGGCGGTCGTCGAGCCGACGACGCAGGAGCAGCACCGCCAGCTCGTCCGGGCCGCCATCCACAAGCGGCTGCTGCTGGTCGCCGAGCAGGAGCTGTACCGGGTCGGGCGTGGCCGGCTCGGCTCGGGCGAGATGTCGATGGCGGACTTCGACCAGCGGCGGCACGCGCTGGAGGCGGCGCTCGCCAAGCACGGCCGCCACCCGGAGACGGCCTTCGCCACCGCCGCCGCCTGCACGCCCTGGCTGAACGGCGTGCACGCCTTCACCATCGGCCTGCTGCTGAGCCTGCCCTTCACCATCGTGTACGGCCTGCCGCAGGGCGTGGACCTGACCACCTGGCTCTTCGACGCCCGCTACCTGCTCACCCTGCCCGCCTTCGGCTTCCTGTACGGCTACTTCTACCCGCGCGTGCGCGGCACCCAGCCGATGACCAAGGCCCTGCACCTGACGGCCGCCGCCCTGCTCACCGAGCTGTCCGGCTACCTGTCGACGCTCGCCGAGCCCGACATCGGCGCCTTCGACAAGGCGCAGGTGGCGGGGATCGTGGTGGGCCAGGTGACGCTGGTGTGCGTCGGTCTCGGGTTGTTCTGGGAGTGGCGGATCATGCACCTGGCGGACGAGCCGTGGGCCCGGGTGCGCAACCTGCGGAGCATGCGCAGCCTGGCGGCCCCGACGCTGGCGCTGGCGCTGGCGATCGGCACGACGGCGGCGACGTCGGCGGCCGGCACCACGGTGGACCACATCCTGAAGGGCGACCAGGTGTCGAGCGGCGGCGGGCCCTGAACGTTCAGCGGCGCCGCCTCAGCGGCGCGGCAGCTCGCTGCCCCGCACGTGCGTGCAGAGCCAGTCGAGCAGCGGCGCGAAGTCGCGCCAGGTCTCGGCCACCCGGACGCGGGCCTCGGGCGTGGACACCCAGGGCTCGGGATCGAAGCGCCTGCCCGCGTACAGCGACTTGTGGCGCAGCAGCTCGATGCGGGGGTGGTCGTCGCCGAAGCCGCGCGGCCGGGTCTTCAGCCGCTCGCCCCCCAGCGTGTGGCCGGCCGCCGTCAGCGCCTCGGTGACGGCGGTGAGCGGCTTGCCCGACAGGTCCTCGTCGACGGCCGCGCGGTAGCGGGCGACCTGGTCGGACGCCTGCGTGTAGCAGCCGCCCGCGACGAACAGGCCCTGGGCGCTGATCTCGACGTAGAGCCCGATGCCGGGCTGCCGCTCGACGAAGGCGCCCTGATGCGTCTTGTACGGCGACTTGTCCTTGGCGAAGCGCACGTCGCGGTGCGGCCGGAAGAGGTGGGCCGGCCCGAACTCGGGGGCCAGCTCGCCGGCGAGGGCCAGCATGGGCGCCCGCACGGCCTCCTCGTAGAGCCCTTTGTGCTGGGCGAACCAGGACTTGGAGTTGTCGGCCTCCAGGCCCTCGTAGAACAGGAACGCCTCGTCGGGGAAGCCGGTGAAACCCATGCGGTAAGAGTGCCACGCCGCACCGACGAAACGGCAATCCGATCAGCGCTCGGTGTACATCCTGCCCGGCACGGGCGGGCGGCCGTACAGCTCGGAGATCGTGACGAAGGTGAAGCCCTTGCCGCCGAGCGCGTCGAGCACCCGGGGCACGGCCTGCACGGTGGTGGGGTGGATGTCGTGCATGAGGACGATCGAGCCGGGCGTGGCGGTCGCCGCCCGCCGGATCACCTTGGCGGGGACGCGGTCGCGCCAGTCCAGGGTGTCCACGTTCCACAGGATCTGCGCCAGCCCCTCGCGGCGGGTCTCCCTGGCCACGTGCGCGTCGGTGGACCCGTACGGCGGCCGCATGACCCGCATGCGCACCCCGGTGAGCCGCCGCACGATGTCCTGGGTGTGCTGCAGCTCGCGGTGCACCCCCTCGTCGGACAGCCCGGCGAGGGCCGGATGGCTCCAGGAGTGGTTGCCGATCTCGTGGCCCTCCTGCACGATGCGGCGGACGGTGTGCCCGCCCTTGTCGGCGGCCACCATCTGGCCGATGACGAAGAACGTGGCCCGCACGTCGCGCTGCTTCAGCAGGTCGAGCAGCCGGCCGGTGTGCTCGCCCGGGCCGTCGTCGAAGGTCAGCGCGACGCACTTGACGCGGCCGCAGTCGAACCTGCGGCTGCGCGGCCAGCCGGGCTGGATGGCCGCCAGGCGCCTGGCGAGCTGGGCGGGATCGACGGCGGCCGCCCGCATCGGCACGGTCGGCGGCGCCGTGGCGGCGTGCCGGTGCGCCACCGACTGGGTGACGCAGGCCACCAGGGCGAGCAGGGCCAGCGGCAAGGCCCAGACGCGCATGTTTCCCCCCGAGACGCCGCAGGCGGGGGGCTCAGATCATGGATAGTCCCGGGCCGGCGTCCCCCGCAGTTCCCTGGCCAGGTCGTCCCACCAGAGTGGGATATCGGCCTGCAGTTCCTGGAAGCGGCGCGCCACGCGTATGGCACATCCGACCGGATCCGTACCCAGATGCCGACGTTTCACCGGTCCTTCCTGCCATCGGTAAAAACCGTCCCTATAGCGAACGACCAGGCCGATCCACACGGAGATGGTCTCCTCGTCGCCCAGTTCGTACGCGCTGGTGACGCCCAGGCCATGAAGCTCCGTGTGCAGCTTCTCCGTCGCCGCTCGGGCCTCAGTCACACGCCACCCCCTGCGGACGTCTCGCCGTACACCCAGGGATGTACCCAGCAACAGGCAACCGCCGTCCAAAGCATGGAGTAATCATGAAACTCCTCCGGGTGATCCGGAGGTCATTCGACGTTATTGGTCGTGCGGCTCGCGCGGCTCGGCGACGACCATGACGATGCGCAGCTCCCCGGAGCCGCGGTTGGCGTAGCGGTGGGGACGGTCGGCGGTGAACAGGACGGCGTCGTCCTTGCCGATCACGTGGCTCTTGCCGTACACGGTGAGGGTCAGCTCGCCCTCCAGGACGGTGACCATCTCGCGGGTGCCCGGCGGGTGGGCGTCGCCGTCGTGGTGCTCGCCCGGGCCGATGCGCCAGTCCCACAGCTCCAGGATCATCGGCGAGTCGGCGCCGACCAGCAGCCGGGCGCGCACGTCGCCCTGGGTGAAGGTGACGACGTCCGCCTTGTCGACGATGCGCACCATGGGCACGTCGCCGACCTCGACCAGCCGGGCCACGGTGACGCCGAGGGCGGAGGCGATGCGGGTGAGGGTGGACACGCTCGGGTTCGTGCGGCCCTGCTCGACCTGGACGAGCATGCCCCGGCTCACTCCCGACCTGGCGGCGAGCTGGTCCAGCGTCAGCCCCCGGTAGGAGCGCTGGTAGCGGACGTTGTTCGCGATGGCCTGGGTGATCAGCTCGGGGTCCTCCATGCGGTGCAGTGTAGTGAATTACGGTTGCACTCCATTGCACCCATTATGTTGTACTAAGAGTGCAATGCAGTGGACCGAAGGGAGCGACGGATGACCGCGGTGATCCTGGCGACCGCCTGCGCGGTGGTGTACGGAACGGCCGACTTCTTCGGCGGGCTGGCCACCCGACGCACCCAGGTGCTCGCGGTCGTCGTGCTGTCCCAGCTCGCCGGGCTGGCGCTGATCCTCGCCCTGCTGCCCCTGCTGCCGGGCGCGGCGAGCGCCCCGGCGCTGCTGTGGGGCCTGGCCGCCGGGCTGTCCGGCGCGGCCGGGCTGGCGCTGTTCTACCGGGCGCTCGCCACCGGCGTCATGTCGGTGGTCGCGCCCACCACGGCGGTGACCTCGGCCGCGCTGCCGGTGCTGTTCGGCCTCGCGACCGGCGAGCGGCCGCAGTTCTGGGCGCTCGTGGGCGTGGCGCTGGCGCTGGGGTCGGTGCTGCTGGTCAGCCAGGACCGCTCGCCCGCCGCGCGCGGCGCCTCCGGCGGCCTCGCGACCGCGCTGCTCGCCGGGGCCGGGTTCGGCGGCTTCTTCATCCTGCTCGCCATGGCCCCGGCCGAGGCCGGGCTGTGGCCGCTGGTGGGGGCCCGCCTGTCGTCGGTGACCGTGGTCGCGGCGGTGGCGCTGGCCACCCGGCGGGCGCTGCGGCCACAGGCGGGCGCGCTGCGGGTGATCCTCGCGGCGGGCGTGCTCGACATGGCGGCCAACGTCCTCTATCTGCTGGCGCAGCGGGAGGGGCTGCTCAGCCTCGTCGCGGTGCTCGTCTCGCTCTACCCGGCCAGCACGCTGCTGCTGGCGAGGCAGGTGCTCGGCGAGCGGCTGAACGCGATCCAGGTGACCGGCGTGGCATGCGCGCTCGGCGCGGTCGCGCTGATAGCCGTTGCGTAGTGCCCGCGAGGCTTGTTACGTTTCGCCCGTGCGGCCCGACCGGGCACGGATCGATGGCGAGGGTCTGAGGCACGTCGGCGTGCCGTACGACTCTGATGACGCCTTCCTCCGCCTCACCGTGCCGCGCGTGCGGGCGGCGCTCACCGAGGGCCGCCGGGTGCTGGTCATCACCCGCAAGGAGCGGCTGGGCCTGCTCGCCGACGCGCTCGGCCGCGACGCCGGGCACATCGACGGCCGGGCCGCGGACTCCTGGTACGGCCACCCGTACCGGACGCTGGCCGCCTCCCACGAATACACCAGGGGCCGGCGCACGCTCGTCATCGGCGAGCCCGTGTGGGCGGGCAGGAGCGAGCGCGAGACCAGGGAGCTGATCCGCTACGAGTCGATGGTCAACGCGGCGCTGGTGAACGCCTCGGCGGTCCTGCTGTGCCTCTACGACCTCCGCACCGTCCCGCCCGCCGCGCTGGAGTACCACGAGGTCAACCACCCGCTGCTGCTCGGCGGGGACGGCGAGACGCCGAGCACCCGGTTCGTGCCGCCGCAGGAGCTGGTGCTGAGCGGCGACCTCGCGCCGCTGCCCGAGCCGGGGCCGGGGGCGGTGACCCTCCGCTTCACCGGCCGCGAGCTGAAACGGCTGCGGCACGGCGTGGGCGAGTGGGCGCGCACCGCCGGCCTGGCCGCCGACCTGGTGACGTCGCTGGTCATCAGCGTCTCGGAGATCGCCGCGAACAGCGTCGAGCACGGCGCCGGGCACGGCACCATCACCATGTGGAACGCCGACGGCGAGCTGATCTGCGAGATCGCCGACCCCGGCGGCGCCCTGGAGGACCCCTTACCCGGCTACATACCACCCGAGCCCGAGTCCCCGAGGGGTTACGGGCTCTGGATCAGCAGGCAGCTCTGCGACCTGGTGGAGCTGCGCGCGGAAGGCGGCGTGCTGCGCGTCCGCCTTCATCTGTCTCTGGGGCGGGTCTAGGCGGCCCGCTGGCTGGGGACGCGGAGCGCGCCCTCCTCGCGGGCGTACTCCTCCAGCATGCCGCGGAGCTGGCGGCGGCCCCGGTGCAGCCGGGACATCACGGTGCCGATGGGCGTGCCCATGCGCTCGGCGATCTCCTTGTAGGCGAACCCCTCCACGTCGGCCAGGTAGACGGCCACGCGGAAGTCCTCGGGGAGGGAGCGCAGGGCGTTCATCACGACGCTGTCGGGCAGCCGGTCGAGCGCCTCGGTCTCGGCCGAGCGGAGGCCCGTGGAGCTGTGCGACTCCGCGGCGTGCAGCTGCCAGTCCTCGATCTCCTCGGCGGCGGAGAGCTTGGGCGAGCGCTGCTTCTTGCGGTAGTCGTTGATGAAGTTGTTGGTGAGGATACGGTGGAGCCACGCCTTGAGGTTGGTGCCCTCGCGGAACTGGTGGTAGGACGTGTAGGCCTTGGCCACCGTCTCCTGGACGAGGTCCTCGGCGTCGGCGGCGTTGCGGGTCAGGCGCATGGCGGAAGCGAAGAGCTGCGACGTCACGGGCACGACATCGCGCTCGAACCAGTCCTGGCGCTGCTCATCGGTCATGGTGATCAAAATTCATTCCCCCTTGCGCTGTCCCCCGTCTCGGCAAAGGCCGTCTGCCGACGGTCTCATCATGGCAAGTCCCGGTTAAGGGACGCGTTAGCGAGGATCCGCCTAGGTCAGAAGGGGTTTCCGTCCATCTGCTCGTGGCGTGCGTGATCACGTCCACGGCCGGACAAGTCTCATTATCATAACACTACCCACCCGATTTGGTAGTAATAGTGGCCGACATCACAGGGGATAGCGTAGGCACATGATTGTCGAAGACCGTCACGACTCGGGGACGCGCCGCTGGGTGGCGGAGGCCATACTCAAGGTGGAGGCCGACGCCAACCGGAGTTGCGATACACACCTGCACGTCTTTCCGCTGCCCCCGCACTGGGGAGTAAACCTCTACTTGAAAGACGAGTCGGTGCACCCGACCGGTTCACTGAAACACCGGCTCGCCCGCTCCTTGTTCCTGTACGGCCTGGCCAACGGCTGGATCGGCCCCGCCACCACGATCGTCGAGGCCTCCAGCGGCTCCACGGCGGTGAGCGAGGCGTACTTCGCCAGGCTGCTCGGCCTGCCCTTCATCGCGGTCATGCCCGCCTCCACCTCTCCCGAGAAGATTCATCTCATTGAGTTCTACGGCGGGAAGTGTCATCTGGTTGCCGATCCGGCGACCATTTATGAGGAATCTCACCGGCTGGCCACCGAGACCGGCGGCCATTTCATGGACCAGTTCACCTACGCCGAGCGCGCCACCGACTGGCGGGGCAACAACAACATCGCCGAGTCGATCTTCCACCAGATGGCGATGGAGCCCCACCCCGAGCCCTCCTGGATCGTCGTCGGGGCGGGCACCGGCGGCACCTCCTCGACCATCGGCCGCTACATCCGCTACCGCCGCCACGCCACCCGCCTCGCCGTCGTCGACCCCGAGGGCTCGGCCTTCTACCCGAGCTGGACCACCGGCGACGCCGCCGTCACCGCGCCGGGCTCGCGCATCGAGGGCATCGGCCGGCCGCGCGTGGAGCCGTCGTTCCAGCCGTCCGTCATCGACCGCATGATCGCGGTGCCGGACGCCCGCTCGATCGCCGCCATGCACTGGACCCGCGAGGTCACCGGCCTGGACGTCGGCGGCTCCACCGGCACCAACATGGCCGCCTGCGTCCGGCTGGTGGACGAGATGCGCCGCGCGGGCGAGCGCGGCAGCGTGGTCACGCTGGTCTGCGACAGCGGCGACCGCTACAAGGGCACCTACGGCGACCCGGCCTGGCTAGCGGCGCAGTCCCTCGACATCGAGCCGCATCTGGCCGAGCTGCGCGCCTGGCTGGCCCAGTAACTCCCGCAGGCGGGCGGCGTTGCGCTGGGAGTTGTCGGCGCAGCAGTTGTTGGTGAGCACGTGCGTGGTCGCCGCCCGCTCCGCCAGGCCGGCGATGCGCGCCGCCCACTCCCGCAGCTCCTCCTCGCCGTACAGGTAGCCGAACTTCTCCTCGATCACCCGGCTGGTCCACTTCCGCGAGTGGCCGTGCAGGCGCACCACGGCGAGGTCCGAGGTGGCGGCGAGCACGGGCGGGATCGAGGACGGGTGCCCCTGCGGCATGTCCACGCACACGTACGGCAGGTCGTGCGCGGCCAGGAAGGCGAGCGTGTCGTCGCGGTGGTCGTCGTCCATCCAGGCGGCGTTGCGGAACTCGACGCAGATCCGCATCGGCCGGCACCGGTCGCGGCAGCGCAGCAGGTAGCGCCGGTTGCTCTCCCCAGGCGGGAACCAGGGCGGGAACTGGAACAGCAGCGCGCCCAACCGGCCCGCCTCGTGCAGCGGCGCGAGCGCGCCGAGGAACCGGTCCCACACCTCCTCGACCAGCTCCGGCGGCAGGTCGCGCGGGTAGAGCGCGCGCCCCGGGTCGCCGCCGAGCGCCTCGCGCAGGTCCTTGTGCAGCGCGGACGGCCGGGTCGGGTGCTGGGTGAGCAGGGAGAACGCCTTGACGTTGAAGGTGAAGCCGTCGGGCGTGCGGTCGCGCCACAGCTCGGCGGTGCGCCGGGCGGGCGGGTGGTAGTACGTGGCGTCCACCTCGACCAGCGGGAAACGGCTCGCGTAGTAGGCCAGCCTGGCCTCAGGGGTGCGGGCGTCCGGCGGGTACCAGCCGGAGGCGAGTAAGGACTTGTCCGTCCATGACGCGGTTCCGACGAGGATCTTGCTCATCCGCGCCCGCTACCCCGGCGGGCCGCGTTCTCACCGGGCACCTCGATTAGGTTAGCCCTGCCTAACCTGGCATACTCCACCAGGATCAGGACGAAACGCCGAGGAGGAGCCGGGTGAGCGCTACCGCCGCCGCGCCGCGCCTCCTCGCCGCCCGGCGCCGCCGGCTCGGCGTCCTGGCCGCGTTGCTCGCCGCCGTCGCCGTCGCGCTCGTGCTGAGCGTCACCGTCGGCTCCAAGCCCGTGCCGCTCGCCGACGCCTGGCACGCGCTCACCGCGCCCACCGGCGCCGAGAACGACGTCGTCATCCGCTCCCTGCGCCTGCCGAGGACCGCCCTCGGCGTGCTCGCGGGCCTCGCGCTCGGCGTGGCGGGCGCGCTCATGCAGGGCCACACCCGCAACCCGCTGGCCGACCCGGGGCTGCTCGGCGTCACCCAGGGGGCCGCGTTCGCGATGGTCGCCTCCATCCTCGTGCTCGGCGTCTCCACGCTGCCCGGCTACATCTGGTTCGGCCTGGCGGGCGCGCTGCTGGCCAGCGTGGCGGTGTTCGCGCTCGGCATGGCGGGCGGCCGGGGCGGGCCGACGCCGGTCACGCTGGCGCTGGCCGGTACCGCGGTCAGCGCCTTCCTGTACGCGCTCACCTCCACCCTCGTGCTGCTCGACGAGCAGGCCATGGACGTCTTCCGCTTCTGGCAGGCCGGCTCCGTCTCCGGCCGCGGCGCGGACGTCGTCTGGCAGGTGCTGCCGTTCGTCGCGGCCGGCCTGGTGCTGGCGATGGTCAACGCCCCGGGGCTGAACGCGCTCTCCCTCGGCGAGGACGTCGCCCGCGGCCTCGGCCAGAACCTCGCCCTGACCCGCGCGGTCGGCGTCGCCGCCGTCACCCTGCTGTCGGGCGCGGCGGTGGCCGCCTGCGGCTCGCTGGCCTTCGTCGGGCTCATCGTGCCCCACCTGGCCCGGCCGCTGTCGGGCACCGACCACCGGTGGCTGCTGCCGTACTCCGGGCTGATCGGCGTGGCGCTGCTGCTGCTCGCCGACGTGGTGGGCCGCGTCGTCGCGCCGCCCGGCGAGCTGGAGGTGGGCGTGGTGCTGGCGCTGCTCGGCGCGCCGTTCTTCGTGGTCATGGTGCGCCGCGGGAAGCCGGTGCGCCTGTGAGCACGACCGCGCCGTCCCTGCGCGCCGGCGGGCTGTCCTGGCGGGTGCGCCCGCGGGCCGTCGCCGTCGTGCTCGGCGGGCTCGTCCTGCTCGGCCTCCTCATGGCCCTCGGCATGCGGCTCGGCGAGCTTCCCATGTCGCTCGCCGAGGTGGTCTCCGGCGCCTTCGACGCGGGCAGCGCCGGCCACTTCGTCGTCATGGAGCTGCGCCTGCCGCGCGCGCTGACCGGAGCCCTGGTCGGGGCCGCGCTCGCGCTGTCCGGCGCGATCATCCAGTCCATCGCGCGCAACCCGCTGGCCAGCCCCGAGATCCTGGGCGTCACCACGGGCGCCTCCGTCGCGGTCGTGGCGGGCGTGGTCGCGACCGGCAGCGTGGTCGGCGGCGCGACCGGCCTGCTCGCCACCCTCGGCGTCCCTCTCCTCGCGCTGCTCGGCGGGCTCGCCGGCGCGGCCGTCGTGTACGCCCTGGCCTGGCGGCGCGGCCTGGACGGCTACCGCCTGGTCCTGGTCGGCATCGGCGTGGCCGCCGTCCTCACCAACGTCAAGTTCTGGCTGCTGACCGTCGGCGACGTCAACGACACCGCCCGCGCCATGGTGTGGATCAGCGGCTCGCTGAACGGCCGCGGCTGGGAGCACGTCGTCCCGGCCGCGCTCGCCCTGGCCGCGCTGGTGCCGGCGACGCTGCTCGGCGCCCGCTCCCTCGACGCGCTGCGCTTCGGCGACGACACCGTGACGGCGCTCGGCGTGCGCACCGGCGCGGCCCGCGCCCTGCTGATCCTGGCCGCCGTGCTGCTGGCCGCCGTGGCGACGGCCGCGGCGGGGCCGATCGCGTTCGTCGCGCTGGCCGCGCCGCAGATCGCGCTGCGCCTGGTCCGCTCCGGCCGGCCGCCGCTGCTCAGCTCGGCGGTCGTCGGAGGCGTGCTCACCACCGGCGCCGACCTGATCGCGCGGACCGCGTTCTCCCCCGTCGAGCTGCCCGTCGGCATCGTCACGGCCGTGCTGGGGGCGCCGTACCTGATCCACCTGATCTGGAGGGCCCGTAAATGAGGCTGCGTCAATGAGGCTGGAGGCCAGGGGCGTCACGCTGGGCTACGGCGAGCGGATCGTGGTGGACGGGCTCGACCTCGGCGTCGAGCCGGGCACCGTGACCACGATCATCGGCCCGAACGGCTGCGGCAAGTCCACGCTGCTGCGCGCCCTCGGCCGGCTGCTGCGGCCGCGGGGCGGAGAGGTGCTGCTGGACGGCAAGCGCATCGACCGCGTCCCCACCCGCGAGGTCGCCAAGGTCCTCGGCGTGCTCCCGCAGGCGCCGGCCGCCCCCGAGGGGCTGACCGTGGCCGACCTGGTCGCGCGCGGCCGGCACCCGCACCAGACGTGGTACCGGCAGTGGTCCTCCGACGACGAGGCGGCCGTCGCCGCCGCGCTCGACCTGACCGGCCTCGCGGACCTGGCCGAGCGGCCGCTGGAGGAGCTGTCGGGCGGGCAGCGGCAGCGGGCCTGGATCTCCATGGCCCTCGCCCAGGGCACGGACCTGCTGCTGCTCGACGAGCCGACCACGTTCCTGGACCTGGCGCACCAGGTGGAGGTGCTGGAGCTGGTGCGCCACCTGCACCAGGAGGCGGGCCGCACGGTCGTCATGGTGCTGCACGACCTCAACCTGGCCGCCCGCTACGCCGACCGGCTGGTCGCCATGCGGGCCGGGAAGGTCGTCGCGGCCGGTCCGCCGCACGAGGTGCTCACCGAGGAGCTGCTGGCCACGGTGTTCGAGCTGGAGGCCAAGGTCATCCCGGATCCGGTGGCGGGGACGCCGCTGGTCGTCCCGATCCGGCCGCGCGCTCAGGCCGCAGCTCCGCCAGCCTGACCCGGCGCAGCGGCGAGCGGGCCACCGCCGCCGCGATGACCAGCCAGCTCACCCCGGCCACCGCCATCAGCGCGTACGCGTCGCGCGACCGCGACTCGAACACCCCCGTCGCCACCGAGGCCAGCGGGATCGACAGGAACGCGATCGTCCTGGCCGTCCCGATCACCCGGCCGAGCAGGTGGTCGGGGACGAGGAGCTGCCGGACGGTCACCGTCGCCACGATGGACGTCCCGGCCGCCGCGAACTGCCCCATCCAGGCCAGCCCGATCGCCACCGGCCCGCGCGCCACCACCAGCGCCAGCATCGACAGCCCGCCCGCCGCGATCGCCCAGCAGACCACCCGGACCGGCGCGACCCGGCGGATCAGCCGGCTGCCCAGCCACGCCCCGAGCACCGCCCCCGCGCCCTGGAAGGCGTAGACGACGCCGATCTGGCCCGGCGTGAACCCGTGGTAGGAGCTCAGGTAGTACACCAGCCCGGCCAGCAGCAGCCACACGCCGAAGTTGCAGGCCAGCGCGTACAGGGCGGTGGTGAGCACCACCCGGTCGCCGCGCAGCAGGAACCGCAGGCCCTCGCGCACGTCCGCCACCAGACGCCCGCGCGCGCCGGCCGGCTGCGGCGCGGTCCTGACGAACCAGATCAGCAGCGCCGACACCAGGAACGTCGCGGCGTCCACGTAGACCGCCGCCTGGTAGCCGAGCCCGACCACGATCGCCCCGCCCGCCACCGGGCCGATCATGTTGACCGCGTGCTCGCCCACGTGCAGCCGGGCGTTGGCCTGCGGCAGCCGCTCCACCGGCACCAGCGCGGGCACGATCGACCGGAACGCGGGCTGGTAGAGCGGGTCGACGCAGGCCAGCAGGAACGCCACCGCGTAGAGCGGCCACGTCGTCGTCACCCCGGCCGCCACGAGCCCGGCCAGCAGCACGGTGATCGCCCCGGAGAGCAGGTCGCCCGCCACCAGCAGCCGCCGCCGGTCCAGCCGGTCGGCGAGCACGCCCCCGACCATGCCGAGCGCCAGGTACGGCAGGTACTCCATGACGTAGACCAGGCCGGTGCCGAGCGCGGAGCCGGTCAGGTCGTACACCAGCAGCGGCAGGGCCAGCCGGTAGATCCAGGTGCCGAAGGAGGAGGCGAGGAAGGCGGTCAGCAGGAGCCAGTACCGGCGGCCCACCCGCTCACACCTCGGCCAGCGCCCGCCCGACGTCCGGATCGTCCGGGGCCAGGTCCGCGGCGCGCAGCAGGTCCCGCCTGGCCCGCTCGGGCAGGCCGGCCGCCCGGTACACCACCGACCGGTTGAACAGCAGCTCCGCGCTCTCCTCCAGGGCGAGCGCGCGGCCGAGGTCGGCCAGGGCGGCGTCGTGGTCGCCGTGCGCGTGGGCCAGCTCGGCCCGGCCGGCCCACGCCGCCACCAGACCGGGGTCGGCCTCCAGAGCCAGGTCGTAGGCGGCGCGCGCCTCCCCCGGGCGGCCCTCCGCCTGCTCGACCTGGCCGAGCACGCACAGCAGGTGCGGGTCGCGCGGCGCCGCCGCCAGCCCGGCCTCCACGTCCTTCCTGGCCAGGACGTACGCGCCGGTGGCCGCGTGGATGCCGGCCCGGTTGACGTAGGCGGGGGCGAAGTCCGGGTCCAGCTCCAGCGTGTGGTCCAGGTCGGCGCGGGCGCCGGCCAGGTCGCCGGCGGCGTAGCGCAGCTCGGCGCGGTTGTAGTACGCCTCGGGGAAGGGCGGGCTCAGCCGCATGACGGCCTCGTAGTCGGCGAGCGCCTGCTCCGGCCGGCCGAGCTTGTGCAGCAGGTTGCCCCGGTCCAGGTAGTAGTCGGGGTAGCCGGGGTCGGCGGCGATGGCGCGCCCGTAGTCGGCCAGCGCCTCCTCGCCGCGGCCGGCCAGGGCGAGGAGCTGGGCGCGGTTGGCGTACAGGACCAGACGGTGGATCGGATGCTCGCCCGCGAGGCCGGTCCCGGCCAGGTCGAGGGCGCGTCCCACCAGCTCCATGGCGGCCGCGTGGCGGCCCCTGCGGACCTCGACGAGCGCCTTGCCGTTGAGGTCGAAGCCCAGGTGGAAGGCGCGCTCGCGGGGGTCGGGCAGCAGGGAGGTGATCGTGATGGCCTCGTTGACCCAGGCCAGGGCCTCCTCCGGGTCGCGCCGGGCCGGGTCGTGGTGGCGGACCAGGATCATGGCGGTGGCGTAGGCCATCGTGGCGCGGTGCCTGGGGTCGGTGACGCGGCGGCGGGCCTCGTCGTACAGGGCGCGGGCCTCGTCCTCGCGCTCGACGGCCTCCAGCGCGTTGGCGACCCGCTGCAGCAGCCGCTCCCAGGCCCCCGGGTCGTCGTCGTAGGCCATGGCGCGCAGCCGGGCCAGCCCCGACTCGGCCATGGCGTGGTGGAAGCCCTCGTCGCGGTAGCGGTCGAAGTCGTCCGGCAGGGGCCCGGCGGAAGGGGCGGACGGGCCCTCGTCCAGGCGCAGCAGGCCGGGGTCGAGCCGGCGGCGCAGCACGGCGACCAGCTCGGCGTCGGTGGGGTCGGCCTCGCCCAGGTTCGTCACGGTGACCGCGAGCCCGGACGTGCCCTCCAGCAGGTCGCGGACGAACTCCGCCAGCCCGTTGGCCAGCCTCAGCGTGCGCCGCGCGCCCGGCACCAGCACGCGCTGGGCCCGCGGCAGGTCGTCGGCCAGGGAGCGCCTGCGGGCCGGCACGAGCGGCCGCAGGGCGGGCGCCGCGGCCCTGATCTCGATGTCGTGCGCGGCCACCAGGCCGGGCCGGCTCTCCAGCGCCCGCGGGACGAGGTGGCCGAGCAGCGCGGCGGCGAACGTGTACGGCCCGCCGAGCCGGCGGTCCGCGTCGATGACGATCGGGTTCACGTGACCTCCGTGCGGCCGGCGCCCCTGTGTGAGGAGGCGCCGGCGCGGTCGGACTCAGCCGTTGTGCCTCGGCGCGGCCGCGGCGGTGACCTTCATGGTGCCTGGCCGGTGAACGACGATCTTCTTCATGAGGGCGACCTTTCAGCACTGACGATCATTGATGACCGGTACATGTCAGCACAGGGAAAAGTCACCCAACAAGGGATCTTCTGGTAAGGGCTCTTACACCCTCTAATACGGTATGTCCGGAATTAGTCGCCGAGGATCGCGTCCACGAACACCTCGGGGTCGAACGGCGCCAGATCGTCGGGCCCCTCACCGAGCCCCACCAGCTTGACCGGCACGCCCAGCTCCCGCTGCACGGAGATCACGATGCCGCCCTTGGCGGTGCCGTCGAGCTTGGTCAGCGCGATGCCGGTGATGTTGACGACCTCGGCGAACACCTGGGCCTGGCGCATGCCGTTCTGGCCCGTGGTGGCGTCGAGGACGAGCAGCACCTCGTCCACCGTGGCCTTCTTCTCGATGACCCGCTTGACCTTGCCCAGCTCGTCCATCAGGCCGGTCTTGGTGTGCAGCCGGCCGGCGGTGTCGACGATGACCGTGTCGGCCTTCTCCTCCATGCCCTTGGTCACGGCGTCGAAGGCCACCGACGCCGGGTCGGCGCCCTCGGGGCCGCGCACGGTGTCGGCCCCCACGCGCTCGCCCCACGTCTGGAGCTGGTCGGCCGCGGCGGCCCGGAAGGTGTCGGCCGCGCCGAGCACGACCTTCTTGCCGTCGCCGACGAGCGAGCGGGCCAGCTTGCCGGTGGTGGTGGTCTTGCCGGTGCCGTTGACGCCGACGACCAGCACCACCGCGGGCCGCTCGCCGTGCTTCTGCACGTGCAGGGTGCGGTCGAGGTCGGGGTTGACCTGGATGAGCAGCTGCTCGCGCAGCAGCGCCCGCACCTCCTCCGGCGTGCGGCTGCCCAGCACCTTCACCCGGGTGCGCAGCTCCTCCACCATCACCTGGGTCGGCGCGACGCCGACGTCGGCGGTGATGAGGCTCTCCTCGATCTCGTCCCACACCTCGTCGTCGAGCCGGTCGCGGGACAGCAGCTCCAGCAGGCCGCGCCCGAGCGCGCTCTGCGAGCGGGCCAGCCGCGAGCGCAGCCGCACCATCCGGCCCGCGGACGGCGGCGGCACCTCGACCTCGGGCGCGACGACCATCGGCTCCGCCGGCGGGGCGGGCGGCGGCAGCGTGGTGGTCGCGCCCTCCCGCTCCTCGCCCGCGGCGGCGGGCGGCTTCTCCGTCTCCTCCGGAATCGGGAGGGTCTCGGGCGGCTTGACCGGCGGCGCCTTGCGGCCCGGCCTGAACAGCAGGAAGAGACCGCCGGCCGCCAGCAGGGCGACGACGGCCACGATCACGATGACGCCGAGGTAACTCTCCACAAGATGTCAGTTTTCCAGATCGAGTGTCATGGTCACGCCCCAGGCCACACCGATCAGGCCGACTCGCGCTCTCTGAGCCGCTGACTGACGACTTGCGTGACCCCGTCGCCACGCATCGACACGCCGTAGAGCGCGTCGGCGATCTCCATCGTGCGCTTGTTGTGCGTGATGACGATGAGCTGGGAGCTCTGCCGCAGCTCCTCGAAGAGCGTCAGCAGCCGCTGCGTGTTGGTGTCGTCGAGGGCCGCCTCGACCTCGTCCATCACGTAGAACGGCGACGGCCGCGCCTTGAAGATCGAGATCAGGAACGCCACCGCCGTCAGCGACCGCTCACCGCCCGACAGCAGCGACAGCCGCTTGACCTTCTTGCCCGGCGGCCGGGCCTCGACCTCGATGCCGGTGGTCAGCATGTCGCTCGGGTCGGTGAGCACCAGCCGGCCGTCGCCGCCGGGGAAGACGCGGGTGAAGATCTGCTCGAACTCGCGGGCGACGTCCTCGTAGGCGGAGGCGAACATCTGCTCCACCCGGTCGTCGACCTCCTTGACCACGGTCAGCAGGTCGCGCCGGGTCTTCTTCAGGTCTTCGAGCTGCGAGGTCAGGAACGCGTGCCGCTCCTCCAGCGCCGCGAACTCCTCCAGCGCGAGCGGGTTGACCTTGCCGAGCTGGGTCATCTGCCGCTCGGCGGCCCTGGCCCGCCGCTCCTGCTCCTCACGCACGTACGGAACCGGCGGCTCGCCGGGGACCGGGACGTCCGGGCCGTACTCGGCGATCAGCGCCTCGACCTCGACACCGAACTCCTCCAGCGCCCGCTGCTCCATCTGCTCCAGCCGCAGCCGCTGCTCGGTGCGCGCGACCTCGCTGCCGTGCACCCGGTTGACCAGCTTGTCGAGCTCCTGGCCGAGCTCGCGCACCCGCAGGCGCACCTGCTTCAGCTCGGCGTCCACGGCGACCCGGGCGAGGTCGGCCTCGTCGCGCTCCCTGGCGGCCAGCCGCACCGACTCGGCGAGGACGGCCAGCACCCGCTGCGCCCCCTTGCTGACGGCCTCGGCCAGCGCCGCCTGACGCCGCCGCCTGGCCCGCTGGGCGGCCGCCTGGGCGCGTTCCTCGCGTTCGCGGCGGGCGGCCCGCAGGAGGGCGTCGGCGCGGCCGTCGATGCCCTTGACGCGCTCCTCGGCGGTGCGCACCTGGAGGCGGGTGTCCATCTCGCGCTGCCGGGCCGCCTCGCAGGCGGTGGCCAGCTCGTCGCGGAGGTCGGTGGTGGGCTCGGACTCGAGCTCCTGGGCGTACTCGGCCTCGGCCAGCCGGATCTCCAGCTCGGCCAGCTCCTCCAGGCCCTCGGCGCGGGCCTCCTCGGCCTTGACGACGCTCGCGGCCAGGCGCTCGGCCTCGGCGCGGGCGGCGTTGGCGGCGGCCTCCAGCTGGGCCAGCCGCCGGGCGGCGGCGGCGTTGCGCTGGTCGGCCTCGCGCTGGCGGCCCCTGACCTGGTCGAGCGCGCCCTGGGCGGCGCTCACCCCGGCCTGGGCGGTGGTGACGGCGGTCTGGGCCTCGTTGACCCGGGCCTGGGCGGCCTCCAGCGCGGCCTGGGCGCGCTGCTCGCCGGCGATCGCCTCGTCGAGGGCCGCCGCGGTCTCCTCCGCCCGGCCCTCGGCCTCCTCAAGGTCTCTGACGGCCTCGTCGAAGGCGGCCCGGACCTGGAGCACGGACTGCCCGCCCGCCGCGCCGCCGCTCGCCACGCGGGCGCCCACGACGTCGCCGGCCATGGTGACGGCCCGCAGCTCAGGGTGCCGCTCGACGAGCGCCCGCGCGGCCTCCAGGTCGCCGACGACGGCGACGTCGCGAAGGACGTGGTCGAGGGCGGGCCGCAGGTGGTCGGGGACGGTCACCAGCTCGGCCGCCCACCGCGCCCCTTCCGGCGCGGCCGCCCTGGCGCCGTCCGCGGCGCCCGGGAGGGCGACCAGCAGGGTGGCCTGGCCGGCGTCCTTGGCGCGCAGCAGGTCGAGGGCCCGCACCGCCGTGTCGAGGGTGCTGACCGCGATCGCCTCGGCGACCGGGCCGAGCACGGCGGCGACCGCCGCCTCCGCGCCGGGGGCGACCTGGAGGGCGACGGCCAGCGGCCCGAGCACCCCGGCGAGATCGGCCTCCAGCACGGCCGCGCCGCCGTCGCCTTGGCCAGGCCCAGCTCCAGCGCGTCGCGACGGGCGGCCAGCGCGGCGGCCGCGCGCTGCGCCTGCTGGTCGGCGGCCCGCGCCGTGGCGACCGCCGAGCGGGCCGCCTGCAGCCCGGAACGCGGCCCGTCCAGCGCGGCCTTGGCCTCCTCCGCCGCCGCCCTGGCCTCGTCGGCGACGGCCCTGGCCGCCTCGACCGCGGCCTGCGCGGTGGCCAGCTCCTCGGCCAGCGCGGGGTCGGCGGCGGGCTCCTCCAGCCGCCGGGCCTCCAAATCGTCGCTCGCCTGCCGCTCGCGCCCCTCGGCGTCGGCCACGGCCTGCCGGAGCCGGCCGATCTCCTCCTCGGCGGCGCGGGCGCGGCTGCGTACGGAGTCGACCTGGCCGCGCAGCTTCGCCAGGCCCTCGCGGCGGTCGGCGGCGGCCCGCGCGGCCAGCGAGAGCCGCCGTTCCTCGGCGCTCAGCTCGGCCTCGTGCCCGGCCCGCGCCTCGACCGCCTGCTCCAGCAGCTCCTGCGCCTGCTCCAGCTCGGCCTTGAGTATCAGCTCGCGCTCGCGCACCTCGGCCGCCTCGCGTTCGAGGTCTTCGGGGTCGCGGCCGCGGCGCTCGATGGCGGCGGCGTCGAGGGCGTGCCGGTGGCGCTCGGCGGCGAGCTGCTCCAGGCCGGTGATGCGCTCACGCAGCGAGGACAGGCGGAAGAAGGTCTCCTGGGCGGCGGCGAGGCGCGGCTGGGCCTCGGCCTCGGCGGCCTCCAGCGCGCCCTCGCGCTGCTGGGCCTCGGCCAGCTCGGCCTCCACCTGGGCCCGCCTGGCGGTGATCGCGGCCTCGTCGGCGGCCTCGCGCTCCAGGGTGGCCCGCAGCGTGCCGACGTCGTCGGCGAGCAGCCGCAGCCGGGCGTCGCGGAGGTCGGCCTGGATGACGGCGGCCTTGCGGGCGATCTCGGCCTGCCGGCCGAGCGGCTTGAGCTGGCGGCGCAGCTCGGTGGCGAGGTCCTGGACGCGGGTCAGGTTGGCCTGCATGGCGTCCAGCTTGCGCAGCGCCTTCTCCTTGCGCTTGCGGTGCTTGAGCACGCCGGCGGCCTCTTCGATGAAGGCCCTGCGGTCCTCGGGGCCGGCGTGCAGCACGGCGTCGAGCTGGCCCTGGCCGACGATGACGTGCATCTCGCGGCCGATGCCGGAGTCGGACAGCAGCTCCTGGATGTCCAGCAGGCGGCAGGTGTCGCCGTTGATCGCGTACTCGCTCTGGCCGGAGCGGAACATCAGCCGGCTGATCGTGACCTCGGTGTAGTCGATCGGCAGCGCGCCGTCGGTGTTGTCGATGGTCAGCGTCACCTCGGCGCGCCCGAGCGGCGGGCGGGAGGAGGTGCCGGCGAAGATGACGTCCTCCATCTTGCCGCCGCGCAGCGACTTGGCGCTGTGCTCGCCCATGACCCAGGCGAGGGCGTCGACGACGTTGGACTTGCCGGAGCCGTTGGGGCCCACCACGCAGGTGATGCCGGGCTCGAACCGCAGGGCGGTGGCGGAGGCGAAGGACTTGAAGCCGCGCAGGGTGAGGGTCTTCAGGTACAAGCGCGACCCCCTTCTCCCTGACCGGACTTCCGGGAAAGCCTACTGGTCCCGGTCGCCCGGCGCAGTTCGCGCCGGGCGGGGTGAGGGCAAATAGCAAGGGACGCCTCGTCGAGACGTCCCTGGGTCTTGCGCTCCGATCACTCTCAGGTGAGTGCCGGCTCGCGCTCCTGCATGCGGCTTAGCGCCTCGTCGCGGGTTTGCGCCGCAAGAGCGTCGTTGGTGGCCTGAAGTCGGATGAGTTCTGCCTCCAGATCACGGATACGCTGCTGTAGGCGGCGCATCTCCGAGACCATACGAGGGTCAGGACCGCCGACGTGGCCGAGTAGAGCCTTCGCCATGGTAAAGGGTCCTCCACGCTGAGTGACCAGACTGGTTCGCGCACTTCTATTCCGCGGGAGGGGTGCGCGTGGTACCTAACAAGAGTCGCACCGGCAGTGTGGGCGGTCAAGTCGAACAAACCGCTGCGTCCTACTGATGGGCACTCCCGACATACAACTATACCCTATTTGGGCGGTTTAGCGAAAGCGGCTACCGCTCCACAAACCCGCCCAAACTACCTCGGGGTTCGCTCCACCGTTCCACTACTCCATCGACCCTTCCCGGCGTGTCGCAACCTCTGAGCAGCTCCAGGAGCTTGACGCAGTCCGCGCGCGAGCCCTCCGCGACGACCTCGACCCGGCCGTCGTCGGTGTTGCGCGCCCACCCCGTCAGACCCAGCTCCAGTGCCCTGGCCCGGGTCCACCATCGGAAACCGACACCTTGGACTCTCCCCCGGACCCAAGCCGTCAACCTGGCGTTTTCCGAATTTTCCGACATCTTTCCTCTCGCCTCCCGGGCGGCCGTCAGGCGACCAGGGCGTCCCCGGCCCCGAGCGCGTGCCCGGCCGCCGCCTCCGCGAACGCCCTGACCGCCGCCGTCTCCGCCGCCTTCACCCAGGCGAGCCCGAGGATCGACGGAGCCAGCCCGCTGACCGGGACGAAGCTTACGTCGGGCCGCAGATGGTGCTCGGTGGTGGGGGCGCAGAAGAGCATGCCGCCCCGCCCCAGCGCCACCTGTGTCAAGCCCTCCTGGGCGGTCGCCACCTCGCCGGCGCGGGGTATCGGACGTCCGGAAGGGGTCACGGAGGGTGCCGACCGCTCCCGCCACCACAGCGGCGCGGGCCCCCGGAGACCGATCAGGGGGACGTCCGCCAGCTCCTCGGCCGCGATCCCCGCCCGGCCCGCCAGCGGATGGCGGACGGAGACGCCGAGCCGGTAGGGCACCCGGTTCAGCGCCGGCCCGGTCGCGAGGTCCGGCTCGCGCACCGGCAGCAGGGTGAAGACCACGTCCACCTCGCCCGCCCGCAGCTTGCCGAAGGGGTCGGAGAGCGGGATCTCCACCAGCTCGGCCGACGAGCCGGGGTGGCGGCGCTCGAAGGCCCGTACGCTGCCCGTGACGGCGTCCGTGGGCGTGGCGAGGAAGCCGATGCGCACCACGCCCGTCACCTCGCGCGCGGCGGCCCTGGCGCGGCTCACGGCGCCCGCCAGGCCGTCGTAGGCGGGCCTGAGGTCGGCCAGGAAGCGCTCGCCGAGCGGCGTCAGGCGCACGCGGCGGCTGGTCCGGTCGAACAGCCTGCCGCCGATCCTGGTCTCCAGCGCGCGGAGGAGCTGGCTGACCCGGCCGGGTGACAGGTAGAGCCGTTCGGCGGTGCGGGCGAAGTGCAGCTCCTCACTGAGCACGACGAAGCACTCCAGCTCCCTGAAGTCCATCCCTGCCTCCGAGCGATCGCTTAGCCTGCCTAAACCAAGCCTTCGGACTTCGCCATTGTTCCCGCCGCGCGGCCGGAAGAAGGCTGAGAGGCATGACGACAACCTTGGGAACCACCGTGGCGCGGCCCCGGACGATCGCCGTGTCCTCGGTCGCGCTCGGCACCTTCACGCTCGTGACCAGCGAGATGCTGCCCGTCGGGCTGCTCACCTCGATCGCCGCCGACCTCGGGGTGTCGCCGGGGACGGCAGGGCTGATGATGTCCGCGCCGGGGCTCGTGGCCGCCGTGGCCGCGCCGGTGCTCGCCGTGGCCGCGCGCCGGGCCGATCGGCGGAGCCTGTTGCTCGGGCTCATGGCGCTGCTGGCCGTGGCCGACCTCGCGGCGGCGCTCGCGCCCGGCTGGGCGGTGATGCTGGCGGCCCGGGTCGCGACCGGGGTGAGCATCGGCGGGTTCTGGGCGTTCGCGGCGGGGCTGGGGGCGCGGCTGGTGCCTGAGCGGCAGGTCGGGCGGGCCACCTCGATCATCCTGAGCGGGGTGTCGGTGGCGTCGGTGCTGGGGGTGCCGGCGGCGACGCTGGTGTCGTCGGCGGCCGGCTGGCGGGCCGCCTTCGCCGCGATGGGCGTGCTGGCCGTGGCCCTGCTCGCGCTGCTCGCCGCCACCCTCCCGCCCCTGCCGGGCGACGCCCCCGCACGCCCCGCCGCCGCTGAGCACGCCGACGGGCTCCCGTCCGCGCCCGAGGACGCCCCCGCGCGGCCGGGGTTCCGGCTGTCGCGGCCGCTCGCCGTCGTGCTCGTGCTGACCGTGCTCGTCATCGCCGGGCACTTCGCCGCCTACACCTACGTCCGGCCGTTCCTGGAGCAGGTCGCGCACGCCGGGCCGGGCCTGGTCGGCGCCGCCCTCCTGCTGTACGGCGCCGCCGGCGTCGCCGGGAACTTCGCCGCCGGGGCCCGCGCCGCCCGCGGCCCCCGGGCCGTCCTCGTCGTGCTGGCCGCGCTCATCGCCCTCGCCACCGCCGCGCTGCCGGCCCTCGGCGGGCCGGGCGCCGTCCTGCCCCTGGCGGCGCTCGTCGTCTGGGGGCTCGGCTACGGCGGCGTCGGAGTGACGCTGCAGCTGTGGATCATGCGCGAGGGCGGCGGCGAGCTGGGCACGGCGCTCTTCGTGAGCGCGTTCAACCTGTCCATCGCGCTCGGCTCGCTGCTCGGCGGCAGGGTGGTGGACGGGGTGTCGATCACCGCCGCGATGTGGCCGGCGGCCGTCCTCAGCGTGCTGGCCGCTGCCGTCGCTGGCATCTGGGGCAGGAGTAGGACGAGCGGTTCATGAACGCCTCCCGCCTGATGGCGGTGCCGCAGCGCGAGCACGGCAGGTCGCGGCGGCCGTAGACCTCGAGCGACCGGTCGAAGTAGCCGCTCTCGCCGTTGACGTTGACGTACAGGCTGTCGAACGACGTGCCGCCCTGGCGCAGCGCGGCGGCCATGACCGTGCGGACGGCGGCCAGCAGCTCGGCGATCTTGGGCCGGGTGAGCGTCTCGGTCGGGCGGGCCCAGTGCAGCCGGGCGATCCACAGCGCCTCGTCGGCGTAGATGTTGCCGACGCCGCTGATCAGCGACTGGTCCAGCAGGGCCCGCTTGACCTCGGTGCGCCTGGCCCGCAGCCGCCGGGCGAACTCGGCGTCGTCGAAGGCCGGCTCGAACGGGTCGGGCGCGATGTGCGCGATCGGCTCGGGCACCCCGTCCATTAGGGCGGTCAGCATGACGTGGCCGAACGTGCGCTGGTCGACGAAGCGCAGGTCGGGGCCGCCGTCCTCGAAGCGCAGGCGCACCCGCAGGTGCTTCTCCGGCGGCGTCTCCGGCTCGACGACCAGGAGCTGCCCGCTCATCCCCAGGTGCGCCAGCAGCGCCTCCCTCGCGCCGGACAGCGGCAGCCACAGGTACTTGCCGCGCCGCTCGGCCGACAGCACCGTCCGGCCCTTCAGCCGGGCGGCGAACTCGTCGGCGCCGGGCACGTGCCGCCTGATCGCGCGGGGGTGCAGCACCTCCGCCGAGGCGATCTCGCGCCCGACGACCCACTGTTCGAGGCCGCGCCTGACGACCTCGACCTCCGGCAGCTCCGGCATCCGACCCCGCCCCCCGTCGCGTGGCTCAGCCCGCGGCGGGCTGGCTCTCGCGCTGCTTGTCACGCTCCTCGCGGCGGGCCCTGATGCGGGTCCACGCCGCCTCGGCCGCCTGCTGCTCGGCCTCCTTCTTGCTGCGCCCGGTGCCCGATCCGTACGACTCGCCGCCGACCCGCACCATGGCGGTGAACGACTTGGCGTGGTCGGGGCCGCTCTCCTCGACGTGGTACTCGGGCACCCCGAGCGCCTCGGAGGCGGTGAGCTCCTGCAGCGAGGTCTTCCAGTCGAGCCCGGCGCCGAGCGACGCCGAGCGCACGATCAGCGGGTCGAACAGCAGGTGGACGACCCGGAACGCCTCGTCGAGACCCTTGTCGACGTAGATGGCGCCGATCAGCGCCTCCAGCGTGTCGGCCAGGATCGAGGACTTGTCGCGCCCGCCGGTGCCCTCCTCGCCCCTGCCGAGCCGCAGGAAGCGGCCCAGCCCGAGGTTGCGGGCCACGTCGGCGAGCGCCCGCATGTTGACCACGGCCGCCCGCAGCTTGGCGAGCTGACCCTCGGGCAGGTCGGGGTGGTTGCGGTAGAGCGTGTCGGTGACGACCAGGCCGAGCACCGAGTCGCCGAGGAACTCCAGGCGCTCGTTGGTCGGCAGGCCGCCGTTCTCGTACGCGTACGAGCGGTGCGTCAGCGCCCGCTCCAGGATGTCGGCGTCGAGGCCGACCGACAGAACCCGCTCCAGTTCGTCCCTCGCGACCTCGACGGCCACTGGCTTAGGACCTGCGCCCACGTGCTTCCTCCTCGGACATCTTCCTCATGGCGATGGCGCGCCGACTGCGGGAAGATGCCCGAAAACGTGGTGGGCGTCGGGGGAACGCGTCAGCCCCGGCGTCCACCACGGCCGCGGGCGTACCGCCGCCGCACGCATCTGAGACGGTAACGCCGACCGAGGCACAATGGCACCCGGTCGGCATCACGTCAACTGCTGACGGGAAACCTGCGCGGTGACCGCCGTCGTCCGGAGGGGCGGCGGCGGGGCCGGCAGGCCCGGTCGGGCCGGCGGATCAGGCGGACGGCTCGATGACCTGACGGCGGTTGTAGGTGCCGCAGGTGGGGCACGCGATGTGCGGCTGCTTCGGCGAACGGCACTGCGGGCAGCTCACCAGGGCGACGGCAGTCGTCTTCCACTGGGAGCGACGGGCGCGGGTGTTGCTCCGCGACATCTTTCGCTTCGGGACGGCCACGTCACTTCTCCTGATCGTTATCTTTGTCGGAAATCAGACCTTGCAGCGACGCCCAGCGGGCATCGATCTTCTGGTGCCGGTGGTCGTCGCCGGCCTCGGCCAGCTTGACCCCGCACTCCGCGCAGAGCCCCTCGCAGTCCTCGCGGCACACGGGGCTCAGCGGCAGTGCGAGCACCACCGCGTCGCGGAAGGTCGGCTCGAGGTCGAACAGCTCGCCGTCGAGCAGCGAGTCGTCCTCGGAGGCGTCCTCGTCGGAGTAGAAGAAGAGCTCCTGCAGATCGACCTCGATGTCCGAGGACATCGGGTCGAGACAGCGGGCGCACTCCCCGGCGAGCGGGGCGCGCGCCGTGCCGGACACGAGCACGCCTTCCATCACTGCTTCGAGCCGGAGGTCCAGCTCGACTTCGGAGTCTTTGGGGACTCCGATCATGTCGACGCCGAGGTCTGCCGGTGCCGGGAGCGTCAGGGTCATCTGCCGCATCGTGCCCGGCCGCTTGCCCAGGTCATGAGTGGAGATCACCCACGGGGAGCGGGGGTCGAGGTGCTGAGTCATCCTGATCTCGCTAGGCATGGCGATAACGATCGCCGTCGTACAAGGCCGAAATGAAAGGATAGCAGGTCGCGCTCAGCCCCTGAGCCGCTCGATGAGCAGCTTGTGGACGAGGTCGGGCACCAGGCCCGACACGTCGCCGCCGTAGCGGGCGATCTCCTTGACCCTGCTGGAGGACAGGAACGAGTACTCGGGGTTGGTCGGCATGAACAGCGTCTCGACGCCCGACAGACGGTAGTTGAGCTGGGCCATCTGCAGCTCGTAGTCGAAGTCGCTGACCACCCGGATGCCCTTGACGATGGCGGGGATGTCGTTCTGCTTGCAGAAGTCCACCAGCAGTCCGTGGAACTTGCGGACCTTGACGTTGGCGAACTCCTTGGTCACGGTCTGGAGGATCTCGATGCGTTCATCGACCGTGAACAGGCTGCTTTTCTCGACGTTGATGAGGACCGCCACGGTCACCTCGTCGTACAGGCGGGCCGATCGCCCGATGATGTCGAGGTGGCCATTGGTGATGGGGTCGAACGACCCCGGGCAGACTACGCGGCGCAAGACGCCTCCCAGGTCTACGGGTTCCCGGCGGCGCGACCGTACCAAACGGACGCTTCGCCATAACGACGGACCCTCTCCTCAACGTACCCCCCGGGCCACACCAGGGACTTTCCCCTGCTTTCCCGCTCGAATGCCACCAATCCCTCATCAACCAGCCACCCGTTGTCCCGCAGCAGCTCCAGCACGGCCGTCACCCCGGCGTCCGGCACTGCGTACGGCGGATCGGCGAACACCACGTCGAACGGCCCGCCCTCCGGCGGCCCGGCCAGCAGCCGCTCGGCCTTGTCCGCGACCACCCGCGCGCCCGCCAGGCCCAGCGAGCGCACGTTGTCCTTGATCGTGCGCACCGCCTTCGGGTCCGACTCCACCAGCACCGCCTCGGCCGCGCCGCGCGACAGCGCCTCCAGGCCGATCGCGCCGGAACCGGCGTACAGGTCGAGGAAGCGGACCTCCTCCAGGCCGTACAGGGAGGCGATCGTCAAGAAGATCCCTTCTCTGGCCCTGTCGCTGGTGGGCCTCGTGCCGCGCCCCGGCGGCACCGCCAGCCGCCGGCCACCTGCGCTCCCCGCGATGATCCGAGTCATGTGCCCCATTCTTTCGCATGTTCCCGCAGGTCAAGAGTGGACAAGTGTCGTCCTCGAACGAGCAAGGGTGATTGGTTTCCGCCCGGGGGCCGCGCATGATGAGTCTGCGGCCTTCAAGGTGACCCACATGAAGGCCGACCGGCGTGATCGTGAGCCCTTCCGCACGCCGGTTCCCTCGGCACCTGACCCGAGGGTGGGCCCAGCCGGGGACGGCATTCGGGGGGAGGCCGTCCCCGCGGCTGGGTTCTTTTTCTCTGTCAGGTCTTCTCCAGGTATTCGGCCCGCTCGTCCCGCAGCAGCCGGTCGATCTCGGCGCGGAGCGCCGGGTGGCCGGTGAGCTCCGGGTCCTCCGCCAGGAGGGCGGCGGCCTCCTGGCGGGCCGTGGCGATCACGTCCTCGTCGCGCAGGAGCTGCAACAGCTTCAGGCTGCTGCGCTTGCCCGACTGGGCGGCGCCCAGCACGTCGCCCTCGCGGCGCTGCTCCAGGTCGACCCGGGACAGCTCGAAGCCGTCGAGCGTGGCGGCCACCGCGTCGAGGCGGGCGCGGGCCGGGGTGCCCTCGGCGAAGTCGGAGACCAGCAGGCACAGACCGGGCAGGCCGCCCCGGCCCACCCGGCCGCGGAGCTGGTGGAGCTGGGAGACGCCGAAGCGGTCGGCGTCCATGATGATCATGACGGAGCTGTTGGGGACGTCCACGCCGACCTCGATCACCGTGGTCGCGATCAGCACGTCGAGCTCGCCGCGCGAGAACGAGCGCATCACCGCGTCCTTCTCCTCCGGCGGCAGCTTGCCGTGCAGGACCCCCACCCGAAGGTCGTGGAAGGGGCCCTGGGTCAGCAGCTCGGCCACGTCGAGCACGGCCAGCGGCGGGCGGCGGTCGTCGTCGCCGGACGCGCCCGCCTGCAGGTCGCCCTCGTCGCCCTCCAGGTCGCCGATGCGCGGGCACACGATGTACGCCTGCCGCCCCAGCGCCACCTCCTCGCGCACCCGCTCCCACGTGCGCTCCAGGTAGTGGGGCTTCTCGGCGGCCGGGACGACGTGCGTGGTGATGGGCGCGCGGCCCGCCGGGAGCTGCGACAGCGTGGAGACCTCCAGGTCGCCGAAGACCGTCATGGCGACCGTGCGCGGGATCGGCGTCGCGGTCATGACCAGCACGTGCGGCCGGGCGTCGCCGGCCTTCTCGCGGAGGGCGTCGCGCTGCTCGACCCCGAAGCGGTGCTGCTCGTCGACGACCACCAGCCCGAGATCGGCGAACTGCACGTGCTCCTGGAGCAGCGCGTGCGTGCCGACCACGATCCCGGCGTTGCCGGAGGCCGCGTCGAGCAGAGCCGCGCGCCGGGCCGCCGCCCCCATCGAGCCGGTCAGCAGCGTGACCGCCGTGCCGCCGAACATGCCGCCCTGCGCCAGGTCGCCCAGCATGCTCGTGATCGAGCGGTGGTGCTGCTGGGCCAGCACCTCGGTGGGGGCCAGCAGCGCGGCCTGCCCGCCCGCGTCGACCACCTGGAGCATCGCGCGCAGCGCCACCACGGTCTTGCCCGCGCCCACCTCGCCCTGGAGCAGGCGGTGCATCGGGTGCTCGCGGGCGAGGTCGTCGGCGATCTCCTCGCCGACCGCGGCCTGCCCCTCGGTCAGCGCGAACGGCAGCCGCCCGTCGAACTCGGCGAGCAGCCCGTCGGCGCGGCGCGGCCGGGGCCGCGCGGGCCAGGCCGTGGCCGCCTGGCGGCGCTGCAGCAGCACGGACTGCAGCACGAACGCCTCGTCGAACTTCAGCCGCTGCCGCGCCCGCCCCATCTCCGCGAAGTCCTTCGGGCGGTGGATGCCGGCCAGCGCCTCGCCGAGCGGCTGCAGCTTGTGCCGGGCCCGCAGGCCGGCGGGCAGCGGGTCGTCGAGCGGGCCCAGCGTGTCGAGCACGACGCCGATCGCCCGCCTGATGGCCCACGGCGTGACGTCCTTGCCCGCCGGGTAGATCGGCACCGGCGCGGAGGCGAACTCCTCGGCGCCGCCCTCGCCGTCCTCCTCGAACAGCTCGAACTCCGGGTGCGCGAGCTGCCAGCGCGGCCGGCCGCGCTGCCCGAACAGCCCCACCTTGCCGGCGAACATGCCCCGCCGCCCCGGCTTCAGCCGCGACTCGGCCACGTGCGAGCCCTTGCCGAAGAACGCCAGGTAGATCTTGTTGCCGTTGCCGTCGACGACCTCGACCTCCAGCCAGGTGCCGCCGCGGTTGCGCATCGGCTTGCGCATGAGCCGGGTCACCTCGCCGACCACGGTGGCGTGCTCGTCGACCTCCAGGGCGTCGAGCGAGGTCAGCTCGCCGCGCTCGGCGTAGCGGCGCGGGTAGTGGCGCAGCAGGTCGCCGACCGTCTCCAGGCCGAGCACGCTGTGCAGCAGCTTGGCGGTCTTCGGGTCGAGCGCCTTCGTCAGAGGCTCGTCGAAACGGCTCACGGCATTAAGTTCTACCGCCTGCGGCCGACAGGAATCCCGCGATCCCCCGGCGCGTCACTCGACGCCGATCAGCAGCGGGTATCCGCCCTGCCCGCCCTCGTACACGACGAGGTCCACGTCCGGCCGCGTGGCCCGCAGGTGCTCCTCCAGGGACGCGGCCAGCGCGGGCGGCGCCTCCGCGCCCGTGACCAGGGTCACCAGCTCGCCGCCGCCCGCCACCAGCCGGTCCACGATCAGCTCGGCCACCCGCTCCAGCGAGCCGCCGATCACCGCCACGTCGCCCTCGATCAGGCCGAGCACGTCGCCCGGGCGGCACAGGCCCGCGCTGGTGAACGCCTCGCGGTCGGCCGTCGTCACGTGGCCGTAGCGGGTCTGGCCGGCCGCGTCCGCCATCGCCACCACGTCGTCGGCGAAGCGGCGCAGCGGGTCGTGCACGGCCAGCGCCGCGAGGCCCTGGACGCTCGCCCTGGTGGGCAGCACGCTGACCGCGCGGCCGTCCTCGCGGGCGATCGCCGCCGCCGCGGCGGCCACGTCGCCGGTGCCCTCGTCGTTCGGCAGGACCGCGACCTCGCTGCCCGCCCGCCTGATCGCCGCCAGCAGGGCGGGCAGGGCCGGCCGGGTGCCCGGCTCGCGGCGCACCACGACGGCCCCGCACTCCTCGAACAGCGCGGCGATCCCCTCCCCCGCCGCGACCGCCACCACGCCCCTGCCCGGCTCGGCGCGCCGGGCGGGCTCCTGCCCGGCCAGGTACGTGATCCGGACGCGATGCGGCCGGCCCGCCCGGATCCCGGCCTCGACGGCGGGCCCGGCCTCCGGCACGTGGACGTGCACGTTCCACAGGCCGTCGCCGCCGACCACGACGAGGGAGTCGCCCATCGCGTCCAGCTCGGCGCGTAACGCGGTCACGGCGGCGTCGTCGGCGTCCAGCAGGTACATCACCTCGTAGCCGGGCCCGGCGGGCGGCTCCCCGCCGGGCGGCGGCGTCCCCGGCCGCCGCGCGGCCCCCGTGACCGGGGCGGGAACGTCGTAGTGGGCGTCGTACGAGCCGGTGATCACCGCGGCCAGGGTCTCCAGCACGATCGCCGCCCCCGCGCCGCCCGCGTCCACGACGCCGTTGCGGGCCAGCACGTCGAGCTGGCGCGGGGTGCGGCCCAGCGCCGCCCGCGCCGCGCCCGCCGCCCGCCGCGCCACCTCGCGCAGGTCGCCGTCGAGCTCCTGCCCCTGGACGGCGAGCGCGGCCGACTCCAGCACGCTCAGCACCGTGCCCTCCACCGGCCTGGCCACGGCCTCCCTGGCCAGCACGGCGGCCCGGTGCAGCGCGGCCCGCAGGTCGTGGCCGTCCTTCAGCACCTCGGCCAGGCCGCGCAGGGCCTGGCTGACGATCACCCCGGAGTTGCCGCGCGCCCCGACCAGCGCGCCGTACGCCAGCGTCTGCCACACCACGGCCGCGTCCACGTCCTCGGGCAGGGACTCGACGGCCTCGGCCGCGGACAGCAGGGTCAGGTGCAGATTGGTGCCGGTGTCGCCGTCGGCGACCGGGAACACGTTGAGCGCGTCGATCTCCGTCCTGGCCCGGCCGAGGGCGTCGGCCGCCAGGCGGGCCCAGCGGCGCACCGCGGGCGGGTCGAGGATCCTCATCCGCGAACCTCCCGTATGCGCTACCGTTGTCGAAGGAGAATATCCCTGTGCCGGGCCGCTGAGTGCTCCGGCCAGTGCTTCAGTTCGCGCCCAACGGTGTGGATCGGATATTCTCGTCTGGCTGGCCGGTTGTCCCGGCATGCCCTCCGCCCGGAAAGCATCAGCGGACAGGGCTACATCGACTGTTTTAAGGAGCGATACCGTGGCTTCCGTCTGCGATGTCTGCCGCAAGGGGCCGACCTTCGGTAACAACGTGTCCCACTCCCACCGCCGTACCCGCCGTCGTTGGAACCCCAACATCCAGACGGTGCGCGCGGTCATCGGCGGCACGCCGAAGAAGCTGAACGTGTGCACCTCGTGCATCAAGGCGGGCAAGGTCACCCGCTAAGTTCCCGCACGTCACGCACGAAGGCCCGCCCTTCCCTTCCCGGGAGCGGCGGGCCTTCGTCGTGCCCGCGCCCGGGCACGGGCCCGGGCCCGGGCCCGGGCACGGGCGGTCAGCGCAGGCGCCAGGCGTGGTCCACCGGGCCGATGCCCGCGCCCAGCGGGAAGCCGTGGGCGATGGCGCCGGTCACGTACTCCTTGGCCGCCCGCACCGCCTCCGGCACGCCGTCGCCCAGCGCGAGACGGGAGGCGATCGCGGAGGCGAGCGTGCAGCCGGTGCCGTGCGTGTGGCGGTTGTCGTGGCGCTCGGCCGTGAAGCGGTGCTCGGTCGTGCCGTCGGTCAGCAGGTCCACCGGCTCGCCCGGCAGGTGACCGCCCTTGATCAGCGCCCAGGCCGGCCCCAGGGCCAGGACGGCGTCGGCCGCGCGGCGCAGGCCGTCCTCGTCCTCCACCTTGACCGAGGTGAGCTGCTCGACCTCCCACAGGTTCGGCGTGGCCACCGTCGCCACCGGCATCAGCCGGGTGCGGACCGTCTCCACGGCCTCGGCCGCGAGCAGCGGGTCACCGTGCTTCGACACCCCCACCGGGTCCACCACGACCGGCGCCCCGTACCCGCCGAGCACCTCGGCGACCACCTCGACCAGCTCGGGCGAGGCCAGCATGCCGGTCTTGACCGCCTGCGCGCCGATGTCGCCGAGCACCGAGCCGAGCTGCGCCCGCACGGCCTCGGGCGGCAGCTCCCAGTAGCCCTGGACGCCGAGCGAGTTCTGCGCGGTCACCGCCGCGATGACGCTCATGCCGTGCACGCCCATGGCCATCATGGTCTTCAGGTCGGCCTGGATGCCCGCGCCGCCCCCTGAGTCGGAGCCGGCGACGGTGAGCACGCGTGGAGGGGTCGAAACCGTCATGTCCCCCATCCAACCACCCACGCGGCTTCGGCCGGTCAGGCGACGGAGCACTCCCCGCTGACCATGCCGCACGTCTCGGCCCGCTCGCCCTCGCCCGTGGCGGTGAACGTGACCTCGGTCTCGTCACCCGACCCCAGCGACGCGCGCACGTCGAGGATGAGCAGGTCGCCGTCCTGCGTCCAGGTCGCGCCGCGCACGCTCAGCACCCGGCCCTCGACCGGCACCGACACCGTCGGGCCGTCGAGCGTCCGGGCCGAGGTGTTGGCCACCTTGAGGCTGGCCGAGTAGGTGCCGGCCCGCTGCTTGATCGTCTGCTGGACGTTGACCGAGCCGCCGCTCGCGCCGCCCTGCCCGAACGGCCCGGGGCCGCCGGTGCCGGCGGGGGTCGGCTGCGTGGTGACCGAGGTGCCGCCGCCGTCGTCCGACGTGGTCTGCGGGTTCGGCGTGAGCGTGTCGCTCTCCTCCGCGGCCGTCGGCTCCTCGATGACGGAGTCGTCGGACGGCTGCGCGGACGCCTTCACCCTGGTTCTGGTGGGCTTGGGCGTGGGCGTGCTGGTGCGGCGCGGGGCGCGGGCCACGTACGAGGCGGTGGGCGTCGGCCGTCCGGCGGGCGTGGTCCGCTCGTCGTCCGGCGACGGCTCCTCCGACGGCTCGCTCTCCTCCTCGGTCGCCGGGTCGGAGACGGCGGGGCCGGGCTGGTTCGGGCTCTTCTGGACGGCGGCGCACGTCGCGCCCTCGCACTTGGCCGGGTCGCCGGAGCTCATCAGCTTGACCCCCGCCACCGTGCCGCCGAGCACGACGGCCACGGCCGCCACGGACAGCAGCGCCACCCGGCCCTTGCCGCCGCCCGACGACGGCGGGCCGCCCAGGAGGTCGTCCTCCCGGTCCCTGCCCCGGTCCCGGCCGTTCTCCCGATCCTGGCCGTTCTCCCGGGTCCGATCCTCGGCGTCGCGGCCGAGCCTGCGGCGGGCGCGGCGGCCCTTGGGCTCGTCCGGCTCGTCCAGGTCGCCGTCGCCGGACCAGCCGGAGCTGAGGAAGCCGGTCTCAGCCTCCGCCCACGCCGGGGCCTGGACGGCGGTGGGCTCGCCGGCCACCTTGATGTCGCCGGGCATCGGCGGGCCGGCGGAGACGGGGGGCTGGACGTCGAAACGGGCCGTACGGTCGGACGGGCCGTCGAACGGCGACCCGGCATGCCCGTCACCCCCGCCGTCACGGCCCTCGGGCCCGTCGAACGGCCCCGGCTCACCGAAGAACCCCTCACCAGCGGCCCGCCCGAAGGAACCGGTGCCGGAGGGCTGGTCAAAGGGGCCCGTGCCGTCCGGACGGTCGTGAGGGCCCGTTCCGGGCGGGGCGCCGAAAGCGGCGGTGCGCTCGGCGGGCGGGCCGAAGAAGCCGTCGCCCGGCCGTGGCTGGTCGCCTTGTCCCGGCGTGGTCCGGTCGAAGGTGCCCGGCACCTCGAAGTCGCCGGTCATGGGCCCGCCGAAGGGCCCGGGGCCGCCGGGGCCGGGCCGATCGCCCCGGGAGCCGGCGGCGGCCGCATCCCCGGGAGAACCGGAGCCGGCCGGATCACCCGGGAAGCCGAAAGAGCCGGTCGGGTCGCCAGGGAAGCCGGGAGAACCGGCCGGGTCGCCGGGGTAGCCGGTGGTGGCGGTCGGGTCGCCGGAGAAGGCGGGGCCGGGAGGGGCGTCCCAGTCGGAGGGGCGGGCGAAGGCGCCCGTCACCTCGAAGGGACCGGCCTGCTCACCGCCCGGCGCGGGCGGCGGCGGGAAGGGGCTGCCCGGACGGTTCGCGTGCGGGCCGGCCGGGCCGCTCCCCTGCGGACCGGCGGGGCCGTTCAGCTGCGGACCAGCAGGGCCGTTCAGCTGCGGACCGGCGGGGCCGCTCCCCTGCGGACCGAGGGGGCCGTTCGGCTGTGGGCCGGCCGGGCCGTACCCCTGGGGACCTGCTGGGCCGTTCCCCTGGAAGCCCTCGGGGCCGTTCCCTTGGGAGCCTGCGGGGCCGCTTCCCTGGGGGCCCGTGGGACCGGTGCCGGGCGGGAAGGGGCCGGAGGGGGCGGCGCCAGAAGGGAAGGGGGTGGCGGAGTCGGTGCCCGGCGGGAAGGGGGTGGCGGAGTCGGTGGGCACGGCGAAGGCGCCGGTGGTCTCGAACGGCTCGGACTGCGGCCCGCGCGGCGGCTCGCTCTCGCGGCGTGGCATCGGGGCCCACTGCCCCGTGACCTCCGGCCGGTCCGGGAGGAAAGGCCAGCCCGGCGGCTCGGCCTGCTCGTCAGGACCCCAGAATGCGCTGCCGCTCTCCTTGTCTTCCCCGTCGTCGGATCCACCTGTGCCGTGGCGGCCCATGGCTGCCCTTTCTTCCGGTTACAGTGGCCGCCAATCTTCATAACACCTTTGCTACGCCGTTGTCACAGCAATCCCACTAGTCGTACCCCAAACCAGGAAAATATCCCAAAAATCGGGACAGATCATCACCGAAAGTGATCCCAGCCCCCACGTCCCATTTCTCGCCCATACACCAGAACGCCGTCCCCCTCGACCACCCGCCCCACGACCTGCCACGACGCCGGCAGCCGCACCCCGGCGGGAAAGGCCGCCGCAAGGGCGTGATCCTCACCCCCGGTGAGCACCCATTCGAGCGGATCCGTCCCCAATATCCCCGCCGCCGCCGCCACCGGCTCCCCCACCGTGAACGCCGCCGGATCCAGCTCGATCCGCACCCCGCTCGCCCGGGCCACGTGCCCGAGGTCCTGGAGCAGCCCGTCGCTGACGTCCAGCATCGCGCTCGCGCCCAGCTCGGCCGCGCGCGGCCCCTCCAGGTACGGCGGGCAGGGCCGCCGGTGCGCCGCCACGGCCTCCTCCAGCGCACCGCGCGGCTCCACGCCGGCCTCCAGCGCGCCCCGGGTGTCCGCCCCCGCCTCCAGCAGCGCCCAGCCGGCCGCCGCGTGCCCGAGCCGCCCCGCCACCGCCACGACGTGCCCCGGCCGGGCCCCGTCCCGCCGGACGGCCGCCCGCCCGCCCAGGTCACCGAGCGCGGTCACCCCGAGGACCACCAGGTCGCACCGGGTGACGTCGCCTCCGGCCACGCTCGCCCCGACCACCGCGCACTCGTCACGGAAACCGTCCGTCAGCTCGTCCAGCCACTTCACGGGCAGGTCGGCGGGGATGCCGAGGCCGATCACGAGCGCGGTGGGGGTGGCGCCCATGGCGGCCACGTCGGCGAGGTTCTGGGCGGCCGCCTTGCGGCCCACGTCGTACGGGCTGGACCAGTCGCGCCGGAAGTGCCGGCCCTCCAGCAGCAGGTCCGTGGAGACCACGACGCGACCGTCGGGGGCGGCGACCAGCGCGGCGTCATCCCCCGGACCGAGCATTACCGCCGCACCCTGGGGCAGACGACCGGTAATACGATTTACCACGCCGAATTCGCCGAGTTCTCCGACTGTGATGACGCACCTCCTGACGCACACAGGGTACGGTGGCCCTTCGGCGTGATCCAATCGCCCGGGAGGACGTGATGGTGCAGGCCTACATCCTTATTCAGACCGAGGTCGGCAAGGCCGCCGCCGTGGCCGGGGAGATCTCCGGGATCCCTGGTGTGACGCAGGCGGAGGACGTGACGGGTCCGTACGACGTGATCGTCCGTGCGGAGGCCCGCAATGTGGACGAGCTGGGCAAGCTCGTCGTGGCCCAGATTCAGGCGGTGGAGGGGATCACGCGTACGCTGACGTGTCCGATCGTCCACATCTGAATCGTCATCCGAAGGTATGTGTCGCATGCGTGCCGCCGCCGTCCTGCTCGTTCTCCTAGCGCTCGCCGGTTGCGGCGGCACCGTCCGGGTGGAGCCGCCGGCGCCCCAGGGCCCGGCGGTGGCCGCCTGCGGCAAGCTCGCCACGCTGCTGCCCGGCTCGCTCGACGGGGCCGGGCGCGGCGAGTCGGAGCCGGCGTCGCCGTACGTGGCCGTCTGGGGGGACGGCACGATCGCGCTGCGCTGCGGCGTTCCCCGGCCGGCCCGCATGGCGCCGACCGACCAGCTCCAGGAGATCGACGGCGTGGGCTGGTTCGCCGATCCCGACCGACCGGCGCTGTTCACCGCCGTGACCGACCCGGCGTACGTGGAGGTCACGGTCGGCGGCGGTCACACGCCCGGCGACGTGCTCGCCGAGCTGTCCGGACCGGTGGGCCGGATGGCCGCCCAGCGGTGATCACCGCAGGCCGGACGGCCGGTTCAGGGCGAGCTGGATGAGCCGGTCGACCAGCTCGGGGTAGGACACCCCGGTGGCCGCCCAGAGCTGCGGCGCCACCGACAGCGAGGTGAAGCCCGGCATGGTGTTGATCTCGTTGAGGATCAGCCGGCCCTCGGGGGTGTAGAAGAAGTCGACCCGCGCCAGGCCCTCGCAGTCGAGCGCCTCGAACGCCCGCACCGCCATGGCCCGCAGCTCCTCGGCCGTGCCGTCGGGGATGTCGGCGGGCACGGTCAGCGACATCTGGTCGGGGTAGTACTTGGCCTCGAAGTCGAAGAACTCCTGCCCGCCCTCGACCTTGACCTCGCCGGGCAGCGACGCGGCGGCCAGCTCGTCGCCGGGCGACTGCAGCACCGCGCACTCGATCTCGCGGCCCTCGATGGCGGCCTCGACGAGCACCTTGGGGTCGTGCCGCCGGGCGGCCTCCACGGCCTCCTCCAGCTGGGCGCGGTCGTGGGCCTTGGAGATGCCCTGGGAGGAGCCGGCGCGGGCGGGCTTGACGAAGACGGGGTAGCCGAGCTGCTCCTCGGCCTCCTTGAGCACCAGCTCGCGGTTGAGCCGCCAGTCGCGGTCGCGGACGGTGACGTACCTGCCGGTGGGCAGCCCGGCGGCGGCCAGCACGGTCTTCATGTGGGACTTGTCCATGCCGACGGCGCTGGCCAGCACGCCGGAGCCGACGTAGCGCACGCCGGCCATCTCCAGCAGGCCCTGGATGGTGCCGTCCTCGGCGAAGGGCCCGTGCATCACGGGGAACACCACGTCCACGGCGCCGAGCTCGACCGGGATCGCGCCGGGGTCGTAGGCCACCAGGCTGTTGCCGCCGGAGGGCAGCGCGAGCGCCGCCCCGGAGGTGTCGACGACCGGCAGCTCGCCCTCCTCGATGGCGAAGCGCTGGTCGGACGCGGCGAGCACCCACCTGCCGTCCTGGGCGATCCCGATCGGGACCACCTCGTACTTGCTCCTGTCGATCACATCCAGCACGCTCCCCGCGCCCATCAGGGACACGGCGTGCTCGGAATTGCGACCTCCGAAAACGACGGCGACGCGTGGCTTGCTCATGGTGTCCGAATCTACCGGGGTGTCCCCTGCACAGCGAGCCAAGCACGCGGTACGGCGCGCCCGCTCACGCGCCCCGCGCGACCGGTCACACCCCGTAGCGTTCCGGCTTGGGCGAGCGCGACATCAGCAGCATGCCGGCCTCGGCCGGGGACATGCCGTCGTGCACCACGCCGACCACGACCTCGGTGATCGGCATCTCCACGTCGTGCTTCCTGGCGAGGGCGAGCACCGACTCGCAGGACTTGACGCCCTCGGCGGTCTGCTTGGTGGCCGCGACCACCTCGGCCAGCGTCATGCCGCGCCCCAGGTTCTCGCCGAAGGTGCGGTTGCGCGACAGCGGCGAGTTGCAGGTGGCGACCAGGTCGCCCATGCCGGCGAGCCCGGCGAAGGTGTGCGGGTCGGCGCCGAGCGCGACGCCGAGCCGCTGCATCTCGGCCAGGCCGCGGGTGATGAGCATGGCGCTGACGTTGTCGCCCATGCCCATGCCGGCCGAGACGCCGACGGCGAGCGCGATGACGTTCTTGACCGCGCCGCCCAGCTCGACGCCGACGACGTCGGGGTTGGTGTAGGGGCGGAACCACGGCGGCAGGTGGCAGACGGCCTGCAGCTTCTCGGCGACGGACTCGTCGGTGCAGGCCACGACGGTGGCGGCGGGCTGGCGCTGGGCGATCTCCTTGGCCAGGTTGGGCCCGGAGACGACGGCCACCCGCTCCTCCGGCACCCCGGCCACCTCGCGGATCACCTCGCTCATCCGCTTGGCGGTGCCGAGCTCGATGCCCTTCATCAGGTTGACCAGGACCGCGCCGGGCGGGATGTGCTCACGCCAGGCGGTCAGGTTGTGCCGCAGGGTCTGCGACGGCACGCACAGCACCACGAACTCGGCGCCGTGCAGCGCCCGCTCGGGGTCGCTGGTGGCGCGCAGCGAGGACGGGAGCCGCACGCCGGGCAGGTACTCGGGGTTCTCGTGGGTGCGGTTGATGACCTCCGCCTGGTCGGGCCTGCGCCCCCAGAGCGTGACCTCGTTGCCCGCCTCCGCCAGGATCATCGCGAACGTGGTGCCCCACGAGCCGGCGCCGAACACGGCCACTTTCGTCATGCCGTCACCGCCCCGCCGGGTCGTAGGGGGTCTCGGGGGCCTTCTCGCCCCGCAGCTCGGCGAGCTGCGCGGTGATGGCCGCCATGATGTCGGCGGTGGCCTCGTGCAGGACGGAGGCGCGCGGGGGCCGGCCCGCGTACTTGGACAGGTCGACCGGCGGGCCCACCGACACGTGGAAGGTCTTGCGCGGGAACAGGCGGGGCTTCTTCTCCCCGTACGGCAGCAGCTCCTGCGCCCCCCAGTGGGCGACGGGGATGACGGGGGCACCGCTCTCCAGCGCCAGCCGGGCCGCGCCCGTCTTGCCCACCATCGGCCACAGGCCGGGGTCACGGGTGCAGGTGCCCTCAGGGTAGAACAGGATCGCGCAGCCGTCCTGGAGCCGCTGCGAGGAGATCCGCAGCGACTTGGCGGCCTCGCTGCTGCCGCGTTCGACGGGGATGGCCAGCAGCCCGGTCACCGCCCTGCCGAGCAGCGGGACGCGGAACAGGGCGGACTTGGCGAGGATGACCGGCCACCGGCCGTTGTTGAAGAGGAAGTGCGACAGCAGGACGGGGTCCGTCCAGGAAAGGTGGTTGGCCGCGATGATCACGCCGCCGGTGCGGGGGATGCGCTCGCCGTGCCGCCAGTCTCGCTTGACCAGGAGCCGGGACAGCGGTTTCACGATAACGACTGCCAGGGTCTCCCAGAAACGCGACGGTCGCGTGGGGCGGCTCATGGACTCCTCCTCGGGTATGCGCCCCAAGTCTCCCGGTTGCCCGCCGAGGATGTCGAGGCGCGATGCTTAAGGGTATGAGCTTCCGGTGGTCACTGGTCATTCCGGTCAAGACGCTGGTCGCCGCGAAGACCAGGCTGGCCGACGCGACGGGGCCGCACCGCACCAGGTTCGCCGTGGCGGTGGCGAGCGACACGGTGGCGGCGGCGTTGTCCTGCCCCGCCGTGGCGCGGGTGATCGTGGTGACGGCCGATCCGGCCGCTGCGGGGCCGCTCGCGGCGCTCGGGGCCGAGGTGGTGGGCGATCCCGACCGCGGGCTGAACACCGCGCTCCGCACCGGCGCCGCGCACGCCGCCGGGGTGGCGCCGGGCGACGCGGTGGGGGCGCTGCAGGCCGACCTGCCCGCGCTGCGGCCGGCCGAGCTGGCGACGGCGCTGGACGCGGCGGCCGAGTTCGACCAGGCGTTCGTGCCGGACGCGCTCGACGTCGGCACCACGTTCTACGGGGTGCGGCCGGGCCTGGCGTTCACGCCGCGCTTCGGCGGGGAGTCGCGGGTCAAGCACCTGGCGGGCGGGGCGAAGGAGCTGTGCGTGCCGGGCATCGACTCGGTGCGGCGTGACGTGGACACCCCCGACGACCTGCGTGCGGCCATCGCGCTGGGGCTGGGCCGGCACACGGCGGCGGTGGTGGCCGAGCTGTGGCCGGGGTTCAGGCCGCCCGCCTGATCGCCGGGGCGGTGACGACGGCCAGGTGCGACAGACCGGTCAGCAGCACGGCCGCGGCGCCCGCGGCGACGGCCGACATCAGCAGCCCGTACGTGGCCGAGCCCACGTCCAGCTCGTCGATCAGGTAGAGCGGCAGCCCGACGGCGGCGACGCCGTTGGCGGTCATCATGAGCGCGCCGACGACCGCGATCCTGCGCAGCACCGGCTCCTCCCGCACGAACCGCACGCCCTCGGCGATCTCCTTGCGCAGCGCCCGCTCGCCGCCGGCCGCCGGCGCCCGGCCCGGCCAGCACCGAGACGTTCCTGGTGACCTCCAGCACGCCGTTGCCGCGTTCGAGCCGGTCCCGCGGCACGACGGCGGGCAGCAGGCTCATGTGGGCGACGTCGAAGAAGACGGCGCCGACGCCCAGCACGAGCGCGACGGCGTAGAGCTGGGGCAGCGACACCACGCCGAGCCAGGCCGCCACGGGCACCGACAGCAGGGCGAGGCCGCGCGCCAGGTCCGACCGGATGAGGACGGGAAGGCGGCGCGCCCGGTCCACCCACACGCCGGCCGGCAGCCCGATCAGCAGGAACGCGACCGTCTGGAGCGCCGCCAGCACGCCGAGCTGGAACGCGCTGGCGTGCAGCGTGAGCAGCGCGGTCAGCGGGAGCGCGACGACGGTGACCTGGGTGCCGAGCTGGGTGACCCCGTTGGCCCACGCGAACCGCCAGAAATCGCCCCCCATGATCGATCATCCTGGCCTGCTCGCCCCGGCCCGGGCAAACCGATTACGCTGGTCGGCGTGCAGGGCACGGTACGCAGCTTCGACGAGACCACCAGGTCGGGCACGGTCTTCCTGGACGACGGGACCGTCCTGGAGTTCGACGCGCCCGCCTTCGACGCGGGCCCGCTGCGGCTGCTGCGCACCGGCCAGCGGGTCAACCTGGCGGTGACCGGCGGGCGCGTCACCTACGTGACGCTGTCCACGTTCCCGCTGCCTTAGAAAGCCCGCCCTGGAAAAAGCGCCGCCCTGGAAAAACGCTACGCCCGGGCCACGTGCGACGGCCCGGGCGCGACGATCAGCGCGCGGCTACTTCTTCTTGCCGCTCTTCTTGCCGCCCTCGTTCACCAGGTCCTTGAACTCCGAACCGGGGCGGAACTTGGGAGCCCAGCTCTCCGCGACATTGATCTCCGCGCCCGTCGACGGGTTCCTGGCCGTGCGGGCCGGCTTGTTCACCATCTCGAACGCGCCGAAGCCGGTGATCGAGACCTTGTCGCCGCTCGCCACGGCCTTCTGGATGGTGTCGATGACCGCGTTCACGGCCTCGGTGGCCGTCCTCTTGTCGCCCACCCGGTCCGTGATGGCCTCGACGAGCTCTCGCTTGTTCATGAAAGTCCTGCTCCCCCAGTCATGGTCAGGGTTCCAGCACACGAGTTCGACGTAGAAACCCCTTACGGGCTCGAAAGTAGGCGGGATCGCGGGGGAACTCAATCACCGACGGTGTTTTCGCCATCGCGTGGCGTGTCGAGCGTGGAGAGAAACGCCTCCAGCCGGGCCGCCGCCCGGCCGGGATCGCGCTTGGCGAGGTCGCAGATGGCGAGGTAGCGGCGGGCCCCCCGCTCCCGCTCGGCGGCGGGCAGCAGGCGGACGCGGCGGTGCGCCTCGCGCAACCGCCGCGCCAGTTCGTCGTCCTCTAGACGGTCGTCGGCAGCCATGGCTGCCGACCATTCTCGTACGTGGTGATGTCCTCGGCGTGACGCAGGGTCAGCCCGATGTCGTCCAGGCCCTCCATGAGCCGCCAGCGGGTGTAGTCGTCGATCTCGAACGGCACGCTCTCGCCCGCCCAGCGGACCTGGCGTTCGGCCAGGTCGACGGTCACCTCCAGCTTGGGGTCGGCCTCGACGGCCGACTGCAGCGCCTCGACCTTGTCGCCCGGCAGGACGACCGGCAGCAGGCCCATCTTGGTGGAGTTGTTGCGGAAGATGTCGCCGAAGCGGGCGGCGATCACGACGCGGAACCCGTACTGCTGCAGGGCCCACACCGCGTGCTCGCGGGAGGAGCCGGTGCCGAAGTCGGGGCCGGAGACGAGGATCGAGCCGCCCTCGTAGGACGGGTCGTTCAGGACGAACGTCGGGTCCTCGCGCCAGGCGGCGAACAGGCCCTTCTCGAAGCCGGTGCGGCTGACCTGCTTGAGCCAGACGGCCGGGATGATCTGGTCGGTGTCGACGTTGCTGCGGCGCAGCGGCACCGCCGTACCGGTGTGGGTGGTGAACGCTTCCATGTCGGCTCCTTACAGGTCGGCGGGGGCGGTCAGGCGGCCGGTGACCGCGGTCGCGGCGGCGACCTGCGGCGACACCAGATGGGTGCGGCCACCCTTGCCCTGGCGGCCCTCGAAGTTGCGGTTGGAGGTCGAGGCGCTGCGCTCGCCGGGCTGCAGCGTGTCGGGGTTCATGCCGAGGCACATGGAGCAGCCGGCCTCGCGCCACTCGGCGCCCGCGGCCTTGAACACCTCGTGCAGCCCCTCCTGCTCGGCCTGCAGCTTGACCAGCATCGAGCCGGGCACGATCAGCGTGCGGGTCCTGACCTGGCGGCCCTTCAGGATCTCGGCGGCCGAGCGCAGGTCCTCGATGCGGCCGTTGGTGCAGGAGCCGACGAAGACGGTGTCGACCTCGATCTCGCGCAGCGGCGTGCCGGCGGCCAGGCCCATGTACTCCAGCGCCCGCTCGGCGGCGGCCCGCTCGACCGGGTCGGCGAAGGACTCGGGCGCGGGGACGGTCTCGCCCAGCGGCAGGCCCTGGCCCGGGTTGGTGCCCCACGTGACGTACGGGGTGAGCGTCGTGGCGTCGATCTCCACGACCTTGTCGAACACGGCGTCGTCGTCGGTGCGCAGCGACTTCCAGTACTCCACGGCCTGGTCCCAGGCCGCGCCCTCGGGCGCGTGCGGGCGGCCCTTGAGGTAGGCGAACGTGGTCTCGTCGGGGGCGATCATGCCCGCCCGCGCCCCGGCCTCGATCGACATGTTGCAGACGGTCATGCGGCCCTCCATGGAGAGCTTGCGCACGGCCTCGCCGCGGTACTCGATGATGTGGCCCTGGCCGCCGCCGGTGCCGATCTTGGCGATGATGGCCAGGATCAGGTCCTTCGCGGTGACGCCGACCGGCAGCTCGCCGCTGACCTCGATGGCCATGGTCTTCGGCCGGTAGGCGGGCAGCGTCTGGGTGGCGAGCACATGCTCGACCTCGGAGGTGCCGATGCCGAAGGCGATGCCGCCGAACGCGCCGTGCGTCGAGGTGTGCGAGTCGCCGCAGACGATCGTCATGCCCGGCTGGGTGAGGCCGAACTGCGGGCCGATGATGTGCACCACGCCCTGCCCGGCGTCGCCCATCGGGTGCAGCCGGATGCCGAACTCGGCGGCGTTCTTGCGCAGCGTCTCGACCTGCGTCTTGGACACGGGGTCGGCGATCGGGCCGAGCACGGTCGGCACGTTGTGGTCCTCGGTGGCGATCGTGAGGTCGGGACGGCGGACCTTGCGGCCGGCGAGGCGGAGCCCGTCGAACGCCTGCGGGCTGGTGACCTCGTGGATGAGGTGCAGGTCGATATAGAGCAGGTCAGGTTCGCCCTCGGCACGCCGGACGACGTGTTGCTCCCAGACCTTCTCGGCCAGTGTGCGGCCCATGATCTCCTCCTGTGTCGTCGCGATGCTCCGTCGCATCGCCCCTCGAGGCCCGCCCCCGCTCGCCGCCCCGGGCTCCGGCGCTTCTTCGCGGGAGTTTGCCACCGACTTGCTTTCTCATATGTCGAGACTGCAGTATCGGTACATGGACAACTCTAGCGGAGTCGGAGTACTCGACAAGGCCGTTCTTGTACTCAATGCCCTCGAAGCGGGGCCCGCTTCCCTGGCGCAGCTCGTCCAGGCCACCGGCCTGGCCCGCCCCACGGCCCACCGCCTGGCCGTCGCCCTGGAGCACCACAGGATCGTCAGCCGGGACACGCAGGGCCGGTTCGTGCTGGGCCCGCGGCTGTCGGAGTTGTCCACGGCGGCCGGCGAGGACCGGCTGCTGGCGGTGGCCTCCCCCGTGCTGATGCAGCTCAGGGACCTGACCGGGGAGAGCGCGCAACTTTACCGCCGCCAGGGCGACGAACGGGTGTGCGTGGCGGCGGCCGAGCGGGCCAGCGGCCTGCGCGACACCGTCCCGGTCGGCTCGGCGCTGCCCATGACGGCCGGTTCGGCGGCGCAGATCCTGCTGGCGTGGGAGGAGCCCGACCGGCTGCACCGCGGCCTGCGCGGCGCCAAGTTCACCGCCGCCACCCTGGCCTCGGTGCGGCGGCGCGGCTGGGCCCACAGCGTGGGCGAGCGCGAGCAGGGCGTGGCCAGCGTCTCGGCCCCCATAAGGGGCAGCGGCGGGAAGGTGATCGCGGCCGTGTCGGTCTCCGGGCCCATCGAGCGGCTGACCCGGGCCCCCGGCCGGCTGCACGCGGTGCCGGTCATGGCAGCTGCCGAGCGGATCACCGAGGCGATGCGCCGCACGTCATGATCAGCAAAAGGATGTATTTCGGGAGCCGTCAGCGTCGTCGGCGCACTAGCCTGAGTGCGTGACAGATCGCATCGAGGTAGCCGCCACTGAGCTGCGACCCCTGCTCGAAGAGTTCATCATGTGGGCGCGCGTCAACGCGCCCGACAGCGACCCCGAGCTCGTGGGGCCCGCCGCCCTGTGGCACCGTCTCGCCTTCTCGCAGGACCTCGGCACGTGGAAGCGCGCCGACCTGCGCAACCTGCTGCTCGACCGCATGCCGAAGGTCGTGGAGGACCCCGACGCCGCCGCCGACGGCATGCTCCCGGCCGTGGACGCGTACCTCACGTTCCTCTCGCAGACCGGCAGGCTGACCAAGCGCTCCGACGCCCTCGCCGATCTGCAGGCCGAGCTCGACGACGTCGAGGACGAGTTCGTCGACCTCATGGAGGAACTCATCGAGGACGGCGACGGCGCGGACGGCGACGAGGAGGAGGCCGGCGACCTCGGTGACTTCGAGCCGTTCGCCGACGAGCTGGCCGAGCTCGACACCATCAGGCTGCGGCCCGACTCCGAGCTGGCCGCCGCCGCCCGGCAGGCCCCGCTCATCGCCAAGGCCCGCGACCTCGCCCTCTGGGTGGGCTCGGGCCGCCGCGTGGGCGAGGACACCCTGCTGTCCGACGCCGAGGTGGAGGAGGCGCTGGCCGCCGTCGGGCTGCCCAGGCCCGACACCGACGGCCCGATCGCCGAGGCCGTGCCGCAGCTGTGGAACATCTGGAACCTGGCCGTGGACCTGGAGTTCCTGGAGCCGGGCGAAGGCAACACGGTCGCGGTGCAGGACGACACCGCGGAGTGGCCGTTCGACGACGACGAGGACGTCCTCGACGCGTGGATGCTCGGCCTCCACTCCGTCGACTACGGCGACCCCGAGCTGCCCGACGACGACCTCACCATGGCGCTGGCCGGCCTGACCCGCGGCGTGCTGGTGCGGCTGCTGCTGGCCGGCGGCTCCCGCGACCTCGACGAGCTGGCGGCCGAGCTGTCCGAGGCCGCCGCCGAGCTGGACGAGGAGCTGGGCGCCGACGCCTGGGAGGCGGCCGGCGACCCGCTCGCGCCCGCCGTCGACTGGCTGACCGGCTACGGCATGGTCGAGGTCGAGGGCCGCACGCTCAGGCTCACGCCGCTCGGCACCGAGGGCGTGGTCCACCTGGTGGACGACGCCGACATCGAGGTGGACGCGCGCCCGGCGATCGAGTCGATGAGCGCCCACGAGCTGCTCGCGCTCAGCGCCGAGCTGCCCGAGGACGAGGCAGACGCCGAGTTCGCCGCCTGGATGCGGCTGCGCGAGCCGGCCAAGGCCGCCGAGGAGCTGCTGGAGGCGGCGGCCGAGGACGAGAGCGACGCGCTCATCCGGGTGCAGGCGGCCAGCGTCGTGGGCACGCTGGGCGAGGCGGCGATCCCGGCCTGGCAGGCGGCGCTCAAGCAGCCGTCGCTGCGGCCGTACGCGGCCACGCACCTCAGCCAGCTGGAGGTGGAGGGCGCGCCCGAGCCCACCCAGGACGACACGCACTGGCTGATCCTCGACATGTGGACGATCTCGGCCGGGCTCGGCCGCTCGGAGTTCGTCAGCAGCCTCCAGGACATCGGCCCCGACATGGTCAACGAGCTGCTGGAGGTGATCTGGAAGATCCCTCACGCGCACGTGGAGGAGCTGCTGGACCTCATCTCCCAGGTGCACCCCGACAAGCAGGTCGCCAAGACCGCCCGGCGGGCGCTGTTCAAGGCCCGCTCGGTCTGACGTCGCGGAGCCCTCGCCGTTCGCGGCGGGGGCTCGTGCGGGGACGCCGGGGACGCCGGGGACGCGAAAACGCCCCGGGCCGTGGGGCGCCGGAGCGTGAGAGGTGCAGCAGACGTAGTCCCGACCGGATTCGAACCGGCGCTACCGCCTTGAGAGGGCGGCGTCCTGGGCCACTAGACGACGGGACCTTCGCGAGCTTGTGACAGTGGTAGTCCCGACCGGATTCGAACCGGCGCTACCGCCTTGAGAGGGCGGCGTCCTGGGCCACTAGACGACGGGACCCTGTCCACAAGCTTTTCGCCGGGCCTCCCCGGCGACGCAGGTAACTCTACCGCACCCGCAGACCACCACCAAACCGCTTATCAGCGCAGCAGGCCGCGCCGGTGGCCCTCGCTCACGGCGGCCGCCCGGTCGCGGACGTCGAGCTTGGCGTACACGTGCAGCAGGTGCGTCTTGACGCTGGCCTCGCTGATGAACAGCGCGGCCGCCGCCTCCTTGTTGGTCGCCCCGCCCGCCACCAGCCGCAGCACCTCCAGCTCGCGCCTGCTCAGCACGCCTCTGGACGGCCTCCGCACCTGCTCGGCCAGCCGGCCGGCGACGGCGGGCGCGAGCACCGTCTCGCCCCTGTGCACGGCGAGCACGGCGGCGGCCAGCTCGCCGGGCGGGGCGTCCTTCAGCAGGTAGCCGTGCGCGCCCGCCTCCAGCGCGGGCAGGACGTCGGTGTCGAACGTGGTCAGCACCAGCACCCGGGGGCCGGTGCCGGCGATGCGCCTGATGGCGGCGACGCCGTCCAGGCCGGGCATGCGCAGGTCCATCAGGACGACGTCCGGGCGCAGCTCGGCGGCCAGCCGCACGGCCTGCTCCCCATCGCCGGCCTCCCCCACGAGCTCCACCCCGGAGCCGGGGCAGAGGGCGGCGCGCAGCCCGTCGCGCACGATCGGATGGTCGTCGGCGACCAGCACCCGCACCGTCATCGCTCCTCCTTGCCGAGGGTCATGCTCTCATCGGCGGGCGCGGGCGGCAGGGCCGGGACGGCGGCGGCGAGAGCCGTGCCCGCGCCGGGCGCGGACTCGATCTCCAGCGTGCCGCCGGCGGCCCGGACCCGCTGCCGCATGCCGTCGAGCCCGAAGCCGTCAGCGGGCGCCTGCGGGTCGAAACCCCCTCCGTCGTCTCGTATGTCGAGAAGCACGAGTTCGTCCGTGTACGACAGGGTCAGGGCCGCCCGGGCCGCTCCGGCGTGCTTGGCGACGTTCGCCAGGCCCTCCTGCGCGACGCGGAACAGCGCGGCCTCCACGTCGGCGGACAACGCGGCGGGCCGCCCGGTGACCTCGAAGGCGAGCGGCACCCCCGAGGCCCGCGACCACGACTCCGCCATGTGGCCCAGGGCCTCCGGCAGGCTCGACCGCTCCAGCGGGCCCGGTCGCAGCGCCCGTACCGACCTGCGGGCCTCGGCCAGGCCGCGGCGGGCCAGCTCGGCGGCCTGGCCGAGGTGGCGGCGGGCGGCGTCGCCCGTGGTGGTGCGGGCGGCGGCGTCGAGCTGGCGGATCAGCGCCACGAGGTCCTGCGCGAGGGTGTCGTGCAGCTCCCCCGCGACGCGGTGCCGCTCGTCGCGGACGCCGGCGTGCCTGGCCTGGCCGAGGAGCCTGGCGTGCAGGGCGGCGTTCTCGTCCATGGCGGCGCGGAGATGGTCGACCAGGCGGCGGCGTTTGTCGTGCTCGGCGGCGACGTACCAGCCGGCGACGGCCAGCGGCAGGGCGACGCCCGCGAGCACGGTGAGCAGCGCGCCGCGCTGCCCCGGCCCGGCCTGGGCGGCCACCACCGCGACGGCGGTGACCGTCACCCCGGCCATGACCAGCCGGGACGGCAGCAGCGCGAGCGCGAGCGGGTAGCCGATCGCGGCGAACACGGCGAAGGCGGCGTGCGCGGCCGTCAGCCAGCCGGCGAGGGCGACCAGGACGAGGTAGTGGCCGACGACGAGCGCGCGGCGGCGGTCGCGGCGCGGGTACAGCCAGGCGACCGGCGCGACCCAGACGGCGGCGGCCATGGCGGGCACCGGCCCACTCGACGGCGGCGGGCACAAGCCGATCGGCCGCGCCGCCGGTGTCCCCGGCGGTGCCGGTGAGGGCGGCGGCGGTGGCGGAGATCGCGAGGAGCGCGTACGCGAGCCCCAGGAACGCCCACCGTTCGCGCCCGTCGAGCCAGCTCATGCCCACCAGCCTGGCACGGGGTCAGCCGATCGGTGGATGCCCGGCCTCCACCGATCGCGGAGCCGGACGGGCGACGCGCCGCCGGGCCGTCCCGCGCGAGCATCGACGGCATGAACAATCTGACGCGAAGGACGGCGTTCCACCTGGCCGCGGTCGCGGGCGCGCTCGGCGGCGCCGGCGCGGCGGGCGCCGCGAAGGGGCGCGAGGAGGTGACGACGTTCGTGTTCGTCACCGGCGCGAACGGCGTGGCCGCCGACGCCGAGCTGACCCTGCGCGGCCACCGCTCCCTCGGCGTGAGCCTGCCCGGCCACGACCCCGGCGAGCAGTTCGACATCTCCTACCAGGCTCCGCAGGACCTCGCGGCGCTGGCGGCGCGGAAGTCGCCGATGGCGGGCGTGACGCTGGACGACTACGTGGCGGCGACGGTGGAGGCCGTGCGCCGGGCCGCCCGCCACGGCCGGGTGGTGCTGGTGGGCGGCAGCCTGGGCGGCTCCACCGTCACGAGGACGGCCGACGCCGTGCCCGACCTGATCGACCTGCTGGTCTACGACGCGGCCTACTGCTGCACCGCGCTCCGCTCCCCGGCGGAGTACCTGGAGACGCCGGAGAGCGAGGCGAGCCTCGCCGGCAGCGTGCTCGGCGCGATCGTCGGCGACCCGCGCGAGCTGGGCGCGATCCGGGTGAACTGGCGGACGAACGACCGGGACTTCCTGGCGGCCGCCAAAGCGGCGTTCATGGCCGGCGGCACCGACGGCGAGCTGCTGGCCATGCTGAACACGCTGCTGCCCGACGAGAGCCTTCAGGTGTCGAGCGCGGACGCCCGGGGCCGCCCGGACGCCTGGGGCCGGGTGCCGCGCGTCTACATCAGGCACGCCCGCGACCGGGTGATCCCCCTGGCCCTGCAGGACCGCATGATCAGGGAGGCGGACGCGGCCACGCCGGGCAACCGCTTCAAGGTCTTCACGGTGGACACCTCGCACGCCCCCACCCCGGAGGACTACCGGCAGATCACCGACATCCTCGACCGGCTGGCGAAATGAAAAAGCGGACGTCTCCACGTGGAGGACATCCGCTCACCTGCTGGGGTACCAGGACTCGAACCTAGACTAACTGAACCAGAATCAGTCGTGCTGCCAATTACACCATACCCCACCGCTGCCGCGAGCTCCGTGGAGCGCGCTTGGCGACGTCCGAAAGAATAGCCCAGCTCCGGGGGTAAGACCAAAACGATTGCCGGCGGGGGCTCCCGCCGCACGCGACGGGAGCCCGGCCGTGCCAAGCTGTGGGGGACAAAACACCACGTGGAGGAGCCCGAGCTTTGGCAGAGAATCCCTTCTTCGCCCCCAGCGAGCTGCCGTACGAGCTGCCGCCCTTCGCCGAGATCCGCGAGGAGCACTACCTGCCCGCCTTCCGGCGCGGCATGGCGGAGCAGCTGGCGGAGGTCGAGGCGATCGCCGGCAGCGCCGAGCCGCCGACCTTCGGCAACACGATCGCCGCGCTCGAACGGTCGGGACGGATCCTCGACCGCACGGCCACGGTCTTCTTCAGCATGGCCTCCTCCAACTCCAGCGACGGCATCATGGAGATCGAGAAGGAGATCTCGCCGGAGCTGACCCGGCACAACGACGCGATCCGGCTGAACCGGGCGCTCTGGGCGCGCGTCAAGCAGGTCGCCACCGACGACCCGGAGGAGTCCTGGCTGCTGGAGAAGTACCGCGAGGACTTCGTCAGGGCCGGCGCCGACCTGTCGGAGCCCGAGCAGGCCCGGCTGCGCGAGCTGAACGAGGAGCTGTCGCGGCTGTCCACCGACTTCGCGCAGGCGCTGCTCAAGGCGGCCACCGAGGCCGCGCTGGTGGTGTCGGACCCGGCCGAGCTGGACGGCTTCGACCAGGCCAGGATCGACTCCCTGCGCCGCGAGGACGGCACGTACGCGCTGCCGCTGCTCAACTTCACCGCCCAGCCCGCCCTGGCCCAGCTCACGAACCGGGACGTGCGCCGCAGGCTGTACGAGCTGAGCGTCGGCCGCGCGCCGGGCAACTTCGCGATCGCGGCCAGGATGGCGGCGCTGCGCGCCGAGCGGGCGGCGCTGCTCGGCTTCCCCGACCACGCCTCCTACGTGGTGGCCGACCAGACGGCCAAGACCGTCGAGGCGGTCGAGGCGATGCTCGGCCAGCTCGTCGGCCCGGCCGTGCGCAACGCCGGGCGGGAGGCCGAGGAGCTGTCGGAGCAGGCCGGGTTCGCGATCGAGCCGTGGGACTGGCCGTACTACTCCGAGCAGGTGCGCAAGGCCCGCTACGACTTCGACGCCGCCGCGATGCGGCCGTACTTCGAGCTGAACCGCGTCTACCGCGACGGCATCTTCTTCGCGGCCGGCAAGCTGTACGGCATCACCTTCGCCGAATGGCCCGACCTGGCCGGCTACCACCCCGACGTGACCGTGTTCGAGGTGTTCGAGGAGGACGGCGGCCCGCTCGGGCTGTTCGTGCTCGACCCGTACGCCCGCCCGAACAAGCGCGGCGGGGCGTGGATGAACAACCTGGTCGACCAGTCGTTGCTGTTCGGGCTGCGGCCGGTGGTGATGAACAACCTCAACGTCACCAAGCCCGCCTCGGGGCCGACGCTGCTGACGTACGACGAGGTGAACACGGCCTTCCACGAGTTCGGGCACGCGCTGCACGGCCTGTTCTCGAAGGTGCGCTTCCCGCGCGTGTCCGGCACCAGCGTGCCGCGCGACTTCGTCGAGTACCCGTCGCAGGTCAACGAGATGTGGGTGACCTGGCCCGAGGTGCTGGCCAACTACGCCAGGCACCACGAGACGGGCGAGCCCATGCCGGCCGCGCTGGTGGAGAAGCTGACCGCGGCCGAGACGTTCAACCAGGGCTTCAAGACCGTCGAGTACCTCGCCGCGACGCTGCTCGACTGGGCCTGGCACCGGCTCGCGCCGGGCGCGGAGGTCGCGGACGCCGCGGCGTTCGAGGCGGCGGCCCTGGAGCGGGCCGGGATCGCGGTGCCGCAGGTGCGGCCGCGCTACCGCACGAACTACTTCGCGCACATCTTCGCGGGCGGCTACAGCGCCGGCTACTACTCCTACATCTGGAGCGAGGTGCTGGACGCCGAGAGCGTGGAGTGGTTCAAGGAGAACGGCGGGCTGACCCGCAAGAACGGCGACCACTTCCGCCGCGAGCTGCTGTCGCGGGGCGGCAGCCTCGACCCGCTGACCGCCTTCCGCAACTTCCGGGGGCGTGAGCCGCGCATCGACCCGCTGCTGCAGCGGCGCGGCCTGGACTGACCGGCCGCCGGGCGGCCCCTGCTCTCACGGGGGCCGCCCGGCCGCGGCGGGTCAGGCTGGGCGAATCAGGCCCGGCGGGTCAGGCGGGGCGGGTCAGGCGGGGCGGGTCAGGCGGGGCGGGTCAGGCGCCGAGGCGGGTCAGGGCGGCGCGGAGGCGGTCCTGGGTGCGCTCGCGGCCCAGCACCTCGATCGACTCGAACAGCGGCAGGCCGACCGTGCGGCCGGTGACCGCCACCCGCACCGGGGCCTGGGCCTTGCCCAGCTTGAGCCCGTGGGCCGCGCCGACCTCCTCCAGCGCCTCCTTGAGCGACTCGGGGTCCCAGTTGAGGACGTCCAGCCGCTCCAGGTAGCCGGAGATGATCTCCACCGGGGAGTTCTTCATCGCCTTGTCCCAGGACGCCTCGTCGAACACCGGCTCGTCGAGGAAGAGGAAGTCGACGTTCTGCCGGATCTCCGACAGCACGCCGATGCGGGTCTGGGCGAGCGGCGCGACCTTGCTGAACAGCTCGCGGTCCCAGGACGGCTCCAGGTAGGGCGAGCAGCGCTCCTCGAAGGTCTCCAGCGGCAGCGCCCGGATGTACTCGCCGTTGAAGGCGCGCAGCTTCTTCTCGTCGAAGAAGGCGCTGGAGGAGTTGACGTCCTCCAGCCGGAACAGCGGCGCCATCTCCGACCACGGCATGATCTCGCGGTCCTCGCCGGGGCCCCAGCCGAGCAGCATGAGGTAGTTGACCATGGCCTCGGCGAGGTAGCCCTCGGCACGGTAGTCCTCCAGCGCCACCTTGTCGCGGCGCTTGGACAGCTTTTTGCGCTGCTCGTTGACGATCACCGGCAGGTGCGCCCACACCGGCGGGTTGGCGCCGAGCGCGGGCCAGAGCAGCATCTGCTTGGCGGCGTTGCCCAGGTGCTCCTCGCCGCGGACGACGTGGGTGATGTTCTGGGTGATGTCGTCGACCGCGTTGGCCAGCACGTAGAGCGGCGAGCCGTCGGTGCGGGCGATGACGAAGTCCTCCTGGGCCTCGTTGGGGAACTCGACGTCGCCCCTGATGAGGTCGGGCACGACCGTCACGCCCTCGTCGGGGGTGCGGAAGCGGACCGCGCCCTCGGTGAGGCCGCGCTTGCGGCAGTGGCCGTCGTAGCCGCGGTGCTCGGAGCCGGTGCGGGCGACCAGCGCCTCGCGGGTGCAGTCGCAGTAGTAGGCGCGGCCGTCGGCCAGCAGCTTGGCCACGGCCTCGCGGTGCTGCGGCTCGTACGCGGACTGGAAGTAGGGGCCCTCGAAGGCCGGGTTGGTGCCGTTGATGCCGATCCAGTCGAGCGCCGAGATGATGCCCTCGGTCCACTCGGGACGGTTGCGCGAGGCGTCGGTGTCCTCGACGCGCAGCACGAAACGGCCGCCGGACTGCTCGGCCAGCGCCCAGTTGTACAGCGCCGTGCGGGCGCCGCCGACGTGGAACATGCCGGTGGGGGACGGGGCGAACCTGACGCGGACGTCAGTCACGGGAGACCACCTTGTTCGTGAGTGTGCCGATGCCTTCGATGCCGACGCTGACCTCGTCGCCGACCTGGAGCGGGCCGACGCCGGCCGGGGTGCCGGTGAGGATGACGTCGCCGGGGATGAGCGTCATGACCGCGCTGACGTAGGCGACGAGCGCGGGGATGTCGTGGATGAGCTGGTTGGTGCGGCCGCTCTGGCGCACCTCGCCGTTGACCGTGGTGGTCAGGGCGAGGTCGCTCGGGTCGAGGTCGGTCTGGATCCACGGCCCGAGCGGGCAGAAGGTGTCGAACCCCTTGGCCCGGGTGAACTGCACGTCCTTCTTCTGCAGGTCGCGCGCGGTCACGTCGTTGGCGCAGGTGTAGCCGAAGACGACGTCCTTGACCCGCTCGACCGGGACCTCGCGGCACAGCCGGCCGATCACCACGGCCAGCTCGCCCTCGTAGTCGACGCGGTCGGACAGGGACGTGGGGTAGGCGATGTCCTCGCCGTGGCCGATCACCGAGGTGGACGGCTTGATGAAGATCAGCGGCTCCTCGGGCACCTCGTTGCCCATCTCCCTGGCGTGCTCGGCGTAGTTCCTGCCGATGGCGACGACCTTGCTCGGCAGCATGGGGGCCAGCAGCTTCACCTGGGTGAGCGGGTGGCGCTCGCCGGTGAACTGGACCTGGTTGAACGGGTGGCCGGCGATCGTGGAGACGAACTCCTCGCCTGGGCCGCCCTCGACCACGCCGAACGACACGCCTTCGCCTGTGGAGAACCTCGCTATACGCACCCGTCAAGGCTATCGCCGCCGCCGGAGGGGTCCGGTCACCCGGCCCGGGCGGGTCATGCACCGGCAATGAATGTGCCCGAAGTCCGTTTTGTCATGCATTAGGCGCATAGCACCGGAAATCCACATCAAGACGTATGTACGGGGGTGGTTGAAGTGTCGGACACGATGTCCACGCACGCCGCGGGGACCGGGCAGGCGACGGTGCCGCGCGCCCGCACGGAGAGCGGCGGCGCCTCGGGGAGCTCGCTCGTCACCGACAAGGGCACCACGAGCATCGACGACGGGGTCGTCGCGAAGATCGCCGGCCTGGCCGCGCGCGAGGTCTCCGGCGTGCACGCCATGGGCGGCGGCACGGCGCGGGCCCTCGGCAGCGTCCGCGGGCTCGTCGGCGGGGAGCGGAGCGTCGCGCAGGGCGTCTCGGTCGAGGTCGGCGAGCGGCAGGCCGCCGTGGACCTGGACCTGGTCGCCGAGTACGGGACCGCGATCCCGGACCTCGCGGCGGCCGTGCGCAAGAACGTGATCGGGGCCGTCGAGCGGATGTGCGGGCTGGAGGTCACCGAGGTCAACATCCGGGTGGACGACGTCCACCTGCCCGACCAGGACGGCGACCGGGACCGCGACCGCAACCGGGACTCATCGGACGGGGCCGGCGAACCCGAGCCCAGGGTCCGATGACGACCGGGACGACCCGGGCGGCCGGCGAGGGGGCCGGCGAGGGGGCCGGGGCGGCGCGGGCCGCTGACGGCCGTGGCGAGGCGTGGCTCATCGCCGAGCGGGTGCGGGCCTGCGCCGGGGTCGCCGGGCTGTCCGGCGGGCCGTTCGGGACGGTGGCCACGTACCTGCCGGGAGAGCGGCTGACCGGCGTCTCCGCGGACGCCGGCACGGTGGAGATCGCCCTGGTGGCGCGCGCCGGCCGACCGCTGCCCGAGACCGCCGACGAGGTGCGGCGGGCCGTGGCCGACCTGGCCGGCGACCGCCCGGTCAACGTCCGCATCGACGACATCACCGACCTGGTGGAGGGATCATGAACAACGTGCACTGGATGCCGGTGATCGGCATGGCCGCGGGGATCGTGCTCGGGCTGGCGGGGGCCTTCGGGGGGCTGGGGGCGTTCCTGCTGGTGCTGGTGCTCGGGGCGGTCGGGTTCGTGGTGGGGCGGCTGGCCGAGACCGGCGAGGTCAACCTGTCCGGGCTGTCGGTGAGGCGCAAGTGACAGCCGCTCCCGGGCCCGCCCCCGCGCTGTCGCCCGTGGCGGCGGAGCGGCGCGGGCGGACCGAGGTCGCGGACCGGGTGGTCGTCAAGATCGCCTGCTGCGCCGCCGAGGAGGTGCCGGACGTGCGGGCCGTCCACGTCAAGGGGATGCCGTGGGAGCACGCCTCCGAGGCGCAGGTCCGCGGCGACCGGGCCACGGTCCGGATGAACGTCGCCGTCGCCTATCCGGCGCCGCTGCACGCCGTCGCCGCCAGGCTGCGGGAGCACGTGACCCGCAGGGTGGCGTACCAGACGGGGCTGACCGTGGACCGGCTGGACATCAAGGTGACGGACCTGGAGAGCGAGGGCCGGCCATGACCACCTCCGGACAGGACCCGAACGGCCCGACGGCGCGCGGGGCCACGACCTCGGGCAGCGCGCCGGCGGCCGGGCCGGATCCGACGTTGCCCAGCGGTCTGGACCCCGCCCTCGGCACGGCCTCCGCCGTCCCCGGACGTGGCCGCTCGCGTGGCCACGTCCAGGACCGGCGGGCGGAGCGGGCGGCGGTGCGGGCCTTCCGGCCGCGGCGGCGCGTCCCCGCCGTCCTCGTCGCCACCGTCCTCACCCTGCTCGGCCTGCTCGTCGCGGCCGAGACGATCTCCGCGCTGGTGGGACGGCCGCTGCGGCTGGTCCCCTACGACCGGATGCTCGCCGGGGCCTCGGCCACGCCGTGGGCGAACCCGTGGGTCCTGCTGGGCTCGGCGCTCGCCCTGCTGCTGGGGCTGGCCCTGCTGGCCGCCGCGCTCGTGCCGGGCCGGCCGCGCCTGCTGCCGGTCCGCACCGGCGACCCCGACCTGGTCATGGGCCTGCGCCGCAAGAGCGTCACCCATGCCCTGGCGCACGCCGCCGAGCAGGTGCCGGGCGTGCACGAGGCCCGCGCGCGGATCAGGGGCCGCACGGTCGCGGTGACGCCGGTCACGTCCGGCTGGGACGGCGAGCGGTTCCGCGAGGGCGTCCGCGAGGCGGTGCTGACCCGGCTGGCGGAGCTGGACCTGGTGGAGCCGTACCGGGTGGCCGTCGAGGTGAAGGAGCGCAGATGAGCAGGCGGACCGGCCGGGTCAACCGGTGGGCGCTGGCGCTGACCGGCCTGGTGCTGGCCGCGCTGGGCGGGACGGCGCTGGCGCGGGGGCTGGGCGCGTTCGGGCAGGATCCGCGCGCCCCGATCGTGAGCGGCGAGGTCCGGGCGTTCTTCGCCCGTGCGGGCTCGGGCATCTGGTGGGCGGTGGCGCTGGCGTCGATCGTCCTGGTCCTGCTGGCGCTGCGCTGGCTGTTCGCCCAGGGACGCGGCGAGGTCCCGGGCGTGCTGCGGCTGGACGACGGCCCGGACGGCGTGACCGAGGTGTCGGCGGGCGGCGTGGCGCAGGCGGTGGCGGCCGACGTCGAGGCGAGCCCGGCGGTGCTGAGCGCGCACGCCGGGCTGGTGCGCTCGCGCGGCGGCCCCGAGGTGCGGCTCACCGTGGTCGCCGACGAGGCCGCGCCGATGAGCGAGGTGGCCGGGCACCTGTCCGGGGTGGCCCTGCCGCACATGCGCGACGCGCTGGACCGGGATCAGGTCCCGGCGGTGGCCCGCGTTAGCCTGGAGCCCTCACCTGCGCCGCATCGGGTGGTGCACTAGAGGCGCTGACGAGAGGGGTTCCCGTTGTCCGTCGTGAAGATCAACGTGCTGACCGTGCCCGCCGAGATGCGGGAGGAGCTCGAACGGCGCTTCTCCGGCCGGGCCGGGATGGTGGAGTCGGCCGACGGGTTCGAGTGGTTCGAGCTGCTGCGGCCGGTGGACGGGACCGAGCGGTACCTGGTCTACACGCGCTGGCGCAGCGAAGAGGACTTCCAGAAGTGGCAGCAGAGCCAGGAGTTCGCGCGCGGCCACGCGCGGGCCGCCGCCGACGCCCAGCGCGCCCAGGGGCAGGGGCAGGGGCACGGTCAGGGCCACGGGCAGGGTCAGGGCCACGGGCACGGGCCCGCCGCGTCCGGGTCCGAGGTGTGGACGTTCGAGGTCGCCGAGAGCGCCGCCCCCAAGGCGTAGCGGCGGGCTTCGGGCCGCGCGTCAGCGGACCGTCAGCGCGTCCGAAGGGTCCGCGAGCAGAGTCGTCCCCGTAAGCGCTTCCCGCTCACGCGACAGGGGACGGACAGATGACGACATATGCGGACCGCGGCTTCTTCGACCGGGCGCAGGCCGGCGCCCTGGAGCTGCCCAACCGGCTGGTGATGGCCCCCATGACCCGCAACCGGGCGGCCGAGGACGGCACCCCCGAGCCGATCATGGCGACGTACTACGCCCAGCGCGCGTCGGCGGGCCTGATCATCGCCGAGGCCACCACGCCGAACGCCGTCGGGCGCACGTACCCGAACATTCCCGCCCTGCACGAGCCCGCGCACGTGGCCGGGTGGCGGCGGGTCACCGGCGCGGTGGCGGCGGCGGGCGGCCGGATGTTCGTGCAGCTCCAGCACGGCGGCCGGGTCGGGCACCCGGACAACAGCGGGCTGACGCCGCTCGCGCCCTCGGCGGTCCCGCTGCCCGGCACGATCTACACGCCCGGCGGGCACCGGCCGGCGGTCGTCCCGCGGGCGATGACCGCCGGCGAGATCGACGCCACGGTGGCCGACTTCGCCGCCGCCGCCAGGAACGCGATCGAGGCCGGGTTCGCCGGGGTCGAGGTGCACGCCGCCAACGGCTACCTGCTGCACCAGTTCCTGGCCGGGAACACCAACCGCCGCACCGATGCCTACGGCGGCTCGGTGGCCGGGCGCATCCGCTTCCCCGTGGAGGTGGTGCGCGCGGTGGCGGAGGCCATCGGGCCCGAGCGGGTGGGGGTGCGCCTCGCGCCGGGCGTCACCGTCAACGGCATCGCCGAGGACGACACCGACGCGCTGTACCCGGCGCTGGTGGCGGCGCTGCGGCCGATCGGGCCCGCGTACCTGCACGTCGTCTTCGCCGACCCCGGGCAGGAGCTCTTCCACCGCATCCGCGCGGACTGGCCGGGGACGCTCATCGCCAACCCCGCCCTGCCCTGGCCGTCCCCGTTCCCGGCGGACGGCGGGCGAGCGGCGGGCGAGCGCCTGCTGGCCGCGGGCGCCGACCTGGTCGCCCTGGGCCGCGCCTTCCTCGCCAACCCCGACCTGGTCGAACGGTTCCGGACCGGCGCGCCGCTGAACCCGATCAGGGACACCGGCTGGATGTACGCGGGCGGCCCCGACGGCTACACCGACTACCCCACCCTCCACCCGTCCTCACCTCAGCCCTCGTCGCAGCCTTCTGCGCAGGCCGAGGGGCGGCTCGTGCCCGCGGCGGCGGCCTGCTGAGCGGCGACCCGGGCCGTCTCCCCGGGCGTCAGGGCCGCGCCCTGCCGGAACGCCTCAGCGAAGGCGGCCGCCCCGAGCACCTCCGTCGCGGACGCCGTCACGCGGTCCACGTCGCCGCGCTCGGCGGGCGGCAGCGGGGCCGACACGCCGCGGCGGGCCGCGTCCGCCGCGCCGAGCAGCAGGGCGGCGCGCCGCGCCCCCTCCACGTCACCGGCGAGGGCCGCCGCCCCCGCCAGGCCCTCCAGGGACAGCGCCATCGCCCGCGGCTCCCCCAGCTTCGCCGCCAGCTCCCGGCCGAGCCCGTGGTGGGCCGCCGCGAGAGCGGCCTCGCCGCGCAGCTCGGCGACGAAGCCCAGCTCGGCGTGGAGCAGGTGCCGGCCCGCCAGGGACGACACCCGGGCGGCGTGGATGCGCTGGAGCCGGGCCTCGGCCGCGTCGAGCTCCCCGGAGCGGCGGTCGCCGAGCGCGAGGCCCATCTCGGCGTGCACCTCGCCGTACAGGTGGCCCTGCCCGGCGGCCAGCCGCAGGGCCCGGCCGTGCAGCTCGCGCGCCCGGTCCCAGTCGCGTTCGAGCAGCGCCAGCCGTCCGAGGCCGGACAGGCGCGCCGACACCTCCGTCTCCAGCCCCAGCTCGGAGGCGATGCCCAGCCCCTCGCGCTGCGCCCGCGCCGCCTCGGCGTAGTCGCCCTGCACCTCGGCGAGCGCGGCCAGTGGGGGCACGGTCTGCAGCTCGCCCCAGCGGTCGCCCAGCTTGCGGAAGAGCGCGGCGCTCCGCAGCCCGTCCCGCTCGACGGCGGCGAGATCGCCGCCGAGCAGCGCGGTCATGGCGCGGAGCGCGAGCGCGGCGGCGACGCCCCACCGGTCGTCCGCGGCGGTGGCGAGGGCGAGGGCGCGCTCGCCGGTCCGTTCCGCCTCGCCGGGCTCACCCGCGTGGAACAGCCCGTACGCGTACAGCCACACGGCCCGCCCGCGCCGGACGGGATCGGCGATGGCGGCCTCCGGGCAGTCGCCGCCGCCGGACCGGTCCCCGGTGAGCAGCGCGAACGCGTTCCGCAGCACCCGGGCCTCGGCGGCGTCCCGCGCGGTCGCCGGCACCTCCTCAAGGGCCCGCCGTCCCTCGTGCAACCGGCCCCGCAGCAGCCACCACCAGGCGAGCGCGACCGCCAGCCGCGCCACCTCGTCCCCGTCCGCCGCGCCGCCGGCGGCCGCACCGGAGGCGGCGTCGGGAGTGCGGGCGGCGTGCAGGTTGGCGGCCTCGGCGTCCAGGCGGCGCAGCCACTCGCGCTGCGCCGGCCCCCTGAGCAGGGGCTCGGCCCGCTCGGCCAGCGCCAGGTAGTGGCGGCGGTGCCGGGCGCGCACGGCGGCCGGGTCCTCGGCCTCCGCCAGCCGCTCCAGCGCGTACGCCCGCACCGACTCCAGCAGCCGGTACCTGGGCCCCTCGGCCACGGCCACCAGGGACCGGTCGACCAGCCGGGTCAGCAG